>NZ_JBHWFB010000005.1:0-323098 GCF_042733915.1 Nocardia sp. NPDC059691 | reverse complement strand
TGCCCGCTCACCAAATACCCCCACCCGGGCTAAACCGCCGGCTCAACCGGCGGCCCCGCCCGCGCGGGGGGCGGTTGCCCCCCCCCGGCGGCCGCGGCGCACCCGTTCCACCACGCACCGCGTTCATCGCTGGAGCGAACCCCGGTAGCCCGACCTACTGCGAAGCAGACTCAATCGATCAGATAGATGAGGGTCCGCCCGTCCAGGGTCACCGTCGTGATCACCGGGAAGTACTGGGCCTCGGTGCCATCGGGATGGCGCTCGGTGATCTCGACGTTGAAGCGATCGGGAGTGATCTCCGCGATCCGCAGGCAATAGGCCGTGCCATGCGGAATGTGCTGATCGATGGTTTTCTGCAGGTCCGCGGGTGGCTCGACGTTCGCGCCCGGCGCCACGAACGTGTGCGCGCGGGCGGCGCTGCGCTCGGAATAGTAGGCATGCTCGAAGCCGAGAATCGCCCGGATCCCGCTGCTCGTATCACCCGAACCATTGCCGAAGGTGACTTTGCCCTCGGTGCGGGTCGGGCAGTCCACCGCCGCGGTGCTCGGGCCGCTCGAAGCCGCCGTGCCGTCCTGGTCCTCATCGCTGCCGCTGGTCACCACGATGGTCACGGTCAGCGCGATCAGCGCCACGACCGCCGCGACCGCACCGAGCACGATCCACCGCGTCGAGGAGCCCTTGCGCCGGGCGGGCGCCGGTGTCGTGGGGACGCGCAGCGCCAGCCGCATGGCGATCGGGTCCTCGGCCCAGGACAGACCCGATTCGGACGGCGCGGGAGGCTTCGGCACGCCCCCCTCGGCGGTCGGCTGGTTCCACCAGGATTCCTGCGGCTCGCCGTCCTCGGGCTGCGAGCGCTCGACGCCGGAAGAAGGCTGCTCGGGCGTGGCGGAGGCAGGTCCGGCGTAAACCGTGGAATCCGGCGCGCGGAACTGCGACGGCAGTGCGGGTGTCGTTTCCGGCTCGCCCGCGGGCCGCCAAGTCAGTTCCGGGTGATCGGTCGGCTGCTGCGGCACCTGCCAGCGCGGGCCGGTGTCGGCCCCCATCGGCGGACCGAATTCCGAAACAGGCGGACCGAATTCCGAGACGGGCGGTCCGAACTCGGAAACCGGCGGCCCGAATTCCCCCAACGGCGGACCGAACTCCGAACCGGACTGGTCGGATTCGTTCTCCCTCGCGTCACCCTCGGAGGTCACACCCAATCCTTTCCCGGACACACAAGCGGGGCGGCCGCGAACGACCGCCCCACCCGTCGAAACAGCACGTGTCAGTACTGGAGTGAACCACCCCACTGGGTGGTGACACCACCCACGTCGGCGGTCTGCGGAGCGAAATCGCCCGGCTGAAGCGGAAGCTTAACCTGTGCGGCGGCATCCAGGGCGGCCGATCCGCCCGGCTGCTCCCGGATCCAGTCCTCCACCGCGGCCTTGGCCTGGTTCAGCTGGGTGGTGTCGAACACCGTGGTGGTGTTGTTCGCGGCCAGGCCCTCGCCACCGGTGTAGGTGGTCAGCTTGACCGTGTTCTTGTCGACGAACTCCACCGAGACGCCCGCTTCACCCGAGCCGGTCGGCGTGCGGTAGCCGATGGTGCCGACGTAACCGGCCTCGTTGCTGAAGTGATGGGTGTTGGCCACGTGGCCCGGCAGGACGGTGCCGCCGTCGATGTTGGCGCCGATCTCCGCGTGCGGGCCGGTCATCTCCACGACCGGAGCCGCCGGGGCCGCCTCCATACGCGGGGCCTGCCAGCGCGGCTGCGCCTGCGGCTGCACCAGCGTGGAGCTCTCCGGCTGCCGCGCCTGGGCGTTGTCGTTGTCGCTCTGCGTACCCAGCTGCGGAGTGGCCTGCTGACCGGGCTGCGGCGCGGCCTGCTGCTGGCCCGGCTGCGGCGCGGCCTGATCCGGCACGACCGCGGGCAGCGGCTCGCTCGGCTTCTGCTGACCGGGAACCGGCAGCGGCGCGACGCGCGGCGGGGTCACGCCCGGCTGGGTCGGCTTGGCCAGCTTCGGGTCTTTCTGGTCCGGCGCGGCATGATCCGACTCCGGGGTGGTGACGCCTGGCTGGCTCGGCGTGGGCTTGCTCTCCGGCTTCTGCGGATCCTGCTTGGATTCCGGCTTGCCCGGCTCCGGCGCAGTGGTTTCCGGGGTGCTCGGCGACTCGTTCACGCCCGGCTGCGTCGGAGCAGGCGTCGGCGGAGTGGTCGGATCGTTGGGAGCCGCCCCCGCCGGCGCAGCGAAGAGAGTGGCCACGGCAGCCGCTGTGGCCAGTGGCAACGAGGTGCTCGCCATCGCTCGCTGCGCCCGACTCGGCTTACGATGTTTCACTTTTCGCGTTTCCTTCCCGGGTGCGGCCGGGCAGGCCGCATTCAGTTGTCCCTGGGTGAGACGCCTGACCGTCGAACGACCCGGGCCGTTCGGTCGTGCCGATTTGGAAAGGACCCATCCCCCCACACCGAACTCCGCGACCGTCCTTCGATCGCATCTCTGCCGAGAGTGAACCACATGTGCGCATATTGGGCAACGCAGCGAATAGCCAAGGGTGGCAAGAGCGCCCGCGTCCCGCGCCCGCACCGAGTTCACCGGGCCTGATGTCCGGGATCGGACACGGCACCGGATGCGCCGAACCGAGCTCAGTCCAGGTCGTCGTGTCGCATCAGCAAACGCGCCGCCTCGGTCACCGAACCGGTGAGCGACGGGTACACCGAGAAGGTCTGGGCCAGGTCGTTGACCGTCAGGTTGTTCTGCACCGCAAGGGCGATCGGCAGGATCAGTTCCGAGGCGATCGGCGCGACGACGACACCGCCGATCACCACGCCGGTCGCGGGGCGGCAGAAGATCTTGACGAAACCGCGGCGCAGCCCGGACATCTTGGCGCGCGGATTCGTGTTCAGCGGCAGCATCACCGTGCGCGCGGGCACCTCACCGTTGTCGATCGCGGTCTGGCTGACGCCGACGGTCGCGATCTCCGGCCGAGTGAACACCGCGGAGGCAACGGTCTTCAGACGGACCGGGCTGACGCCTTCCCCGAGCGCGTGGTACATCGCGATGCGTCCCTGCATCGCGGCCACCGAGGCCAGCGGCAGCAGGCCGGTGCAGTCGCCTGCGGCGTAGACGCCAGGCACCGACGTGCGCGACACGCGGTCCACCCGCAGATAGCCGCCGCGGTCGAGTTCGATGCCGACTTTCTCCAACCCGAGGCCCGTGGTGTTCGGTGTCGAGCCGACGGTCATCAGCGCGTGCGAGCCGGACACGGTGCGCCCGTCGGAAAGCTTGACCACGATGCCGTCGGCGGTGCGCTCGACGGCGTCGGCGCGCGCGTGCTTGACCAGTTCGACGCCGCGCTCGGCGAGCGCGTCCTCCAGCACGAGCGCCGCGTCGGCGTCCTCGCCGGGCAGCACGCGGTCGCGGCTGGAGACCAGCTTCACCCGCACGCCCATCTCGGTGTAGGCGGAGACGAACTCCGCGCCAGTCACACCGGAACCGACGACCACGAGGGTCTCCGGCAGCTCTTCGAGGTCGTAGAGCTGCCGCCAGTTGAGGATCCGCTCGCCGTCCGGTTCCGCGCCCGGCAGCACCCGCGGGCTCGCGCCGGTCGCGATCAGCACGACCTCGGCCTCGATGATCTGCTGCGCGCCGTCGGCCAGCTTGGCCAGCACGCGGTGCGCGGCCAGGCCGCTGCCCGGATCGATCAGCTCGCCGTATCCGGCCAGCACGGTCACCCCGACGGTCTGCAGTTTCGAGCGGATGTCGGAGGACTGCGCCAGCGCCAGCGCCTTGACGCGCGCGTTCACCTCGGACAGCTGCACGTGCGCCTGGGCCGGGTCCAGTGTGATGCCCAGATCGCGAGCGCGGCGCAGGTCGGTGCGCACGCCGGTCGAGGCGATGAAAGTCTTGGAGGGAACGCAGTCCCACAGCACGCACGCTCCGCCGATGCCGTCGGAATCGACCAGCGTCACCGACGCTCCGTGCTGGGCGGCTACCAGGGCCGCCTCATAGCCGGCCGGTCCGCCACCGATGATCGCGATGCGGGTCATTGATACCTCCGCTCGTGCTTCGCGCCGGGATCTCCGGCACGGGGTAAACGTTATCCGGCAACCACCTCGCACTATCGACCGCGTTACCGGTGCGCAACAGTTCCCCGCCGGGCGGCGCGCCGCAGGTGCGGCAATCGAACGCGGTCTGCGAAGGTTATTGGCTACCCTTTGCTGGTGCCGATCTATGCCGCCTATGGGTCCAACATGGACTCGACGCAGATGCTCGAGCGCTGTCCGCACTCCCCCATGTCCGGGACGGGCTGGTTGGAGGGCTGGCGGCTCACCTTTGCCGGTGACGATATCGGCTGGGAAGGGCCTCTCGCGACGGTCGTCGAGGATCCCGGTTCCCGGGTGTTCGTCGTGCTCTACGACGTGTCCCCGGAGGACGAGCAGCGGCTGGACCGCTGGGAGGGCTCGGACTTCGGCATCCACAAGAAGATCCGCCTTCGCGTGACCCGCAACGGCGACGGTGGCGATCCCACGCTGGCCTGGCTGTACGTGCTGGACGCCTACGAGGGCGGCCTGCCCTCCGCCCGCTACCTGGGCGTGATCGCCGATGCCGCCGAAAAGGCCGGTGCGCCAGAGGATTACGTGCACGCTCTACGCACCCGCAACAGCCGCAACGTCGGCCCCGGCAACTTCGGCTGACCGCGCGTCACGCCGCAATGCCCGCGGTATGGCCGTACCCTCTCGGTCGGGCCGGACCACTGTCACGCTCACGGCCTCGTCGGGTGCGAGGCCATCGAGCACCGTTCGCGGCCCGGCTCGCGTCCGAGGGGGCGAAGCGCATGCGCCGCACGCGCGAGTCTCGCCCGCTCGGACGCGAGCCACAAGGGGCCGCGAACACCCAGCGCCGAAGGCGCTGGAGGTCAGACAGAGCTCGTGCCGAGCGCGAGGTTGCTCAGCACCCGGACGCCGACCGCGAGCGCCCGCTCGTCGATGTCGAAGGTCGGCTGGTGCAGATCCAGCTGCTCCCCTTCGCCGGACCAGACGCCCAGGCGCGCCATCGCGCCCGGCACCTCCTCCAGATACCAGGAGAAGTCCTCGCCGCCGCCGGACTGCGGAGTGTCGGCCAGCGCGTCGGGGCCGAGTGCGCGAATGGCGTCCTCGAAGATGCGGGTGGAGTGCTCGTCGTTGACCACGGGCGGCACGCCGCGCCGGTAGTTCAGCTGGTAGCGCACGCCGGTCGGGGCGAGCAGGCCGTCGACGATCTCCCGCACCATCGGCTCCAGCAACGACCAGGTCGCGTGGTCTCCGGTGCGGATGGTGCCGGTGAGCATGCCGGTCTGCGGAATGGCGTTCGGCGCCTTCCCCGCGCTCACCGCGCCCCACACCATCACGGTGCTGGTGCGCGGGTCGATACGGCGGCTGAGCAGGCCGGGCAGGCCCGTGATGACCGAGCCGATGGCGTAGACCAGGTCGCTGGTCAGGTGCGGGCGCGAGGTATGGCCGCCGGGCGAGTCGAGCACCAGCTCGATGGTGTCGGCGGCGGAGGTGATCGCGCCGACGCGGATGCCGATCCGGCCGACCTCCAAGCGCGGGTCGCAGTGCAACGCGAAGATTCGCTCCACCCCGGTCATCGCGCCGGCGGCGACCACGTCGATCGCGCCTCCCGGCATGACCTCCTCGGCGGGCTGGAAGACCAGCCGCACGCCGACCGGCAGCTCCGGCACCTCGGCCAGCGCCAGCGCCGTGCCGAGCAGGATGGTGGTGTGCGCGTCGTGGCCGCACGCGTGCGACACGCCGGGGACCGTCGACGCGAAGGGCAGTCCGGTGAACTCCTGCAGCGGCAGCGCGTCCATGTCGGCGCGCAGGCCGACCCGCGGTCCGTCCGGTCCGAGGTCACAGATCAGGCCGGTGCCGCCGGGCAGTACCTGCGGCGTCAATCCCGCCTTGGTCAGCCACGCCGAGACGAACTCGGTGGTGCCGAACTCGGTACGGGACAGTTCCGGGTTGGCGTGGATGTGCCTGCGCCACTGGATGAGGTCGACCGTGTGATCAGCCAGCCACGACTCCACCGCTTCCCGCCCTGATCCCCCGGTTTCCGACACTGCGGAGCTGCCGGGGCCCTCCGTGGCCACACGGATGCCCGCTGCCGGGCCCGTCGCCGGCGCCGCAGAACGGCCGGTTGTGCTCACCGAATGTCCTCCTGTCGTTGAACTAGCCGTTGCAACAACCTGTCTCTATGGATGTCATCGCGGGCGACGGTGATTGCGGTACGCGTGAGCGCGAGCGCACCGTCGAGGACCGCACGATCCGCCGAGGCGTTGACGCTGGCCGCGGCGAAGCCTGGCTGATGTGTCACCGCGCCACCGGCATCAATGCCGATGACCGGGTGAATGCCCGGAATGACATTGGTGACGTTTCCCATATCGGTGCTGCCCAGCGGCCGCTGCGCCTCGAACTCCGGAGCGAGCGGCACGCGTCCCAATCCGGTGAGCTGCTCGCGATAGACGAGCAACAAGTCCGGATCCGGGGTCAGCTCGGTATACGTCGGCGCGAGCGTCCGGATTTCGTGGGTGCAGCCGGTCGCGAGGGCGCCCGCCTCGAAGCAAGCCGACGCTCGTCGCATCAGATCGTCGAGGGATGCGGAGTCGACTGCGCGTAGGTAATACAGCAGTTCCGCACGTCCGGGCACGATGTTGGGAGCTACGCCACCGTCGCCGACTATACCGTGCAGTTGCTGGCCGGGCAGGAGATGTTGCCGCAGCAACCCAAGGGCCACCTGCGCGACGGTGACCGCGTCGCCCGCGTTGCGTCCCTGCTCCGGCGCCGCGCTTGCGTGCGCCTCGCGCCCGTGGAAAACCACAGACACGTCGGCCAGAGCCAGCGAGCGGGCGCCGACGATGTCGAGCGGACCCGGATGCACCATCATCGCCATCGCGACGTCGTCGAACACGCCGCGTTCCAGCATGAGCACCTTGCCGCCGCCGCTCTCCTCGGCCGGTGTGCCGAACACCAGCACGGTGAGATCCAGTTCGTCCGCGACCTCGGCGAGACCGAGCGCCGCGCCCACCGCGGAGGCGGCGATGACGTTGTGCCCGCAGGCATGGCCGATCTCGGGCAGCGCGTCGTATTCGGCGCAGATGCCGACGGTCAGCGCGCCGCTGCCGTAGCGCGCGCGGAAGGCCGTGGGCAGCTCGGCCACGCCCAGCTCGATCTCGAAACCGCGCTCGGCCAGCGGCGCGATCGTCTTGGCGGCGCTGCGGGTCTCCTCGAACGCCAGCTCCGGTTCGTCGTGAATCGCGTGCGAGAGCGCGATCAGCTCGGCGGACGCGGCGCGGATGGCGGCGTCACCGCGAGCGGTGGCGTCGACCTCGCAGACTGCGTTGCCGTCGTGCTGCGCTTCCTGGCGCCCGCTGCGCGATGGTGGCATGCAACACAGTCTCGCACTGTGTTCGATTTGCCGCGCTTTCGCGCGCCGTGTTCGCGGCCCCCTTGTGGCTCGCGTGTGCGCGGACCTGGGCTGTCCGTGCAGGCGGGTCAGTTCGTGGCGAAGGCCAGGTTTTCCGGAGTGGTCGGTACCGCGAGGCCGGCCAGTGCTTTTGCGTGTAGGGCGCGCTTGATCACCGGCAGGTTGGGCCTGCGGTTGCCGGCCAGCGACGCCGCCCGCTGGACGGCGGTCGCGAGCAGCTCGTCGGCTTCGGCCTTGCCGTCCACAATGCCCGCGGCGATCGCCTCGTCGGCCGGGTAGCGGTGGCCGGTGGTCATCGCCTGCACGCAGACCTGGTTGCTCAGTCGCTCGGTGAGCAGGGCGTTCATCCCGATGGTGAACGGCATGCCCAGGTGCACCTCGGGCAGGCAGTAGAAGCCGCGATCGGCGCGCATCACCCGGAAATCGTGTGAGGTGGCCAGCATGGCGCCCGCGCCGAAGGCATGGCCGTTGATCGCGGCGACGGTCGGCAGCGGGAATGCGAGCAGGCGGGTGTAGAGCGAGTGCACACGGTCGAGGTAGCCGTGCATCTTGTCCAGGTTGCCGAACAGCCAATCGGTGTCCAGACCGTTGCTGAAGAACTTCCCGGTCGCCGTCGTCACCAGCGCGGCGGGCCCCACGGAACTCTCGACCTCGTCCAGCAGCCCGTGGAACGCGTCGATCCAATCCGGGTGGAAACGGTTCTCGTTGTCCGTCTCGCCCTCGGACCCGAGGTAGACGACGAACACTTCCCCTTGGCGTTCCAGATACGGCATGCGGTGCAGCGTAACGGGCCCCGCCCGATCCCCTACTCACGGGTAGCAGGCGACCGCCGACCGCGACGATCGACCCCTCGCAGGTATCCACCCGACCGACCTTCGGGCAAGCGAGCAGTCCATCGGACAACCGTCCCACCCCACCGCGTGGCCTCCACTCGCGCAAACGCGAGCCATAAGGGGGCCGCGAACACCCAGCGCCGCAGGCGCTGGAAATCCACTATCGTGACGATCATGCTTGCCGAACAGGCCGCCGAGGCGATCGCCGAACGTACGGGAGTGTCACGCCACCGGGTCGCGGTGGTACTGGGGTCCGGCTGGCAGGACGCGGCAGCGGAGATCGGGGCGCCGCGGGCGTCGGTGTCGATGCCGGAGCTGCCCGGTTTCGGGAAGCCGACCGCGCAGGGCCATGTCGGCATGATCCATTCCGTCCAGGTGGACGACAACGCGGTGCTGCTGTTGATGGGCCGCCAGCATCTCTACGAGGGGTATCAGCCCGCCGATGTGGTGCACCCGGTGTCGGCGGCCGTGGCCGCGGGCGCGGAGATCATCGTGCTGACCAACGCCGCGGGCGGTATCCGCTCGGGTCTCCGGGTGGGTGAGCCGGTGCTGATCAGCGACCATCTGAACTTGACCGGCCGCACGCCGCTGGCAGGCGCGACCTTCGTCGACCTGGTCGACGCCTGGGATCCGGAGTTGCGGGCGCTGGCCAGGGAGATCGACCCGAGCCTGGCCGAGGGCGTCTACGCGGGGCTCACCGGGCCGCAGTACGAGACGCCCGCCGAGATCAGGATGTTGCGCACCATCGGCGCTGATCTGGTCGGCATGTCCACGGTGCTCGAGGCCATCGCCTGCCGCGCGCTCGGTGCGCGGCTGCTGGGCATCTCGCTGGTCACCAACTTGGCCGCGGGGGTCACGGGCGCGCATCTGTCCCATGCCGAGGTGCTCGCCGAAGGCCACGCCGCCGCGCCCCGCCTCGGCAAACTGCTGCGCGGCGTGCTGGAACGGGTGTAGATGCTGCGCTTCGGCACGGCAGGCCTGCGCGGGCCGCTGCGCGACGGCCCCGACGGCATGAATGTCACCACGGTGAGCCGGGCGACCGCCGGCCTCGTGGCGTGGTTGCGTGATCGCTGCCTCGGGGGCGGCGCGGTGGTCGTCGGCCGCGACGCCAGGCATGGTTCCGCCGAGTTCGCCGCGGCGACCGCGGAGATTTTCGCCGCCGCGGGCTTCCCGGTGACGCTGCTGCCGCGTCCGCTGCCCACGCCGGTGGTCGCGTACGCGGTGCGTGAGTTGGGCGCGGTCGCGGGCGTGCAGATCACCGCCTCGCACAATCCGGCCGCCGACAACGGCTACAAGGTCTACCTCGACGGCGGGTCGCAGTTGATCGCCCCGGCCGACGCCGAGATCGAGCGCTGCATCGAGGCGGTCGGCGAGCCGATCGACCGCGTGCCGGTCACTCCCGCCGACGACGACCTCGTGCGGCGTTATCTCAACCGCGTCGCCGGACTGCCCGCCCGGATCGGCGGATCCGGCGCGCGCGCCGGAATCCGGATCGCGCTCACTCCGCTGCACGGCGTCGGCGGCGAACTCGCTGTCGAAGCGCTCCGCGCGGCGGGTTTTCCCGATGTCCATGTGGTCGATGACCAGTTCCGGCCGGACCCCGACTTCCCCACCGTCGCGTTCCCGAACCCGGAGGAACCCGGCGCGACCGATCTGCTGCTCGCGACGGCGGCACGAGTCGGCGCCGACGTGGCGATCGCGCTCGATCCGGATGCCGACCGGTGCGCGGTCGGCGTCCCGCGGCCGGACGGTGGCTGGCGGATGCTGCGCGGCGACGAGACCGGCGTGCTCCTCGGCGACTGCGTGCTGCGCACCGCCCCGGACGATGCGCTGGTGGCGACGACCATCGTGTCCTCGCGGCTGCTGTCGAAGCTGGCGCCCGCGCGCGGCGGCCGCTACGCGGAAACGCTCACGGGATTCAAATGGCTGGCTCGGGCGGGCGACGGCTTGGTGTACGCCTACGAGGAGGCGATCGGCCACTGCGTCGACCCGGCGGCGGTCCGGGACAAGGACGGCATCTCCGCGGCCGTGCTGGCCGCCGACCTGGTGGCCCGGTTGAAGGCCGCGGGCCGCGACCTGAACGACGAACTCGACGACTACGCGGTGGAATTCGGCCTGCACGCGGGCGATCAGGTGTCGTTGCGACTCGCCTCGGCCGCGGCGGCCGCCGCCGCGGTCGAGCGGTTGCGGACGGATCCGCCGCACGAGATCGCGGGCGAGCCGGTGGAGTACACCGATCAGCTCCGCGTACGTGGCCGGATGCGCACCGACGCGCTGATCTTCCAAGGTGTTTCGTCCCGCGTGGTCGTGCGCCCTTCCGGCACCGAGCCGAAGCTCAAGTGTTATCTGGAGGTGGTCGAACCGGTCGGCTCGCGCGCCGATCTTCCGGCCGCGCGAGCCGCCGCACGCGAACGCCTCTCGGCGCTGCGCGACTTCTGCCGGAAATTCTGACCCGCAGAGGTTCAGCGCGGGCCGAATTGCCTGTCGCCCGCGTCGCCGAGACCGGGCACGATATAGGCGTTCTCGTTCAGGCCCGCGTCGACGACGGCGGTGACCAGCCGCACCGGCAGGCCCGAATCCGCCAGGGTCGCAATGCCTTCCGGAGCAGCGACGACGCACACCGCGGTGATGTCGGTGGCGCCGCGTGCCGCGAGCAGCTCCAGGGTGTGCCGCATCGAGCCGCCCGTGGCCAGCATCGGGTCGAGCACGAAGACCGGCAGGCCGGCCAGATCCGCGGGCAGTGATTCCATGTAGGGCACCGGCAGGTGCGTGTCCTCGTCGCGGGCGAGACCGACGAATCCGATTCTGGCGTCCGGGATCAGCTCGGCGGCCGCGTCGACCATGCCGAGTCCGGCGCGCAGCACCGGAACCAGCAGCGGCGGGTGGGCCAGCCGGACGCCTTCGGTGGGAGCGACCGGGGTGACGATCTCGAAGCGCTCCACCTCCGCGTCGCGCAGCGCCTCGTAGATCAGGATTCCGGTCAGATCACGCAGTGCGGCACGGAAAGCCGGATTCGGTGTTCGCTCGTCCCGCATGGTGGTGATCAGGGCGGCGACGAGTGGATGGTCCACGGTGTGGGTGCGCATGAGGGAACGATAAGGTCGGTCGCGGACGCCCCGCCGGACGCCACCGGACTTTTTTTCCGAAGCGGCGGAACCGAAACGGAACAGCGCGCGTCGAACCAAGTGGATGACGTACTCTGCCTGGGAACAACAGATGGGGGAAGCTCTGATGCGAAAGATGTCGGCGGACACCGAAGGCATCGCGGCCTACGGTGCGACCGCGCACGTCATGGCCGGTGAGATGGCGGCGGCGGGGGTGAGCGCGGCGGCGGCCGAGCCCGCGTTGCTCGGCCCGATCATGGGGTTGATCGGCGGTGACTTCATGGCGGCCTACGCCGCGGCGCACGCCGGGCACGTGGCCTCGATCGGGCAGCTGTCGGCGGTGCTGACCAGCATGGGCGGCGCGGCCACCGGGTCCGCGGCCGTCCTCACCGAAACCGACGCCGCCCACGCCGGAGCGCTGCGGAGCGCGGCCACCGAGCTGGAGTGAGCGCGTGATCGATGTCAACGCACTGGCCCAGCCGATCCTGGACCTGCTCGCCAGCTTCGGCAGCGGTGTGCTGCCAGCGGGCGGTCCCACCGACGCGCTGCGCAGCACCTCTACCGTGGTCGACCAGATCCATCAGATGGGCCGCGACAGCATCAACGAGATGAACGCCGCGTGGGACGGCCGCGCCGCCGACGCGGCCACCGCGAAAGCGCTGCGCGTGCAGACCACCGCCGCCACCATCTCCGATCGCGGCAACGACATGGCCACGGTCGTGAACCAGGCCGCGGGCGAGGTCGAGACAGGTCAGAAGGAACTCACCGACATCGCGCGGTCGTTCGTGAACACCGCGGCGAGCATGGGTCCGGTCCTGGCGACGCCGGAGGGTCTGACGGTGCTCGTCGGTTCGGCGATCGACCACCTCAACCAGGCGCTCAACGTCGTCGGCCGGGTGCAGAACGAATTGCAGACGCACACCGCGTCGATGAACGATCTGACCCCGCCGCCGCCCACCACGTCGCTCGCCGGTGTGCCCGCCGCCGGCGTGCAGCAAGCAGCGTCCGCCGCGTCCGGCGTGCTCAACGGTGCGGGGTCGTTACTGAGCACCGTGATGGCCACACCACTGCAGTCGCTGTCCTCGCGCAGTTCCAGTGGCACGCCCGGCACGTCGTCGGGTACGCCCCGGCCGGACACCGGTTCGTCGGGGGCGCCCGACGACGGCAAGGGCGTGAAGATCACGCTGCCCGACGGCAGCGTCGTGGAGGCCCCCAACGAACAGGCCGCCACAGCGGTCCGGTCGGCGATCGGCGCCGTCGGCACGCCCTACGTCTGGGGCGGCAACAGCCCGGGCGCCGGATTGGACTGCAGCGGGCTCACCAAATACGCCTACGGCGAGGCGGGCGTCGACCTGCCCCGGCTCGCGGCCGACCAGGGCAACGGGGCCACACCGGTGTCGGCCGGTGACCTGATGCCAGGCGACCTCGCGATCTGGGACGGCCACGTGGCCATGGTGATCGGCAACGGGCAGTTCGTCGAGGCGGGTGACCCGGTCCAGATCAGCTCGATTCGAACGGAGAACTCAGGCATGGACTTCCACGGCTTCTACAGGCCGACGGCATGACCCGACCCCAAGTCCCGAATGTCACGGTCGCGGCCAGCAGCAACCGGTCGGGCACCATCTCGGTGCGCGCCACCGACCAGGGCATGCCGGTGGAGATCAAGTTCGAGCGCAGCGAATACCGCTACGGCGCACAGTCGCTCGCGAACGAGATCCTGCGGCTCACCCAGCGTTCCGCCATCGCGGCGCGTGCGCGGCGGCGCGAACTGCTCGCCGAGGCGGGCATGCCCTCGGACATCCTCGACCGGCTCGGCCTGCCCACCCGCCAGCAGGCGGTGGACGAGCTGGACCGGATCGACGACGCGGACACGGGACCGACGAGCTGGATGAGGCCGGTATGAGTGCGGAAATGGACGCCCTGGTCACGTCGGCCACCCAGAAACTGGAGGCGCTGGAAGCCGCGCTGTACGGACTGAAGCAGGTACGAGGGCGGTTCACCTCGGAGGACGGCGCGGTGAGCGTCGAGGTGAACAGCGATGGCGCGCTGGTCGGCCTGACCTTGGCGGAATCGGTCACCTCGCTGCCGCCCGCGGAGGTCGGACAGTTGATCGTCTGGGCGTGCAGACAGGCCGCCGAGGACGCCGGCGCACAGCGGTCCAAGGTCGTTGCGACACTGAACGAGTCGTTCGTCCCCGCGGCGGAGCCGCCCGCGGGGACGAATGGGGGCGGGCCGGATAGTGCCTGACGCGGAAGGTCGATAGGCTTCCGCACATGGCTTCTGGAGACATCGTCCCGATCGAGCTCGGCCTGACCGACGGCGATCTCGTCACCTTGTGGGCACCGCGCTGGCGAGACGGTGACGACGAGTGGGAGGCGTTCCTCGGTCACGAGGACGCCCTCTACGGTTTCGAGTCCGTGGCGGAGCTGGCCGCATTCATCCGCACCAACGCCGACAACGACCTGGTGGACCATCCGGCCTGGAAGGTCATCGCGGGTCTGTCGGCGGTCGAACTGGAGCCGGAGGAGAACTTCTCCTTCGACCTGGTCGCGGTGCCGGAGCTGGCGGCGGGCGAGCCCGACGTCGACACCGTCGCCGAGCTGGAGGACACGCTCGGCATGGTCCGCAACATCGGCGAGGTGTGCGAACTGGAGACGGTGACCAAGTTCTTCGGCTCGCATCCGGTGCTCGGCGCGCTGCCCGGCGGCGTGAGCGCGTTCGTCGGTCGCGACGGCGAGGAGCTGTGGGACCAGATCGGCGCGGCCATCGCCAAGGGCTGGGACGACGTTCTGGACGCCATCGACTCCGTGGTGCGGACGCCCGAGGTCGACGCCGAGGCGGTCGCGGTCGCCGAGGCCGAACTGCTGGCCGCCGAGGAGAACGTGGTCGACGCCGACGACGCGGCCGACAGCGACGAGGACGAGGAGTTCGAGCCCGTCGACCTCGACGAAGAGGAAGACGACGAGGACGAGGAAGACGAGGACGAGTCGTTCTGGCACGAGGTCGGCATCGACCCGGTCAAGATCATCACGTCCGAGGGCAGTGTCTTCACGCTGCGCTGTTACCTCGACGACGAGCCGATCTTCCTCGGCTCCAAGGGCTCGATCACCGTGTTCTCCTCCGAACGGGCGCTGGCCCGCTACCTCGCCGACGACCACGAGCACGATCTGTCCCGCGTGAGCACCTTCGCCGATGTGCAGACCGCGGCGGTGGACGGCTCGCTGGAGGTCGAAGTCACCGACGAGAACGTCTACGTGCTGCCCGGCTTGGCCGAGGACCTGGCCGAAGGCCCGGAGGCGGTCGACATCGAGCAGCTGGACCTGGCGGTCGAACTGTTCACCGACGCCGCCGACTACGCCGACGACGACACGGTGGAACAAGCCCTGGCCCAGTCCACCCCGCTGGGCTGGTATGTCTCCTACCTGCTGAACCCGGACCCCACCCGGCTGGCGCCCAACCCGCCGTTCGCCGCCGAGTCCCAGGCCTGGCGGGAACTGGAACGCAACCTGGAGTCCCGGCTCGACAAGCAGTAATCAGGTCAAGCGGATCCAGACCTGCTCGGCCTGCCCGAGCAGGCGTCCGTCGGCGCTGTAGACCGCGGTCGAGGCGAAGCATTTGCGGCCCTGCTCGCCGTGGAACTCGCCCACCACGACGCAGCGCTCGTCGACGTGCGGGATGCCGAGCACCGTGGCGGTCATCGAGCCGAGCAGCGCGGGACGTTCGAGCATGCCGGGCAGCGACCAGCCGCCTGGGCAGTCCATCGCGGCCCACAGCAGCGGCGGCCCCAGCGGCACGGTGGCGTCGGGCACCCACGGCGCGGCCACTCGGTTCTCATCGAGCCTGCCGGGTTCGATGCGCAGACCGTCCGCCCGGCAACTGCCACAGACGAAGCAGGAAGCGAACATCTCGATGCTCGTGTAGCTGCGTGTCGCCTCCACCGCGTCGTCGAACGCGACATGGCGCGGTGCGTCGCGTTCGAGTTCGCCGCCCTTCGACTCGGCGATCAGTCTGTCCCCGTCGTAGAGCCGTTCGTCCCGCACGTCGAGCGGCGTCTCCAGGGGCGGCGGACTGCGCAGTACCACGGTGACGGCCTGCTCGGGGCGCCGGTCGGCGAGCAGACCGGCCACGTAACCACCGTTGCCGGAGTCGGGCGGTCCGTTGAATCGGCGGGGGATGCGCAAAGTCGCCATAATCGCCACGCTAGCGAACCGGTTGCCGACTGTGGAACCTCGCTGCCGCGCGGTGATCCGGCGCCGCCTACCCTCGTGCGCGCCCGCATTCCGTCCTATGAACAGCGCTACCCGATGAGGACCGCGTATCCGGGCTTGATGATGTCGTCGATGATCCGCAACCGCTCGGGGAACGGGATGAACGCCGACTTCATGGCGTTGATGGTGAACCGTTCCAGGTCGCTCCAGCCGTAGCCGAACGTCTCGACCAGTTTGAGCATCTCCTGGCTCATGCTGGTGTCGCTCATCAGCCGGTTGTCGGTGTTGACCGTGACGCGGAAACGCAGGCGGGCCAGCAGGTCGAAGGGGTGCTTGTCCAGCGAGGGCACCGCGCCGGTCTGCACGTTCGACGACGGACACAGCTCCAGCGGGATGCGCAGGTCGCGGACATAGTTGGCGACCAGCCCGAGCTGTGCGTCCTCGACCGCGCCGGGCACGGTGATGTCGTCGGTGATCCGCACGCCGTGGCCGAGCCGGTCGCAGCCGCAGAACGCGAGCGCCTCGTGGATGGACGGCAGACCGAAGGCCTCGCCCGCGTGGATGGTGAAGTGCGCGCTGTTGGCGCGCATGTATTCGAACGCGTCCAGGTGCCTGCTCGGCGGGTAACCGGCCTCCGCGCCGGCGATGTCGAAACCGCCCACTCCGCGATCGCGGAAGCGCACCGCCAGCTCCGCGATCTCCCGGGAGCGCGCGGCGTGCCGCATCGCCGTGAGCAGACAGGTCACCACGATCGGGTGTCCGTCCTCGGCGGCGGCCGCCTCGCCTTCGCGGAACCCGGTCAGCGTGTGCTCGACCACCTCGTCCAGCGTGAGACCGCGCTCCAAGTGTTGTTCGGGGGCGAAACGCACCTCCGCGTACACCACGCCGTCGGCGGCGAGGTCCTCGGCGCATTCGCGGGCGACCCGGCGCAGGCCTTCGGGGGTCTGCATCACGGCGACGGTGTGCGCGAAGGTCTCCAGGTACCGTTCCAGCGATCCGCTGTCGGCCGCGTCGCGGAACCAGGCCGCCAGCGACGCCTCGTCGTCGGCGGGTAGATCCTCGTAGCCGCACCGGGCGGCGAGGTCGAGCACCGTCGCGGGCCGCAGGCCACCGTCGAGGTGGTCGTGCAGCAGCGCTTTGGGCGCTTGGCGGATCGAGGCGAGGGTCAGAGGCATCGGTCCAGTCATGTATCGACGGTAGCCGCAGCGGGCCGAAACGGCAGCCGACTTCGGCCGTAACAACCATCTCGTTGCCCGCCGGATGCTGCCCGGTCCACAACCGGACACCGACCGGTTCTGCGTCACCCGCGCGTCACGTGTGCGGCCCACGACAGGCCGGAGTACCGCAGCCCCTCGGACCGGCCACCGGCGCAGGGCCCGTGGACCGCAAGCGCGTATGTGCGCTGATTCCGGATCGCACCCTGACAGAGGCCGAACGGTCGAGTGCGGCGCAGGCCCGGCCGGGGCAGGACGTGTGGAGCAAGCAACCAGGTGAGCCGCTGGACCGGTGTGGACGCCGAGACGAGCACAGACGTTCCCGCCGAGGTGCGACCCTGTGCCTACGAGACGGGGGCGAATCAGGGAACGACCCCTCGACCGCCCGTTGGTCAGGTCGAGGGTTCACCACGGACGGACAGCTCAGGACATGATGCGATCGAGAACCAGCGGGCCGGGAGTGAACGCGGCATCGGTTCCGATGGTGACGGCGTCGCGCAGAGCTTCCATAGCGCCGGGAAACGCCTCGGGGGTATCGGTGTGCAGAGTGAGCAGCGGCTGTCCCGCTGTCACGGCATCGCCCGGTTTGGCGTGCATTTCGATGCCCGCGCCGAACTGAACAGGATCGCCCTGACGCGCCCGGCCCGCCCCCAGACGCCAGGCGGCGATGCCGACGCCCAGCGCATCGAGCCTGGTCAGGACACCGTCGGCGTCGGAGCGCACGGTCTCGGTGTGTTTCGCGGTGGGCAGCTTCGCGTCCGGGTCGCCGCCCTGGGCGCGAATCATCGCCCGCCAATGATCCATCGCCCTGCCGTCGGCCAGCGCGTCCGCGGGGTCGGTGTCCAGCCCGGCCAGCGCGACCATCTCGCGAGCCAAGGCGATGGTCAGCTCGACGACGTCGGCGGGACCGCCGCCCGCGAGCACCTCCACCGATTCGGCGACTTCCATGGCATTGCCCGCGGTGCGGCCGAGCGGGGTGTCCATGGCGGTGAGCAACGCGACCGTCCGCACACCCGCGTCGTCGCCGAGTTCGACCATCGCGGTCGCCAGCTCGCGCGCCCCGTCGAGGGTCTTCAGGAACGCGCCGGAGCCGACCTTGACGTCCAGCAACAGCGCCGCGGTGCCCTCGGCGATCTTCTTGCTCATGATGGAGCTGGCGATCAGCGGGATCGATTCGACCGTGCCGGTGACGTCGCGCAAGGCGTAGAGCCGTCGGTCCGCGGGCGCGAGGTCGGCGCCTGCCGCGCAGATCACCGCGCCGATGGCCGGATCGGTCAGGAGATCTCGCATCCGCGACGCGGGCACGTCCGCCTGCCAGCCGGGGATGGATTCCAGCTTGTCCAGGGTGCCGCCGGTATGACCGAGACCGCGCCCGGACAGCTGCGGCACCGCCGCGCCGCACGCCGCGACCAGCGGCGCCAGCGGCAGCGTGATCTTGTCACCCACGCCGCCGGTCGAGTGCTTGTCCACGGTCGGGCGCGGCAGACCGGTGAGGTCCATGCGCCGCCCGGACGCGATCATCGCGGCGGTCCACCGCGCCGTCTCGCGCCGCGTCATCCCGCGCCAGACGATCGCCATGGCCAGCGCCGACATCTGCTCGTCGGCCACCGCACCGCGGGTGAAGCCGTCGACCACCCAGTCGATCTGCGCGTCCGACAGCTCACCGCCGTCGCGCTTGGTCGTGATGATCGAAACCGCGTCCAGTGCCGTCACGGTCGACAGTGTGGCATGGGCCTGCGCGCAGCCGAGTTCTCGCCGATGGGACGCCACCCGCAGCGCTGCAGGTCTCCGGGCGCGCCGAAGCCGAGATCATCCGGCGGATCCGCAACGATCTACGAGGGCAGACGCACACGAATCGGTATGACCGGCGGTCGCGAGCCGGGCGACACCGGCAGCGTCGCCGAGGTGCTCGCCTAGACCTGCCCCGCGTCCAAGTCGTCGGGGCCGAACGCGTCCGGCAGCAGCGTGCGCAACGGCACGGGCCCGGCCTTGTGATCAACAAGGAGATCGCCTCCACCGTGCTCGTGGAGCAGTTGGCGGCAGCGCCCGCAGGGCATCAGGATTTCGCCGCGAGAATCGGTGACGGAGATGGCCCGAAGACGCCCCCCACCCCCCGAAATCAAGTTACCGATGAGTACGCATTCGGCACACAGGCCCAAACCGTATGAGACATTTTCCACATTGCAACCGCTCACTGTTCGGCCATCGGCACTGAGAGCCGCGGCGCCGACCGGAAACCGCGAGTACGGTGCATAGGCGTTGTGCATGACTTGAAAAGCGTTGTCGCGCAATAATTTCCAGTCGATTTCCGACACAGAGAACCCCTTCGGGACCGAGCCGATCACGGCCGCGCAAGGACCACGACGGAACCCCGCACCCATCAAGAAAGGTAAGCCTAACCCGATCCGGTGTCGCGCAACGCACGGTACGCCGAATTAGTTCCGGGATTGCTGGAGGATTAGAGTCCAGAACAGATCGGTTCAGGTTCCCTGCGACGGGCCGGAGTACAGCCACCTGGGCATTCGCCCGCCACGCCGTCGGCGTCGGATCTGAAACCGGGTCCATCAACGACGTTGGAGGCACCGCACTCTATGACCACGATTGAAGCTCCGGCCCAGCCGAAGCGGAAGACGCTGTACCGAGGCGACCCCGGAATGTGGTCGTGGGCGCTGCACCGGATCACCGGCGTCACCATCTTCTTCTTCCTCTTCGTCCACGTGCTGGACACCGCCCTGGTGCGCGTGAGCCCGGACACCTACAACGAAGCGATCGAGACCTACAAGACGCCCATCGTGGCGTTGATGGAGATGGGCCTGGTCGTCGTCGTCCTGTTCCACGCGCTCAACGGCGTCCGCGTGATCCTGGTGGACTTCTGGTCCAAGGGCCCGAAGTACCAGCGCCTGATGCTCTGGATCATTCTCGCGATCTGGTTCCTGCTGGCCGTTCCCGCGATCGGGCGCCAGTTCTTCTACCTGTTCACGGAGCACTGAGGACAATGAGCGCACCTGTCATCGGAAAGTCTTACGACCGTCCGGCCAGCCTGGACCTGCCGCGTTCGCCGCGCGCGCGCTCGAACAACAACTTCGAGAAGTACGCCTGGCTGTTCATGCGTTTCTCCGGCCTGCTGCTGATCGTGCTGGTGCTCGGCCACATGGCGATCATGCTGCTGCTCGACGGCGGCGTGAAGCGACTCAACTTCGCCTTCGTCGCAGGCCGCTGGTCCAGCCCGTTCTGGCAGTTCTGGGACCTGACCATGCTGTGGCTGGCGCAGCTGCACGGCGGCAACGGCCTGCGCACGGTCATCGACGACTACTCCCGCAAGGACTCGACCCGCTTCTGGCTCAAGACCCTGCTGGCCGTCTCGATGATCCTGATCATGGGCGTGGGCACCTACGTCATCTTCACCTTCGACCCCAACATCAGTTAGGAACAGGCCCCCTCGCATGAGTGAATCTCGTCCTGTCCAGGAGCACCGCTACGACGTCGTCATCGTCGGCGCGGGCGGCGCGGGCATGCGCGCCGCGATCGAGGCCGGCCCGCGTGCTCGGACGGCGGTGCTGACCAAGCTGTACCCGACCCGCAGCCACACCGGCGCGGCCCAGGGCGGCATGTGCGCCGCGCTGGCCAACGTCGAAGAGGACAACTGGGAATGGCACACCTTCGACACCGTCAAGGGTGGTGACTACCTGGTCGACCAGGACGCCGCGGAGATCATGGCCAAAGAGGCCATCGACGCGGTGCTCGACCTCGAGAAGATGGGCCTGCCGTTCAACCGGACGCCCGAGGGCAAGATCGACCAGCGGCGCTTCGGCGGGCACACTCGCGATCACGGCAAGGCCCCGGTTCGGCGCGCGTGCTACGCCGCCGACCGCACCGGCCACATGATCCTGCAGACGCTGTACCAGAACTGCGTCAAGCACGACGTGGAGTTCTTCAACGAGTTCTACGTGCTGGACCTGGTGCTCACCGACACCGATCGCGGCCCGGTCGCGACCGGCGTGGTCGCCTACGAGCTGGCCACCGGCGACATCCACGTCTTCCACGCCAAGTCGATCGTGTTCGCCACCGGCGGTTCGGGCCGGATGTACAAGACCACCTCGAACGCGCACACCCTGACCGGCGACGGCATGGCGATCGTGTTCCGCAAGGGCCTGCCGCTGGAGGACATGGAGTTCCACCAGTTCCACCCGACGGGCCTGGCCGGACTCGGCATCCTGATCTCCGAGGCCGTCCGCGGCGAGGGCGGCATCCTGCGCAACGCCGACGGCGAGCGGTTCATGGAGCGCTACGCCCCCACCATCAAGGACCTCGCGCCGCGTGACATCGTCGCCCGCTCGATGGTGCTCGAGGTGCTGGAGGGTCGCGGCGCGGGACCGAACAAGGACTACGTCTACATCGACGTGACCCACCTCGGCGAGGACGTGCTCGAGGAGAAGCTGCCCGACATCACCGAGTTCTCCCGTACCTACCTGGGTGTGGACCCGGTGAAGGAACTGGTGCCGGTGTTCCCGACCTGTCACTACGTGATGGGCGGCATCCCGACCCGCATCCGCGGCGAGGTGCTGCGCAACAACAGCGACGTCGTCCCCGGCCTCTACGCCGCCGGCGAGTGCGCGTGCGTCTCGGTGCACGGCGCCAACCGTCTGGGCACCAACTCGCTGCTGGACATCAACGTGTTCGGCCGCCGCGCCGGCATCGCCGCCGCGGAGTACGCGCAGCGCAGCGAGTTCGTCGAGCTGCCGGAGAACCCGGCGCAGATGGTGCAGGACTGGCTGACCCAGCTGCTGAGCGAGCACGGCGACGAGCGGGTCGCCGACATCCGCACCGAGCTGCAGCGGTCGATGGACAACAACGCCTCGGTGTTCCGCACCGAGGACACGCTCAAGCAGGCGCTCACCGACATCCACGCGCTCAAGGAGCGTTACGCGCGGATCACCGTGCAGGACAAGGGCAAGCGCTACAACAGCGACCTGCTCGAGGCCGTCGAACTCGGCTTCCTGCTCGAGCTGGCCGAGGTCACCGTGGTCGGCGCGCTCAACCGGAAGGAATCGCGCGGCGGCCACGCCCGCGAGGACTACCCGGACCGCGACGACGTGAACTTCATGCGCCACACGATGGCCTACAAGGAGGGCTCGGAGCTCCTTTCGGACATCCGCCTGGACTTCAAGCCGGTGGTGCAGACCCGTTACGAGCCGATGGAGCGTAAGTACTGATGACTGCTGTTGCCGAAGCACCCTCTTCGCAGACGCCCGCTCCGGTCCCCGAGGGCTCCGTGATGATCACCGTCAAGGTGGCCCGGTTCAACCCGGAGGACGACAAGGGCGCGCACTGGGAGTCCTTCCAGGTGCCCGCGCTGCCGACCGACCGCTTCCTGAACCTGCTGATCTACATCAAGTCCTACTTGGACGGCACGCTCACCTTCCGCCGGTCCTGCGCGCACGGCGTCTGCGGTTCCGACGCGATGCGGATCAACGGCGTCAACCGGCTGGCCTGCAAGGTGCTGATGAAGGACATGCTGCCCAAGAACGGCAAGTCGATCACCGTCACCGTCGAGCCGATCCGCGGCCTGCCCGTGGAGAAGGACCTCGTGGTGAACATGGAGCCGTTCTTCGACGCGTTCCGCGCGGTGAAGCCCTACCTGATCACCTCGGGTAACGAGCCCACCCGCGAGCGCATCCAGAGCCAGGCCGACCGCGCCCGGTTCGACGACACCACCAAGTGCATCCTGTGCGCCTGCTGCACCACCTCCTGCCCCGTGTACTGGAGCGACGGCAGCTACTTCGGCCCGGCCGCGATCGTGAACGCCCACCGCTTCATCTTCGACAGCCGCGACGAAGCCGCCCGCGAACGCCTCGACATCCTCAACGACGTCGAAGGTGTCTGGCGCTGCCGCACCACCTTCAACTGCACCGACGCCTGCCCCCGCGGCATCGAGGTCACCAAGGCGATCCAGGAAGTCAAGCGAGCGCTTCTGTTCACCCGCTGATTTCACGGACCCAGCCGAAACGGAGGCCGCTTTCACCACCCGGTGAAGGCGGCCTTCGCCGTTGTGAGGCGGACTGCTTCCATCGGCGGTCGCTGGCATCTTCAGCCGAGGTCAGGCCGGGTTCACGAGATGCGCCCCAGGTCCGGGTGTGCGACGGATCGCCGAGGGTGGCAAATGGGTGTGGCCGCCGGCGCATTCGAGGACGATGCGGACCGGCTCCTGGCATTCCTCGCCGCTGTCGGTCTGGTGGCGGACCACTACCGAGGGGCCCTGCGGATCTGCCAGATATTTGTCGCCCCATTCGAGTAAGGCGATCATGGTCGGTCGCAGATCCAAGCCGCGCTGGGTGAGGCGGTACTCGTAGCGCTGGCGAGTCCCTGGTTCCCGATAAGGAATTTTTTCCAGCACGTCGGCTTCGACGAGGCTGTCGAGCCGGGCCGAGAGCAGATTGCTGGCTATGCCCAAGCGGTCGCGGAACTCGCTGAACCGTCGCGCGCCGTCGAGCGCCTCCCGCACGATCAGTAGCGACCAGCGTTCTCCGATCACCGACAGCGCACGTGCCACTGAGCAGTTGACGGGGTCGATGCGCGGTGCGGACGTCACGCGGCCACGATACCCATCTGAGTTGACTTTTTACATCCAGGGTCATACGGTGCCGCCATCTGAGTTTCATAACTAAACCTAGGAGGCGGTCGGCATGCCCATGCTCGATGTCTACATCCCTGCGGGCACCTTCACTCCCGAGCGCGAAGCAGCCCTGCTGAACCGAA
This sequence comes from Nocardia sp. NPDC059691, assembly GCF_042733915.1. Classification (NCBI taxonomy): domain Bacteria; kingdom Bacillati; phylum Actinomycetota; class Actinomycetes; order Mycobacteriales; family Nocardiaceae; genus Nocardia; species Nocardia sp. NPDC059691. The sequence goes on along the minus strand of NZ_JBHWFB010000005.1, from coordinate 299,542 downwards.
TCACCGAAATCCTCATCCGGCATGAGGGTTTCGACCCGTCGGACCCGATCACACGCTCCGTGTCGTGGGCCTTTCTGCACCGGCCGGCCGCCGTGTTCGTCGGCGGCGCGCCCGCGGAAGCACCACGATACAAAGTGGTGCCGTCCGTACCGGAGGGACAACTCGACGCGATCCAGCGGGCCGGTGTCGTCCGGGAGATCACCGAGGCCATCCTCGACGCCGAGGACGGCGCATGGCCGCGCGACCCCAGCCGCATCTGGGTCTTCCCCACCGAGATTCCCGAAGGACACTGGGGCGGTTCCGGCGAAATCAAAACCTTGAAGGACATCCTGGCCCGATTGACCGTCGGCAACCTCGACCAAGCCTCGGCACTGGCCACCGAACGAATCACAGCCAGCCGACTCGAACACGATCGGGCTCCGCGATGACGACGAGTGGCACACCAGCGAGCGCTCTACTCGACGTTTGCCACAGCCATGTGCCACTCGCGGGCCAGTACGTGGCGTACTCGACGTAATTCCGGGAGGGCGATGACCAGGGAGCCCGCGAAGTCTCGAACAGGAAGTCAAGCGAGGGGGGCTTTTTTGTGGGGCCGATGTTCGAGCGTTGGCAGGAGGGCCGAGGCGATGAGGGCCACGGCGCGATCGTCGTCGCAGGACAGTTGCCGCAGGGTATCCAGCGCGATGGTCCCCGGCATTTCAGCGAGCGCCTGGGTCAGTCGGATTCGCACCGCCGAGTCCGCCGCATATGCGGTGAGCTGTTCGGCCAGCGCACTCATGATCCGATCCGCCCACTCCGCGTCCTGCGCCAGCGTTCCCAAGAGTTCGGCCGCCTCGACATCGTTCGGGCCCTCGACCACCGTGCCGATGAGCGCGGGCACGGCCCGGGTGACGCCGCGCGCACCCAAGGCGAGAGCAGCGTGTCTGCGGACCGTCGCGTCCGCGTCGTCCAGCGCGACCGTGAGAACTGAGGTCGCCTCGTCACCCGGTAGTTCGGCGAGCGCCAGGACCGCGCGCCGCCGGACGTCGACGTTGTCGGAGCCCATGCCGGATGCCACGCTCGCCACGCCGTCACCGCCCGCTCGCGCGAGAGCCCACCGCAGTGCCCCGGCCACATATGGATCCGATTCGGTGAGGACCGCCTCGGCGAGCAGCTCGGCGGGCATCGACACGTCCTCCGGCGGGGCCAGTACAGCCTGCTGCCGTCGGGCAGCATTGTGCGAACCGAGTCCGTGCAGGAGTTCGACGATGCGCAGGACGTCCTGCCAGCCGGAGGGCTCGGCCGCGTCGACCCTGCGCAGTCGCTCGAGGAGTTCCCGCTCCCGTTTCAGTCGTTCTTCCGTCTTCCGGATGAGCTCGCCGACCAGGGTGGACGGAGTGAATGCGGCTTCGTCGAGAGCGCGTGCGATTTGGCTCAGCGACAGTCCCAGCGACCGCAGCCCCTCCACGTGGAAGATCCGCCGGATGTCCTCCGGGGAGTACTCCCGGTAGCCGCCTACGGTGCGGCCGGTCGGTCGCACCAGCCCGAGGGAGTCGTAATGCCGGAGCATGCGGGCACTCACCCCCGAGCGGCGCGCCACCTCACCGATCAGCACGCAGTTGTCTCCTCCTGGTCCGGGCCGAGCGCGACGACCCGTCTCGCCGCATCGACCGCGAGGTCGAATCCGGCATCCGGGTCGAGCAGGAGCCGCTCAGTGGCGCGCGCATGCGCCCTCACCGTCGGGTCCGGACTTGCCATCGCCGTCCGCAGGACCGGCTCGACCACCTCACCGAGCGCGACGAGGGCGCGGCTCAGGCTCAACCGTACCTCCCGGTCTCCCCGGCCGAATTGCATGGCCAATTCGGCGCCCAGCCATTCTTGCCGACCGTCGGGCACGAGGACGGCGGCCGCGCGCCAGGCACTCCGCGCGACCTCGTCGTCGGCATCGTGCAACAACGACCGCGTGATCGCCGACCACGCGGTCGGGTCACCGATCTTGGACAGCGTGTGCAGCGCTTGGCTGCGAGCCTGGGCGCGCTCGGAACGGAGTTCCGCGCGGAGCTTCGGAACCGTGAGCTCCGACGGAAGACGGGTGAGCGCCCACGTGAGCATGTCGCGCACGAAGAAGTCCGGCTCGATCGCGCACCGCTCTACCAGCGCATCGATGAACCCGGGATCGGGATGAGTGCCCGCTGCCAGTGCCGCCTCGAGCCGCGTCGAGGAGTTCGCCGCCGCCAAAGCGTCGAGCAGCCGGGTGTGCTGTGTATTCCTGTGTGTCGAATTGATGGGGACCACCTCCGACAGCCAGTGAAAGCCTTCACACAGTGAGAAGGTCAAGCGAACTTCGGTGCGCTCGTCCACCTCTCCCCCGCGATGACCACGTGGTCGAGGAAGCGGAGGCCTACGGTGTGGGCGGCTTCGGTGAGCAGGGTCGTGGTGCGGCGGTCGTCGGGGCTGGGGGCGGGGTCGCCGGAAGGGTGGTTGTGCACAATGGCGAAGGCTCGGCCGTCGTGGCGCAGGACGGTGTTCAGGATTTCCCGGACGGGGACGGCGACCTGGTCGACAGCGCCTTCGGCGACGAAGACCTTCTGACGGAGGCGATTCCGGGCGTCGCAGATCAGGACGAGAAGACGCTCCACCCTGGCGCCCGCGAACAGCGGGAGGGCGGCGGCGGCCACGTCGGCGGGGCTGGTGAGCCGGATCGACGTGTCCGGCCTGCCACGTGCTCGTGCGCCGAGGTGGAAGGCGGCGATGATCGCGGCGGCCTTCGCGACGCCGATGCCCGCCCGGCGCGACAACTCCTCCGGCCGCGCGGACGCCAGCCCGGCGAGACCGCCGTGCTCGACCAGCAACTCCACCGCCAGGTCCAGCGCGCTCGCACCGCGCCTGCCCTGGCGTAGCAGCAATGCGAGCAGCTCCGCGTCGCTCAGCGCGTGCGGCCCGAGCGCCAGCAACCGTTCACGCGGCCGCTGCGTCACCGGCACGTCGACTAGAGAGACCGCCATGACTCCCACCCCTCGGTCACGCCAACAGTGCCCGGGATTCTGCCAGGAGCCACCGACACTCCGGCCAGCACTCGACCGCGACCACTCACCTCGAGGGAAACTCGGCCGACCACCCCGTCAGCTCAGCAGCGGGACGCCGACCCGCGACACCCATATGCTGGCTGATATGCGGTTCGGCAACCGAGTCGGTCACGAACTGGGGAGTTGATGCGCGATGTGGTACCTGAAGGCGCAATGGCACCACGATTTCGACGACGAGCCGGTGGAGCTGTTCAGCGAGATCGGCGACGACGGTTTCGAGGTGCGCAAGGTCGAGGTGTTCCGGGACGGCCACCGCGACTGGGCCGATTCCGGTCGCGGCACAGGCACCACCGAACTCGGGCAGATCCCGGTTCCCACGCCGGACGAACTGAACGCCGAGACCGAGTTCACCGCACTCCAGATCGACACCAGGGAGTTCGACGAGGTCTGGCAGCGCGCTCTCGAGGAGCGGCGGCCCACTTCTCCCAGATAACCGGTTCCAGAAGGCCTAGCGGTCCACCACCGCGACGTCCGGTAGCCCGACGAACATCTTCGCGGCGAGCCGCTGCAGATTGTGCAGCTGGCGCTCGTGCACGACGATCCGGCGCAAGGCCTCGTTGACGGTGGCGTCACTGGTCGACGTGCCCATGATGGCGGCGGCCGCGGCGAGCAGGTCCTGGTCGAGATCGATCCGCACGGATTTCATGCGCCCTCCTTCATACTTTCGCCATCTTGCGGCATAACGCCCGTTCATGTCCGGCAAATCGCGAACTCGGCCTTGCGCAAATACCCTACGGGGGTATAGTTCCAGTCATGGAACACAGGCACCACCCGTCGGCCGAACACCTCTCGCACGCCGCACCCGCCGAACAACACAGCGCGCACCACGGTCCCGCTACCTGGCGGATGGCGGCGATGGCGACCCTGCACTGCCTCACCGGCTGCGCCATCGGCGAAATCCTCGGCATGGTGATCGGCACCGCGCTGGGCTGGAACAACACCTCGACGATGGTGCTGGCCATCGTGCTGGCGTTCGTGTTCGGCTATGCGTTGACCATGCGTGGCGTGCTGCGCGCGGGCCTGCCGTTGGCGGCGGCCGTCGGCACCGCGCTTGCCGCCGACACGGTGTCCATCACGGTGATGGAGATCGTGGACAACGCCGTGATCCTCGCCGTTCCCGGCGCGATGGACGCCCACCTGGACACGGTGCTGTTCTGGACCACCCTCGCCTTCTCCTTGGCGGTGGCCTTCGCGCTGACCACGCCGGTCAACAAGTGGATGATCGGACGCGGTAAAGGCCACGCGGTGGTGCATTCGTTGCACGGCGCGCACTGATCAGCACGCCGTCCGATCCCCGCCTTCGGTTGCCAGGACGGCCCCGGGAAAGCCCGTTCAGCTAGGCAGATTGCTCAGCTGAACGGGCTTTTGTTGTCGGCGGGTTCCTACGGTGCTTGCATCGAGTCATGTTCAGCGAGGCGCAGTTGTACTCGCCGGTGACCCGCACCGGCGACGGCGACGTGACCGTGCACCTGAGCGATGAGCACCCCGGTGTGCACGATCCGGAATATCGGGCCCGGCGCAATGCCATCGCCGCGCTGGCACTGGACCACGCACCGGGAAAGCCGACACCCCACATCGCCTACACCGACGAGGAGCAGCAGGTGTGGCGGATCGTGTCGGCCGAACTCGCGCGCAAACATCGCACCTATGCCAGCGCGGAGGTGCTGACGGCCGCCGAAGCGCTGTCGTTGCCCACCGATCACATCCCACAATTGGACGAGGTGTCCGCGGCGCTCGCCCCGCTGACCGGATTCCGGTACGCACCGGCCGCCGGACTGGTGCCGCTGCGACAGTTCTTCGGCTCCTTCGCCGATCGGATCTTCCACTCCACGCAGTACATCCGGCATCATTCCGCACCGTTGTACACCCCGGAGCCGGATGCCGTCCACGAGATCATCGGGCATGCCACCCAGATCGCCAGCCCGCGCTTCGCGGCGATCTACGCGACCGTCGGCGCGGCGGTGGCGCGCCTGAGCACCGATCGCGCGTTGAAATTCCTTGCCGACGTCTTCTGGTTCTCGATGGAATTCGGCGTCGTCCGGGAGCGCGGCGAGATTCGGTGCTACGGCGCGGGCCTGCTGTCGTCCTACGGCGAGATCGAGGAGTTCCGGCACGCCGAACTACGCCCACTCGACGTCGCCCGGATGGGTACCGCGACCTACGACATCACCCACTATCAGCCGACTCTCTACTGCGCGGACTCGATCGCCGAGATCGAGGACGTGATCGGCGGCTTCTTCGCGACCATGGACGACGACACGCCCGACCGTTTGCGGCAGGCCAGTCCGGCAGGCGCGTAACAGTACGGCCGGTACTTCAGGACTCGCGCTTCGGAACGAGGGGCATGCCCGCGTCCAGGAAATCCAATGTGCGGGTGAGGTTCTCCACGTTCAAGGGCGTCATCGTCGCCATGCCCAGAGCCGCGCCCGCCATCGCGCCCGCCGCCACCCGCACCTCGAAGTCGTCGGCGGACCGGCCGAGATGATCGGCCAGCAGGCCCGCGATGAGATCGATGCTGCGGATGATCTCCAAGCCGATGGCCGACCGCAGCTCCGGCACGTGATAGAGCAGCGCCTGCCGCTCCTGCTCGAACGCCAGCTCGGCGTCGGACAGATTGCCGAAGACCTCGAGCATCGCGTCGCGGAAGGCCGCCATCGGCCCGATGTCGCGCGGCTGACGCCGCAACGCCTCGATCATCGGCGGATCGAGGTCGTCGGCGAGCACCAGCTGTTCCTTGGTCGGGAAGTAGCGGAAGAAGGTGCTGGGCGAGACATCGGCGGCAGCGGCGATCTGTTCGATCGTCGTCTCGTTGTAACCCTGCTCGCGGAACAGCCGGAAGGCCTCGAGGCGAATCGTCCGGCGGGTCCGTTCCTTCTTCCGCTCGCGCAGACCCTGCGCCGTCCCGCTCGCGGGTAGCTCAACCGACATGGATCGATTCTGCCGCACCCGGCTCCGGCGCCCGTGCGGGTTGCCGCGTGCGCACCAAGGTCGCCGTGAGCACCGCCGCCAGCACGCAGAGCGCGGCGCAGGCCCACAGCATCGCGCCCATGCCGCCGAGGAAGGCCACCTGCACCTGGTGCAGCATCGACGGATCGCCCAGCTTGCCCGCCGTGGCGACGCCCGCGTTCACGCCGTCGGAGATCGGCTCGCGGTTCAGCTCGCCCAGTTCCGACCGATACCGAGTGGACAGCACGGTGCCGAGCACCGCGACGCCGATGGTGCCGCCCGCCTGGCGCAGCGCCTGCAACAGCGCGGAGCCGGACCCGGAGCGCTCGGCATCCAGATCACCCATCGCCATGCCCATGGCCGCGGGCATCACCAGCCCCATACCGGCGCCGAGCAGCGTCAACCACAGGGCGGCGAAGCCGTAACCGCTGTCCACGGTGGTCAACGCCCCCAGTGCCAGCGAGCCGGCCAGCAGCGCGAATCCGGCGGCCACCACCACGCGCACGCCCAGTTTCGGCAGCGCTTTGTCGACCAGCCTGCTGCCGACCAGCAAACCGGCGATCAACGGAAGCAATCGCAGGCCGCTGCCGAGCGCGTCCACGCCGAGCACCGCTTGGAAGTACTGCGGAACGGTGAAGAACATGCCGAACATGGCGAAGTTCACCACGATCGAGAAGGCGGTCCCCCAGCGGAACCCGTCGGCGGCGAAGAGCCCGAGATCGACCAGCGGATGCGTGGTCCTGCGCTGCCAGAGAAGGAACGCGCCGAGCAGCAGCACACCGGCCGCGATGATCGCCCAGGCCGGGCCGTCGCCCCAGCCTTTCTCGCCGATCCGGATGAAGCCGTAGGTGAGCCCGAGCATGCCCGCGGCGGACAGCGCGACACCGGGCAGATCGATCCGGAAGTGCTGCGCGCTGCGCGATTCGGGCACCAACGCGGCGACGGCGCACGCACCGATCACGACCATCGGCACGTTGATCAGGAACACCGAACCCCACCAAAAGTTCCGCAGCAACCAACCTCCCACGATCGGGCCCAGCGGTAGGCCGATCGCGGTGGAGGTGATCCAGATGGTGAGCGCCCGCTGGAGTTCGGCCGGTTCGGGGAACATCGCGGGCAGCACCGACATCGACAGCGGCATCATCGCCGCGGCCGCGATGCCGAGCACGACGCGCGCCGCGACGAGTTCGCCGGGCGAGGTGGCCACGGCGCACGCGATGGACGCCACGCCGAACAGCACCAGCGCGGCGAGCAGGAACTTCTTGCGGCCGTAGCGATCGCCGAGCGCGCCCGCGGGCAGCATCACGGCGGCCAGCGCCAGCGTGTAGGCGCTGCTGAACCATTGCAGCGCGGCGGTATTCGCGTTCAGGTCGACGGCGAGCGTGGGCAGCGCCACGGTCAGCACGGTGACATCGAGCCCGATCGTCAGCATCGCCACGGCCAGCGCGCCGAGGGCGAGCCAGCGACGGGACGAGTCGTTCTTCATGACGCCTCCATAAATGCTAGCTACATCTTTTTGATAGTAGCTCTCACTTAGTAGATACTGTCAATACCGTCGCGGGGATGGACTGCCCGATCACCGGACCGCTCGCTAGGCTCATCGGCGATGAAGATCACTCGCCGTGCCTTGCTCTGCTCAGGCGCCGTGCTCGCCGTCGCCGTGATCGGAGCGACGGCCGCGCCGTCCCTCGCAGCGCCGAGCACCACCACGCCGTTCACCACCCCGAACACCGACGGGTGCCCGCAGAAGACATCGCCGCCCGCACCGATCGACACCTCCGAGGTGCCCGCACCCGGACAGCCGACCCCCACGCCGCTGCCGATCCCTTCTCCGCCGATCGGGGGAACCCGCCTCGGCGAGTGCGGAGTCGTACTTCCCAAAGCCGCGCCGCCCGCTCCGCAGGACATTTCGGCGACGGCCTGGCTGGTGGCGGATCTGGATACCGGAGAGGTGCTGGCCGCGAAGGACCCGCACGGTCGCTACCGGCCCGCGAGCACGATCAAGGTGCTGCTGGCCACCCTGGCGCTGCGCACGCTGAATCTCGACAAGGTGGTCGTCGGCACGCAGGCCGACGCCGACGCCGACGGCACCCGGGTCGGCATCGGCCCCGGCGGACGTTACACCAACCGGCAGCTCATGCAGGCGTTGATCATGGCTTCGGGCAACGACGCGGCGCATGCCATCGCGGCGCAGCTCGGCGGCGACGCCGCGACCGTCGCGAAGATGAACGACCTGGCGAAGTCGTTGCGCGCCATGGATACTCGCACGGCCACTCCGTCCGGGCTGGACGGCCCCGGCATGAGCACCTCGGCCTACGACCTCGCCGTGCTGTTCCGCGAGGCCATGACAGTTCCGCTGTTCGCCGAGCTGATCCACACCGAGCAGGTCGACTTCCCCGGCTACCCCGCCGACCCTGCCGTTCCGGGCGACACCGACCGCCCCGGCTACCCGATCGGCAACGACAACCAGCTGCTCTACAACTACGACGGCGCCCTCGGCGGCAAGACCGGCTTCACCGATGACGCGCGCCAGACCTTCGTCGCCGCCGCCCAGCGGGGCGGCCGCAGGCTCGCCGTCACTCTCCTCAAAGCCGACGTGCAGCCGGTGCGCCCGTGGGAGCAGGCGGCCCGCCTGATCGACTACGGATTCGCGCTGCCCCGCGGCGCCTCGATCGGCAATCTGCCCGGCGCGGTGGTACCCCAGCGCGACCAGAGCGGAGCCACCCTCGCCGCGCCGCCCACATCGGGAAACGACCCGGCGATGTCCTCGTCGCCGGGCAGCGACCCGTCCGCCATGCCACACACCGGAGATCGCCGCACCGGCGCGCGCACCGTACTGATCATCGGCGGTGTCCTCGTGATCGCCGCGCTCGTCCTAGGGGCACGGCGGGCCACCCGGCGACGCTGATCGATCACCGCCGGTCCGACCTGCGTAATCCGGAAAGAGTCAGGGCGGCAAGCGCACCCGCGCCGAAGAAGGCGGCGCCCACCCCCATCGAGACGTCACGCGCACCGACCCGCGGCGCGATCACGGCCGGCCCGGGGGCGGGAATCTCGGCTTCCGGCTCGTTCTCCGCGGCGGTGGCGGCCCAGGCCGTGGCGAACAGGACGATGCGGTAGGTGACGTAACTGAACACCATCAGACCGATGATCGAGCCGAAGGTGGCGCCCGCCGGACTGCTGAGCACCGATTGCAGGTAGATCGAGGCGACGATCTTGAACACCTCGAAGACCAGCGCGGCCAGACCGGCCGCCTTGGCGGCACTGGCCAGCGTCACCGGTTCCCGGGGCAACCGCGCGATGACCCAGGCGAACACCGCCCAGGAGGCGAGGAACCCGAGCGCGATCGACAACAGCGACAACAGCAGGTCCGCGCCCGGCAAATCGCCGAGGCCCAGATTGTCCAGCAGTTGACTGCCGAGCGAACTCGACGCCAAGGCCGACAAGCCCAGCGAGACCGTGAACGCGAGGCCGAGACCGACCAGCGCACCCAGATCGGAGAGCTTGGTCATCAGCCAGTTGCCGTCCGGAGACTTCTGGTCCCATTGCTCGGTGAGCGCGGCGCGCAGGTTGGCCATCCAGCCGAGGCCGCTGTAGACGCCGGTGATCAGGCCCAGCGCGCCGACCGTGCGCCGGGAGTCGACCGCCTGCTCGATCAAATCGTTCAGCTGCGTGCCGAACGAGCCGGGAATGTTCTCGACGATCTTGGACTGCAACTCCCCGAGCAGATCGGGATTGCTGGACAAGATCACGCCCGCGACCGCGAAAGCGATCATGAGCAGCGGAAACAACGACAGCACAGTGAAATACGTGATGCCCGCCGCGTAGTAGTCGCCCCGCTGCCGCTGATAGCGCCCCGCCGCGCGAACCAGATGGTCCAGCCACGGCTGCGCCTGGATCCGGCGTTGAATCCCGGCTTTGACGTTGTCGATCACCTGCACCATTCGCCCCTTCGACCGAGAGACCTCACACCGGTGGTACCCGGTCGGGCGCGCGACAACCGCCCAGGCGAGCGGCCGCCTAGCGACTCAGCAAGCCCACCCGGTCGTAGACCTGCGCGAGGGTGTTGCCCGCGATCTCTCGCGCACGCTCGGCGCCGGCCGCGAGTACGCGGTCGAGTTCACCCTGATCCGACATGTACTCTTGCACCTTGGCCTGCAACGGCGTGACAAATTCGACCAGCGCGTCGGCCACGTCGGCTTTCAGCTCGCCGTAACCCTTACCCTCGAAATCCTTTTCCAAGGTGACGATCGGCGCACCGGTCAGCGAACTCAGGATCACCAACAGGTTGCTGACGCCCGGCTTGAGTTCCGGGTCGTAGCGGATCTCGCGTTCGGTGTCGGTGACCGCGGATTTCACCTTCTTCGCGGTGACCTTCGGGTCGTCGAGCAGGTTGATCAGACCCGCGTCGGTGGAGGCCGACTTGCTCATCTTCGCGGTCGGGTCCTGCAGGTCGTAGATCTTCGCCGTGCCCTTGACGATGTGCGCCTCCGGCACCACGAACGTCTTCTTGAACCGAGAGTTGAAGCGCTGGGCCAGGTTACGGGTCAGTTCCAAGTGCTGACGCTGGTCCTCGCCGACGGGCACCTGATGGGCGCGATAGAGCAGGATGTCCGCGGCCATCAGGATCGGGTAGGTGAACAGGCCTGCGGTCGCGTTCTCCGCGCCCTGCTTCACCGACTTGTCCTTGAACTGGGTCATCCGGCTGGCCTCGCCGAAACCGGTGAGACAGCTGAGCACCCAGGTCAGCTCCGCGTGCTCGGGTACCTGGCTCTGCACGAACAGGGTCGACTTCTTGGGGTCGATGCCCAGCGCGAGCAACTGGGCGGCGGCGGCGTTGGTGCGGAGCTTCAGTTCCTTGGGGTCCTGCGGCACCGTGATCGCGTGCATGTTCGGGATGAAATACAGCGCGTCGTAGTCGTCCTGCATGGTCACCCAGTACTGCAGCGCGCCAAGGTAGTTCCCTAGATGGAACGAGGAGCTGGTCGGCTGGATCCCGGACAGAACCCGCTGTTTACGTTCGGCGGCCGGGCTGGGCGCAGGACTCGACATACTCCGATTTTCGCATGCGGCTCAAGCCGAATTTCGCTGCACCCAGTTGCGCGGGTCCACCCCGGGCATGCTCGGCCGTCCGCCGCTGACCAGTTCGTGTTCCCGCTTGGACAGCATCTTGTAGACCGGCGCGCTCGGCCCGGCGAGCGTGCCACGCAGCACCGGGGGCACCAGCGGAACCGACACGTGCGCGGTGCGAACCGCTCGGGACAGTCCCTGGTAGGCGACCTCCTCCGCCACACCCCAGCGCATCCCGTACATCCGGCGGATGCGTGTCGGCAGGCTGCCCTGCACCAGCAGGTAGAACGCGGAGGTGACCTGCTGTAACGGCACACCCTGCGAGTAGGGGACGCGCTGTCCGGCCAGGTAGGAGCCGACCAGCCGCGCCTCGTCGGTGAGGAACAGTTCGCCGGAGGCGAGGTAGCCGTCGAAGAAGGCACGGAACTCCGGATAACTGGCGGGCGCCGCGTCCGCGGGCATGCCGAACAGCTCGCCCCAGCGCACGTAGTCCTGGTAGAGCCCTTCGCGCTCACCGCCGGTCATGGTGCGCACCAGCAGGTCGTACATCACCTCGGCCGAGTCGAATGTGAAGGCCATGGTCATGAACATGAGGTGCGGGTCGAGCGCGGAGTATCCCGTCCCCGCCGGGTGCTGGTCACCGGCGTCCTCCGGCAGCGTCCCACGCACCTTGACGTGCCGTTTCCTGGTGAAAGCCAGCGCGCGGTCGGCCTCGGCTCTGCTACCGAGGAACACCGCCTCGAACAGGCGGCCGGTCAGCGCGAGCCGGGTGTAGGGGGTCATGCGGTGCTCGGTGTTCTCCGCCGTGCCGACAAAGAGCAGCGGGTGCACCGCCCCGATCACCAGCGCGCGCAAGCCGTAGGTCAGTCCCACCGCCCGCTTGCTCATCACCCGCCGGACCATCGAGTGGTCACTGAAATAGCCGGGCTCGGACATCGCCGCCTCCTCATCGAGCACATCTGGCAATAGCATCCACCAGAACCTACCTTTCTGGCAATACTCCATGCCAGAATGTGGCGCGCGGGTCGATCGGGCGACAACCACGGTGTTCAGCGGACCTGTAAGAATCGAAGGGTGACGGCGCAGCGGACTTACGGGGGCATCTCCGCCGAGGAGCGCCGGGCGCAGCGGCGTGCGGCGTTGCTGGAGGCCGCGCTGGAGATCATCGGCACGGAGGGGCTGGGGAAACTGACCGTGTCGGGGTTGTGCGCGCGGGCGGGTCTCAACGAGCGGTACTACTACGAGAACTTCGACAGCCGCGACGCCGTGCTCACCGCCCTGATCGACGGGATCGCCGCGGAACTGGCGGCGGCCATCCTCGCGGCCGTGCGCACCGCCGCGCCGGACACGCGCGCGACCGCGCACGCCGCGATCACCGCGGGCGTGCACCTGCTCACCGATGACCCACGTAAGGCGAAAGCCGCCCTGATCGCGGGTATGGCGACGCCGGAACTGCGCGCCCGCACCACCGAGACGGTGCGAACGTTCGCGCGGATGGTGGCCACCGAGGGCACGGACTTCTACCGGCTCCCGGATTCCGGCCCGGCCGCGGTGGTCGAGTTCCGGGCCCTCTACCTGGTCGGGGGGCTGGTGCAGACGCTGACCGCCTGGCTCCAAGGCGACCTGGATCTCACGCGCGACGAATTGATCGAGCAGACAGTCGACGTGTTCGTCCTGCTCGGCGAGGACATGGCCGGCAAACTGCGGTAACAGCCCTGGTCACAGCCGCAGGGACACGTCCTCCAGATCGGGCGCTTCGCCTTGCAGGACGACCCGGAAGAGTACGTCCCGCCGCGACCAGTAGGCCGCGCAATCGCGCATGGCCTCGGCGAACCAGTCACGCTCGACGGGCTCGTCGGCGAGCAATCCGGCCGAGTCGCGCACCACGGCAACGTAGCCGGCCCCTTCGCCGAGGAAATCGTCCAGATCACGCAGGCACTCGTCGAACGCGTCCTTGTTCTCCCCGAAGTAGTACGGAAACTGGAACGCGGCGGCGAACTCGTCGAACAGGCGCGCAGTGGTGGTCATCTTCGCGCCGCGCAGTTCACGCACCAGGTAGCCCGAGGGCGCTTTGTCTCGCACCCCGCTGAAGTCGGCGGCGTCCACCGCGAGCGTGCCGAACGTGACACGCGGCGGGGTGAGTGCGGCGCCGGGCGGCGCGTCGTCGGCGTCGGAGCGGGCAAGGAACTGCGACAGCGTGACGGTCTTTGTCATCAGCGCATCCTCGTGAAGGTCTTGTAGTGATCGCCGGTGTACCAGGCCGAACCGTCGCTACCGGTGACGATGCGTTCGGCGTCGCGGGATCGGCCGGACTGCTTGGGATTGACGTCCCATTCCTGATAGATGATCGGCTTACCGGAGCCGTCGGCGGCGGGCAAGTCCCCGCCGCGGTTCTGCCATCGCTCGCCCCCTTTGGTGCCGGGGGCGTTCGCCGAGGCGGGCCACCGGCCGGCGTCGATCTCCCGCAGCGTGGCGTACGCGCGCTCCGGGACACCGGACGCCTGATCGACCGGCGACGCGCTGTCCGCACCGCGTGGCGCGGCGGCGGTCGGGGTTACCGCGCTCGTCGCGACGGTGGTCGCGCGACTCGCCGGGGTAGATGTGGTGGTAGCGCCACCGTCGTACAGCGCGAGCACCGCGGCGAGCACCACCAGGGCCACCGCGACCAGCAGGCCGACACCGCGCTTGATCAGTCGCGCCCGGTTCATCGGTACTGCACCGTGACGGGCGCGTGGTCCGACCAGCGCTGATCGTAGGTAGCGGCGCGCTCGACCACCGCCTCCTCGGCTCGGGTGGCCGGACCTCCTCGGGCGAGGTGATGGTCGACGCGCCATTGGATCGACTCGGTGAGCAGATGCAGATAAGGAACCGAAATGTAGACCCCGTTACGCGCCTTGCCGGTGGCGCGGCTATCCGTCATGACTGACGAATCTACGTCACCTGCCCGGCATCTAGAGCACGGACGCAACACCGTCCAAGCTCGTGGAGGAACTGAAGTAAGGACATCACTCGTCCGGCGTGTTACTCGGCGTACTGCCCCGACTTGGGAAAGGTGACTACCGCCAACTCTTCCGCAGCTTTGAACAGTGCGGCTATGGCCCGGTGGTCGGGACCGAGATACGGGTTCACTTCCTCGGCAATTTTCTGCAACTGATCACGGACCACCACCGAAAGCTCTCGAGGCAGCTTTCCGGGGAACTCCGGCGGGTTATCAGGATCTATCGGGTACTCGCTCAGTTCGGGTGTCACGACTCTCGTCCAAGCATGGAAGACAGACCGGGCCGATACCGTCGAGTTGCCACACCTGCTACTCGGTTTCCTGGAACCGGATACGTTCATCGGTGCGACGTTGACCGACACCGGCCGAGGAACATTTCGGCTCACTGGTCGGCCGGTCACCGAACCAGAACTACTCGCACGGCTCGACATTGCCGACGACGAAGCCGCTATCGAGGTTCCGAAGTTAGAAAGGACGTTCTACGGTGCTGCTAGTGCCCGATGAAGGGTTCCCGGACCTACTCCGGACCTGCAAGCGGGAAGCATTTCACCTCGAAGTGCTCGACTCGTACGCCGAACCGAACGAGCATGAACCGTTCCGGCGGTTCCTGGCAGACGAGCCGGATGACTACGCATGGTTCCAGCCGTGGACCGAGCTGATACAGGAGACGGCCAGCCGGGGCGTAGCGGTCACACGGGTACGAATCGTCACCGAACCGCACACCGACTACACCCGGTTCGCGCTTGCCGTGGCAGCGCTCAACGTACGGGCAGGCGAAGACATTCGATATCTGCCCCGGCATCATGCCGGGGAAGTCCCTTCGGATGACTACTGGCTACTTGATGACGAAACAGTGGTCTTCTCAGCGTTCGGGGAGTCCGGAGGTTGGTCTGGTGCGGTAACCACCGACCCGTACATTGCCGCGTACTGTCGCGGCCTCCGAGCCCGGTTCTGGTCTCTCGGCACCCCGTTTCCGGAGTACGTCACACAGTGACCGATTCAGTTGACCAGCAGCGCGAATATCTCGGGGCGCAACTCCGGGGTATTCGTGTTGCCGCTGGGTTGTCCGGCGCGGAGTTGGCACGCCGTAGCGGATGGGACGCAAGCAAGGTTTCAAAGATCGAATACGGCCGGATACGGCCGTCCCTGGAGGACATCTCGGCGTACTGCCGACACTGCAACGCAGGTGACCAACTAGCAGACCTCCACGCGGCGCGGCAGAACATAGATACCGCGTACCTCGAATGGCGGAAGATTCTCGGTACCGGAACCAAGCGCAGACAGCAAGCGTCGATCAAGTGGGAATCCGAAGCTCGGATCATCCGATCGTTTGAACCGGTCTTGGTTCCCGGTCTTCTACAGACCGCCGACTACGCGGCGGGCATCCTGCGGAAGGTAATCGAGTTCCAGCAGATTCTGGACGATCTGGACGGGGGGGTATCCAAGCGGATGCAGCGGCAACAAGTCCTGTATCAGCGTGACCACTTGTTCCACTTCGTCCTTGGTGAACAAGCGTTGTACACCACCGTGGGCGACGGGCAGACGATGGTCGGCCAGCTCGACCGGCTCTTAGCTGTCCAAGGTATGCCGCGTGTGACGCTTGGAATCGTGCCGATGCTGGCACCGTTCGAGACGGCTACCACGTCGTTTCTGATGTTCGATTCGAGCCGTGTCCTGGTCGAAAACATCACAGCAGAGCTGTCGATCACTCAGCCGCGAGAGATAGCGGTGTATCACCGGACGTTCGACGTCCTGGCTCGTCAGTCCGTGACCGGTGAAGCAGCGCGGGCGCTGATCCGGAAGGCGATCAGCGCGCGGCGTCGCGGTGGACACACCGAGTGAGAGACCAGTTAGATAAGGGCAAACACCACCAAGGCCGCCGCGCCCAGCAGGCCGATGGGCTTGATCGACCGGCTCATCGGTACTGCACCGTGACGGGGGCGTGGTCGGACCAGCGCTGATCGTAGGAGACGGCACGCTCGACCACCGCGTCCTTGGCCCGGGCGGCGAGATCACCGCGAGCGAGGTGGTAGTCGATGCGCCAGCCGCTGTCGTTGTCGAACGCGCGGCCTCGGTAGGACCACCAGCTGTACGGACCGTCGATGTCGGGATGCAGGTGGCGCACCACGTCGACGAATCCGGCGGCCAGCAGCTCATCGATCCACGCCCGCTCCTGCGGCAGGAACCCGGCCGACTTCAGATTGCCCTTCCAGTTCTTCAGATCACGCTCGGTGTGGGCGATGTTCCAGTCCCCGGCGACCACGAAATCACCGGTTCGCGCGGCGAGGTAGGCGCCGAGTTCGGCCATGAAGCGATACTTCTCGTCTTGACGCACCGTGCCCGCGTCACCGGAGTGCACGTAGACGCTGGCCACGGTGACATCGTCGAAATCGGCTTCGAGATAGCGGCCCGCCGCGGCGAACTCACTGCTGCCGAAGCCGACTCGCACGGCGCTGGGCGCCCGCCGGGACAGGATGCCGACACCGGCGCGGCCCTTGGACTCCGGTTCGGCGTGCGACAGCTGCCATCCCGCGTCGAGCGCGGGCGCCAGCGCGGCCCGGACCTGCTCGTCGGTGGCGCGAGTCTCCTGCACGCAGACGATGTCCGCCTCGGTGGCCGCGAGCCAGGCGAGCAGCCCCTTGCCCGCGGCCGCGCGGACACCGTTCACGTTCACTGTCGAGATATACGGCACACCACGACCGTACAATGCTGGTCAGATGAAGTCCCTTGGACACTGCCGTCCAGGAAGGGGTGATGACGATGTCGTCCGACACCTCCCAGTCCTCCTCCGCCCCCGCGCGCGGATCCACCCGGGCGAAACAGCCCCAGCCGATCAAGGCATTGCACGTGGGATCCGGCGATCCCCTGCTGTTGCTGCACGGATTCATGATGTCGCCGCACTGCTGGGAGCAGACGGCGGCGCGGCTGTCGACGCACTGCGAGGTGTTCGCGCCCGCGTTCGCGGGCCACTGGGGCGGCGCGCCCACCGGAGGCCCGTCGGTGGACGTGGGTTCGCTGGCCGACCGGATCTGCGAGCAGCTCGATGAACTGGGTTGGCGCACTTGCCATATCGCGGGCAACTCGCTCGGCGGACTGGTCGGCGTCGAACTCGCCCGCCGCGGACGTGCCCGCACCCTGACGCTGATCGCGCCCGCGGGCGGCTGGCATGCGCCCTCGCTGACCCAATGGCGGGTCAACCTGAAATTCCTCTCCCTGATACCGCTCGTCGAAATCGGCAAGCGCATCGGCGGATTCGTGATCGGCAACCCACTCGCTCAGCGGGTCGCATTGCTCGCGTTGAGCAAGCAGGCCTCCGCGGTGTCCCGGCGCGACGCCGCCGCCGCGCTCGCCGCCGCGCTGCACTGCCCGGCGATGGTGCCGATGATTCTCGGCGCGATGCGGGCGCCGGCACAGGACGACCTGTCCACCCTGCGGACGCCGGTCCGGCTGCTGCTGTCGGAGTACGACCGGGTCATTCCCAACCGCGTCTACGCGCGGCGCTACCTGAAGGAACTGCCCGAATCCGCCGACCGCATCCTGGTCAACGGCGTCGGCCACGTGCCGATGCTGGAAGCGCCCGACCGCATCGCCACCCTCATCGCCGAACACGTCTACGCCAGCCGCACTCGGCTACGCGCTGTGTAGTTCGGCCGCGACTTCGTCGCGGCGTGTGCTGTGTTGATCTTTCCAGCGCCTGCGGCGCTGGGTGTTCGCGGCCCTCTTATGGCTCGGTCTCGCTTCGCTCGAAAGACGTAGTTATGGTGCGCTGAGCACGTCGGCTTTCGAGTTCAGGACCAAGTGCACGCGGCCTCCCGAGTGCCCGTTCCGACACGCCCGAACGCGGCGACGGTGGGCGATGATGACCGCTCTATGGCCAGCCGGCCGCTGATGCAGTGGACGGGCACGAGCCGGATCGTCAACCGGCTGGGCTCGGTCTCCCCGCCCACGACCGGTGGTCGGGCCGATTTGGTTGCGCGCGGCCGTAGCCTCACCGCGCAGTGCGTACGGCGAGCCAGCCGATTCGGAAACTACTGCGCGAGCAGCCCTTTCGCGATGTGGGTCACCTGGATCTCGTTGCTGCCCGCGTAGATCATCAGTGACTTGGCGTCGCGGGCGAGTTGCTCCACGCGATACTCGGTCATGTAGCCGTTGCCGCCGAACAGCTGCACCGCTTCCATGGCCACCTCGGTGGCGGCCTCGGAGGCGTACAGCTTCATCGCGGAGGCCTCGGCCAAGGTAGGCGGCTTGCCTGCCCGGCCCCGCTCCAGGGTGTTGAACACCATGTTCTGCACGTTGATCCGCGCGATCTCCATCTTCGCCAGTTTCAGCTGGACCAGCTGGAACCGTCCGATCTCCTGGCCCCAGAGCCTGCGGTTCTTGGCGTACTCCACGCACAGCCGATGGCACTCGTTGATGATGCCGAGCGCCATGAACGCCACGCCGACCCGCTCAGCGGTGAAGCTGGACCTGGCGCTGTCCCTGCCGTCGCCGCCTTTGTGCTCCTCGGTCTCGCCGAGCAGCCGGTCCCGGCTCACGCGCACGTTGTCGAAGAACAGCTCACCGGTCGGCGAGGAGTGCAGGCCCATCTTCTTGAACGGCTTGCCCTGGGTGAGGCCGGGCATGCCTTTGTCGAGCACGAAGGCGAGCACCTTGCGGTCGCGCTTGTCGCCGCCCGCGCCGTCGTCGAGCTTCGCGTAGACGATCATCACGTCGGCGTAGGGGCCGTTGGTGATGAACGTCTTCTGGCCGTTGAGCAGGTAATCTTCGCCGTCGCGCTTGACGTAGGTCTTCATGCCGCCGAACGCGTCGGAACCGGAGTCCGGTTCGGTGATCGCCCAGGAGGCGACCTTCCGCATGGTGACGATGTCCTCCAGCCAGCGCTGCTTCTGCGCCAGCGTGCCTCGCGACATGATCGTGGTCGCGCCGAGACCGATGCTCACGCCCATCGCCGAGACCAGGCCCATGCACACTCCGGACAGTTCGCCGATGAGCACCGCCATCAGCGATTCCTGTCCGGCGAACGGGCTCGAGCCGGATGACTTCGGCTTCCGTTCCGCTTCGGCGGGAGCGCTCTCCCGCGCCGCCTGCCTGGCCAGCATCTTCTGCACGGCCTCGCCGCCCATCACGTCGATCCCGAACTCGCGGAACAACTTCCGGATGACGGGGTACGGCGGCAGTGCACCGCTGTCGA
The DNA here is from genome assembly GCF_042733915.1 of Nocardia sp. NPDC059691. Taxonomy (NCBI): domain Bacteria; kingdom Bacillati; phylum Actinomycetota; class Actinomycetes; order Mycobacteriales; family Nocardiaceae; genus Nocardia; species Nocardia sp. NPDC059691. Next base: position 280,272 of record NZ_JBHWFB010000005.1, on the reverse strand, counting down.
GCGCGTCCAGATTCGGGCGGATCTCCTTGTCGATGAACGCCCGGACGGCATCGCGGATCATGACATCGGTCTCGGACCATTCGAACATCGTCGTTCTCCTCACATTCCCCGAGGTCAGGGCAGCCGGGCGGTGATGTCGTCGATCAGCCAGGGCCCTTCGGTCTCGATGGTCTTCACATCGTGCCAACCGGCCAGCTCGGAGATCGCGCCGCCCTGCACCGCGAACACCTTGCCGGTGATCGGACAGTCTTCGGCGGCCAGGTAGGCGACCAGCGGCGCGATATTGGCCGGGGCGAAGGCGTCGAACCCGCCGTCGGACTCCTCCGCTTCGGCAGCCAGCATCTCGCCCATGCCGGGTGTGGCCAGGGTGAGCCGGGTGCGCGCGATCGGCGCGATCGCGTTGACCCGCACGCCGTAGCGCGCCAGTTCGTCGGCGGCCACCAGGGTCAGCGCGGCGATCCCGGCCTTGGCCGCGCCGTAATTGGCCTGTCCCGGGTTGGGCAAGGTGGTGCCCGACGCCGATGCCGTGTTGATCACGGCCGCGTTCGGCTGATTGCCCGCCTTGGACTGCTGCTTCCAATATGCGGCGGCATGGTGCAGCACCGCGGCGTGGCCTTTGAGGTGCACGGCGATCACCGCGTCCCATTGCGACTCGTCCATGCCCGCGATAAACGCGTCACGCAGGATGCCCGCGTTGTTGACGACGACGTCCAGGCCGCCGAACTCGCTGACCGCTTGCTCGACCAGTTTCTGCGCACCGTCCCAGGTGGCGACGTCGTCGGTGTTGGCCACCGCCTTCCCGCCCGCGGCGACGATCTCGCGCACCACCTCCTGGGCGGGACCGGCATCGGTCCCCTCGCCCGCGTTGCTGCCGCCGAGATCGTTGACGACCACGGCGGCGCCCTCCTTCGCGAACAGCAATGCGTGCTCGCGGCCGATGCCGCGACCCGCGCCGGTGATGACGGCGACCCGCCCGGCCAATACGCCCATGTGTTGTCTCCTGTAGTCGTGCCCGAAGGGAAGCGGCGGACATCGTGCCGCTGCGCGATGGTCAGTCGGCGATCTCGGCCAGTCCGTCGCTGAGCACGACATCGTCGCCGCGCACGGTCTCGAAGGCGTAGCGGGTAACGCCGTCGGCGGAGCCCGCCTTCCAGATGCGGGTCTCCAGATCGTCGCCGGGAAAGACCAGCTTGGCGAAGCGCACCGCGAAGCGCCTGAGCCGGTGCACATCCGACTCCGCGACCTCGGTCAGCACCGCCCAGGACGCGAACGCCATGGTGCACAGCCCGTGCGCGATGATGCCGGGCAGTCCGGCGTCCTCGGCGACCTGCTCGTCCAGGTGCAGCGGCACGGGATCGCCGGACGCCGGTGCGTAGCGGAAGGTTTGGTCGTGGTCCACGTGCTGCGCCACGACGGCGACCGGGTCCTGCTCGCGCAGCCGTTCGTCGAACTTGTGCGCCGGAGCGGCCGCGCCGACCGTCTTGCCCGCATCGATGTTGCGGAAGAAAGCGGTGAGGTATTGGTCGTTGACCGGTTCTCCCGCCTCGGTACGACATTCGATGCGAATGGTGATGGTCGTGCCGTTGGGGCGGCTGGTATAGCCGATCGCCTTGGCGCGCGACACCAGCCGGTCGCCGGGGCGGATCGCGCGGTGGAAGTGGAAGTCCTGCTCCCCGTGCACGACTCGGCCGAAGATGTCCATCGGCGCGACGTCGATGACGGGCATCATCATGGCCTCGAAGACCGGGACGATGGCGAAGACCGGTCCGGCCACCGTACCGGCCAGGTGCGCGGCGATCGGATCGTTCGTCGCGGCGGCGTACTCCGCGACCCGCTCGCCGGTGACCGCGAACCGGTCCTCGTCGGACCACGTCTCCAAGCCGCTGTCGTCGAACTCGACTGTGCGGGCGCTTGTTTCGGCGCTCATGCCGCATCCTTTCCGGCACGAGCGTGGCCCTGCGTGGTCACGCTCCGCTGCCACCTGCGGGCCTGACCGCTCATGCCATGTCCGATTCCGGCACGAGCGGGGCCCTGCGTGGTCACGCTCCGCTGCCGCCTCCGGGCCTGACCGCTCATGCCGCCGAGGCCAACGTGTCGAGTTGGTCGAGCGAACGGTCGAGCTGTTTGATGCCGTCCTTCTCCACCGCTTTGCCGAGCGCGCCCTTGATCAACGCGCCCTCGAAGTCACCCGACACGAGGATGGTGCTGCCCTCGCCGTTGGGCCGGATGTCGAAGGTGAACTCGGTCCGCACGCCGGCCATGCCGGTGCCGCCGAGCGTCAGCTTGTTCGGCGCGTCCACCGCGACGATGGTCCATTCCAGTTTGTTCGCCATGCCGAGCATCACGATCTTGGCGACCAGCTTGGCGCCCGCGCTGAGCACGGCGGGCGGCTCCTCCATGAAGCGTTCGTGGATGGTGAACCACTTGTCCCAGGTCTGCGGGTCGGAGACGACCGCCCACAGGGCTTCGGGGGCGGCGTTGACGTCCTTGGTGGCTTCGATATGTCCCATGTGTCGCACTCCTCGAGTTGGTCGGCGGTCAGCGGTCGGCGCGCTGGTAGGCGGTGACGACGGCCGCGCCGCCGAGGCCGATGTTGTGTTGCAGGGCGGCGGTGACGCCGTCCACCTGCCGCTTGTCCGCCGCTCCGCGCAGCTGCCAGGTCAACTCGGAGCACTGCGCGAGACCGGTCGCGCCGAGCGGATGCCCTTTGGAGATCAACCCGCCGGAGGGATTGACCACCCATTTGCCTCCGTAGGTGGTCTCGCCGTCGTCGATCAGCTGCCCCGCCTCGCCCGCGCCGCACAGGCCGAGCGCCTCGTAGAGCAGCAGTTCGTTGGCCGAGAAGCAGTCGTGCAGCTCGATGACCTGGAAGTCCTCCGGGCCCAGTCCGGACTGCCGATAGACCTTCCTCGCGGCCTGCACGTTCATGTCGTAGCCGATCAGGTTCTTCGCGGTGTCGTCGAAGGTCGAGGCGAAGTCGGTGGTCATCGCCTGGCCGACGATCTCCACCGCCTGCCCGGCGAGATCGTGGGCGTCGACGAAGTCCTCGCTCGCGAGGATCACCGCGCCGGACCCGTCGGAGGTCGGCGAGCACTGCAGTTTGGTCAGCGGGTCGTAGATCATCCGCGAGGCGAGGATGTCTTCGAGGGTGTATTCGTCCTGGAACTGCGAATACGGGTTGTTCACCGAGTGCTTGTGGTTCTTGTGGCCGATCTTGGCGAAGTGCTCGGCGGTGGTGCCGTACTGCTTCATGTGCTCGCGCCCGGCCGCGCCGAACATCCACGGCGCCACGGGGAACAGCACCTCGGAGATCTCGGCCAGCGCCATGACGTGCTTGGCCATCGGCTGCTCGCGATCGTCCCAGGTGGACCCGAGCGAACCGGGTTGCATCTTCTCGAAGCCCAGCGCCAGCGTGCATTCGGCCAGCCCGCCCCGGATCGCCTGGGCCGCGAGATACAGCGCCGTCGAACCGGTGGAGCAATTGTTGTTCACGTTGACCACCGGGATGCCGGTCATGCCGAGTTCGTAGACGGCGCGCTGGCCCGAGGTGGATTCGCCGTACACATAGCCGACGTAGGCCTGTTCCACCAGGTCGTAGGTGATGCCCGCGTCCGCGAGCGCCTTGGTGCCCGATTCCCTGGCCATGTCCGGGTAGTCCCAGGCGCGAGTAGTGCCGTCGGCTTGCTCGACCAAGCGGCGGCCCGGCTTCTCGAACTTCGTCATGCCGACACCGACGACGTAGACCTTGTTCGCCATCGAACTCCTCAGATTGTGCGTACGCCGCGAGCGGCCGAACGGATGAAAACAAACATACAAGGTTGTATGTAAGTGAACAAGAGGTCCGCGCGGAAGCAGGACCACAACCCTGGTAACCAGCGGATCACATCTCACTTGCTACATACAGTGAAAAATGCATGTTTTCTTCAGCGCCACCTCCGAAGGCGCGCTCGGCCGCAGTCCGCCCCGGCAGCCTCGATATCACCCATTTCCCCACCGAAACGGCGGAACATACAGCACTGTATGTAAGTGTAGGATCGGACGGTGGCCAGGAGCGTAGTCGTGAAGCAGCAGCGCCGGACGCAGGAACAGCGCAGCACCGAGATGCGCACCCGGCTACTGGACGCGACGGTGGACTGTCTGGTCGAGTACGGATACTCGGGCACCACGACGCCGCGGGTGGCCGAGCGCGCCGGGGTGACCCGTGGGGCGCAGGTCCATCACTTCGGCTCGAAGACCGATCTGGTGGTGGCCGCGATCAGCCACCTGGCGCAACTGCGCGCCGAGACCGCCATGCGGGAGATGTCGCGGGTCGAAACCGGCGACGATCCGGTGGCCGCGGCGCTGGAGTTCCTGTGGGACCTGCATCAGGGTCCGCTGTTCATCGCGACCGTCGAACTGTGGGTGGCGGGGCGGACCGACCCGGTGCTGGCCGCGGCGATGGAGAAGGTCGAGCCGTTCGTCAACAACGCCGTCTTGCTTGCGGTCGCCCGCTTCGTGCCGGACGACGTGCGCCGCAAGGAAGCGCGCGACTTCATCTACACGGCCATGGACGCGCTGCGCGGAATCCTGATCTCGAATTTCATCGACCCGGACGACGAGCGCGCCCGCCGCCGGTGGCGACGCGCCTCGGCGCACCTGCACGACATCGCGGGCCGCGCCCTGGCCGCCCGCCCCGCCGGATAGTCCGCGCCCGACCCGGCGAGTCCGAATTCCGGCAAGCCGCCGGCAACCTCGGGGCCTGCTTCGGCATCGCTACCGCGTCGCTCGCTGCGGGCGTGATCTCCGCGCGGTCCAAGCGGTCACTGTGAACAACGCGACGCCGATCGCCGCGAGGGCCGCCCCGACCACGGCCGGAGCCGTGTAACCGAGACCCGCGGCGATGACCAGGCCGCCGAGCCAGGCGCCCGCGGCGTTGGCGATGTTCAAGGCGGCGTGGTTGAGGGCGGCGGCGAGGGTCTGGGCGTCGGCCGCGACGTCCATCAGACGGGTTTGCAGTGCCGGCGCCAAGGCAGCTCCGGACGCGCCGACCAGCAACGCGCCGAAGGCCGCGGTGTACGGGTTGTGCGCGGCGGCGACGAAGCCACCGAGGATGACGGTCATCGCGACCATCGACACCAGGATGGCGCGGTCCACGCCGCGATCGGCGAGCACGCCGCCGACGATGTTCCCGATCACCATGCCCACGCCGAACAGCATCAACACCAAGGGAACCGCGCCGGCCCGCAGACCCGCCACGTCGGTGAGTGTGGTCGCGATGTAGGTGTAGACGGCGAACATGCCGCCGAACCCGACGGCGCCGACCAGCAGCGTCAGCAGTACCTGCGGGCGACGCAGCGCGCCGAGTTCGGTCATCGGGTTGGTCACCGTGATGCCGGTGAGCTCCGGCACGAAGCGCAGCAGCGCCGCCACGGTGGTCACTCCGATGAGCGCGACGACCACGAACGCATCGCGCCAGCCGAGATGCTGGCCGAGCCACGTAGCGGCGGGAACGCCGACAACATTGGCGGCGCTCAATCCCAGCATAACCGCGGCAACCGCCTTTGCCCGCTGCCCTACCGGGGCGAGAGTGGCGGCGGCCAACGAGGCGACACCGAAGTAGGCACCGTGCGGCAAACCTGAGACGAATCGCGCGAGAACCAGCGTCTCGAACGAGGGCGCCAGGACGGTCGCCGCATTTCCCAGGGTGAACGCCACCATGAGCGCGACGAGCAGGCGCTTGCGCGGCATCCGCGCGCACAGCGCCGCGATCAGTGGCGCGCCGATCACCACACCGAGCGCGTAGGCCGATACCGAGTGCCCCGCGGTCGGCTCGGAGACCCGCATGGCCGACGCGATGTCCGGCAGCAAACCCATGGTGACGAATTCGGTGGTCCCGATCCCGAATCCGCCGAGGGCCAGGGCGAGCATCGCGGGCACGTGCCAATCGGTTCGTCCGGGCGGCGCGGTGGTGCTGGTGGTCAGGGCGCTGGTCACGTGTTCATGTAACCGGCCTCGGCCTGCGATCGCTTCCCCAGCGAACGTGAGTTCGCCCACGTGCCGCCGACGAACTACGCAGTTGAACAGGAGAATTCGCCCAATACAGACCGACGACCGTAGTCGGCCCGCCACCTTCGAGCATCGTCGCGGTGCCAGCTATCAGCTCGGGCCATGCCCGCGCCGGAAGATCGCCGCGCCCCGCGCGAATTCCCGGTGAACTTCTCCGACCTGGCGGTCAACCGGGCAGGTCTGTCCAACATCCTCACGGCCGAACAGTCCGGGCACCCGTTCCACCGAGGGTGGGGCGGGTGCCCGATGTTCAGCCCGGCGCTGGGTGACCACCCAGCGCCGGAGTCGGCCGAGCGACGCGGCTCGGCCCCGGATCAGCGCAGCGCGCGAGCCAGGTTGGCGTCCAGCGCGCCGAGGAACTCCTCGGTGCTCAGATAGCCCTGGTCACCGCCGACGAGCAGCGCGAGATCCTTGGTCATCTGGCCGCCCTCGACGGTCTTGATGACGACGTCCTCCAAGGTCTGCGCGAAGCCGATGACCTCGGGGGTGTTGTCCAGCTTGCCGCGATGCTCGAGCCCGCGGGTCCAGGCGAAGATGGACGCGATCGGGTTGGTCGAGGTCGGCTTGCCCTGCTGGTGCTGGCGGTAGTGCCGGGTGACGGTGCCGTGGGCGGCCTCGGCCTCACAGGTGCGGCCGTCCGGGGTCAGCAGCACCGAGGTCATCAGGCCGAGCGAGCCGAAGCCCTGCGCCACCGTGTCGGACTGCACGTCGCCGTCGTAGTTCTTGCACGCCCAGACGTAGCCGCCCTCCCACTTCATCGAGGAGGCGACCATGTCGTCGATCAGCCGGTGCTCGTAGGTCAGGCCCGCGGCGTCGAACTGGCTCTTGAACTCGGCGTCGAAGATGTCCTGGAACGTGTCCTTGAACATGCCGTCGTAGGCCTTGAGGATGGTGTTCTTCGTCGACATGTACACCGGGTAGTTCTGCTGCAGGCCGTAGTTGAACGACGCCCGCGCGAAGTCCTCGATGGACTTGCGGAAGTTGTACATGCCCAGGACGACACCGCCCTCCTCGGGCATCTTCACGACCTCGTGCACGATCGGCTCGCTGCCGTCGTCCGGGGTGAAGGTCACGGTGACGGTACCGCCCTGGAACACCTTGAAGTCGGTGGCGCGGTACTGATCACCGAAGGCGTGACGGCCGATGATGATCGGCTTGGTCCAGCCCGGCACCAGCCGCGGAACGTTCGAGATGATGATCGGGGCCCGGAAGATGGTGCCACCCAGGATGTTGCGGATGGTGCCGTTGGGCGACCGCCACATCTTCTTGAGGCCGAATTCCTTGACTCGCGCCTCGTCCGGGGTGATAGTGGCGCATTTCACACCGACGCCGTGCTTCTTGATGGCTTCGGCGGCGTCGACGGTGACCTGATCATCGGTCTTGTCGCGGTATTCGATGCCGAGGTCGTAGTACTCGAGGTTCACGTCGAGATAGGGGTGGATCAGCTTGTCCTTGATGAACTGCCAGATGATCCGGGTCATCTCGTCGCCGTCGAGTTCTACGACGGTGCCTTCAACCTTGATCTTGGACATGGATCTTCGTGTCCTCCTAGGATGGTGCCCTCATTGCACGGCCAGGCGAACACGCTTGTGAGCGGACCCCAGCTGTTCCAACAGACAACGTATATGTCCCGCGTTGTCGGCGGGACATGTGGTGCAAACAAGACAAGCGTACTGCTGCCGAAGTCCTCACCGCACGGGCAGCCCCCGGAGTGAGCTGGACCACCTTTGCCACCGATTGGTAGGCAACGCCTTCCAGCGCCTCGGCGGGCACCCGCGCAACCGCCGTCGCCGCCATGATCCGCCTTCCGTTCCAGCACGGCAACCGCCTGGCACACGACGAGGCCCGCGCGGCGTCAGCACGCCGCGCGGACCTCGTTCCGGTGGATCAGACCGCGACCGGAAGCCGTGCCCCGTCCTCGGAACCTTCGATCAGGTTCTCCGGCCGGTCCCGGATCATCAGCGCGATGATCGGGACGGCCGCCAAGAAGAACCCGGCGCCGACGTAGAAGGCCACGTCGTAACTGTGGATCGCGGCCCGCGCGGCCAGGTTGTCGATGCCAGGGTTGTCCTGCGCGAAGGTCTTGGCGACCTGCACCGAGATGGTGGTCAGCAGCGCCGTGCCGACCGCCCCGCCGACCTGCTGCGCCGCGTTCAGCAGCGCGGAGGCGACGCCGGAGTCCTCTTCCTCCACCTGATGCAGCGCGACCGTCTGCATGCCGACGAACAGCGGACCCATACCGAGCGCGATGAGCACCTGAGCGGGCAGCACACCGGCGAGGAAGCTGTCACCGAAGCTCAGTTGAGCCAGCAGCACCAGGCCGACGACGCCCAGCACGGCCCCGGCCAGCATCAGCGGACGCGGGCCGAGCTTCGGCAGCAGAGCGCTGGTGACACCCGCCGAGATCGCGATGCCCGCAGGGAAGGGCAGGAACGCGAAGCCCGCCTTCAGGGCGGAGTAGCCCAGCGTGATCTGGAAGTAGAAGCTCAGGAACAGGAACATCGCGAACATCGCGATCGGGATGAGCAGCGCGGCGAGGAACGCGCCGCCCCGGTTGATCTCACCCGGGATGTGCAACGGCAGCAGCGGGTTCGCCGAGCGCCGTTCGATCGCGACGAAGGCGACGAGCAAGGCCAGCCCGGCGACCAGCAGCGCCAGCGTGCTGCCCGCCAGCCAGCCGTCGTCGGCGGCACGACTGAAGCCGTACACGATGGCGATCAGACCGAGCGTCACGGTGACGGCTCCTGGCACGTCGTATCCCCCGCTGCGCGGCGCGGGCACGTCCTTCGCCACCCAGGCCAGCGCGCCGAGCAGCGCGATCAGCGCGATCGGCGTGTTGACCAGCAGGCACCAGCGCCAGGAGGCGTATTCGGTGAGCGCGCCACCGGCGATCAGCCCCAGCGCCGCACCACCCGCGGAGATGCCCGCGAACACACCGAACGCGGTGGCCCGCTCGCCGGGCTCGGTGAAGGTCACCGACAGCAGCGAGAGCGCGGCCGGAGCCAGCAGTGCGGCGAACGCGCCCTGCAACGCGCGTCCGGCGAACAGTTCCGCGCCGGTCTGCGCGAGACCGGCCAGCGCCGACGCGCTCGCGAAGCCGATCAGGCCGATGATGAAGATCCGGCGTCGGCCGAGGTAGTCGGCCAGCCTGCCGCCGAGCAGCAGCAGGCCGCCGAAGATCAGCGTGTAGGCGGTGAGCATCCATTGCCGGTTGCCGTCGCTGATGTCGAGATCCCGCTGCGCGAACGGCAGCGAGATCGTCACGATGGTGGCGTCCAGCACCACCATGAGCTGGGCTAACGCGATCACTCCCAGCGCGAGCCAACGCGCTGAACCGCTCACCCGCTGCGGCGCGTGCACCGCTGTCGCGGTCTCGGTCACGGTCTTCTCCTCGTCCTCGATGTCCGGAGCAATCCTGTCATCGACCGACATTTGTCGTCAAGCGCAAAATGTCGTGTTACGACATTTGACCGTTACGGACAGGAAAACGGCAGGTTGCGTTAACATGGGGGCATGCTCGAGTTATCGGCGCCGACGGGCGCGGGCGCAGCGGCCGACCGCGCCGCCGGCGGCCCGGCGACCCAGGGCCTGCGCGAACGCAAGAAGCAACAGACCAGGCTGCGGATCATCGCCGCGGCCCTCGATCTGTGCGACACACAGGGCTTCGACGCGACCACGATCGAGCAGATCGCCAACGCCGCGGACGTCTCGCCGCGCACGATCAACCGCTATTTCGACAGCAAAGAAGACATCGTCCTGGGGCCGGTGCAGGATTTCGGGCAGACCATCGCCGAGACGCTGCGCGAGTTGCCCCGCACGGGCAACGAACTCGGGGCGCTGCGCCAGGCCTTCCTGCACGTGGTCGATGAAGCCGCCGCGGCGGGCGAGGCGGATCCGCTGTCGTTCCGGCAGTTCCAGAAGATGCAGCGGATTCTGCGCAGCAGCCCGTCGGTCAGCGCGCGCAGCATGGAGCACGCCGACGACAAGAACCACGCGATCGCCGCGGTGGTCGCCGAGCGCCTCGGCACCACGCCGGACGCGCGCCCGGTGCGGCTGATCGTCGGCACCTGGCAACTGATCGGCCACATCGGCATGGAGTGCTCCGACGATGTGTTCCTCGACGACGACCTGGCGGTCGCGGCCAGGGCGGGGCGGACGGCGTTCACCGAGGCCTACGACGAGTTCGTGCGCACCTGCTGCGGGGCGCCGACCGCTGCGGACCAGTGAGTTCGACGGAGGATTTCGGGCGCTGACCGCCCGCCGGTTATGATGCCGGGCAGGTCATGAGTACCAGCGTCAAGCCCCGGCTCGCTGGTCGGCAACCCTCCAGCCGCGGTGGGGTGCTCCGGGTGATGACCTGGCTCCCGAGAGCCGGGAGCAAGCGCGTAACAGGAGGTCGCCGGCATGTGTTGTTGTTCGTCACCCACACACCGCTAACCCCTGCTGTACCGGCGAACACCTGCTTGGGAGCAAACCATGAGTGAATTCACCGCGCCCGGGGCCGAGCGAGGCCCGGCGCAGTCGGCCCCGCACAGCCGTGGTGCCGAGTTCGGGGTCGTGCGCTTCCTCCCGGATCCTCCGCCCGCCGGTTTCGCGGCGGCGGCGACATGACCGTGAACACCGAACCGAGCGCGCGGACCTCCGGCATCGCCCTGCCGCCCCCGGATGGACAGCTCGGCACCATCGCCATCGGGGACGTGCGGCTGGAGAACGGCGCGGTCATCCCGGACGTCCACCTCGCGGTACAACGCTGGGGTGAGCTCTCCCCCGGCCTGGACAACATCGTGCTGGTCGAACACGCGCTGACCGGCGACTCGCACGTCGTCGGCAAGCCCGACGGCGTGCACCCGATGCCCGGCTGGTGGGACGGCATGGTCGGTCCCGGCGCGCCGCTGGACACCGACGAATGGTGTGTGCTCGCGACGAACGTGCTCGGCGGCTGCAAGGGCAGCACCGGGCCGTCCACTACCGCTCCGGACGGAAAGCCGTGGGGTGCGCGTTTTCCCGGGATCTCCATCCGCGATCAGGTGACCGCCGAAGCCGCTCTGCTCGACCTGCTCGGCGTCGAGCGGCTCGCGGCCGTGGTCGGCGGGTCGATGGGCGGTATGCGGGTGCTCGAGTGGATGGTCGGCGCACCGGATCGGGTCGCCGCGGCGCTGGTGCTCGCGGTCGGAGCCCGCGCCACCGCCGATCAGATCGGCACCCAGACCACCCAGATCGCGGCGATCACGTCCGATCCGGACTGGCAGGGCGGCGACTATCACGGCACCGGCCGCGCCCCGACGACGGGGATGGCGCTGGCCCGGCGGATCGCGCACCTGACCTACCGCACCGAATTCGAGCTGGATCACCGGTTCGAGAACAAGCCGCAGGGCGACGAGGACCCCTGGAACGGCGGACGCTACGCGGTGCAGAGCTACCTGGACCATCAGGCCGAAAAGCTCTGCAAGCGTTTCGATCCCGCCACCTATGTGCTGCTGACCGAGGCGATGAACCGCCACGACGTCGGCCGCGGGCGGGGCGGCATCGAGGCGGCGCTCTCGGCGACGCCGGTGCCGTGCGTGGTCGGCGGCGTCGACTCCGACCGGCTCTATCCGCTGCGGACCCAGCAGGAACTCGCCGATCTGCTGCCCGGATGCGACGGACTGGAGATCGTGCACTCCCGCGACGGGCACGACGGATTCCTCACCGAGGCGGCGGCGGTGTCCAAACTGCTGACCGAGACCATGCGCCTGGCCCGCGCCGGTGTGCGCCCCGAACGCTGACAAGGGTCCGCTTCCCCTCGCGCCCGCACTGATCGGTACCTCGCGCCGTGATGCCGTCCACTCTCAGAGCGCTGCGGCTCGCCGCGCCGCTTCGATGCGGTTGATGTTGGTTTCGATCCACTCCCGCAGCGCCGCTATCGGCGTGCGCAGACTGTGCCCCAACTCTGTCAGCGTGTAGTCGACTCGTGGCGGGATCGTGGGATGCACTGTGCGCGTGACGAAACCGTCGCTCTCCAGTTGCCGCAACGTCTGCGTCAGCATCTTCTGGGAGATGCCCTCGATACGGTGGCGCAGATCGGTGTAGCGCATGGTGCCGTCGGCGAGCGCGTCGATGATCAGGACCGTCCATTTCCCCGCGATGTGGTCGAGGATCTCCCGCGTGGGGCACTTCGCGGAGTACACGTCGGCGGGAAGGCCGGAACCTTCGATATAGGTGGGCACCTATTGGAGTGTAGCGCACCAAATAGTGCCTTCTTCCTATTGGAGTGTGACTCTCCGATAGTTAGAAATATGGAGACAAAGACACTTTCGGTAGCCGATGCGATCCGTGGACGTCGCACGGTGCGACACTATCGCCCCGACCCGGTGGCGCCCGAACTGATCGAAGAGTTGCTCGAGCTGACGATGCAAGCGCCGAGCGCATGGAATATGCAGGACCGGTCGATCGTGGTGGTGACCAGCGAATCCGGCCGCGCCGCGCTGTCGGAGGCGGCGTTCGGCCAGCCGCAGCCGAGGGAGGCGCCGGTGGTGCTGGTCTTCGTCGCCGACGCCGCCGCCTGGCGAGACCGCAACGCCGACATCGCCGAACTAGCTGGTCGCAACGGCGCGTGGAACGCCGAGTTCACCGCCATGTTCGACACACGCGCCGAATATTTGGCGCTGGAACAGCGCGGACTGCTGCGGGAGAACGCCGTCAAGAACGCGATGATCGCGGCCACCTACGCGATGCTCGCGGCGACCGGGCTCGGCTTGGCCTCGGCGCCGATGAACGGCTGGGACGCGGAGTCGGTGAAGCAAGCCATCGGTATCGGCGACCGGGCAGATCTCGCCATCGCGGTACTGGTCACCATCGGCTACAGCGACGCCGCCCCTCCGCACCCGGGGCGTCGTCCGCGCGAGCGGACGGTCTTCGCCGAGCGATTCGCCGCTGCCCGCTGAGCACAAGGACGACCCGGCCATCGCTGGGTCGCCCGCCCTCAGCCGACGCCGAGCGTGTTGATCGTGGCCGCGAGGAACAGGATGCTCGACCCCAGCAGCGTCAGCGCGCCGACGTCGAACGGCTTGCTGCGCACCGCCAGCAGCCCCACCCGGGTAGTCGGCAGGCACAGCCGGAATGCCGCCGCCAGCAGCGTCGCACCGCCGAAGAAGAACGTCCCGCGCCGCCAACGATCGGACGCCACGAACACCACCGCCACCACGATGACCAGCGTCACGACGACCATCGGCAGATGAGAACGCAAGAACTCCGCTCCCGAACCGCGGCGTCCGGCCCGGGCGATAGGCGTATCGGCATCGGTCACCTTCCCGATTCTTGCAGACCGGTCCGGTGGTCGACGAGTGGCGCATGGCTGCGGCGAATCGCGAGTACTCCCCGCGGCGGTGCGCCACTCGTGTGGGGTGCGGGCGGACGGCTCCGGTGACCTGGTTGACTGATGCGTCGTGTTCCATCTGATGTTCCATGAGCCGTGCATTCCGCCGAATACCGGCAACGCGATCCGGTTGGTCGCGGGGACCGGGTGTCATCTGCATCTGATCGAGCCGTTGGGATTCGATCTGTCGGAGCCGAAGTTGCGCAGGGCCGGGTTGGACTACCACGATCTGGCGTCGGTGACGGTGCACCCGAATCTGGCGGCGGCATGGGAGGTACTGCGCCCGGAGCGGGTTTTCGCGTTCACCACCCAGGGCACCACTCGGTTCACGGACGTGGCCTATCGCGAGAACGACGTGCTGCTGTTCGGCACCGAACCCACCGGCCTGCCCGCGGAGGTGCTGGCCGATCCGCGCATCACCGACCGGCTGCGCATCCCGATGCTGCCCGGTCGCCGCTCCATGAACCTTTCCAACGCGGCCGCGGTGACCGTCTACGAAGCATGGCGCCAACTCGGCTTCCCCGGCGGCATTTGAGCTGCGGCGGCGACGTCAAGGCATGTCGATTTCGAATCGTTTGAAGCGGGAGGTCGCACCCGCCGTCAGCCGGACGGCGGACTTGGGGACTCCGTAGTGGCCTGCGAGCAACTCGATGGCGGCCTTGTTGGCCTTGCCTTCGACGGCGGGAGCCCGCACGTACAGTTGCAGGCTCCCGTCGTCGAGGGTCTCCACCAGCGGTCCCTTACGGCTGTTCGGCTTGATCGTCGCCCTTACCACCGTCGGCACTCTTGCCTCCTGCGCTGGTCTCCGCGCCATCCGAGGCGCTGCTCACCGGCTCCGGTGCCGATTCTCCCGCACCAGGCGTGGGCTTGCGCCGCCGCACCAGGCGCACGATCCCCCACAGCACGGCGGCTACCACCGCGAGGAAGCCCAGCCACGGAATCGCTTTGCCGCTGAACACGATCGCGTCCTGCAGCCAGCCCACCAGCGAGTTCCAGCCGGAGACGATGCCGTCCCAGAAGTTGTCGGGGTCGTCGCCGGAGTTCTTGTGATCGGTGGTGACGTCGATGGTCAGCGTGGACAGGGCCACCTGGTCGTCGAGCCTGCGCTTCTGCGCGCTGAGGCTGTCCAGCTCACCCTGGCGGCTGGACAGCGCCTGCTCGGCGGCGATCAAGTCGGAGGTGGTGGTGGCGCCCGCGATGAGTCCGCGCAGCCGGTCGACCGAGGCTTGCAGTGCCTTGATCCGCGCGTCCAGGTCCTCCCAGTGCATGGTGACGTCGTCGCGGTTGGTGGTGACCCGCGTGATCTGTCCGACCCCGCCGAGGCCCGCGATGAACGCGTCGGTCTTGTCCGCGGGCAACCGGACGACGAGCGTGGCGCTTGGCTCGGTGTCGTCGGTGCCGGGCTGCTCGGTGCGGCTGTCGACTCGGCCGCCCGCGGCGCGCACCTGGTCGATGATCGTGCCCGCCGCGGTGACCGGCGCGTCCGCGGTGATCTCGACACTGCCGGTGACCACCTCCTTGCGGGTGGACGTCGGTTCGGCGCCGGAGTTGTCCTCCCGCTTGGGCGGCGCCTGTTCGTGCAGCCCCGGGGGCACGAGCGCGGGAGCCGCGGGTCCCGGCCCGGTGACGATCGTCGGCGTCCGATCCCGGGCGGGTGCCGCGTTGTCGTCACCGCAGCCGGTGAGCAAGATCAACCCCAGCGCGCCCACGCACAGCACAGCAAGCTTCCTCATGCCTGGCACAGTAGCGGTTCGCACTGCGCGAAAAGCCGCGCATAACGGTTCTCTAGAACGCTTCTAACACTTCCTTAAAGCAACCGGCTCAACGGAAGTCGCGCGATTTGGACGCCATCCGCAGATCCATGCGCTGCAGATGTTCGGCGACCACGCTGACCACGCCCTCGGCATTCTGCACCCGCCCGCGGATGAGCAGCGCGGCCGCGCCTTGGGCCAGGCGCCGGTAGCGCCGCCACAGCCCCAGCGAGCAGACGATGTTCACCATGCCGGTTTCGTCTTCCAGATTGAGAAAGGTGATGCCCTCCGCGGTCGCGGGACGCTGCCGATGCGTCACCGCGCCGCCCACCAGGACCCGCGAGCCGTCGGGCACGGTGCGCAGGCCGGAGGCGGGTATGACGCCGAGGGCGTCCAGGTGGGGGCGCAGGAACTGCGTCGGGTAACTGCCCGGCGAAACGCCCGTGGCCCAGACGTCGGCGGCGGCCGTCTCCAGATCGCTCATCCCGGGCAGGACGGGCGCGGTGGTGGACGCGCCGGTGCCGGGCAACCGGTCCGGGCGCTCACCCGCGGCGGCGCCCGCCGCCCAGAGCGCTTCCCTGCGGGCGCTGCCCAGGCTGCCGAGCGCGCCCCCCGTGGCGAGCGATTCCGCTTGCGCGACAGTGAGTTCCACCCGGCCGGTCAGGTCGAGGAAAGACGTGTAGGGTCGCTCGCCCCTGGCGGCGACGATGCGCTCGGCGAGGTCGTCGCCGATCTGGCGGATCGCGGCGAGACCGAGGCGTACTTCGGTGCCCTTCGCCTCGAGGGTGGGCTCGGCGCGGCTGGCGTTGACGTCGGGACCGTGCACCACGACCCCGTGCCTACGCGCGTCGGCGACCAGTGATTGCGGCGAGTAGAACCCCATCGGCTGGGCGCGCAGCAGACCCGCGCAGAAGGCGGCGGGATGATGCAGTTTGAACCAGGCCGAGTAGTAGACGATCGAGGCGAAGCTCTGCGAATGACTCTCGGGAAAGCCGAAATTCGCGAAGGCGTAGAGCTTCTCGTAGATACGGTCGGCGACCTCGCCGGTGATGCCGTGCCGCTCCCGCATGCCCTGGTAGAGCCGCGCTTTGAGACGTTCCATGCGCTCCGGTGACCGCTTGGAGCCCATGGCGCGGCGCAGCTGATCGGCCTCCACGGCGGTGAATCCGGCGACGTCGACGGCCATCTGCATGAGCTGCTCTTGGAACAGCGGCACGCCGAGCGTGCGTTCCAGCGAATTCTTCAGCGCCGGATGGTCGTAGACGACGTCCTCGGCCCCGTTGCGCCTGCGGATATAGGGATGCACCGACCCGCCCTGGATCGGGCCGGGGCGGATCAGCGCCACCTCGACCACCAGGTCGTAGAAGCTGCGCGGGCGCAGCCGGGGCAGGGTGGCCATCTGCGCACGCGACTCCACCTGGAAGACACCGACCGAGTCCGCGCGCGAAAGCATCTCGTAGACCTCGGGTTCGGCCAGGTCGAGCGCGTGCAGCTCGACGGTCTCGCCTTCGTGCTCGCGCACCAGGTCGATCATGTAGTGCAGCGCGGAGAGCATGCCGAGGCCGAGCATGTCGAACTTCACCAGATCGATGGCCGCGCAATCGTCCTTGTCCCACTGCAGGACGCTGCGGCCGGACATGCGCGCCCATTCCACCGGGCAGACGTCGGCGATCGGCCGGTCGCAGATCACCATGCCGCCGGAATGGATGCCGAGATGCCGCGGCAGCCCCTCGATATCGGCGGCCAGTTCCAGCACCTCGGCGGGGATGTCGGTGTTCGTCTCCGCGCCCACGCCGGTCCAGCGGCTCACCTGCTTGCTCCACGCGTCCTGCTGGCCGGGCGAGAAACCCAGCGCCCGTGCGGCATCGCGCACCGCGGACTTGCCGCGATAGGTGATCACATTGGCCACCTGCGCGGCGTATTCGCGGCCGTACTTGCGGTAGACGTGTTGGATCGCCTCTTCTCTGCGATCGGATTCGATGTCGACGTCGATGTCCGGCGGGCCGTCGCGCTCCGGGGAGAGGAAACGCTCGAACAGCAAGTGGTTGCGCACCGGGTCGACATTGGTGATGCCGATCGCGTAGCAGACCGCGGAGTTGGCTGCCGACCCGCGGCCCTGGCAGAGGATGTCGTTGTCCTTGCAGAAGCTGACGATGTCGTGCACCACCAGGAAGTAACCGGGGAATTCCAGGTCGTTGATCACCGCGAGCTCGTGCTCGATCTGCCGGTAGGCCTCCGGGTTCTCCTGGGGAGTCCCGTAGCGCGCCGCGGCGCCCGCCATGGCGAGTTCGCGCAGCCAGGACTGCTCGTCGTGTCCGGCGGGCACGTCGAAGGGCGGCAGGTTCGGAGCGATCAACTGCAGGTCGAAGGCGCATTCGCGAGCCAGGGCCGCCGCGTTCGCCACCGCCTGCGGGCAGTCGGCGAACAACCGCGCCATCTCCGCCCCTGACCGCAGGTGCGCACCGCCCGCAGGGGCCAGCCAGCCCGCCATCTCGTCCAGGCTCTGCCTGGCCCGGATCGCCGCGAGCGCCATGGCTCGGCGACGCCCGCTCGGTGCGGCGAAATGCGCTCCGGTGGTGGCGAGCACCGGGAGGCCGAGACGATCGGCCAGGGCGATGAGATGAGCGTTTCGCTCGTCGTCCTCCGGGATGCCGTGATGGGTGAGTTCCACGCTCACCCGATCGGCGCCGAAGCGGTCGGTGAGTTCCCGCAACGCGGCTTCCGAACGCTCGAGCCGGGTGCTGCCCGCGCGCGAGTCGAGTTCGAGCGCCTGGCGCAGGTGACCCTTCCGGCATCCGGTCAGGATGTGCCAGTGCCCCTCGGCCGCCGCGGTGAGCGTGTCGAGGTCGTAGCGCAGGATGCCCTTCTCCCCTGCGGCCATGTGCGCGGCGGCGATCTCTCGGGAAAGCCTGCGGTAGCCCTCTTGGCCGCGGGCCAGCACCAGCAGGTGCGGCCCGGCCGGGTCCGGCGCGCCGGTGCGCGGCGCCGAGTCGGGGGCGGCGGCGTGCCCGCGCACGGCGCCCGGCACGTGTGGTTCGAGTGCCGTGCCGAGCGACAGTTCGGCTCCGAAGACGGTGGGCATGCCCCATTCCTTGGCCGCCTCGGCGAAACGGACGGTGCCGTAGAAGCCGTCGTGGTCGGTGAGCGCGATCGCCGTCAGGCCGAGCCGCACCGCCTCCTCCACCAGTTCCTCCGGCTGGCTCGCACCGTCCAGGAAGCTGTAGGCCGAATGCGCGTGCAGCTCCGCGTACGGGACCGTCGGTTCATCGACAGGGCGCACCGGCTCGGGCCGGTACTCGCCGCGCTTACGCGACCACGCCGGACTGTCGCCGCCGTCGCCCGGATACGTCACATCGGGGCTCGGCCGCCCGGACAGCACCCGCTCCATCTCCGCCCAGCTGGGCGGACCGTTTCCCCAGCCCACGACTCACCTCCTCGTCTCGAACATACATTCGAAGACGGACGATGTACAGGCAGGTCAGGACGCCCGGAGACGCTCCACGGAACCGGCGGACAGAGCGGCCTCGACACCTTTCAGACGAGTCCGGATGAGCGCGCCGTAGGCATCGGAGGCGAGGACGTCGAGATGCCCGCGCGCGATGGCCAACTGCATCCTGGCCACTTCGAACTCGCCGACCCGGCGATGACTGTCGGCCAGGTTCAAGTAGAGCGACGGCAAGAAGCCGCGCAGGCCTTCATCGAGCGGCACACCGGGCCCGAACACCGCGGCCAGCGCGCGCTGATCCCAGCGCAGCGCCTCGGCGGGCTCCTCCTGGAGATCGGCGAGATGATGTGCGACCACGCAGCGCTGCAACACCCCGCCGTGTTCGCCGAGTTCGTCCCAGAGCTTTTCCAACGCCCGTCGCCCCGCCGCGGGGTCGACGCCACCGAGCCGCACCGCGGCAAACACCTCCGCCATCCGATCGTCCGACATGCGCTGAGTATCGCACATATGTTCGAACGTTTCGAGAGTTGTTCGATCCGTTTCGCGCATTCGCAAATCCCCAGGCCGCGTGCGGTTCTCGAACCGGCAGGCCGCACCGGCGCGACACGCCGCGACGACCGGGGGCGGCCGATCCCGGATGCGACCGAGAGCACTTGGCAGGGAACTTACTTTGGAGTAAGTTCATGGCCACCAGACCTGCAAAGGAGCAGCAGCGATGACCGACGCCCCCGCTGAGCCCGCCCGCCGCCGGCGCCACAACCGCGACCTCACCGGGCGGCATGTCCTCATCACCGGGGCATCCTCCGGGATCGGGCGGGCGGCCGCGCTCGCGGTCGCAGGCAAGGGCGCCACCGTGTTCCTGCTCGCGCGCCGTGGTGAGGAACTCGCCGCGGTCGTCGACGAGATCAGGGCGGCGGACGGCTCGGCCTACGGGTACTCCTGCGACGTCACCGATTCCGATTCCGTCGACCAGGTGATCAAAACCGTCCTGGACGAACACGGTCACGTGGACATGCTGGTGAACAACGCCGGCCGCTCCATCCGCCGCGCCATCCACCGCTCCACCGACCGGTTGCACGACTTCGAACGCACCATGGCCGTCAACTACTTCGGCGCGCTGCGGCTGACGCTGGCCCTGCTGCCGCAGATGCGGGAACGCAAGTTCGGGCACGTCGTCAACATCAGCAGCGCGGGCGTGCAGGTGGCCACGCCGCGGTTCTCGGCATATCTGGCCAGCAAGGCGGCACTGGACAAGTTCACCGAGGTGGCAGCCGTCGAGACCATGGCGGATGGCGTCACGTTCACCACCATCCACATGCCGCTGGTGCGCACGCCCATGATCACCCCGAGCGGCGACCAGGGCCCCGCCGAGTCGCCCGAGTGGGCGGCCGCGACCATCGTGCGCGCCCTGACCGAACGGCCCAAGCGCATCGACGTGCCTTTGGGCACCATCGCCGAATACGGCGCGCTGCTCACCCCGAAGATCCGCGACCGCGTCCTACACCGCTACTACCGCGCGCTACCCGACTCCCCCGCAGCAAAAGGCGAGTCGACCACCCCCGAAGAACCGGCCGAACCACACCCCCAGCCCCGCCCCCGATCAACCACACGCCGCCTCACCGGCACCGCCCTACGCCGCGCCGCCCGCTGGGTCCCCGGCACGCACTGGTAAGGCGTCCGTGACCCGCACGACCATGTGCCACTCGCGGTTCAGCCCGCCAGGAATGGGCGGACGGTTGCGGCGAAGTCGAGGTAGCGGTCGCGGTGGATGCTGTGGCCGCAGGTGAAGGTGGTCACCGTGCAGTCGGTGATGCTTTCTTGCAGGATGGCGAGTTTCTCCGGATCGACCATGCCGCCCGGTCCGCCGCACAACACCAAGGTGGGCGCGGTGATGTCGGAGAGTCGGTCCCACCACTCCGGGTTCGGCTTACGGAACTGCTCCAGCGCGGTCTTCGTCATGGAGCGGTCGAAAGCGAGCACCGCGCGCGGGTGCCGGACGAGGCTGGAAGTGGCGTGCCACAGTTCGGGCGCGGTGGGAAGCCGGCGGGTCAGGCGCAATTCCTCGGCGCCGGACCGCAGCGGGAGCGGGCATTCCTCGATGACCAGCCTGCGCACCAATTCCGGGCGCTCCTGCGCGACGCGCGACACCGCGTAACCGCCGAGCGAATGCCCGACCAGATCCACCACGGGCAGTTCCAGGTGGTCGCACAGGCGCAGCAGATCGTCGCCGAACTCGTCGAAGAGATAGGAATCGGTGTGTGAGCTACGGCCGTGTCCGCGGAGATCGGGGATGATCACGCGGCGTCCGGATCGCACGAGAACACGCGCGAACCGGTCCCAGGTGTACCCGTCGCCGCCCATGCCGTGCACGAGCAGCACGGGGATGTCGCTGACCGCGCCCACCCCCGAATCCCGATAGGCGATCCGCACGTCTCCGAATGTCACCTGGCCCAGCGTCAGATCCACGACATAGGAGGATACCGGCAGTCATGCCATACCCCGGCGTGGTGTAGCGCTGATCACCCAACGGCGAAAACGCAGTTCGAACGGCACTTACCAGGTCCGATACCCGCGCCATTGCGAAGTTCGTTGCCCACATTGGTGTTTCGACTGGCGCGAAAAATCCCTGGCGCGTGGGCGAACTCGGAGCAATACTCGCCGCATGCCCTCCTTCGCCGATTTCGATCGCCGCGACTACCGCACCGTCGACGTGGCCACGGGGTACGACGGTTGGGCCCCCACCTACGAACAGACCGTCCTGGACGAGATGGATCTCGCTCTGCTCGGGCGACTGCGGCTGGACCTCGGCCGGGTGCGGCGCGCGGCCGACCTCGGCTGCGGCACCGGGCGAACCGGAACCTGGTTGCGAGACCGCGGAATACCGCACATCGACGGCGTCGACGTGAGCCAGGGGATGCTGGCGTTGGCGGCCGAACGCGGCGCCCACACCACGCTGACCCGAGCGGACGTGCGAGCCACCGGTCTGCCGGAAGGCGCCTACGACCTGGTGATCGCGTCGCTGATCGATGAGCACCTACCGGAGCTGGCGCCGTTCTACGCGGAGGCGTGGCGGCTGGCCGCACCGGGCGCGCGCTGCGTACTGGTCAGCTACCACCCGCAATTCATCATGGTTTCCGGAATGCCGACGCACTACACCGACCCTTCCGGCGAACCGGTGGCGATCAGCACCCACCTGCACTTGATCAGCGAGCACCTGTCGGCCGGTTTGGCCGCGGGCTGGGTCCTCACCGAGGTAGCCGAGGCACTGGTCGACGACGCGTGGTTGGCCCGCAAACCGAAATGGGCCGCCCTGCGCGGACATCCGTTCACGTTGGCGACCGTGTGGTCGCGCCCTGAATGAGGCCTCTCAGCCGTAAATCCCTTCGGCGTGCCAGGTTTCGTCGTGATAGACCAGCAGCAGCACCCGGCTGGCGGCGGGGGCGTCGTCGAGTTGGACCTGTGCGCGGGCGGTGAATTCCGCGTCGTCCGCATCGGGGGCCCACCAGCGTTCGTCCACCGGCCACGGGCCAGCCCAGCCGGTGAGCCGCCACTGTTTGCTCCCCCAGCGCAACAGCGCGGGGTCGGCGTCGAACAGGGCGCGGTCGGTGACCTTGACGGGCGCGCCGTCGGCGGCTTCCAGTCGCACCAGCGGACGGTTCATCAGGATCACGGCGGGGGCGGGCTCGGGCAGCCGGCCCGGCCATGGCTGCGCGGGGTCGGCGGCGGAAACGAGTTCGTCACCCAGCGTGACCATGGTGATTCGTTCGGCGGGGCCGCGTCCGCCGCTCAGCACGCCGACACGCACCGCTTCCCCGCCGAGCAGACCCTGCACTCGGATGAGCGCGCGGCGGGCACGTTCGTCCTCTTCCCCGTCCCCGCCCCACAAGCCGAGCTGCAGCGCGCCCGCCGTGACCACCTCGACCGGTTCCAGCCGCAGCACGGTGATCGGCGCGGTGGGCCGCGCACCGTCGCGCCGGGTGAGCCAGCCGTCCAGCTGCCAGCGCACCCGATCCGCCGTGCCCTCCGGCGTGAGCGGCTCGGCGCAGCGCCAGATTCGCGAAAGGTGTTCCCCTGCCGCGGTTTCCGCGTACACCGAAAGCCTGGTGCAGGCCAGCCCGGCATCCGCGAGCGCGCTGTGCAGCCGGGTGGCGAGCAGGCGACCGGCGAAGGCGGCCGCGTCGACCCGCTCGATCGGCGGATCACAGCGGTACTCCACCACCAGATCCGGCGGTGGCTGCCGCGCGGACGGCGGACGCTCCGGCTCCGCCCTGGCACAGCGATGCGCGAGCACGGCGTCGGTGCCGAACCGGGAGGCGACCTCCGCCGCGGAGAGCGCGGCGAAATCGCCGATCCTGCGTAGCCCCAAGCGGTGCAGCAGATCGACCAGCTCGGCGCGTTCCGGGGCGGCCAGGCTCGGTTCGACCGCGAGTTCCCCAACCGGTAGCGGTGCGAGAAACCGTGCCCCCTCCCCCGCGGGCACGATCGCGGCGCGGCGGGCGGCGATCACCGCCGTGGACAGCTCGTCGGCGATCCCGATCTGCGCTTCCGCCCCGGCTGCTGCCACCGCGTCGACCAGGCGCTCGGCCGCCGCCTCCTCGGACCCGAAGAACCGCGCCGCGCCGCGCGCGCCGAGCACGAGCAGCCCGGGGCGCAGCACCTCCACACCGGGCACCGTCGCGGCCACCGCGGCGACCAGCGGTTCGAACAGTCGCGCGTCCCGATCCTGATCCTGTTGCGCGAGGAACAGCTCGGGGCAGCGCGCCTGCGCCTCCCTGCGCTTCAGGCCGCGGCGCACCCCTTCGGCTCGCGCGATCGCCGAACAGGCCACCACCCGGTTGGCGAACAGCACCGCCACCGGCCGCGTCGCGGGCAGGCCTGCCACCGCCGCCGCGGCGACCGCGGGCCAGTCCGGGCACCACAGGGCGAGCACCCGCTTGGCTCCCGGCCGAATCACGCCGCACCGCGGGCCGCGGCACTCACGACACCGCCTCCTGTGTGTCGACGGCTTCGACCGGCGGAGCCGCCTTTTCGCGCAGCACCCATTCCACGCGCCCCGCATTCGGGCACAAATCCAGCCGCCCACGCCGTGGCGGTCCCGCCTTGCCGCGCACTTCGACCGTCAAACCGAGCGAACGCAAACGTCCGCGCCCGCGGCCGAGACCGGCATACCCCGCGATGCGGGCATCGAGCTGGAGGGACGCGCCGGGCCAGCGACCGTCGGCGACCACCAGGGTGGCGCCCTTGTTGCGGGCGCGGGCGGCGATCACCCGGCTGCGAGCGGGCGCGACGGCGGCGCCCCCGAGTCCGAGTACGACCAGATCGAGCCCGTCGAGCAGCACCGCGGCCACTTCCACCGGGTCGGGGCCGGGATCGGCGATCACGGCCAGCCGCCGCAGCTGCGCCCCCATCTCCACCGCGGCGAGCAGACCGAGCCGGGGCATGCCCACCACCGCGGCGTGCCCACCGCCCTCGGTCACCGCGGCGAGCAGACCGGCCAGCAACGAACTCGCTCCCGTGTACGCCACCACGGAGCCCTTGACCAAGCCACCATCCGGCAACAACGGTGCGAGAGCCGTGGGCACCGGCAATGCCGCTCGGCGCGCCCCGTCTCCGAGCGGAGCCCGCTGTGCTGCCGATTCACCGCGACCCGGCACCGCAGCCATGCGGCTACGCAGCTCAGCGAGGGATGGGGCACCTTCCCGCCCACCACCGCGTCGCGCCGGCGCGCCCCGATTCACCCCTCCCTGCGAGATCGCATCCGAACCCATCTCAACCACCTACTTCCCGCGATGGACCCGAGGCGAAGCATGCGGAGCGACCCTCCATTCGAGTGCCAGCACCGATTCAGCTATCGATTTGTATCGAATATACGTTCGATACCGACACAGTAGAAACCGACCCCCGGGTTTCCGTCAAGGGTTCGGCAGCCTCGTGTCGCGGTCACGCGGGTCCGATCCGGCTTCGAGTGGAATCGGTGCAGGTCCAGCACGCGGGTGTCGACACGAGATGGAGTGCGAGCGATCCGCGACAGCCCTCGTTTCGCACCCGCGGCGCCCTCCGCGGGCGAGGGCGCCTGGCCGTCGGTTCCGCCCGACGATCGCCGCCGGGCAACCTCGCCGCAGCTTCCCCATGCCCCGCCGCAAGACGCATCGGGACCGGATCCGGCGCGCGCCCGGCTACCACGCCCGGCACCGGTTCATCGGTATGGTGTGGGGCACACATTCGAACCGAGAGCGGGCGTGACACATACCAGTGCCTCATGTCCGCCTATGCGCGAACACGAATCAGGCCAGCTAGCCCCATTTTCCGCTACCCTGCACCCGTGACCGAACGCGCTCGTCCTACTGTCGGCCCCCAATATCTCGTCGCAGGCCGCTACCGCCTCCAGTCGAAGCTGGGTGGCGGCGGCATGGGCGCGGTATGGCTGGCGCACGACCGCCTGCTCGACCGGGACGTCGCGATCAAGCAGGTGCTCACCACGGCCGGGCTCGATGAGGCCGAAGCCGAGGCGGTCCGCAACCAGATCATGCACGAGGGCCGGGTCGCCGCGAAACTCTCGCACGACCACGCGATCGCCGTGTACGACGTGGTGCTCGAGGCCGGTGAGCCCTGGCTGGTGATGGAGCACCTGCCGTCGCGCAGTGTCGCGAAGGCGCTCGCGCTGGTCGACACGCTGCCGCCGATCGAGGTCGCGCAGATCGGCGCCCAGGTCGCCGACGCGCTGGCCGCCGCGCACGCGGTCGGCATCGTGCACCGGGATATCAAGCCGGGCAACATCCTCGTCGCCGACCGTGGCACCGGCGTGGGCATGGCGAAACTCAGCGACTTCGGCATCTCCAGCGGCGCGGGCGACCTGCTCGACGAACCGGACGGCGTGATCACCGGCACCCCCTCCTACCTGCCCCCCGAGGTCGCGCGCGGAGCGCAACCGACCAAGGCCAGCGACGTGTTCTCCCTGGGCGCCACGCTCTACACCGCGATCGAAGGACAGCCGCCGTACGGCTTCGACGAGGACAGCGACGTCATCGTGCACCGCGCCGCCATGGCGCAGATCATCCCGCCGACCCGCAGCGGCATGCTCACCCAGGCGCTGCTGCACATGATGGAGCCCGCGCCGCAGCGCCGTCCAACCATGGCCGAGGCGCGCGACGAAATCCTCACCGCCGCTTTCGGTCCCGGCACCGGACCGTACATTCTGGGCGCGCCCGTCCGCACCGAGGACGGAACCATCCCGTTCTGGGCCGCGCGCAATTCGGCATCCGGGATCCGCAGCCAGCACTCCACGCCGCTCCCCCGCCCGCACCGCAACCTCGCGGGAGCGGCCGCGGCCACGCCCCCGCAGCGCACCAGGAATTCTCAGCCCGGCAACGCCCCCCTGGCCATCGCCGTCGGCCTGCTGATCGGCCTGGTCATCATCATCGGGATCATCGTCGCCGTCCTCTGACGTCCGGGCACCCGGAGCCGAACGGCAGTCAGTCGATGCGGCGGCGGTGTGCCCATCGGGTCAGGGCGTTGCGGTTGGACTGCTGGGTCTTGCGCAGGACGTTGGAGGCGTGCGTCTCCACGGTTTTGACCGAGATGAAGAGTGATTCGGCGATCTCGCGGTACGTGTAGCCGCGCGCGAGCAGGCGCAGGACCTCGAGCTCACGCGGGGTCAGGGAGTCGAGTTCGGGATCCAAGGGCGGCTCGGGTACCGGGGACCTCCCGGTGAACGAGTCCAGGACGAAGCCGGCCAGGCGCGGGCTGAAGACCGCATCGCCGCCCGCCACCCGGCGGATGCCGTCGGCCAGCTCGGCTCCCGAAATCGTCTTGGTGACATACCCTCTGGCCCCGGCCCGGATCACCGCGATCACGTCCTCGGCCGCGTCGGACACGCTCAGCGCCAGGCACACCGGCCCCGGCTCGATGCCCGCCAGCACCGCCACCCCACCGCCG
Organism: Nocardia sp. NPDC059691; assembly: GCF_042733915.1. Classification (NCBI taxonomy): domain Bacteria; kingdom Bacillati; phylum Actinomycetota; class Actinomycetes; order Mycobacteriales; family Nocardiaceae; genus Nocardia; species Nocardia sp. NPDC059691. Next base: position 253,742 of record NZ_JBHWFB010000005.1, on the reverse strand, counting down.
TCGGGCATGTGCACGTCGAGCAGGACGACGTCCGGTCGCTCGGCATTGATCCCGGCTACCGCCTCCGCGACCCCGCCGGCCTCACCGACCACCTCCATGTCCGCCTCCCGGCTCAATTCAGCACGCACACCCGACCGAAAAACGGCGTGATCATCGACGAGAAAGACCCGCACGGTCACCTACTTCTCCTAACCGACCCTTGACCCCCAACCCGTACCACACTCGTCCCCCACACGCCTGTCTCGTCCTGGCAGGTGCGCAACGCGTGCCTAGCGGGCGGCCGGAGCGGGCTCTTCGTCCAAGGGGGCGCAGCCGGAATCGGTCCGCGGCAGGGTGATTCGGACCTCGGTGCCGCGACCCGGCGTCGACAGAATGTCCACCTGGCCGCCGCGGCGCTCGATCCGGCCGCGAACGGACTTCGCCAGGCCGCGACGATCCTCCGGCACGGACGCGAGGTCGAAGCCGGAGCCGCGGTCACGGACGAAGATGCTCACCTGATGCGGCTCGACCTCGGCGAACAGATCGATCTCCGGGACACCCGCGTGCTTCGCGGCGTTGACCAGCGCTTCCCTGCTCGCGCCGAGCAGGGCGGTGAAGTGTTCCTTCGGCAGACCCGATCCGGAGCCGTCGACGTCCATCGATACGTCGCCGACGGTCACCGGCGCCACCTTCACGCCGTGCTGGTCCTCCACCTCGCCCGCGATGGTCCGCAGGGCCGCGGCCAAGCTCGACTGCGCGGGCCCGGAATCCTCGAACAGCCATTTCCGCAGTTCCCGCTCCTGGCTGCGGGCCAACCGCAGCACTTCCTGCGGGTCGTCGGCCTGACGCTGGATGAGCGCGAGTGTTTGGAGCACGGAATCGTGCAGGTGCGAGGCGATCTCCTCGCGTTCCTCGTTGCGGATGCGGGCGGCGCGCTCGGCGTTCAGCGCGCGCATCATGCGCAGCCACAGCGGAACCGTCAGCAGTCCCGCACCGATCAGCGTGACCGCCACCGCCAGCAGCGCCGAACCGATCGAGCTCAAATTGATCCTGGCCAGCACCACCACACCCAGACCGGCCACGATCAGCGTCGCACCGGCGACGATGCGCGACCAGGTGACCACCGATGGACGCGCGGGCAGCCCGAGCAGCGAACGCGGCCCGTCGACGTCGTACTCCCGCCACACCAGCGCCGCGCCGACCGCCACCACGATGATCGGCGCGATCACCTTCGCCGCGGTCCCGCTGAACACCCAGGACACGGCGATCGCGAGCCCGAGCCCGAGCATCGCGAGCCCGATCGCCTGCCGCCGCTCCGTACCGGAGGGTTTTGCCTGATCCGACCCGCCGGGCGTGAAGATCCACAGCAGCCCGTACGCGACGATGCCCGCCCCGGCCAGCGCGGACAGCAGCACAAACGCCATCCGCACCTTGAACACGTCGACGCCGAGATGGTCGGCCAGACCGCCCGCCACTCCGCCGACGACCCGGCCGCCCGACCGGCGGAAGATCCGCGCCTGCGGCGGCCATGGGACCGGCGCGGGCGCGGGACCCAGCCCACGTGCAGCGTCGAACCCCCGGGTGTCGAACGCGGGAACAGACGGGTACATGTCTTCGATACTGGCACGGCGACGAAGCTGCCAGCATCGGGATTCACCCTGATCTCGCTTGCTCGACCACACCCGCGCCGACCAGGGCGGACGCGGCCGGACCCGGTCGAACCCGTTCATAGCTGAAAGTTTGCTGCATCGGTGGATCGGTCCAAAGTGTTCAGGCTGTTTTTCAGGGTTCCCCCCGATGCGCCGATTCCACGGATCGGCACACCATGGGAAGCATGACGAAAACGAGCTTCGGCGACCAGGTCCAGCAGATATGGCAGACCCGGCCGGTCCGATTGCCGCAGCAGGGGCCCGTCGCGGGCGTCGCGGCGGGGTTCGCGCGCCGCTACGAGATCGATCCGGTACTGGTTCGGGTCGCGTTCGTCGTCTCGACGATCTTCGGCGGCGCGGGCATCGTGCTCTACCTGCTGGCCTGGCTACTGCTGAGCGCGGCGGGCGACCAGGCATCCGCGGCCGAGTCGCTGGTCGGCAAAGGCCACAGCTCGCAGTCGCAGACCAAGACCATCGTGTTGATCGTGGCGCTGGCCATCGCGGTCAGCACGATGGGACCGGTCGGTGTCGGTCTCGGCGGATCCGGCCTGATCAGCCTCGCCCTGATGCTGGCGGGCTGGTGGATGCTGCACCTGCGCACCCCCAACCCGCCACCCGGGACCACCGAAGTGTTCGGCGGATTCGCCCCGGAGAGCGGAATCAACGCCACCGGCTACCCCGGCGCGGTCTTCCCGCAAGGAGCGACCCGGACGGTCGGTGATCTGTACGTGCCGCCGACCGCCGTGTACACGCCGTACACCAAACTGCCGGATTCCTACGTCCCGGAGACGTCCGCGCCTGCGGCGGACGGCGCGACGGTCCCGCTGCACAAGCCCGCCGTCGATGACGCGACCGTGGTACCGGACGACGTCGCCGTGCCCGTCGCCGGATCAGCGACGAGTTCGGTCGCCGACGAGAGAGAAGCCGACGCTCAGGTCACCGATCAGACCGATTCGGCCGCCACGCTCGGCGATCAAGACGGCCCGGCGGCGGTCGGCAGCGGCCGGATCGATTCGGTCGGCGGAGCCGGATCGGATACGACTCACACCGACCGAGCCGATTCGGCCGGATCGGACTCGACTCATGACGATCGAGCCGAAAGCGGACCAGGCACGAGACCGTCATCGTCCGACGCTCCGATCTCACTCGGCAAAGACGTTCCGGCCCCGGGCCGCGCTCCGAGCTCGCGTGGCCCCGCGGCCGCTCACCCCGCGATCATCGGCGGCCCGACCCCGCCGTCCTGGGATCCACTCGGCGTAGCTCCACTCGCCTGGGACCTGCCGGAGCCCACCCCGGCCCGCACCGTCGTCGCCCCGCCGCAGAAGCGTCCGCGCTCGCGCCTCACGCCGGTGGTGATCGGCTTGGCCATCCTCGCGGCGGCGGGTGCCGGTGCGGCGGCGGCCTCGGGCGCGGAATGGATGACCCCCGGCCGGATCGCCGCGGCGGCGCTGGCCGTGATCGGCCTCGGCCTGGTGGTCGGCGCGTTCCTGCGGCGCGGCTACGGCTTGCTCGTGCTCACCGCGCCGCTCGCCGGGTTCGTCCTGCTCGCCTCCGCGATCGGTCCGATCGAATCCGATCAACTGGGCGACCGCACCTGGGCGCCCGCATCCGTCACCGATCTGGCCCAGAACTACAAGCTGACCATGGGAACCGGCACGCTGGACCTGCGGTCGCTGAAACTGACCGAGAACCGCACCGTGGACATCGACGTCCGGATGGGCGAAGCCCACATCCTGCTGCCCGCCGACATGACCGTCCGCACCACGTGCACGGCGACGATGGCCGAGGCACTCTGCCCCGAGGGCATCAGTGGTCCCGGTACTCCCGGCGCGCCGGTGCTCGATCTGAACGTCGACGTCCGCGTCGGCAACGTGGAGGTGCAGCGTGGCTGAGAACGAGAAGAAGGAGACGACCGACTCCCGCCGCGGCCCCGCCGCCTCGCTGCTCATCGCGGGACTGCTGTCCCTCGCGATCAGCGTGTGGGCTTTCGTCGGCCCGGCGTCCTGGCCCGCGGCCGGCATGATCTCGATCGGTTGGATCGTCGTGCTCGCCGCCATCGTCATCGGCATCGTGCTGGTGATCTCCCCCCGCAGACGACGATGAGCGTGCGGCCCGTCCACCTGGACGGGCCGTTTCGCGTTCAGCCCCGAGCCACCGCCACCGTAGCCGGGCCGCATTCCTACGACAGGACAACCACCGCATGAAGCGCGACGAACCCGCCGATCAGACGCCACCCACCACCCGGACCACACCGCCCGATCCCAGACCCGGCATCACGAACGGCGTACTTCTGGGCCGCGTGATCCTGTACAGCGCTTTCCACCGCCCCCGCTGATCTCGCACGCGATGACGGCGGCGAGTAGTCACCGCCCGCTGGGCGGCCGGGAGCTCACTCCCACTCGATGGTGCCCGGCGGCTTGCTGGTCACGTCCAAGACCACGCGATTGACCTCCGCCACCTCGTTGGTGATGCGGGTGGAGATGCGTTCCAGCACCTCGTAGGGCAACCGGGTCCAGTCGGCGGTCATGGCGTCCTCGCTGGAGACCGGGCGCAGCACGATCGGGTGTCCGTAGGTGCGGCCGTCGCCCTGCACGCCGACGCTGCGGACCTCCGCGAGCAGCACGACCGGGCACTGCCAGATCTGGGCGTCCAGACCGGCCGCCGTCAGTTCCTCGCGGGCGATGGCGTCGGCCTTGCGCAGCGTCTCCAACCGGTCGGCGGTGACTTCACCGACGATACGGATGGCGAGACCGGGACCGGGGAAGGGCTGGCGTGCGACGATTTCCTCCGGCAGCCCGAGCTCGCGTCCGACCGCGCGGACCTCGTCCTTGAACAGCAACCGCAGCGGTTCGACGAGTTCGAACTCCAGGTCGTCGGGCAGACCGCCGACATTGTGATGACTCTTGATGTTCGCGGTGCCGCTGCCGCCGCCGGACTCAACGACGTCCGGGTAGAGCGTGCCCTGCACCAGGAACTCGACCTTCGGCGTCTCGCCGTCGGCCGCACCGTGCTCGAGCACCGCCTCGCCCACCGCGTCCTCGAAGGAACGGATGAACTCCCGCCCGATGATCTTGCGCTTCTCCTCGGGATCGGTCACACCCTTCAACTCGCCGAGGAACTTGTCCACCGCGTCGACGGTCACCAGTTTGGCGCCGGTCGCGGCGACGAAATCCTGCTGCACCTGCTCCCGCTCGCCCGCCCGCAGCAGGCCGTGGTCGACGAACACACACGTCAACCGGTCACCGATGGCGCGCTGCACCAGGGCGGCGGCGACGGCGCTGTCCACCCCACCGGACAGTCCGCAGATCGCGTGTTTGTCGCCGATTTGCTCGCGTACCGAGGCGACCAGCGAATCGGCGATGTTCGCCGGAGTCCAGGTGGAGGGGATGCCGGCGAGTTCGTGCAGGAACCGGCTCAGTACCTGCTGCCCGTGCGGCGAATGCAGCACTTCCGGGTGGTACTGCACACCGGCCAACCGGCGCGCGCGGTCCTCGAAGGCGGCGACCGGCGCGCCCGCGCTGGTGCCGGTGACCTCGAAGCCCTCCGGCGCGTCGGTGACCGCGTCGCCGTGGCTCATCCACACCGGCTGGATGGTGGGCAGGCCGCCGTGCAGCAAACCACCGTCGATGTTGAGTTCGGTGCGTCCGTACTCACGGGTGCCGGTGTGCGCGACCGTTCCACCCAGCGCCTGGGCCATCGCCTGGAAGCCGTAGCAGATGCCGAAGACCGGCAGCCCCAGATCGAACAACCGCGGATCCAGCCGCGGCGCGCCCTCGGCGTACACGCTGGCCGGACCGCCGGACAGGATCACCGCGAGCGGCTGCTTGTCGGCGATCTCCTCCACCGTCGCGGTGTGCGGAACCACCTCCGAGTACACGCTCGACTCGCGAACCCGCCGCGCGATCAGCTGGGCGTACTGTGCTCCGAAGTCGACGACGAGGACCGGTCTCTGGGTTTGTGCCACTCGCCCAGTTTAGTGAGCGGCGAAACGAGCGAATCATCGGCACAGCGGGCCCGTGTGGGAGGCGAGCCGACCGCCCGAATCGTCACCCGCCGCCCGGCTCGCTGGTTATCCTTCTGCTCGTGCCCTTCGCCCGCGCGATCGATGCCGACATCCACTACGAGGACAGCGGCGGGGACGGCCCGGTGGTACTGCTGGCGCACGAGTTCCTCATGGACCGCACCATGTTCGCCGCCCAAACGGCCGCTCTCGCACCGGAATTCCGGATCGTCTCCTGGGATGCCCGCGGCCACGGCCGCACCAGGGACGAGGGCCTACCCTTCACCTATTGGACCGCGGCCAGGGACGCGCTGACCGTCCTGGATCATCTCGGCGCCGAGCGGGCCGTCGTCGGCGGCACCGCGCAGGGAGGTTTCACGGCGCTGCGCACCGCGTTGATCGCACCGGAACGCGTCTCCGCGCTGATCCTGATCAGCACCGAAGCACACGGTCCCACCCCGGAGCAGTCCACCGCGACGCAGAAATTCCTCGACGAGTGGTACGACGACGGCTCCCGCGAACGAGCCGTGCACCAGCTGGCTTCCTGGCTGATCGGCGACGACGAGTGGTACCGCTCGATCTGGACCCAACGCTGGCTGGTGCGCGACCGCCGCGGCATCGAGGTGGCGGCGGGCTGCCTGCTCAGCCGGGATTCGGTACTGGACCGCCTCCGCGAAATCGCTTGCCCCGCTTTGGTGATCCACCCCACCCACAGCGGCATGGACCGCGAGCGCGCCCAGGAACTGGCCCGCGGGCTGTCCGGCGCCACCTTCATCGAAATCGCCGAAGCCCGACTCGCGGTGACGATGACCCATCCCGAGCCGGTGAACCACGCGATCCAGCAGTTCCTGCGCGCACGAACGAAACCGACCCGCGTGCGCTGAACGCTGTGTCGATTCGCAGCGCCTGCGGCGCCGCGTGTTCACGGCCCCTTCATGGCTCGCGTTCCAGCGGTCGAGACTCGCGCCTGCGGCGCATGCGCTTCGACCGCTGGAACGCGAGCCGGGCCGCGAACGGCGCTCGTAAGACTCGCTTCTCCGGTGATCGCCGGGTAGCTGGGAGGGCCGCAGTACGTTCAGGCCTACCTTCAAGCGCGTACGCTCAGGCCCACCTTCTGGAACTCCTTGAGATCCGAGTAGCCGGCCTTGGCCATCGAACGACGCAGGCCGCCGACGAGATTCAGCGAACCGAACGGATCGTCGGACGGGCCGAAGAGCACCCGTTCCAGGCTGGGGCGCACCGTGTCGCCGACCGGCTCGCCACCGAGATCCCACGGATCGTCGACGTGCAGCATCGACCCGCGCGGCACCGACGGGTGCGCGGCCGCCGACGGCCAGTACCAGCCGCGGCCCGGCGCCTCCGCGGCCACGGCGAGCGGGACGCCGAGCATGGCCGCGTCCGCGCCGCACGCGATCGCCTTGGCCAGCTGCCCGGAAGTGGAGATGTCGCCGTCCGCGATGACGTGCACATAGCGACCGCCGGTCTCGTCCAGGTAATCGCGGCGGGCGGCGGCGGCATCCGCGATCGCGGTGGCCATCGGCACGCCGATGCCGAGTACCTCGCCGGTGGTGGTCGCGCCGGGGTAGGAGCCGTAGCCGACGATCACGCCCGCCGCTCCGGTGCGCATCAGGTGCAGCGCGGTGCGGTGATCGCTCACGCCGCCTGCGACCACGGGCACGTCCAGGTCGGCGATGAAGGTCTTGAGGTTCAGCGGCTCACCGTCGCCGACATGTTCGGCGGAGATGATCGTGCCGTGCACCACGAGCAGGTCGATGCCCGCCTGCAGCAGCGCCGGGGTGAGCGTGCGCGCGTTCTGCGGGCTCACCCGCACCGCCACGGTGACGCCGGCGGCGCGGACCTGCGCCACCGCGGCGGCGAGCAGATCCGGCTGCATCGGCGCGGCGTGCAACTCCTGCAGCAGCGCCACGGCGCGCTCGTAACCGCCCTTGCCGACCAGCTCGAGCAACTGGTCGATCTTCGCGCCGACATCCGCGTGCCGCGCCCACAGTCCCTCGCCGTTGATCACGCCGAGCCCGCCGAGGCGGCCGAGTTCGACGGCGAACTCCGGGGACACCAGGGCGTCGGTGGGGTGCGCGAGAAACGGGATCTCGAAGCGGTAGGCGTCCAGCTGCCAGGACAGCGAGACCTGCTTCGACGAGCGGGTCCGGCGCGAGGGGACGATGTCGACGTCGTCCAGCTCGTAGGTACGCCGGGCGGTCCGGCCCATGCCGATCTCCACCATGTCGCGCACGCGAAATCTCCTTGTCTGATTTGCAGCGCCTGCGGCGCTGCGTGTTCGCGGGCCCCTTATGGCTCGCGTTCCAGCGGTCGAGACTCGCGCCTGCGGCGCATGGCATCGACCGCTGGAACGCGAGCCGGGCCGCGAACGGGCGCTCGTAAGACTCGCGCCTCCAGTGGTTACTTGTGGGGGCAGGTGGGCAGCACAAAACCGCCAACTCGCCGCAGGTCGCTCACCGCCACAGCCGGTGGGCAAGCTCCATCATGCACGGACCGGTTGGTCCTGTACATGAACCTAGTGGGCTAACCCCGTCCGGTGTAGTTAGGGGCCTCGACGGTCATGGTGATGTCGTGCGGGTGGCTCTCCTTGAGACCCGCCGCGGTGATCTGCACGAACTGGGCTTCCTGCAGATGCGCGATCGACTGCGAGCCGGTGTAGCCCATGGCCGCGCGCAGACCGCCGACCAACTGGTGGATCACCTGGTTGACCGGGCCGCGGAACGGCACTCTGCCCTCGATGCCCTCGGGGACCAGCTTGTCCTCGGCGAGCACGTCGTCCTGGAAATAACGGTCCTTGGAGAACGACTTCGCCTGGCCGCGGCCCTGCATGGCGCCCAGCGAGCCCATACCGCGATAGCTCTTGAACTGCTTACCGCCGACCAGGATCAGCTCGCCCGGCGACTCGGCCGTGCCCGCGAGCAGCGACCCGAGCATCACCGTGGACGCGCCCGCCGCGATGGCCTTGGCGATGTCGCCGGAGAACTGGATGCCGCCGTCGGCGATCACCGGGACACCTGCCGGCTTGCACACGGCGACCGCCTCCAGGATCGCGGTGATCTGCGGCGCGCCGACACCGGCGACCACGCGGGTGGTGCAGATCGAACCGGGGCCGACGCCCACCTTGACCGCGTCCGCGCCCGCCTCGACGAGCGCGGCCGCGCCCTGGCGGGTGGCCACGTTGCCGCCGACCACCTGGATCCGGTCGCCGACCTCGGCCTTGACCTTGGTCACCATCTGCAGCACCTGCACCTGGTGACCGTGCGCGGTGTCCACCACGAGCACGTCGACGCCCGCGTCGGCCAGTGTCATGGCCCGCGACCAGGCGTCCTCGCCGACACCGACCGCGGCGCCGACCAGCAGGCGGCCGTCGCGGTCCTTGGTGGCGTTGGGGTACTGGTCGGTCTTGACGAAGTCCTTGACGGTGATCAGGCCGCGCAGACGCCCGTTGCCGTCGACGATCGGCAGCTTCTCCACCTTGTGCCTGCGCAGCAGTCCGAGCGCGGCTTCCGCGGTGACGCCCTCCTGCGCGGTGATCAAGGGGGCTTTGGTCATGACGTCGGCGACGCGGCGGTTCTGATCCACCTCGAAACGCATGTCGCGATTGGTGATGATGCCCACAAGCGCACCGGTCTCGTCCACCACGGGAAGACCCGAGATGCGGAACCTGGCGCACATCGCGTCGACCTCGGCGAGGGTGTCGGTCGGACGACAGGTCACCGGGTCGGTGACCATACCGGCCTCGGACCGCTTGACCGTCTCCACCTGGGCGGCCTGGTCGGCCGTCGAGAGGTTGCGGTGCAACACGCCCATGCCGCCCGCGCGCGCCATCGCGATGGCCATCCGCGCCTCGGTGACCGTGTCCATGGCCGAGCTGACCAACGGCGTGCGCAGGCGGATCTCCCTGGTCAGCACGCTGGAGGTTTCCACAGAACTGGGGATGAGATCCGAGGCGGCAGGCAGCAGCAGCACATCGTCGAACGTGAGGCCGAGCATGGCGATCTTGTTCGGATCGTCGCCACCCGTAGGAGGGCGGACTGCGATTCGTTCGCCCGATACGGGATTACTCATTCGGATCGACCCCTCCTGGACGTCGATAGCGACCGGCGCCGGTGTCACCGGCGCCGTGACGGCTGATGGGATGGACGTGGTTCGGCGGCGGTGCGATCGGGACCCGCCGTAGCCTTGCTCCATCGTATCTGTCCGGTGAACTCGCCGACGAAGTGAGCCCACCACCGAAACTGGCAGGCCGCATAGCTGGCGCAGACCACCCTGTTCTGCGTACCGTGGGGATGTGCGTGACCATCTACCACCTGGCTTGCCGCCGGATCCGTTCGCCGGAGACCCCTCCGACCCGTCCGCCGCGCTCGATGCCATCGAGCCCGGCGAACCGCTGGATCCCCACGAGCGCCTTGCGGTCGAGGAGGATCTCGCCGACCTCGCGGTGTACGAGGCACTGCTGGCCCACCGCGGCATCCGCGGACTCGTGGTCAGCTGCGAAGACTGTAGGCAGGACCACTACCACGACTGGGACATGTTGCGCGCCAACTTGCTTCAGTTGCTGGTCGACGGCACGGTCCGCCCGCACGAGCCCGCCTACGACCCGACGCCGGAAGCGTACGTCACCTGGGACTACTGCCGGGGCTACGCGGACGCGTCGATGAACGAGGCCTTCCACGGCGACGGGTTCGACGGATTCGACGGCTGATTCGGGCTCGATCGAACCGCACGCGGGCCTTTCGAGGCTCGCGTACCCCGCCTTTGCCGCTGTGATTTTCGACGCACACGATCACTTCGGCAGACGCACCGCGAGGTTCCGTCGCGGGCGGACACGCCCAAGAGTTACCGCCCTATGGTCAGCCGCTGGCTAGACCGACTTCTCCCGGAAAGACAAAAAGCCGACCGCCTGGCTGGCGATCGGTTCTTGCCTGGACCGTTTTCTTCTGTCAGCGGCCGGGCGGCACGAACGAGCCCGGGTTGGGGATGCCGGGGACGCTGAACGTCGGCGGCGGCTGATTGTTGCTGTTGTGGGTATTGGTGTTGCCCGGCGCCGGAGCTGTCGGCGGCTGCTGCTGCGGCGCCGTCGGATTACCGGTGTCTCCCGTAGGTCCGCCCGCAGGCGGCTTGACCTCGGTGACCGGCGGCTCCTGCGGAGCCGTCGGTTCCACGGTGGCCGGCGGCTGGGTGGTCACGGGCGGCGGTGTCGTCACCGGCGGCACCGTGGTCGGCGCGCCACCGCCGTTCGTCGTTCCGCCGCTGTTCGACGTTCCACCACCATTGGGCGCGGTGGCGTCGGCCGAGGGCGAGGGCTTGTTCGTCGGCTGACCGGGCTGCTGCACGATCGTCGAGGTCCCGCTACCTGGCGTCGGGCTGGGCTTCGTGGTCGCGTTGCCCGGGGTGGCACGCGGGTCGGTGGTCTTGGGCACCGTCGCACCCAGCTGATCGGCCAACTCCGGATTGACCTCGCGCAGCTTCGCGAGCAACTGTTCCCACTCGGTCATCAGCTCGGCGCGCTTGTCCGGATCGCTGACCTGCGCGGCATTCTCCTTGGCCCGCTCCAGGCGCACCTTGGCCTGCGTCGGGTTCTGAGTGACCAGCGTGGAAGCCTCGTTCAGATCGTCGCCCGCCCGCTGGACCACGGTCGTCTGGGCCTGTTCGCTGAACACGACCTCTTTGACCCGCCACAGCGGATCGCCCGGCTCGGCGTTGTACGAGAACGCCGTCATGCCGCCGATGACCAGGGCCAGCGCGGCCGCGGTGCCCATGATCGGACGTAGTAGCCGCAGTCGCCCGCCGCCGCCGTGCGCCCCGATGCGAACCTGCCGCGCGCCGATCTCCTGGTTGACCGCGGCCACGATCGCGTCCAGGTCCGGCTCGGCCGGCATCGGAGGCGCGATCAACTCCGCTCGCCAGTCCGCGAGCAACGTCGCGAGCTGATACTCCTCGGCGCTGTCGGTGTGCACCGGACCATCGCTGGCGATGGCATCGATCAGAGCATCGTCGCGGCGTACCGCGGCGATGTCGACCGGGCCGGTGTCACCGGACGCCTCGGCGTAGGGACCGCTGTTCCGCGATCCAAGCCGCGCCTTCCAGTCACCCCGACCGCGCTCGCCATCCCTAGCCATACATTTCACCTGCCCTCGCCACTTGTGACTTGAGTTTCGCGAGTGCCCTGTGTTGGGCGACCCGTACCGCGCCCGCCGTACTGCCCACGGCGACCGCGGTTTCTTCCGCTGACAAACCCATGACCAAGCGCAGGATCAAGATCTCTCGATGCTTCTCGGGAAGCGTCGCGAGCAGACGGTTCATCTGTCTGCTCGTCTCGGACTCGAGAGCTCGTTGTTCCGGTCCCTGGTCGGTGGATATGACATCTGGTACTTCGGCCATCGCCTCCGCCTTGTTACGGGCGGCGTTGCGATGCGCGTCGGCGACCTTGTGCGAAGCGATTCCGTAAACAAAGGCCATGAAGGGCCTGCCCTGGTCTTGATACCTGGGCAAGGCTGTCATCACGGCCAGGCAAACCTCCTGCGCAACGTCGTCCGCGGAGAGCTGCCCACGCTCCGCGGCTCCGATCCGCGCGCGGCAGTAGCGCACCACCAGCGGGCGGATCATCTCCAGTACCTGAGCTAAAGCGGATCTGTCGCCCTGCGCAGCGGCAGCGACGGCGAGGTCCAACTCTTCGCCCGTGTGCGTCATCGTCAGAGATATTCCCGGCGTTACAAAGTGGCATGGTCAGGTGACGACCAATGCTTCCACCGAAGGGGCGGAACGGATCTAACAATAGCGACCCGTTGGCCGGAACTGGTCAACACGGTGGACTCCGTGATCACCTACCACCCCGCCATGGGGCGCAACACGCCGCCGGAGCGGGCGATGGCCGCGGCACATTCGGCCGCCTCCGCCGCCGCGTCCCGCGCGCCCGATCCGGCGCGGAGCATGGCACAGGCCCAGCGCAACGGCAGCAGGCCGTGCTCGCGGCACTGCTCGGCGACATCCTCGGCCGAGACGCCCGATCTTCCCCGCGCGTCGAGCGCCACGTCGGCGGCGGCGACCAGCAAGCGTGACTTGACCCGGTGGCGCACCGACGGGGATCGCTCGGCCAGCTCCAGCGCGGCCGCCGCGCGCGCCGCCGCCACCTCGAAATCGCCTGCCGCCAGCGCCGTTTCCGCGGACACCCAGCGCAAGCGGATCGCTGGACGCCAACCGGCCCGATGCTGCTGTGCCGCCGACGCGCTGCGCCGCAGCAAGCGGTCGGCCAGCGCGAGGCGCCCGGTTCCGAGCGCGTCGGCGGCGAGTCCGGTGAGCGCGTCGCAGATCGCGTCGGCGCGGCTGGGACGGTAGCCGCCGAACTCCTCGGCGCTGTCCGGCTCCGCTCCGGCGCCGGCGGTGAGGATCAACGCGGCCGACCGCCCGTCGAACGCCGCGGCGCGTTCGTGCCAGCCGAGCTGGCGAAGAAAAGAACCCTCGGTACTTCCCGCCAGTGAGAGGAGGACGGGGTCGTTGCTGTGGTTGCATACCCTTCGCAATTCGGCGCGCGCCGCCGCATAACGGCCCTGGCCGCCGAGAACCACCGCGCGATACCACCGGCCGAGTGCGTCCGACGCGGACGGAAGGTCGGCGGCGGCGCGACCCGGAGCGGCGCCGAAGGCGGCCTCGGCGAGGACCGCGAGGTGAGGATCTCCGAGCGGAGCGGGCGCGAACACGGGCGCACTCTATCCCGTGCGGCACCCCGGCTCCGGCGAGGAAAGGTGAGCGACGGCCGACCGGCGACACTCGGGATTTCCGACGCCGAGCGGATGTTGCCATTAGGTAAATCTCGTCCTGGCTATCGCCGAGCGGCCACGCCGGGAATTCATGCGTGTTTCGCGTAATTAACCTGCCCGCCCCGTTGCCGCCATCTTCGGATCCACACCCCACGAACCCCCTCGGCCGCGGCAGTGACCGACATCATCGGCACGAGATCGGCGTCGCGTCGGCGCTACGACCATGAAATCGCCCCTACCAGCGGAAATTGGATCAGTTGCGGCACATGCGGCAGCCACGGGCCTCCGGCCAACCGAACAGTATCGCCGGAACCAGCACGAAAAGTAAACAGTTCGGAGGTTAAATTTGGCAGCGCGAGATTTGGAAAAGTGCTGCGCCGAACTATTGACGGAATTTCGCGGCTGGACCTAACGTAGCTCATCGCCACGGACGGCGCCGCGCGAAATTGCAGCGACCACGAAGGGCGAGCCCCCCGGGTACCCCCGCCGACACGGCGTCGTGGCCCACAACTGTTGCAGAACAACTGCTCGACAACGCTGACGAGCTCGCACCACGAGGAGTTCACCATGCCCATGCCGACCCACCTCCCGGGACCCAACGCCGATGTCTGGGATTGGCAGATGCGAGGATCGTGCCGCGGGCAGGATTCCGCGGTGTTCTTCCATCCCGATGGTGAGCGCGGCCGGGCCCGCACGGCCCGCGAGATGCGCGCCAAGGAGATCTGCCGGACCTGCCCGGTGCTCATGCAGTGCCGCGCGCACGCGCTGAAAGTCAGCGAGCCCTACGGCATCTGGGGCGGCATGTCGGAGACCGAGCGCGAGATGCACGCGCGGCGCAGCCGCCGCCGCATGGCCGTCTGAATCAATCCCCTCCCATCCGCACGCCGCCGGGCGTCGAATTCCTAGCAAACAACGGGCCACTGCAACATGCTTCGGCCGAGCCGCTCACATGACACGGTGACCGGTTCCGCGCCGAAGGTCGGCGCGTGGGTTCCGATCGTCACCATCGATCGGCCGGCCGCCGAGCGAGGCCGGAGGTCGTGCACCCGGCGTTCCGGCACGGTGCGACGGTTCGGCGTGTCACGGCGTGTCGCTCCCGAGATGTCCGGCGTATCGGCGCTTTCCGCAACGCGGCGCCGGTCCACGACGAGCCTTGTGGCCACCCCACCCGAAGGGAGGTCATAGCGGCGCGCTACGGTAGTGACCGATGACACAGAATGGAGCGTTGTGACAACGCGGCCGTCGGCCGCAGAGGGCGACTCGTTCCGAAGAGCAGCCTTCCCACCCACGGTGGATTCTGCGGTTACGGCACGCGCAGCCGAAAGTATCGAGCTCGCCGCGCTTTTGCATCGATGCGGTCGAGCCGACCAGGAAGCATTCGCCGAGTTGTACGACCGGACGTGTGCGCGCGTCTTCGGTCTGGTTTTGCGCGTTCTGCACGATCCGGGCTACGCGGAGGAGACCACGCAAGAGGTCTATCTGCAGGTCTGGCGCATGGCATCGAGTTTCGATCCGGCGAAAGGTTCCGCGGTCACCTGGTTGATGACGCTCGCCCACCGGCGCGCCGTGGACCGGGTCCGCGCCGAGCAAGCCCACACCCAGCGCGAGGTCGCGTACGGGATCCGGGTGCTCGGCAACGAATTCGACGAGGTCACCGAAGAGGTCGAGCGCAGGCTCGAACAACAGGCCGTCCTGGCCGGTCTGGCCACACTCACCGAAACCCAGCGGGAAGCCATCTCGCTCGCCTACTACGGCGGACGCACCTATGCGGAGGTAGCCACCTACCTCGACGTAGGGTTACCTACGGTTAAGTCCCGGATTCGGGACGGATTGACACGACTGAAGAAAAGTTTGGGGGTGACGTGAGATGAACGAACGCCGTATCGATCTCGCGCACACCGTCGCGCTCGGATCGATCGACGACGAAGACCATCAGGAAGTGCAGGAGCTGTTCGACAGCGAGGACCCCGTGCTACGCGCGGAGTTCATCCAGGAAGTCAGAGACACGAAAGAAGCGCTCGCCGTTCTCGCCACAGCCACGGCGGCCACTCCGCCGCCGTCGCTGCGTGCTCGCCTACTCGCGGCCATCGCCGCCGAGCAGCCACCGGTCGCCAGCTGAATCCGGCGTCCCGCCAGGCATTCCCGCCCCGCGCGTAACCGACCCCAGCGGTCCTGAGCTTCCCGCGGCCTCCCTCCGATCCCGCGGCAGACAGCGTGTCGCGCTTCGGAACTCTCTCGGTCCAACCGGTAGTCGAGGCCGCGTACGGCAAGGCCCCCGAACCACGCGGTTCGGGGGCCTTGTCCGTGCGTTGTCCCGAGAAAACCGGGCTCAGTGCGCGTGGCCGTGGTGGCCGTGGTCGTTCTGCTCCTCGGCGGGCTTGTCCACCACGGCGCTCTCGGTGGTGAGCACCATGCGCGCGACCGACGCCGCGTTGACGACGGCCGAACGGGTCACCTTCACGGGGTCGACGACGCCGTCGGTGAGCAGGTCGCCGTAGGTGAGCGTGGCGGCGTTGAAGCCGTCCTTGCCCTCGGCGACCTTGCTGACCACCACGGCGCCGTCCAGGCCCGCGTTGGTGGCGATCCAGTACAGCGGCGCACGCAGCGCGGTGCGGACCACCTCGACGCCGACGGCCTCGTCGCCGGACAGCGAATCGCGCAGCTCGACGAGCTTGCTGCTCGCCTGCACCAGCGCGGTGCCGCCACCGGGCACGATGCCCTCTTCCACGGCGGCCTTGGCGGCGCTCACCGCGTCTTCGACGCGGTACTTGCGCTCCTTGAGCGCGGTCTCGGTGGCCGCGCCGACCTTGATCACCGCGACGCCGCCTGCCAGCTTGGCCAGCCGCTCCTCCAGCTTCTCGCGATCCCAGTCGGAATCGGTGGCCTCGATCTCGCGGCGCAGCTGCGCGACGCGCGCCTCCACGTCCGCAGCGGAACCGGCGCCATCGATGATCGTGGTGTCGTCCTTGGTGACGACGACGCGGCGCACCTTGCCGAGCACGTCGAGGCCTGCCTCGCGCAGGGTGATGCCCAGATCGGGGTTCACCACGGTGCCGCCGGTGACCACGGCCAAGTCGTCGAGGAACGCCTTGCGGCGGTCGCCGAAGAACGGCGCCTTGACCGCGACGGCCTTGATCGTCTTGCGGATGGCGTTGACCACCAGGGTCGACAGCGCCTCGCCTTCGACGTCCTCGGCGATGATCAGGACGGGCTTGCCGCTTTCGGCGATCTTCTCCAGCAGCGGCAGGAAGTCCGGCAGCGAGCTGATCTTCTCGCGGTGCAGCAGGACGAACACGTCCTCCAGGATGGCCTGCTGGCTGTCGGGGTCGGTGACGAAGTAGGGCGACAGGTAGCCCTTGTCGAACTGCACGCCCTCGGTGACGACGAGTTCGGTCTGCAGCGTCGAGGACTCCTCGACGGTGACGACGCCGTCCTTGCCGACGGTGGTCAGCGCCTTGCCGACCATCTCGCCGATCTCCTCGTCCCGCGAGGACACGGTCGCGACCTGCGCGATGGCCTGCTCGCCGGAGACCGGGGTGGCCAGCGCGAGCAGCGCCTCGGAGACCGCGTCGGCGGCCTTGGCGATGCCGGAGCCGACCACGATCGGGTTCGCCCCGGCCGCAACGTTCTTCAGCCCGGCGCGGACCAGCGCCTGGGCCAGCACGGTGGCGGTGGTGGTGCCGTCGCCCGCCACGTCGTTGGTCTTGGTGGCGACGCTCTTGACCAGCTGCGCGCCGAGGTTCTCGAACGGGTCTTCCAGCTCGATGTCGCGCGCGATGGTGACGCCGTCGTTGGTGACGGTCGGGCCGCCGAAGGACTTCGCGAGTACGACGTGCCGTCCGCGCGGGCCTAGGGTGACCTTCACGGCGTCGGCGAGCTTGTCGACGCCGCGTTCCAGAGCCCGGCGAGCCTTCTCGTCGAACTCGATCTGCTTTGCCATGGGGATTCGCTCCTGTAGTGGATTGCGGCGCTCCCGGGTCCCGTCGTCACGCAGGCTGCCGCCTCAGGGCCCGTCGCTCGCACCGCGTGTTTCAGTGCCGTGGTGTCGGCGCCGAACGCACTCCGCCCCGGGTCACGAAAGACACCGGGGCGGAACGCATGCGTGCCTGATCGGCTACTTGGTGACGACGGCCAGCACGTCGCGCGCCGACAGGATGAGGTACTCCTCGCCCTGGTACTTGATCTCGGTGCCGCCGTACTTGCTGTAGATGACGGTGTCACCCTCCTGGACATCCAGCGGGATGCGCTTCTCGCCCTCGTCGTCCCACCGGCCGGGACCGACGGCGACAACGGTGCCCTCCTGCGGCTTCTCCTTCGCCGTGTCAGGGATGACCAGGCCGGAGGCCGTCGTCGTCTCGGCCTCGTTGGCCTGGACGAGGATCTTGTCCTCGAGCGGCTTGATGTTCACGCTCGCCACGTTGAGCCCTCCACTTTCAGGGGATTCGGTCGTCCGGAACTCGTCGCTCCGAACTCGTCGGTTGGTCACGATGCTGACCCTGCGCATAGCCCCGTCGTCGCGGGTGCCGGGACCCCTGCCCAGTGGTCAAGCTGCTGGCACAAGCACTACACACAGTGCCGACTAGCACTCTATACATGAGAGTGCCAGCGCTCAAGGCTGGGCGGTGCCAACTTTGCGCGGCGCGCCCGGCGACACTGCGAGCTTGGCTATAAGTTCGGGAAAACAGTAACGTTCGGATAACGGATTGTGACACTATTGACGACGGTTGCGGTCCGGCCGCCGGTTCGTCGCTCCTCCGAGCGGCGGCCAGGCGGCACAGAGGTACCACAGCGTCGCCGAACCCGCAGCGCCGCAGCACGATCGTTGCACCACCAGCTTCACCAGAGAGCAAGACACACGTGATCCATGGCCGGTCCCCGCGACCCACCCGGACGAGGGGCCGGTTCGTTTCCCGGTCCGGGTCGCGCGTCATCCATACGGCGGTCCGGCAGTCCATTCGAGATGGTCGGCGACACCATGACCATCCGCTCGAAGGGAGGTGAACATGCGAACATCCCTCGGCATCTCGGCCGGGGCAGAGGTCGTGTGCTCGGCGTTGGTCTCCACCGCGCCGAACGGCACGCAGAGCTTCGATTACCGCGTCGTGTCCGCCGACGCGGCTCATTCCGATCTCGGTGACCTGGTGTCGTCCTCGATCGAGCTGATGACGACCCAGCTGCCGACCACGCAGCCGCCACGCGAGATCATCCGCCCGGTCGGCGGCCGTTTCGCGGGCGGGCCACGCGACTTCGAGCCGGCGACGGGTCACCCGCCCACCAGCGTCGCGGTCGCCTACCGCACCAAGGAGCAGGCCCAGATCATCCGCTCGGCCACCGGAAAACAGCGCGACCTGCGGCTGATCCCGGAGGGCACCGCCGCGCTGACCTACCTGCGGCACACCGGCCTGCTGGACCGCTACGACACGGTCGCCATCGTCGATCTCGGCGCGTCCGGGCTCGGCGTCACCGTCGCCGACCGCGCCGACGGCTCCCTGCTCCGTTCCGATCGCACCGCGACCGTCAGCGGCAAGGCGATCGACGATCTCATCTACCACCATCTGGTGGACCTGCACTTCGCCCGGCGCGGTACCCGCCCCAACCGCGGCATGCTCACCAACCGGGGCCGCGCGGCGAAGGAGCACCTGTCCATCGCGCCCGCGGTCACCATCGACCACGTCGCCGGTCGTCCGCTGAAGCTGACCAGGGCCGACTTCGAAGAGTTGATCGCCGACCTGCTGCGCGACCTGGCGCGGTTCGTCACGATGTCGTTCGCCCGGGCGCCCAGGCAGCCGCAGGCGGTCACGGTCATCGGCGGCGGCGCCAACATCCCCGCGGTGCTCGATACGCTCACCGCCGCCCTGGACATCCCCGTGTTCACCGTGCCGGATCCCGAGGCGGTGACCGCCAAAGGCGCGGCGCTGGTCGCCGATTCGATGCAGCCGTCGGTGTTCCCGGTCGCCGGGCTCGGCGGCGACGCGCCCGCGGGGACGGTGACCAAGGTGTTCGGCACGCTCGCCGGTGCGATCGTGGTCGTCGGACTGATCGTCGGCTACGGGGTCAAGACGTTCGCGCCGACCTCGGATGACGAGGTCTCTCCCGCGGGGACCACGAGCAGCGCGTCGCAACTGCCCAACCCGACGTCCGTGCCGCCCGCGACCACGGCTGCCGCCACGCCGCACAACCGCACGCCGGACAACACCGGCATCGCACCGACGACCACGGAACGCGGACCGCAGAGCACGACCGGCGGGCCGTCGTCCACGCAGGTGATCACACCCACGCAGCCCACGCTGCGCCCGGATCCGAACCTTCCGCCGATTCCGTTCCCCGAACTGCTCGGCCCCCTGTTCGGGAATCCGAATGCGGCACCGAACGGTTCGCCCGAATCGCCATCGAGCCGGACGTGGTACCCGGCGGCGCCGACCGCTCCGGCACCCGGCACGAGCCCGACGCCCACCCAGGCGCCCGCGCGGTCGAGCCTGCCACTCCTCCGGGGGAATTCGGGGTCGGCGTCGCATCCCGGACTGCTCGCACCGAACTGATCCGGCCGCACGACGGCCCTTCGCGGCGATCTCACCGGAAAGAAACCCGGTGCGGCCGCCGCCGCTTCGTGCGCTGAATCCGAGCCGGTCAGCGAACCATACTGACCGACACCGGCAGACCCGGATCGGTGGCGACCGTCAGCGGCGAAGCAGCCGCGCCACCAGCGATGACATGCGCGCCGAGCGCGGCGATCATCACCCCGTTGTCCGTGCACAGCCGAGGCTTGGGCACCCGCAAGGTCAAACCGGCTGCGGCGCAGCGTTCCTCGGCCATCGAGCGGATCCGCGAGTTGGCGGTCGCGCCGCCGCCGAGCACCAGTGTGCCGACGCCGACATCCTGGGCCGCGCGAACCGCCTTCATCGTGAGCACATCCGCGACCGACTCCTGGAAAGACGCCGCGATATCGGGGATGGGCAGATCCTCCGCGGCGACGCCGTCGCGCTGGGCCGCCTCCACGTAACGGGCGACCGCGGTCTTGAGACCCGAGAAGGAGAAGTCGTAGCGCGGGTCGCGCGGCCCGGTCATGCCGCGGGGGAAGGCGATGGCGCGCGGATCACCGGCCGTCGCGGCGGCATCCAGCGCCGGACCGCCGGGAAAGCCCAACCCGAGCAGCCGCGCCACCTTGTCGAACGCCTCGCCCGCCGCGTCGTCGACGGTGCTGCCCAGCTCGACGATCGGCTCGGCCAGATCCGTGACGTGCAGCAGATGCGTGTGCCCGCCCGACACCAGCAGCGCGACGCACGGTGGCATCGGCCCGTGCTCCAGAGTGTCCACCGCGACGTGCCCGCCGAGATGGTTGAGCGCGTAGAAGGGCACATCCCACGCCGCCGCATACGCTTTCGCCGCGGCGACACCGACCAGCAGCGCACCGGCCAAGCCCGGGCCGATGGTCACCGCCAACGCGTCCGGTTTCGCGATGCCCGCGGCCGACAGCGCGCGGCGCATCGCGGGCACGATCGCCTCGAGATGCGCGCGCGAGGCGATCTCGGGGACGACGCCGCCGAAGCGCGCGTGCTGGTCGACGCTGGAAGCGACCTCGTCGGCGAGCAGTACGCAGGTGCCGTCGGGGTTCCTGCGGACGATGCCGACTCCGGTTTCGTCGCAGGAGCTTTCGATGCCCATGACGATCACGACAACACCTCGTCCCGTGTGCGCCAGCGCTCCCCGCTGGTCAGCGCGGGGCGACGCATCGTGTACGCGTCCGCGCCACTGGGGTGGTAGTAGTTCTTGCGCAACCCGATGATGTGGAACCCGTGCTTGGCGTACAGCGCGATCGCCGGCGCGTTGTCGGTGCGGACCTCCAGGAACACCGGTCCACCGCGCCGGTCCGCCTCGGCGAGCAGCGCCTCCAGCAGGAGCGTGCCGACACCTGTGCGGTGGCAGCCGGGGTCGACGCCGATGGTGTGGACCTCGGCCTCGGGGTGTTCGGCATCACCCAGCAGGGCGATACCCGCGTAGCCGACCATTCGCCCGTCGTCGTCGCGCGCGGTGATGTAGCGGTTGTGCCGCCCGGCCAGCTCGGACTGGAACGCCACGGCGGCCCACGGGTCGTCCTCCGGAAAAAGCAATTGCTCCAGTTCGACGCAGCGCGTGATGTCGGCGGCCACCATCGGCGCGATTCGGAAAGTCACCGGCTTCACGCCCCCGTCCGGTCGAGTCGGCGGTAGGCGTTCTCGACCGCGTCCGGCCTGCGCAAGTACAGCGGAACCAGCGGCTCCGGCACGCTGCGGGACAGCACCTCGGCGGCGACGACGCGGACCAACCCGGCGGGCGAGGGCGTCTCGGCGGGGAGCACGGGCAGATCGAAGAAGTCGACGTGCGAAGCGGATCCGGCGATCGCCGTGGCCTCCCCCGCGTCCAAGTCCGAGGGCTTGCACACCTCGGGTCCGGCCACGCGGGCACCCTCCCGGTACCGCGCCCAATACACCTCGCGCCGCCGGGCATCGGTCACCACGAGCAGTTCGGCTTCGGGCGGGAGCTCCACGGGGGGCGGCACCGCTGGGTCGACGGCGGCGTCGGCTGCGATCGCGTCGAGGCTGCACGCGCCGTACACCGGGATCCCGAGCGCGTCGCCGAACGCGGCCGCGGTGGCCATGCCGACGCGCAGGCCGGTGAACGGACCCGGACCGACACCGACCACGATCGCGTCGATCTCGGTCCTGGAACGACCTGCCTCGGTGAGGCATTCGAGGATCTGCGGAGTGAGTACCTCGGCATGGGCGCGGGGGTCGACCCGCACCCGGGATGCGACGGTGCGTACCCGGACCGGATTCGCCGCGTCGGCGCCCTGCTCCAAGTCCACCAGTCCCGCTGTGACGGCGGGTGTCGCGGTGTCGACGGCTAGTACAAGCATGATTGGGCCAACGATACCGGGTGGTAGGTGAGGCCGATGCAGAGCTACCCGGTAGCTAATTCACCCATTCCCAGCTGGCGGTGCGCACATCCGAGTCCGGCGCCCGCGACAGCACCACACGCAGATGCCGATCCGCGAGGTGCTCCACCACGCCGCGGCCCCACTCCACCACGACGACCGCCTGATGCAGATCGGTGTCCAGGTCCAGCGCGTCCAGCTCGTCCAGGTCGCCGCCGAGCCGGTAGGCGTCCACGTGCACCATGGGCACCGACGGGCCGCCTGCGCGCTGCCCCGCGCGGTGCTGGCGGGCGATGATGAACGTCGGCGAGCTGACCCGCCCCTGCACGCCAAGACCTTCGGCGATACCGCGGGTCAGTGCGGTCTTGCCCGCGCCGAGCGGACCGTCCAGCACCACGAGATCCCCGGCACGCAGATCGGTGGCCAGTTCCCGGCCCAGCGCCTCGGTGTCGGCGACGGTGGGCAGCACTCGATGCCCTGGATCAGCCACGGGCCACCTCCGAGGCCTCCCCCTGCGCCGGGTCGACCACGCCCGCACGCACCAGCAAGCGATCCAGCGCGGCGTTGACTATGTCCGGGTATTGCAGATGCGGCATGTGCGCCGCGCCTTCCAACCGGATGAGTTCGCTGCACGGCAGAGCGGCGGCGAGCGCACGCGAATTCCGGAACGGGATCACCAGATCGTGCCCGCCGCCGAGTACCAGGGTCGGTGTGCCCGCCAGCGCGGGCAACGCCGCCGACTCGTCGTGCAGCTCGATGGCCTGCAGGAACTTCACTACGGTCTCCACCGGCGTCTGGTCGATCATCAGCGTCATGAAGCGCGACAGCGTCGGGCTCACCGGTCCGTGGAACGAGCTGACGTGCAGGATCGGCGTGATCACCCGCCGAGCGGTGACGCGGCCCGCCTGCACCAGCGCGGGCGCGGTGTACACGGCCACCCGGAACCCGTCGATCGCGGGATTGCGCAACAGTTGCCCGATTCCCGCCGCGGTGACCTCGGCGGCCGCGGTCGACAGCAGTGCGATCCCGATCACTCTGGCCGCGAACAATTCCGGGAATCGCGCGGCCGCGGCCAGGATCGCCATCCCGCCCAGCGAATGCCCGACCAGCACCACCGGCCCGGCCGGAGCGGTGGCGTTCAGCACGGCGGCGAGGTCGCTCCCGAGCTGGGCGACGGTACAACTCGCGGCGCTCGGCACGCCGGAACGGCCGTGCCCGCGCAGATCGAACAGCACCATGCGAAGTCCTGCGCCGTAGCGCTTTTCCAGGTCACGACGCTGAAAGTGGAAGGAAGCCATGCTGTTGCAGAAGCCGTGCACGAAGATCACCGTCACCGGTGCGTCGTCGGGGCCGCAGATCCGCGTGGCCAACGGCACGCCGTCGTCGGCGAGCACCGTCCCCGCGCGGTCGGCATCGATCAGCGCGAAATTCTCGTCGCGGTAGTCGTCGCCCCGCGCGGGCCACAACACCCGCGCACCGGCGCGACGCAAGGCGTGCGCGCCTGCCAGCGCACCGACGAAACCAGCCGTGGCCAGCCCGCCGCGCAGCGGGGTCACCCGGAAGCGGCTCATCGAACGCCACCGACATAGCGCCGGGTGACCCGGCCGCGCGGTGAGCACACCACTTCGTAGTGGATGGTGTCGAGCAGGTCCGCCCACTCCTGGGCGTGCGGTCGCGCACCGAAGAGAATCGCGGTGTCGCCTTCCCGAACGCCCGCCGCGTTGTCACCGAGGTCGACGACGAACTGGTCCATGCACACCCGCCCCACGTTCCTGCGCGGCGCCCCGCCGAGCCAGACATCGAAACGTCCGCTCAGGGGGCGGAAAACGCCGTCGGCGTAACCGGCGGGGATCAGCGCGACGGTGGTGTCGCGCGGCGCGATCCACTGGTGCCCATAGGAAACGCCTTCGCCCGCGGCCACTCGTTTGACCAGGGCGACCTCTGCCTGGAACGTCATCGCGGGCCGCAGGCCGAAATCGTCGTCCGGTATCGGGGACAGGCCGTACATGGCGATGCCCGGCCGGACCAAGTCGAAGGCCAGGTCAGGGCGGGTCAGGGTAGCGGCGGAGTTGGCGATGTGCACCAGCTCCGGTTCCAGGCCGTGCTCCTTGGCCGTGGCGATGGCCTCCAGGAACCGGGCGCGTTGCGCGTCGTTGTTGGGATGCTCGGGTTCGTCGGCGTGCGCGAGGTGGGAGAAGATCGCGCGAAACCGCACCACACCCTCGTCGACCAGAGCGCGCAGCGCCGTCAGGACTTCCGGGTACGCGTCCGGCGACACGCCGTTGCGGTTCAGGCCGGTGTCCACCTTCAGGGTGACCGTCGCCGGACGGCCCAGCTCGCGCGCCGCGGCCTCGACCGCTCGCAGATGAGCCGCCGAAGAGATCCCGATCTCGACGTCGGCGGCCACCGCAGGCGCGAAGTCGGTGTCCGTGCTGTGCAACCAGCACAGGATGGGCGCGGTGATCCCGGCCGCACGCAACTGCACGGCCTCGCCCACCGTCGTGACACCCAGTTCCGCCGCGCCCGCCGCCAGAGCGGCCCGGCCCACCTCGACCGCGCCGTGGTTGTAGCCGTCGGCCTTCACCACCGCCATCACCGCGGCGCCGCCCGCGTGCTCCCGTAGGATCCGCACGTTGTGGGCGATGGCGTCCAGGTCGATGACCGTTTCCACTTGCGCTGTGCCGCCTCTCCGCGTATCCGGGCCGTCCCAGTCGGACGCGCAGGATTCACGTTCAGGTCCTGCGTTTGATGCCGCCTGGATTTCGGGCGTGCCCGACGAGTTACCCATATGCTCTCGAGATCAGTCGTTGCGTTGATTCCGGTCGAGTCTATTGGCGCGCTCGATTCTGGTTCCAATCGGTTTCCGTGGCGCTCGGGCCGGTGTGTCGAGCGCCACGACCAGCATCGATACGTCGACGCCATCGGCACCCGGCACTCGGCGCCTCAGCTTTGCGCCCGCCGGAACCCGTCGGTCCGGCTGAATGCGGCCATCGGCTCGTACCGGTTCCATCACCGTGGCGGGCGGAAACAGTCAGAAGGGGTGTGCCAGGCCACGGAGGACGCCGATGGCGGGGCGGACGTGAGCTGCCAGCACGCTCGCCGAGATCGGAGTTCCCGCCGGGGCGGCGTCATGTGCGGCGAGGTTCGCGGACAACGCGTGCGCGCGCGCGGCCGCCGCCGCCGACCATGCGGGTTCCCGCCCCGCCGCGAGCAGCGCCCCGATGATGCCGGAGAGCACGTCGCCCGCGCCCGCGGTCGCCGCCCAGGAACCGCCCGCCTCGTTGACCAGCACGGGACCGCCCGGGGCGGTGACGAGCGTGGCGCGACCCTTCAGCAGCACCGTCACCTGCCAGGAAGCGGCGAAGTCGCGGACCGCTGCCACCCGGTCGGGACCGACCTCGTGGCCGGTGAGGCGGGCGAACTCGCCCGCGTGCGGAGTCAGAACGGTCGGGGCCGCACGACCGCGCACCAAGTCCGGCTCCGCGGCCAGCATGGTCAGGCCGTCCGCGTCGATCACCACCGGGAGGTCGGTGGCCAGGATCTCGCGCAGGCGTTCCCTGGCGGCGGAGTCGGTGCCCGCGCCGGGACCGAAGACCCAGGCCTGTACGCGACCGGTCGCGGCGACCTCCTCCGCGGCGATCACTTCGGGGAAGTGGTTCAGCACCTCGGCCGCCGCGGTCCCGGCATACCGCACCATGCCCGATGTCGCCGCGACGGCGGCGCCCGCGCACAGCACCGCGGCGCCCGGATACGTGGCGCTACCCGCGCATACGCCCGTCACACCCTGCGTGTACTTGTCGTCGGCCGGGCCGGGGACCGGCCACGCGGCCCCGATCGCCGCGGGCTCCAGCGCGAGGAGGCCCGGCTCCGGGAGACGTAAACCGATGGGCACCAATTCGATTCGCCCGCACTGCGGCGCGGCGAGCGCGTGCACCGGCTTGTACGCGCCGAACGCGACCGTGACGTCCGCGCGAACCGCCGGGCCTTCGATCGCGCCGGTGCCCGGGTCGACGCCGCTGGGCAGGTCTGCCGCGATGACCGGAGCCTCCAGCGCCGCAACGATTTCGGCGGCACGCGGCCGCAACGCACCGCGACCGGAGATGCCGACGATGCCGTCGATCACCAGATCCGGGCGGCCCACGTCGTCGGCGACTCGACCGCCCGCTCCGCGCAGCGCCGCGAGTCCTCCGGCGTGCGCCCGCTCCGGGCTGAGCAACACCGCGGTGACCGCGACACCGCGGCGGCGCAGCCGCGCTCCGGCCCAGAGCGCGTCGCCGCCGTTGTCCCCGGAACCGACCAGCAGGGTCACCGCCCGCCCCGCGATACCGCCGGTACGCTCCCTGAGTTCGCCCGCCACCACCGTGGCCAGGCCGTGCGCCGCCCGGCGCATGGGCACGCCGTCCGGCACCCGGGTGAACAGCTCGGCCTCCGCCGCGCGCACTTCGTCCACCGTGAAATAGCCCCGCTGCGTGGACATCGCCGCTCCCTCCGTCGGTGTGGCCTACTACGCTTGGCCATCATGCCAAGCGTCCGCCGCATCGGGATCGTCCGCGTCGTCACGGGAGTCGCCTTGGCCTGCGCGCTCCTACTGTCCGGTTGCGGCGGCGACGAATCCGGTTCGGCCGCCACCACGACGAGGAAACCGGCTCGGCCGACCACCACCGCACAGCAGACCGGTGACCGCAAGCCCGCCGCAGCCACCGTCGTGGCGCATGACATGAAATTCTCCCCCGCCGAGGTCACCGTGGCGGTCGGCGACACGGTCACCTGGAAATTCGACGACAAGGTCCCGCACACGGTGCAGGGCATCGGCGACAAGGCCATGGGCATCAACAGCCCGATCTTCGACAAAGGCGAGTGGAGCTACACCTTCACCGCGCCGGGCACCTACCGCTATCTCTGCTCGCTGCACCCGGAGATGCGCGGCTCGGTCACCGTGCAGTAAACCGCAGGGTACGGACCCTTCGGGCCTAGCGGGGGCATTCCACCGGCGAAGCGCTCCGGACGTCGCCTCGGCGAGGTCCAGCCGAGAAACCGCGAAAACCTCCGACGAAGCGTCCCCGAGAAAAGCCCGGACCTCGACTCCGCACTCATTGATCGCCGAGCCGTCCCGCACTCACACCGGACGGTAGTCGCGGTGCCGTGCGCCGTGGGTGTTCAGTGCTTCGACCGCGGCCACGAGCGGAGCGAGTTCGGGATCGGCGGCCGCCTGCCCGAGTGCTCCGGCCAGGGCGGCGTCGTGCGTGGGCCGCGCCTGTTCGAGCAGGTCCAAGCCCGCCGGGGTGACATCGGTGTAGATGCCGCGACGGTCGTCGGGGCAGAGGTAACGCTGGAGCAGGCCGCGATCTTCCAGCCGGGAAACCAATCGGGTGGTCGCGCTCTGGCTCAGCACCACGGCCTCGGCCACCTGGTTCATCCGCAGGTGCCCGCCCGGCCCGTCGTGCTGGCGGCTCAGCACCACCAGCAGGGAGTACTCGCGAACGCTCAGGTCGTGGCCGGATTGCAGGGCCCGCTCGATGTGCGCCTCGATCCGGTCGTGTAGCAGCGAGAGTGCGTACCAACCATCGGCGAGGCCGGTCAGGGCGGCATCCGCGGTCATCGGCGTTCCTTCGGCGTCGGGGTTCGTGTCTCCAGGATAGCCAGGGATCACAATAGCCCGCGCTTGCAATTAAAGAGCGTATGCAATTATTGTTTCCGCCTGTAATAGTTTGAAGCAACGTCACGTGGAGGCTTCGTTCATGCCCCTCGCACTCCTCGCCCTGACCCTCGGGGCATTCGGAATCGGGACGACGGAATTCGTCGTCGTCGGACTGCTACCAGACATCGCGAGCAGCTACTCGGTGTCCATCCCCACCGCGGGCCTGCTGGTCACCGGCTACGCGCTCGGCGTCGTGGCGGGTGCGCCGCTGATGACCGGGCTGGGTACCCGGCTGTCGCGCAAACGGATGCTGCTCGGCATGCTGACGCTGCTCGTCGTCGGCAACCTCCTGTCCGCCGCGGCACCGACCTTCGCGCTGATGCTGACGGGACGGATCGTCGCGTCGCTGGCCCATGGCGCGTTCTTCGGGATCGGCGCGGTCGTCGCCGGGACCCTGGTCAGCGCCGATCGGCGCGCCGGTGCGATTGCGATCATGTTCACCGGACTCACCGTCGCCACGGTGGTCGGCGTACCGCTGGGAACGCTGCTCGGCCAGCACTTCGGCTGGCGGCTGACCTTCGTGTTCGTCGCACTGGTCGGGTTGATCGGCCTGCTCGGCGTCGCGGCGCTGGTCCCGGAACAGCCTGCCGCGGCGAACGCCGCGCTGCGCACCGAACTGGCGGTGTTCCGCAACCCCCAGGTGCTGCTGGCGATGGCGATGACGGTCCTCGGCTTCGGCGGGGTCTTCGCCGCGATCACCTATCTCGCGCCGATGATGACCGAGGTCACCGGCTATGCGGAGAGTTCGGTCACCTGGCTGCTGGTGCTCTTCGGCCTCGGCTTCTTCGCGGGCAATCTCATCGGCGGCAAGTTCGCCGACCGTCATCTGATGCCGATGCTGTATCTCACACTCGGCGGGCTCGCGCTCGTCCTCGCGCTGTTCACCATCACCGCGCACGACAAGATAGCCGCCGCCGTCACGGTGGTGTTGATCGGCGCACTGGGCTTCGCGACCGTGCCGCCGTTGCAGAAGCGCGTCCTCGACCAGGCCGCGGGCGCACCGACCCTCGCGTCGGCGGTGAACATCGGCGCGTTCAACCTCGGCAACGCGGTGTCGGCCTGGCTCGGTGGCGTGGTGATCGCCGCAGGCTACGGCTACACCGCACCCAACTGGGTCGGCGTCGGTCTGGTGCTGGCGGCGCTACTGCTCGCGATCCTGTCCGGGCAGCTCGAGCGTCGCGCGACACCCACCGCCCCGGCGGAGCCCCTGGCTACCGTGCCGGCATAGCCGCCGGTCGCCCCGGCGAAACAGCGGCCGCGCACTGCGAAGTGCGCGGCCGCCGAACTATTCCACGGTGACGGATTTGGCCAGGTTGCGCGGCTTGTCGACGTCGTAGCCGCGCGCCTGCGCCACCTCGGCGGCGAAGATCTGCAACGGCACCGTCGACAACAGCGGCTGGAACAGCGTCGGTGCGCTCGGGATCTCGATGAGGTCGTCGGCGAACGGACGCACCGTGTCGTCGCCCTCCTCCGCGATCACGATGGTGCGCGCGCCGCGAGCCTGGATCTCCCGGATGTTGCTCAGCAGCTTCGAGTGCAACACCGCGCGCCCCTTCGGCGACGGCATCACCACGATCACCGGCAGGCCGTCCTCGATCAGGGCGATCGGACCATGCTTGAGCTCACCCGCCGCGAACCCCTCGGCGTGCATGTAGGCCAGTTCCTTGAGCTTGAGCGCGCCCTCCAAGGCCACCGGGTAACCGACGTGCCTGCCCAGGAACAACACGGTCGGCACCTGCGCCAGCTCCCGCGCGATGGCCCGCACCTGCGGCGCGGTCTCCAGCACGCGCTCCACCAGCTTCGGCATCGCCTCGAGTTCGGTGAATTCGCGGGCCACCTCGTCCGGGTACTTGGTGCCGCGCGCCTGCGCCAAGGCGAGCCCGACCAGGTAATTCGCTGTCACCTGGGCCAGGAACGCCTTGGTGGAGGCGACGCCGATCTCCGGCCCGGCCCTGGTGTAGAGCACCGCGTCGGACTCGCGAGGGATCTGCGCGCCGTTGGTGTTGCAGATCGCGAGGACGCGCGCCTTCTGTTCCTTCGCGTGCCGCACCGCCTCCAGCGTGTCGGCGGTCTCGCCGGACTGGGAGATCGCCACCACCAGCGTGGAGCGGTCCAGCACCGGATCGCGGTAGCGGAACTCGCTGGCCAGCTCCACCTCGACGGGCAGCCGCGTCCAGTGCTCGATGGCGTACTTCGCCAGCAGGCCGGAGTGATAGGCGCTGCCGCACGCCACGACGAAAACCTTGTCGAAATCGCGCAGCTCCTGATCGGCGAGGCGCTGCTCGTCCAGCACGATCCGGCCCGCGCCGTCGTGGTCGGTGCTGAAATGCCCCATCAGGGTGTCCGCGACCGCCGCGGGCTGCTCCTCGATCTCCTTGAGCATGAAGTAGTCGTGGCCGCCCTTCTCGGCGGCGGCCAGGTCCCAGTCGATCGTGAACGGGCGGGTGCGCGAGCTCGCGTCCTCGCCGGCGAAGTCGGTGACCCGGTAGCTGTCCAGGGTGATCACCACGGCTTGGTCCTGACCGAGCTCGACCGCCTCGCGGGTGTGCTCGATGAACGCCGTGACATCCGAGGCGATGAACATCTCGCCCTTGCCCACGCCCACCACCAGCGGGGTGGAGCGGCGCGCCGCCACGATCGTGTCCGGATGGTCGGCATGCGTGAAGACCAGCGTGAACGCGCCCTCCAGACGGCGCAGGACGGACAGCGCGCTGGCCGCGAAGTCGCCTGCGGTCGGGCCATGGGCGTACGCGCGGGCCACCAGGTGCACCGCGACCTCGGTGTCGGTGTCGCTGTTCAGCTCGACCCCGGCGTCCTCCAGTTCGCGACGCAGCGGGGCGAAGTTCTCGATGATGCCGTTGTGTACGACGGCGACCTTGCCGGTGTGGTCCCGATGCGGGTGTGCGTTGCGGTCGGTCGGCGCGCCGTGCGTGGCCCAGCGGGTGTGCCCGATGCCCGTGGTGCCCACGAAGCGATCGATCCCGGTTTCGGCGAGCTGGGCCTCCAGGTTGGCCAGGCGGCCCGCCTTGCGTTCCACCGCCAGCGTGCCCGCGCCATCCAGGATCGCCACACCCGCGGAGTCGTATCCGCGATATTCCATGCGGCGCAACGCGTCAACGACGACGCCGAGCGCGTCTCGGTACCCGACGTACCCCACGATTCCGCACATGGCTCACCACACTACTTATCGGATAACGTTCACGTCGTGTCGGCGTCTGTGAAATCGCTATTGAGCACCCTGACCAGCCGGGGCCCGCACCGCGTGTTGCGTGGCAATCTGGCCATCGCCGGCCAGCCGGGGGTGGTGTTCACGCCCGAGACCGGGCGGAACCTACCTGCCGTCGCGTTCGGACATGGCTGGTTGACCGGGGCGAACCACTACCGCACGCTGCTCGAACACCTCGCTTCCTGGGGAATAGTGGCCGCCGCGCCCGACACCGAGCGCGGACCGATTCCGTCACATCTGGGGTTGGCCGCCGATTTGCTCACCACGCTCGACATCTGCACCGGCGTGCGGCTCGGGGACGGCGAGATCAGCGTGCATCCGGAGCGCCTGGCTCTGGCCGGGCACGGCATGGGAGCGGGCGCCGCGGTCATCGCCGCAGGCCGCCGCGACGTCGCCACCGTCGCGGCGTTGTTCCCCGCGCCGACGGCGCCTGCCGCCGAAGCCGTCGCACCGGAGCTGGACGTTCCGGCGTTGATCCTGGCCGGCGCGACCGACATCACCTCGGTCAGCTCGAACGCCATCCCACTGGCCACCGCCTGGGGCGGCCCGGCGACCCTGCGCGCCATCGACAAGGCCTCGCACAACGGCATCATCGAGGGGCGGCGCGTCCTCGCCGCCGTGGGTGCGGGCAAGCACGAATCGAAGACCTCCCGCACCACGCGCGCCCTGCTGGCCGGTTACCTGCTCGCCACGCTGGCGGGCGACAAGACCTATCGCGCCTTCACTGATCCCGACGAGGTCATCCCGCACACCACCGTGGTCGACCCCGCGGCGCCGCAGGAGAAGGAGCCGCCGAAGCTGAAGGTCGGCCAGCTCGCCGCGCTGCTGCGGCGGTAGCCGACCGACCGGCCCGCGGAGCGCCGGTCAGATCAGCCAGCTCTTGCGTTGGTAGAACTTGGCCTCCTCGTCCTCTTCATCGACCGGCGTCACCGTGTGATTGGCCCGGCGGGCGGCCATCGACCGTGCGATGGCCGCGCGCTGCTCTTGTGCTTCCTCTTGCAGTCGCTGCCGCTCCTCCGCCTCGGCGGCGGCCTTGTCCAGGTCGGCGGCGTGCGTCACCCAGAACTCCTCCATCTCGGCGGTCAGCCGGTCGGCGATTTCCCGGCCGGTCGCCGCGGTCTGCTCGTTGATCGCCTGGATCTCGTCGAGCAGCAGCGACATGCGGCGCTGGTTCTCGGCGGCGAGTTGCCTCGCTTCCTCGGCGTAGTCGACCATGCTGCGCCTCCTCGCTCATGCGGTGTGCGACCTCGTCCCGGACGGGCTCACAGTGGACCCGCCTCGGCGAACCCCGCGTCCAGCGGCCCGGCTTCGGCGAGTTCCGCGCCACTGTCCACTGGAACGTCCGGTTCCCGCGCGCCCTGCTCCGGCATCGGCTTCGGGTAGTGCTCGCCGTCCTCTTCGCGCCGGGTGCGCGGCAAGGTTCCGCTCGGCAGCCCGGGCCGATCGTCCTCGGTGTCCGGTTCCGAACCTGGAGCGGGCGTTTTCTCTTCTTCCTGAGGTTCCGGTGCCGGAGACTCCCCGTTCCGAGACTCCGGCGTAAGAGCCTCAGGCGCCGGGGGCTGCGCGTTGTCTGCGTCCGGCTCCATCGTCGAGATGACCGGTATGCCGTGCTCGTTCAGCTCGACGGTGAACTCCTGCTCCGCACCGGTGGTATCGGAGAGGACGAGTTTCAACCGGCCGTCCGGCCCCATCTCGAACTGCACATGCTTACCGCCGATATCGAATTCCGCCTCGGCGCGCGGCTTTCGGTTCCGACCTTCGTCGTCCCGGTCGTCGGCTTCGGCGTTCTGCGGATCAATGCTGTGCATGAGCTTTTCGATCGCGTCGTCGACTCCGCTTTCGATGATTCCGCTCAACGCGGACACGCCCTGCTCCACCGCTTGACCGAGACCGGTTGCAAGCGGCGCGAATTCCCGCGCCACCTGGCTGAGCGCGGCAAGTCCGTCCAGTGCGGGCATCCTGGGCGCGGGGGCGGTCGGGATACTCGGTGTGGTCGGGATACTCGGTGCGGTCGGAATACTCGGCGTGGACGGGTTGTCCGACGTGGTCGGTGTGGTCGACGCGGGGACTGTGGTCGGTGTGGTCGACGCGGGGACTGTGCTCGGTGTCGTGCTCGCTGGGACCGTGGCGGCGGGCGGGCCCGGCGGGGCGGACGCACTGGTCACCTCGGTTTTGTCCTGGTCGACCGGTGTCCCCGGTTGTGGTTCGGACGGACCTTCCGGTCGCGGGTAGCCATGCTCGGCCACTTGCGTCAGCGCATCGGCCAGGTTCTTGTACTGGTCCTTGAACAGTCGATCGACCTCGGTACAGACGTCGATATAGGACGACAGTTTGCGGTCGAAGTCCGGCTTGAACGTCTTGGTCAGCCATTCATCGGTGACGCTGCGCACTCGCTCGCCGTACGCGCCGGTGAGCATGTTCTCGCTGTCGGAGTTGATGAAGCCGAGCACGCTTGTGTTGATCTTGTCCTCCGGCACGGCGAGTGCGGGGAAGATGCGGCCCAGCTCGCGGACCTGGTCGGCGTCGATCCATTCCCGCGCGTTGTGCACGTCGACGATGACCTTCACCTCCGCCGGGGTCTTACCGTCGATCTCGACGACCTTCCTGCCGCCCACCGGTCCCGCGAGCAACTCTCGGGTGGCGAACGCCTTCGCGGCCACCGCCGACCGCAGCGAACCCGCCATATCGGCGATCACGGTGACGGCGGCCCTGACGTGCTGCCGGTCCTCGTCGGCCAGGACCGACTGTTTGCCGAGCATGTCGAGCGCGGCGGCGGCCGCCGTACCCTGCCACAGTCCGGGCAGCCGACGGGTGTAGCCCTGCTGCGCGTCCCATTGCCGATCCACTTCCGACAGTGCGGCTTTCAGCGCCTCGCCCGTCTGCTCCAGTCTGTCCAACCGGGTGCCGCGCTGCTCGTCGTACATCGCCAGCAGTTTGCCGACGCCGACGCGTCTCTCGTTGTCGCCGAACGCCGCCTCGTACAGCGGCGTGAACTCGATCCAGTACTGCAACCCCGCGCTGCCCTCGTCCAAGAGGGTGTCGATCGCCTTGCCCTGCCAGGAAACCGTCATGATTC
Organism: Nocardia sp. NPDC059691; assembly: GCF_042733915.1. NCBI lineage: Bacteria > Bacillati > Actinomycetota > Actinomycetes > Mycobacteriales > Nocardiaceae > Nocardia > Nocardia sp. NPDC059691. Next base: position 219,425 of record NZ_JBHWFB010000005.1, on the reverse strand, counting down.
CGACTCCCCGAATGTCTGGCGTCGCCGGTGCGAGCACGGGTCATTCGGCGGTCTCATGTCTTGTTCGTCTCGGAAGCGCGCTGCTGGTCGGTTTCGGCGTAGGCCACCACGGCGGCCCCGAGCGCGTCGGCGGTCGCGGTGGTGGCCTCACTCCAGTTCCGCAGCCACGCACCGACCCGTTCGAGGCCCTGATGCACCGCGATCCCCTGCGGCGCGTAATTCCGGCCCGCCTCGTCACCGCTGCCGAACAGGTGATCGGCGACTCCCTTCGCCTGGTCGCGGACGACGTCCGCCGATCTGCGATAGTCGCTGCCGAGCGCACCGAGCTCCCCCGTGCGCACACCGACCATTTCCGACCCGCCCACGACTCCCCTCCGTCCTCGTAGTGTCGTTGCGCCGACGCGAATCTCGTTCGCGCCGAATGCCGCCCTACTTCCTTCGACGCAACACGCCGACACTCGGTTCCCTCGAATTTTCGCCCCCGCGGATTCGGTCAGCTTCCGATTCTGCCTCGGTCGGTGCGGACCCATTCGGAGGTGCCGTCGGGGTGGCGGTGGAATTCCCATGCGGCGTAGTCGCCGTCCTTCTCCACCACGGTGACGTGGTCGGCGAAGCCGTCGTGGTCGTAGTCGGTCCAGACCTGCATCGCGTCGGCACCCGTGGTAGTGACGGTGTCGAGCGAGCCGTCGCCGTCGATGCCCTGCGTCGGGTGGTGCAATTCGATCGCGCCCAGGCCGTCGAGCGACGAAGACGCGTCGATACCGGGTATATCCAGGCCTGGGAATTCGCTCGAGGTGATCATGACCCCTCCTCAGCAGGACTCGTACCGGTGGTGCGATGCCGCTCGAGCGGCATCGTTCCATCCTGTCACCCGCGCGGGCTCGACGCAGCCCCGCGAGTTCACTTCTTCGGCATCAACAGCCACAGCACCAAGTAGATGACGAACTGCGGGCCGGGCAGCAGGCACGACACCACGAACAGCAGACGGACGACGTTGGCGTTCCAGCCGAGATACTCGGCGATGCCACCGCAGACGCCTGCGATCCACTTGTCGTGGGTGGAGCGGGTGAAACGGCGGGTGGGGGCGGTCATTGGTCTTCCCTCTCGTGCGGTGATCGCTACGTCCTCCACTGTGCCCGTCGTCGCGGGCCCCGCCATCGGCCCGGCGGCCGATACCGACCCTGATTTCTCCCGGGGTCGACCTCAGGGTCCGACCCCGAGCACGGCAGACTCGTGCTGGTGAGCACCACTCTGCATGCCCGCGGCCTGTCGGCCGGTCACGGCGAGCGCACGCTGTTCGCCGACTTGGATCTGACCCTCGCGCCGGGCGACGTGATCGGACTGGTCGGTGTGAACGGCGCGGGCAAGTCGACGCTGCTGCGCATGCTCGCCGACCGGCACGCACCGACGGGCAGCATCACGCTCAGTCCCCCCGACGCGACGGTCGGTTATCTGGCCCAGGAGGCACAACGGGTCGAAGGCGAGACCGTCTTCGAATTCCTCGGCCGCCGAACGGGAGTCACCGAGGCGCAGCGAGTGATGGACGCCGCGGCCGAGCGCCTCGCCGACGGCGGGCCGGACGAGTACTCCCCCGCACTGGAACGCTGGCTCGCCCTCGGTGGGGCCGATCTGGACCAGCGCGCCCACGAGGTCGCCGCGGATCTCGGCCTCGCGGACAGTCTGCCCAGCGGCCTGGATACACCCATGACCGGTTTGTCCGGCGGTCAGGCCGCGCGGGCCGGGCTGGCCTCGGTCCTGCTGTCCCGCTTCGACATCCTGCTGCTGGACGAGCCGACCAACGACCTGGACCTGGACGGCCTGGCCCGGCTGGAACAGTTCGTCGCCGGTGTGCGGGTCCCGTTGATGGTGATCAGCCACGACCGGGAGTTCCTGGCGCGCACGGTGAACCGCATCGTGGAGCTGGATCTCGCGCAGCAACAGGTCGGGTCGTACGACGGCGGCTACGAGTCGTACCTGATGGAGCGCGAGATCGCCCGGCAGCACGCGCGCGAGGCGTACGAGGACTACGCCGACACCAAGGCTGGCTTGGAGGCCCGCGCGCAGATGCAGCGCAACTGGCTCGAACACGGTGTCCGCACCGCCCGCCGCAAGGCGCGTGATCCCAGGAAGGTGGACTCGGACAAGGCGGGCCGCAAGATGCGGGCCGAGTCCACCGAGAAGCAGGCCGCCAAGGCCAGGCAGACGCAGCGCCGCATCGAACGGCTCGAGGTGGTGGAAGAACCCCGCAAGGAATGGGAACTGCGCATGAGCATCGCCGCGGCCCCGCGCAGCGGCTCGGTGGTGGCGACCCTGTCCCAGGCGGCCGTCACCCGTGGCGACTTCACGCTCGGCCCGATCACCACCCAGGTCGACTGGGCCGACCGCATCGTGCTGACCGGGGCGAACGGCTCCGGGAAGTCGACGCTGCTCGCCCTGTTGCTGGGACAGCTCCAGCCCGACACCGGGACGGCGAGCCTGGGCTCCGGCGTCGAGGTCGGCGAGGTCGACCAAGCGCGCGGGCTGTTTCGCGGGACCGCGGCCCTGGCCGCCACTTTCGGCGGCGAACTGCCGGACTGGCCGGAGGCCGAAGTGCGCACGCTACTGGCGAAATTCGGCCTGCGTGGCCCACACGTGCTGCGGCCGTGCGACACGCTCTCCCCCGGCGAACGCACCCGCGCCGCCCTCGCGCTGCTCCAAGCCCGGGGCGTGAACCTGCTCGTGCTCGACGAGCCGACCAATCACTTGGACCTCCCCGCCATCGAACAACTGGAGCAGGCCGTCGAGTCCTTCACCGGCACACTCCTGCTCGTCACTCACGACCGCCGCATGCTCGACACCGTCCGCGCGACCCGCCGCTGGCACATGAACGCGGGCGTACTCACCGAAACCCACTGACCCACGGCCGCGGCACGACCTCAACCCTCTATACCCCTGCGACCCGCTTCGCCAGATCGTCCGCCAGCTGGCGCGCCTGCGCCGGGTCGGTGGCCTCCACCATCACCCGCACCAATTCCTCCGTGCCGCTGGGTCGAAGCAGCACGCGCCCGGAGTCGCCGAGTATCCGTTCCGCCTCCAGCACGGCTTCGCGGATCTCGGGTGCGCGCGCGACCACGGATTTGTCGTTGACCGGCACGTTCACCAGAATCTGCGGCACGGTGCTCAGCACGCTCGCCAAGTCGGCCAGGCTGCGCCGGGACTGCGCCATCCGCGCCATCAAGCGCAGGCCGGTGAGAATGCCGTCGCCGGTGGTGCCGTATCGCGGGAACACCACATGCCCCGACTGCTCGCCGCCCAGCGTGAAGCCGCCGCGCCGCAACTCCTCGAGCACATAACGGTCGCCGACGGCGGTGGTGCGCACGGTGATTCCGGCCGTCCGCATCGCGATGTGCAGGCCGAGGTTGCTCATCACGGTGGCGACCAAAGTGTCTTCGGCCAGCTCGCCCGCCTCGTGCATGGCGAGGGCCAGGATCGCGAGGATCGCGTCCCCGTCCACCACATTGCCGTAGGCGTCCACGGCCAGGCAGCGGTCGGCGTCGCCGTCGTGCGCGAGACCGAGATCGGCGCCGTGCTCCACCACCGCGGCCCGTACCTGCTCGAGATGGGTCGATCCGCAGCCGTCGTTGATGTTCAGCCCGTCCGGCTCGGCGTTGATGGCGATCACCGTCGCACCGGCCTCACGGTAGGCGGCGGGTCCGACTTCCGCGGCGGCGCCGTGCGCGCAGTCGACCACGACGGTCAGCCCGGATAGGTCCTGGCCCGTCGCCTCCACCAGATGTTCCACATAGCGTTCGTGGGTGCCCGCGAGGCTGTACTGATCCGGGACGGCCAGCCCGTGATCGCGCGCGCCCGCCGCGCTGCGGACCCGGCCGATGCCCGCACCGGTCGGCCGGAACTGCGTCTCCGCGGCCATGAGCGCCTCGATCCGGTCCTCGATCGCGTCGTCGAGTTTGTGCCCGCCCGCGGCGAAGATCTTGATCCCGTTGTCGGGCATCGGGTTGTGCGAGGCGGAGATCATCACGCCCAGACAGGCGTCGTACAAACCGGTGAGGTAGGCCACGGCCGGGGTCGGCAGCACCCCCACCGACAGCACGTCCACTCCCGCCGCGGTCAGCCCCGCGGTCACCGCGGCCTCGAGCATCTCCCCGCTGGCCCGCGGGTCGCGCCCGACCACCGCGAGCGCGCGCTTCTTGCCCCGGCTCAGGATCTGCGCGGCCGCGCCGGAAACGCGCAACGCCAGCTCCGGACTCAGTGACTCGTTGGCAAGCCCGCGGACTCCGTCGGTGCCGAACAACCGTCCCATACCTCGCCCCTCATTGGTGATCTGTGGCGTGGGCGCGCCGGCCCGGGAGGCACCGGCCCGTGCACCACGAAGGCCCCGCTAACGCCGCATCTTCATACAGCGCGAGAGCAGGCGACCAGCTGTTCGCTGGAGCCTGCTCTCGTACAGCTGCCGCGTCGACCGTACCGCGTCCGGCACCGCGAGGGTGCCGGATGCGGTGGGCCGACGTTGCCGAAATCAGCGCTTCGAGTACTGCGGCGCCTTGCGCGCCTTCTTCAGACCGTACTTCTTGCGCTCGGTGGCGCGCGGGTCACGGGTCAGGAAGCCGGCCCGCTTGAGGGCGGGACGATCCTCCGGGGTGACCTCGATCAGCGCACGGGCGATGGCCAGCCGCAGAGCGCCTGCCTGGCCGGACGGGCCGCCGCCGACCAGGCGGGCGTGCACGTCGAAGGACTCGGTGCGCTCGACGGTCACCAGCGGCGACTTGACCAGCTGCTGGTGCACCTTGTTCGGGAAGTAGTCCTCGATGGTGCGGCCGTTGAGCACGAAGTTGCCGGAGCCGGGCAGCAGGCGCACGCGCACGACGGCCTCCTTGCGGCGGCCGACGGTCTGCACCGGGCGGTCGATCACGATCGGAGCGTAGGACGCCGAGGCCTCGGAGTCCTCGTAGCCCGCACCGTCCTCGACAGCCTCGGCGGCGTCGAATTCCTCGACGTATTCCTCGTTGAATTCCTCGGGAGCGGTCACTGGGCCACCTGCTTGATCTCGAACGGAATGGGCTGCTGGGCGGCGTGCGGGTGCGTCGGGCCCGCGTACACCTTCAGCTTGCCCGCGATCGCGTTGCCGAGCTTGTTCTTCGGGATCATGCCCTTGACGGCCTTCTCCACGAGCCGATCGGGGCGGCTCTCCAACACCTGACCGACGGTCCGCGACTTGAGGCCGCCCGGGTGCCCGGAGTGGTGGTGGATCAGCTTGTCCTGCCGCTTGTTGCCGCTGATGGCAACCTTGTCGGCGTTGATGATGATGACGAAATCGCCACCATCGACGTTCGGGGCGTAGGTCGGCTTCGTCTTGCCACGCAGCAGATTCGCTGCCTGGACGGCGAGACGGCCGAGCACTACGTCAGTGGCGTCGATGACGTACCACTTACGGGTCACGTCACCCGCCTTGGGGCTGTACGTAGGCACAGTGCTTCCCTGTCTGTCGTCGGTGTTGCCAGCCGAGCGTGCGGTCGAGGTGTTCCCGGCGGCCGGTGGAGACCCGGGACTCGGCGGACATCCGGACGATCACCAGGAGTCGGCCGGACGTTCCACACGCCAGCGAGCAACGATACCAGTGGGGTATCGCGGGAAGAAATCGCGTCAGATCTCGATCGGCGGGCCCAGGTCGATGGCGCCCGGCGGGCCGGGGACCAAATAGCGCAGAGTATCGACATCGGGCCGTCCGCACTCGGCGGCCCGTTCCCGCGCTTCCCGCTGGTTGCCCCGTGCGGCGGTGACCCCTGGTTTGGGCTGGATGATCGCATCGGGCGCGGTCGGACAGCCGACCGGCTCGCCATCGACCCCTTCCTCCGCGACGACCGATGCCGTGTCGAGGACGCCCGGCCGCGCGGTCAGCTCCACGCCATGATTCCCGGAGGGAAGCGCGACCACGGCCAGCGCCACCGCCCCGACGACGGTGTTGGCCCCGAACAAGTTGCCCTTCATCTTGTTCCACAGCTTGCCTTTGGGGTGCCGGTCCTCGTCGTCGGAGTCGGCGCCCGAGTCCTGCCATGGCCCCTGGCGCTGCTGACCGGGGTACGACTGTTCCGGCCCGCCGGGATAGGGCGGACGCGGGCCGAGGGGCGGCACCGGCCCACCGGGCGGACGACCGCCGTCTTGCTGCTCGTCCGGCGCGCTCGGCGGCCGGGTGAAGCGGCTACCCAGCTCGGCGAGATTCGGCGGCAGGCCACGCGGCGCTTCGTCGCGACCGATCCTGGTCGTCGCCTCTTCGGGTTGGGTCGGGTATCCCGGGCCGTACTGCACACCGGGCACCGGCCGCGCCGACCGCTGACCCGCGTCCGCCTGCTGCGGGGGGTACTGCGCGTCCACCGGGCGCTGCGGAGCGGGCGCGGGTTCGGCGTGCCTGCCCGCGGGCTCCGGCTCGTCCGCCTCCGGATCGCTCACCAGCAGGTGCGCCGCGCCGAGGACGAGGGCGTGCATCGGGTGATCGGCCACGTGCAGGCGGTGTCCGAGATGGTTCTGGAAGGCCAGGCGCAACGCGTCGTTGAAGCGCACGTTGCCCGACAGCAGGACCGTCGAGGTGTCCGCGCCGATCGAACGGGCCGCCGCCATGACCTCGATCACGACGTCGTCCGCCGACCTGGCGTCACGCATGGCCTCCGCGTCCACCGGAACGTCGACCGACTCGGTGGGCTGCTCGTCGTCGCCGTGCACCGCGACCACCAGCATGCCGCGGCCGTCGGAGTACACACCCGTCGCGCCGACGCCGTTCGGCCTGGACCGGTCCGGCGGGTGCACCAGTCCGAGGGCGCGGACGTAGCCGGACAGCGCGACGCTCTCCGGCAGCGGTTCCACGACGACATCGAGCTGTTCCACCATCGAGGCGTAGACATCGATCTTCTCGTCCGGCCAGCTGTCCGGGTAGGGCAACGCCACCAGATCCGGTTTGCCGCGCAAGTGCTTGCCGATCTCGGCGAGCGGGTTGTACAGACGCGCGCGGAACACCAACTCCGCGGGCCATGTCGCGCCGGCGACCACGATCTGCGGATGCCCGAGGATGTCGCGCACGTCGGCGATCGCCATCCCGAGATCGGGTCTGTTGCGTTCCACGCCTGCCGTGTGCAACCGGCCCGACGAATCCGCCAGCAGATAGGCCGGCGGCGTCCACATGCCCTCCACCTGCACGGGGCGGATGGGAACGCCACCGCCACCGGCCGCCACGGACACCACATCCCAGCCGAGATGCACTGCCCCTACTCGCACCGTCACAGGCATAAGTGTGCCCGGTTCGCGGCCGAGATGCTCGTCGTTGCCGTCCCACGCCGCTGGGCGCCGCCTCCGCGCACCGGGGCGTAGCCGGACCGTCCGGACCGCGTCACGCGGCCGACTTCTTCAGTCGCAACCGGCGCCAGGTCATGACCGCGAGCACCACGGTGATCAGCAACAGCACGCCGACGTCCAACGCCCAGATCTCCGCCTTGTGCTGCCAGAGCGTGTCGGCCTGCGCGTTCAGGAACAGTTCGCGGATGTTCACCGTCGACGCGCCCGTCGCGTATCCCCAGCGAGCGGGGAACAGCCAGGACACCTGCTCGAGCACCACCCGGCCGGTGACCGGGATCAGGCCGCCCGCCATCACCAGCTGGCACATGATGGCCACCACCAGCAGCGGCATCACCTGCTCGTTCGACTTGGCCAGCGACGAGAGCAGCAATCCGACGACCACACAGCAGATCGCGGTCAGTGCGATGTCGATGTACAGCTCCGCGCTGCCGGACGCCAGCACCGCGCCCTGACCCGGACGCTTCTTGCCCGCGAGGACGATGCCGACCAGCACCGCCGATTGCAGCAGCGCGGTGAAGCTGAACACCGCGATCTTCGCCATCAGATACGCCGAGGGCAGCAACCCCACGGCGCGCTCGCGATGGAAGATCGTGCGTTCGCCGACCAGGTCGCGCACCGTGAGCGTGGAGCCCATGAAGCAGGCGCCCAGGATCAGCACCACGAGCAACTGCTGTGTCTCACTTCCGCCTTCGGGCACGAATGTGCCGTCCGGCAGCGCTCTCAGCGCACCGCGCTGGAAACCGTTCTTCCCCGGCACCACCAGCGACAGGCCGCCGAGGATGAACGGCAGCAACACCAGGAACGTCAGATATCCGCGGTCGGCCAAAATCAGGCGGACCTGCCTGCGCGCCAGGGTCGAGAACTGTTTGCCGCGGCTGGATTGCGGCGGACTGCCCGCGGGCCCGTACGGTTGCGCAGGCGGCGGGGGTGGCGCCGCGAACGCCTGCCGGGAGCGATACGCGGCGAACGCCTGATCCGGGTTGGCCGCGACGTCGGCGAAGATCTCCGCCCAGTCGCTGGTGCCCAGCGTCGCGCCGACACCGGCCGGATTGCCGCAGTAGGCGGTCTTCCCGCCGGGGGCGAGCAGCAGCACCTGATCGCACATGTCCAAGTGCGCCACCGAGTGGGTCACCACGATCACCACGCGGCCCGCGTCGGCCAGTTCGCGCAGCATCACCATGACCTGGCGGTCCAATGCCGGGTCCAGGCCCGAGGTCGGTTCGTCCAGGATGAGCAGCGACGGGCCGGTCAGCAGTTCCAGCGCCACCGAGGCGCGCTTGCGCTGACCGCCGGAAAGGCGGTCGACCCTGGTGTCGGCGTGCTCGGTGAGCGAGAGCTCTTGCAGCACACCGTCGATGACCTGCTGCCGGTCCTGCTTGCTGTTGTCCCTCGGCAGCCGCAGCTCGGCCGCGAAACCGAGTGCCTGGCGCACTGTGAGCTGGCGGTGCAGCACGTCGTCCTGCGGCACCATGCCGATCCGGGAACGCAGCGCCTCGTACTCGGCGTGCAGGTTGCGGCCTTCGAAGGTGACCACGCCGCCCGAAGGCCGGGTGGTGCCCGCGATCAGGCGCGACAGCGTGGATTTGCCCGCTCCGGACGGGCCGATCAGCGCGGTCAGGGTGCCGCGGCTGGCCGACATGTTCACGTCGACGAGCAGTTGCTTGTTGCCCTCGACGGTGAAGCCGACCCCGTGCACCGCGAGGCCCTGCTCGGCGACCGGCTTCTGCCGGTGCACCAGTGTGCCCTGCTGGACGACGAAGTCGACGTTGCCGATGGTGATGATGTCCCGCTCGCGCAGCACCGCCCGTTGCTGGCGGTGCCCGTTGACGAACGTGCCGTTCGCCGAGCCGAGGTCCTCGATGGCCAGCCCCTCGGCGGAGGCAACCAGGCGGGCGTGCTTGCGCGAGGCCAGCGGATCGTTGACGACGATCTGGTTGTCGGTGGTGCGGCCGATGCTCAGGCCGGTCTGCGGGATCCGGTCGGCGCGGGCGATGGGCGCTGTGCTCGCCCTGGCCCGGACCGGCGGCATGTTCGAGGTGTCCGCCCTGGTCGTCATGTTGATGTTCACCGCGGGCGCCGGTGCGTCCTGGGGCGGCGGATAGTGCGGATGCTGGAACTGCTGCACGGGCCGCCGGACCCCGTGCGGCGGCGGTCCCGGCTGCGGCACCGGAGCCGGTTGCGGCGGGCGCGCGGAAGGACGGTGCGGGGGTTGCGGGTTCGCGGGCAGCAGGTGCAACAGCGGGCCGCTGATCGCGTCACCCAGCCGGACCTGCGTGGGGCGGTCGATCGACACCGGCTGGGTCAGCCTGCGCGCGTCCACGAAAACCCCGTTGGTGCTCTTGTTGTCGGTCAACACCCAGGCGCTGCCCTGCCAGGCCAGCGTGGCGTGCACACGCGAGACGAGCGGGCTGTCGACGAAAAGCGTCACCTCCGGCGCGCGGCCCATCGTGACCTGCTGGCTCGAATCGAATACTCGTTCGTTTCCATCATGGCGCACGGTGATGGTCTGCGCCCCCGGTGAAGACATGCAGCGGATACTATTCCATCACCCGGACATCGGCGGTGCCCCCGATGCGCCAAATGCCCCGATCCGGCGACCGATGTGAACGATCTAGCGGCCGACTAGGGGGAGCCTTGCCGAGAGTCCGACCGACCGCGCTGGTTGCGACGCTGCTCAGCATTCTGGTGCTGGTCGGCGGCTGTATTCGAGTGGTCGACGGCCGGGCCGTCTCCGTCTACGACGATCCGTTCAAGGTTGCCGGGCTGCCCACCACGAGCGGCCCCAGCGGCCCCCGCACCGGCGTCCCGGACAGCACGCTGACCGCGACCAACGGCGACGGCGGCGCCGTGGACACCCTGGCGCTCAACGCCGTCGACGACATCCAGACCTACTGGCGCGGCGAGTTCGGCAAGGAGTTCCAAGGCGAGTTCAAGCCGGTCGAGAAGCTGCTGTCCTGGAGCGCGAAGGCCGGGCGTCCCGAGTCGGTCGAGTTCTGCAAGGAGAGCACCTACCGCTTGGTGAACGCCGCCTTCTGCCGCCTGGACAATTCCATCGGCTGGGATCGGTCGGTGCTGCTTCCCACCATGGAGGAGACCTTCGGGAAGATGTCGGTGGTGATGGTGCTCGCGCACGAGTACGGGCACGCGGTGCAGACCATGGCCAAGATCGTCGGCGCGAAGGACCCGGTGATCGTCAAGGAGCAGCAGGCGGATTGCTTCGCGGGCGCGTTCATGCGGCACGTGGCAGAGGGCAAGGCAAAGCACTTCACGATCAACACCTCCGACGGCCTCAACACCGTGCTCGCCGCCACCGTCGCCATCCGCGACTCCGACCCGGACGATCCGGAGAGCGTGCACGGCTCCGCCTTCGAACGGGTCACCGCCGTGCAAATCGGTTTCACCGACGGTCCCAAGGCATGCAAGGGCATCGACCAGGACGAGATCGACCAGCGCCGCGCCAATCTGCCGCAGAGCTTCAGCGATGACAACGGGCGCGGCGAGTACCCCATCACGAAACAGACCCTGGTCGAACTCACCAAAGCACTCAAAGCCATTCTGCCGATCGACCACGAGCCGACATACGACTACTCACGGGCGAAGATCAATTGCCCCGACGGCGTCGTGACCGAACCGGTGTCGTACTGCCCCGCCGCGAACACGATCGCCACCGATATTCCCGGACTCGCCGAGCGCGGTACCTCGACGTCCGGCGCGGACGACCCGCTGCCGCTCAAGGTAACCGGCGACTACAACGGCTACATCGTGTTCATCTCCCGATACACCTTGGCCGTCCAGCAGAGCCGTGGTCAGAGTCTGGTCGGGGCCAAGACCGGCCTGCGCGCGGCCTGTCTGTCCGGAGTGGTCACCGGCAAACTCGCCGAGTCCGGGCGGCCGGTGGATCAGGGCGATATCAAGCTCGCCGCAGGCGATCTGGACGAGGCGGTCTCGGGGCTGCTCACCGATGGCCTGGCCGCGAGCGACGCCCAGGGCAAGACCGTCCCGAGTGGTTTCTCACGAGTCGAGGCCTTCCGCGCCGGTGTCCTGAACGGCGAAAGCGTGTGCGCCGCGCGCTATTCGTAGCGCGGGCTCAGCGGCCGAACGGCGGCGGCGCGGCCAGTTCGAAGCGCAGCACGCGGTTGCCGAGCATGATCTCGGTGCCCGGCATGAGCGCCATGGACTGGCGCGGCGCCAGGCGCACCCAGTCGCGGTAGCCCGGCAGGCGAGTGCGGGTTCCGTTGGTCGAGCCGCAGTCCACCACCGTCACATCCCAGTTCACCAATCGGATTTCGGCGTGCGCCCTGGACATGCCACCGGAGGCGTCGTCGACCCGCAGCGGGACGAGTCCGCTCTCCGCGGCGGGCGAGTGCTCCGGATCGCGACCGATCACCGCGTCCGCGGCGAGCATGTAGGTCATGCCGTCGTCGAGGATCAGCATGCCCAGCGGCGGACGGACCACCTCGATCAGCGCCTGGGTCTGGTCGACCGGCATACCGCAGACGGTGCAGAACGCCGCCCGAGGATCGCTGGGATGCGCTCGCGCGCATTTGAATCCCATCACCTTGACCGTCAGCGCGGTGGCCTTCGCGGTCGCCTCGAGCCGACGCTGCAGCTCCGGGTCGGGCCGCGGCGCGGGATTGGTGCCGCCCAGCTGCGTCGGGGCGTGGTGCGGGTCGATCGGCGTCTGCTCGGTCTGGGCATCGAGCATCGCGGTCGACGGCGCCGTCGGGTATCGCGGCGGTCGCGGCTCCTGCCGTTGCGATTCGGCGGACGGCTCGTATTCGACGCGCGCCGTCGGCACCGGATGCGTCTCCGGGCGGTGGTGCGCGCCGGCGGAGCCGGACTCTCCGCCGTTCGTCGGCAGGCCCGTGCGGGAGCCATCCGTCCAGACGATCGCGCCACCTGCCTGCGCGATGCCCTCGACCAGCCTGCCGATGCCGGGCTCGGGTGGCAGATCCGGGATGCGGCCCTTCGCGTCGTCGACGAACAGCGCCGCCGCCCGCGCCGGAACCGCCGCGACCCGATCCACCGTGAAGGCGGCATCGCTGCCGCGGTATCGCTCGAGCACGCCGTCACCGGCCAGCACGGCGGTGATCGCCCCGTGCAAGAAGATCGCCACGCCCCCGTGCTCGGCGGTGGACAGAATGCCGAAGTCGATCGGCTCGCCCGGGCTGATCTGCTCGGCCTGTTTCATCAGCCAGCGCGTCGCGTGCCGGGCCACCAGAGCGCCGGGGCCACCCGGCTCCCGATCGGTCGCGTCGCGCACCAGTTCGGCCAGTGATTCCAAAGCGACGACGGCGGTCGAGTCCGGGGTGGGCCTGCCCGGCCTGCGGTGCGCGACGACGACGACCGCGCCCGCGACCCTGGCCACGGCGTGGCTGCCGACGACGACCTCGACCTGCCGATCCATCACCGGTATCGGCCTCCACCGGGATTGCAGTGCAAGGTCGTCGCCACACCGACAAGGGTATTGCAATACGACGACCATCGGTCCCCCTACCCGGCGTCCGTCGGGTAACTTCAGTGTCAGCAACGGGAGGAACGAGGGGCCTGAGATGGTTCGGACGCAACGGATCGCGCTCACCGCGTCTTGCCTGGCACTGGCGGGGATGCTGGCCGGTTGCGCGGGTGTGCACGGCACGCCGACCGCGGGTGAGATCGATGTGCGCAAGCTGGAAGTCGGCACCTATCCCGTCGACAAGCACGAGTACAACCAGGATTCGGCGGGCAAAGGCGCGCTGCTGGAAGGCATGCGGATGTCCGACGCCGTGGCTCCGACCGTGCGCGTCGACTCCACGCTGAAGTTCGGCCGCGGCAGCACCGTCGTCAAGGACGCCGAGCAGGCGCTCGACTTCGTGGCCAAGGTGTCCAGGCCGGTCTTCGACAATCGCAAGCTGGTCGTGGGATACGCCGCCAGCGGCGCCGACCGTCCCGATCCGGCCGGCCAGTCCAATCCGGCGCCGCAGGCCACCGCGGTCACGAACGCGTTGTTCCGCTTCCCCGACGAGGCCACCGCGAAGCTCGCCGCCCGTGAACTCGAGGACGTCGACATCGCCGTTTCGCCGGACAATCGCAAACTGTCGTCCACGAAGTATCCCGACTCCTACATCCACTGGCGGCCCGGCGTTCCCAACGTCGGCACTTTCATGGCGTACAAGGAATTCGTCATCTCCTTGTTCATCCAGCGTCCGACGGCGGATGGCGACGACCTGGTGAAGTGGGTCGACAAGACCTTGGCCGCCCAGGTCGCGCAGCTGGACAAATTCACCCCGACCCCGGTGAACAAGCTCGACACCCTGAAGGCCGATCCCGACGGCCTGCTCGCCCGCGTCGCGGTCGCCGACCGCAAGAACCGCGTGCCGGATCCGGCGACCTTCGCCGTCTACGGCGGCTTTCACACGGTGCACCGCGCCGATGACGAGTCGGTCCACCTGCGCCTGGTCGAGGAAGCCGGCGTCGATCACATCGGCCTGCTCGACGACAGTTACGTCGCTCGAACCCGAGACGCGGCCGCCGCCCAGAAACTGGTCACCGGCCTGTTGGACAGCGAAGGCGCGCACTACGATCCGCTGGGCGCTCCCAAGGATGTCCCCGGCGCCAAGTGCCTGCAACTCAACAGCAAGGGCGACCCGGACCGCGAGTACAAATACCGGTGTTACGTCGCGTACAAACGGTACGTCGGAGTCGTCACCAGTGATAAGGAACCGGACGTGCGACAGAAGGTCGCCGCGGAGTACGCGCTGCTGGCGAACAGTTTCTGAGATCGACGGCGGTAAGCGTCCAGCGCTTTCGCGATCCTCGGCCGCGGGTGGGCCGAAGTAGGATCCGGCGCAACTACCGCAGTCAGGGGAGGGAAGAGTGCAGCACGGCGCGATGTCGAGACCGATCCGAACCGCCGGTGCCCTGGTGCTGGCCTGCGCCGTAGCCCTCGGGGGCGGCGCGTGCGGCGGCCCGGCGGCCGGAACGGACAAGTCCGCGCAGCCCGTCGATCTGGCGCAGCTCGACGTGGGCAATTACGCGACGACGCCGCGCGCGTACGGAACAGCGAAGAATCCCGAGCAGGCGCGCATGATCGAGGCGGAGCGGCTCGCGAACTTCCTCCCGCCGCCCTCGGACATCGACCCCGGGTTCGTCTTCCAGAATCCGTCCTTGTCCAAGGTGTTCATCGAGCCGAAGAACTCGCTCGGGCGGATCATGGACGTCTCCCGGTTCGCCGAGGCGGCGCCGGATTTCGTCGCGGGATTCTTCAGCAACGCGGGCAATGCGCCGGACAACCGGGGCACCGACCTGGTCAACGCCGTCATGATCTTTCCCGACGAGCAGAAGGCGGCGGCCGCGGCGGCGGCCCTGGAACGCGTCGACTTCGAGGCCAACAACCGCAACACGCCCGTCCAGATCGCGAAGTACCCAGCCGCGCACGCGCATTGGCAACCCACGGATCAGTCGATCGGATCATGGTTCGCCACGGGTAAATTCGTCGTCTACACCTGGGTCTACGACTATGCGAAGGTCTACCTGGAGAAAGTCGACCTCGCCGAACTGCTCGCCCTGGTCGAGAAGAGCCTGGACACCGTGGTCCCGGCGATCGGCCGGTTCACGCCCACGCCCGTCGACCAGCTGATGACATTGCCGGTCGATATCGACGGCATGCTGAACCGGGCGCTGCCGCGTCCCAGGGAAGACTCCTGGATCGATCCGCCCGGCGCGTACACCGAGCGTGGCGCGCTGCACTTCACCATCGATTCGGCCGACGACCGCCGGATCATCGAAGCGGCGGGAGTGGATCGGTACGCCGCCGACGGAACCCATCTGTTCCGCGCGCGCGACGCCGACTCGGCCGCACGACTACGCGAGGAACTCGGCGGACTCACGAAGAAATTCCGCGGAGCCGAGTCGCCGAAGGGCCTTCCCGCTGCCCAGTGCAAGGAGTACATCGGCAACGAGACGGTCGTCGTCCGGTTCTATTGTTCGGTGTCCTACGACCGCTACGCCGCGTTCGCCTGGTCGCATCAACTGCTCGACGCACAGCAACGCATCTCCGCCCAGTACGCATTGTTGGTGAATGCCGCATGACAGGATTCCGCACCGCCGCTGTCGCTCTCGCGTGCACGCTGGCCGCCACGATCGTCACCGGCTGTGGTTCGACGCTCGCGGGAACCGCGCGGCCGGGTGAGATCGATATTCGCGGTCTCGACACCGGCAACTACCCCACCGAGCCGCCGAACGCGCACGACGACGACTACCAACCGCTGTTCATCGACATGGGAAAGGTCGCCGCCATGCGGCTGGCCGATCACGTCGCCTCGGCCTACGACATCGATCCCAGGATGAAGTACAGCTGGACGCCGTCGAGTATCAGCAAGGGAACGCTGCCCGGTGAACTCGGTCGCCAGGAGGACATGCGACCGATCGCGGAACGCAACCGCATGATGTACGGGTTCCACACCAACGGATCGGATCAGAATGTCAGCCTGATCGCCTCCGGGTGGCCGACCAAGCCCCGGCCCAATTCCACCACGATCGGCACGATCGTCATGCAGTTTCCCGACCCGGACCGCGCCCGTCAGGCCGCGTACGAGTTCTACGACGCCGATCTCGGCGCCTACCGCGACCAGAACGAGCCGGTCACGCTGCCGCGGCAGCCGCAGGCGCGAGCGCACTGGCGCCCCGGCTCGCCCTTCCTGCGCGCGATGCTCGCGCACGGCTCCTACGTGGTGGCGTTCCTCGTCTCGGCCAACGCTCCCGACCGCGACGCCCTAGTCACTCTCGCGGAAAAGGCGTACGACGTTCAGCTTCCGCTGCTCGATCAGCTGGCTCCGCTGACCGAGGAGGAGATGCTGCGATTGCCCTGGGATCCCGATCATCTGCTGAGCCGCACCCTGAATCCGGCCGGGGTCCAATCGCCCAGCTACGACGATTCGCACGCCTTGTTCGGCCTGCGCGGCATCATGCAATACGCCGAAGACCTCGATTACGCGAAACAACGTTTCACGGCGATGGGGGCCGAGAAATTCGCCGTCTCCGGAGACACATTGGTGATCCGCACGCCGAACCAGGAAACGGCCCGGCGGATCGCCGCGGAACGTATCACCCCCACAGTGGTTGCGGGTCCGGCCGATCCCCCGCAGCACCTGCCCGATTCGGCGTGCGTGGAGAACCGGAGCGGACTTTTCGACGACAGGCGATTCACCTGCGTCGTCGCGTATAAGGAATACGTCGGATTCGTCGCGGCGAATCAACTGCTGGACGCGCAACAGCGCGCCGCCGCACAGTATTCCGTTTTCGCGAACAGCCGATAATGCGGCACTTTCGTCGCGAATTCGGTCGAGTATGCTGCGTGGCGAACGCCAGCGGCCCGCGTGGAGTCAGGAGATCGTGCACATGGCGATGAGCCCCGGGACCATTGTCGGCGGGTACCGCATCATGCGGGTGCTCGGCGCGGGCGGCATGGGCACGGTGTATCTGGCCAAGCATCCCAGCCTGCCCAGGACCGACGCGTTGAAGGTGCTCGGCGGCGAACTCAGCCGCGACTACGAGTTCCGTACCCGCTTCGAGCGTGAAGCCAATCTCGCCGCCGGACTGGATCATCCGAACATCGTCTCGGTATACAACCGCGGTGAAGAACACGGCCAGTTGTGGATCGCCATGCAATACGTGGACGGTACCGATGCCGCCGCCGAACTGGCTCGCGACCCGCATGCGATGAATCCGCTTCGCGCACTGCGTATCACGACCGAAGTCGGCAAAGGACTCGACTACGCGCACCGCAAGGGCTTGCTGCATCGCGATGTGAAACCGGCGAATTTCCTGCTGTCCGCACCTGCCGACGGCGAGGAAGAGCGCGTGCTGCTCACCGATTTCGGCGTGGCGAAAGCCAATGACGACACCACCGAACTCACGCAGACCGGTAGTTTCGTCGCGACCATCGCCTACGCCCCGCCCGAGCAGCTCACCGGCAGCCCGCTCGACCACCGCGCCGACGTCTACAGCCTCGCGTGCTCGTTCTTCAAATTGCTCACCGCGCGCAACCCTTACCCGGGAACCCAACCCGCGCTGGTGATGATGGGGCATCTTCACGAGCCCCCGCCGCTGGCCACCGCCGTCAACCCCGGCCTGCCGCCCGCCATCGACCACGTTTTCGCCCGCGCCATGGCGAAGAACCCGGCCGAAAGATTCGACAGCTGCCGCGAATTCACCGATGCGGCGGCGAGCGCCCTCATTCCCGGCTACAACCCCGTCGCCACCAACACCTCCCCGACCTATCCCATCCAGGTATTCGATCCGCGGCCGGGGACCGACCCCCGAGTGGCCGTCTCCGGTCAAGGGAGCGCCGCCGCACGACCCGCGCGCAAGAACTGGCTGCTCGCGGCGGCCGCGGGCGTGGTGGCCGTCGCACTCGCCGCGGGGATCGGCATTTGGGCCTCTAATCGCGAGGGGCAAGCACCCGATCCCGCCGTCGCCACGCCGAGCAGCACGGCAGCGCTGTCGCCGCTGGACCGGGCGCGAGCGGACAACCCGGTATTCCGGGGCAAGACGATCACGATGGTCGACGTGCCGCGCGGCTCGCAGGTCTCGATCTTCCTCGGCGGCACCCCGCAAACCGAGTTCCTGCAAAATCTCGGATTCGTCTACAACCTCAACTACCGGCGCGCGGGCGACGAGGCATCGCCTCGCGAACTGACCGGAACCAACCGGCTGGAAGTAGCGGCGGACGGCTACGTGCTGGCGGTGCGCAGCGACGAAAAGGCCGGCGGCGGTGGCCTGCTCGGTCTTCCGTACCAAGTGGCGGGCACCCGTGCCACGGTGATTCCGCTGGACGATCCCGCGGCCGTCGCCGCGGTCCGCGACTGGAGCGAGTCGTCCCAGCAGACGTTGCTCGACCGTCTGGTGCCGGTGCTGCGCAATCGCGTGAAGTGATTCGGTCGCGTCCGCTGAATCCAAGCCTTCGTTAGGTTTTCGGTTCGCGACCACCGGATTTCGTCATTCTGCTGGTAGCGGCGGACTTAGGCGTTCGGTAAGGTGTACCGCAGCCAGCCCACTCGCCGATCATTACAGCAGCGAGCAGGGGGAAGGAGGGGAGCCGAGCGCTGGCGTTACAAGTCATGCAGACCCGGATCGCATCGTGGTCTTCCGAGCAGGCCCGTGCGCGGCCGCCGAAATCTACGGACGAGCCGGGCTGAGGGGCGCAGGGCCTGATCCCGTGGGGCGATGCCGAACTTTCTCGAGTCGGATGGAACCGATCAGACCCGCACCGCGTCCAATCAGATGTACAGGCCAACTGAGGCTTCCGCCGTTGGCCGAGACGGGAACCGAAAGGAGCCGAAATGGCAGGACAGCTCGAAGCGAGCGAAGAGGCGATCTCGAAGTTTGTGGACAACTGCCGGCAGCGGCACCAGGATCTGCAAACCGCGATCACCGCACTGAACAGCAAGTCGGATCAGACCACCGCCACCTGGAGCGGTGCGGCTCGTCAGGCGTTCGACACGTTCATGGACAGCTACTTCGCCCAGGCGCGGAAGCTGAACGACCAGCTGGACCAGACGTCGGACAAGCTCGCCCACGCCGGACGGAAGTTCGCCGATCAGGACCAGCAGTTCGCCCAGCAGGTGGCCGCGCAGGCCTCCAGCCTGGACCTTCCCTGATCCGATAGCCGAACCACAGACAACAAGGAGCTCCCCATGGTAGCGAACGATCCCGGTCGGATTGCTTCGAACTTCGGCGAGGTCGAGGCGGGCGCCCAGGCCATCGTGTCCGAAGCGCGCAGCGTCATGACCATGCTCGAAGATTTCCACAAGCAGGTCACCGACTTCGTGACCAACTACTGGAAGGGTGACGCGAACGACGCGTTCGCCTCGCTGCAGGCCCAGTGGAACACGCAGGTCACCCAGCTGAACACCACGCTGGAAAGCGCGGGCAAGCTGGTCAGCAGTGGCAACTCGGACCTGCAGGGTACCGACACCGCGCTGGCGGGCCTCTTCTGAGATCCCGTCTCGGCTGATTCGAGCCCCCGGTACTTCGGTGCCGGGGGCTCGAATCATTCTGCGCCGCAGTAAAATCGGCTAGGTCTGCGTGCCCGCGCCCATCACGGCACGACGCGGACCGTATCCCCGAAATGCGAGCACGGGGCTTCCAATTGCCCCCATTCGTCTCCTGCGTACTGGCAACCGATACTCAGCTGAATTCCGAACTCCAACAGAACATGCCAGCGAACGGTTGATCCGTCTCCGGGATGTTCCAGGTAGGCCAAGCCGGAACGGCCACCGAACATCACATCCTGCTGCAAGTCGGTCAGCACCCCTGGCGGACGCTGCGCGATCTGCGCTTCCAGCTTCGCCGCGACTTGCGCGTAACTGGACGACGCCGTCAGCGGCGCCTGCATTACCGTAATCCGTTGCCGCGCAGCCTCGTCGGGTACCAGATCGACACGAGCGCGCCCCGTGTCAGGCGACTGGGCGATACGCCAGCCGGGAGGGACACGGAATCGGATTCGGCCGAAGGCCTCCGGTGCCGCCTCGGCCGGCGGGCCGACCGGCGGCGGTGCGGCGGTCCGCGACGCCGCTTCCGTGCTGGGCGCCGCTACCGTCTCTTCTCCGCGGCGACCGGACAAGACAACCGCACCGACGATCGTCAACGCGACGACCACCACGGCCGCGATCGCGGCGATCGCGATACGCGCGGCGCCATATCGAGGCTGTCGTGTCGCGGCACGCTCGCGAAGCGGTCGCATCCACTGTGTCTGCGCGGCGTGGACTTCGCGTGCCTCGGTCCGCCGCCCCCGGACGAGATCGGGACCGGCGACCGCACGCAGCTCGACATCGGCACCTATGGACTGCTGGACCGCCTCACGGAGCAAGTCCAGTTTTCTGGTATCGCTGAGAGCCGCCACTTGCACGAGGTCGATCGGGCCGCTGTCGAGCAACCGAGTGATCAGGTTGCACAGAGCGGCGAAGCCCGCGGATCCGCTCTCGATCTCGGCCAACGCGAGCGTCGGCTCGTGCTCACAGGATTCGATATGCACGCCGCGATGGCTTCGGATGACCGCCGACGCCGTGGTGGCCAGCGTGCCGAACTCCAGTACCAGCGTTCGCCGACTGTGGCTGGTGCCCTCGTCCGACCCGACCGAACGGACCGCGATGTCCTCGAACACGACATCCGAGGCCACGCGGCGCGCCGCCTGAGCGAGCACGCCACGACGGGCCGCGCCCCATTCGGTCGGGCAGACCAACGTCATCCGGGCACACGGAGTCTCGACACGAAGATGCTCGAGCACACTCGCGAAAACGGCGCTCATCGCGTCCACCACCGAGGGTGTGCGGGGTGGCAAAGCTATGGCATCGGCGGGCACGAATTGCACCACCGAACCGACGTGGGTAGGCGGGCTCAGCGATTGCCCCACGACGAGGTCGAAGCCGTTGCTGCCCAGGACCACCGACGGCGGCGCGTCACAGTGCGTGTCGGCGCCACGCGCCCAGATACGCGCCTCGGTGACGACGAGCTCGACCTCGGACATCAGGGCAACGGCATCCACGCCGTCTGGACCAGGCCCTCGACATTACGGGTGACGTAGGTGCCTCGGCCCGGCGGCATCGGGCTCGGTCGCTTGGTGCCCATCAGGACGCCCTCGTCCTTGCTGCAGCTCAGGATCAGGCCCGCCGAGCCCAGATCACGCATTCGAGCCAACGTCGCCTCGAACATCGCCCTGCTCGCACCACCCGAGCGCCGGGCGATGATCACGTGGAAGCCGAGGTCTCGGGCGTGTGGCAGATGTTCGAGCAGCGCTTGGACCGGGTTGCCCGCGGAGGTGGCGACCAGATCGTAATCGTCGATGATGACGTACAACTCCGGTCCGCTCCACCACGAACGATCCCGCAACTGCTGCGGCGTGACGTCCGAGCCCGGCGTGCGCTTGCCGACATACGCGGCCAGGTCGTTCATGTTCTGGGTGAACTGCGGCGCCGTGGAACCATAGCCCGCGAGATAGCCCTCCGGAACCAGTCCGAGCATGCCGCGGCGGTAGTCGCCGATGATGAAGCGAGCCTGATCGGGGGTGTTCGACGCGGCGATGCCCTCGATCAGCGAACGCAGCAGCGTCGTCTTTCCCGATTCGGTGTCGCCGATGATGATGAAGTGCGGGCTCTCCACGAAGTCGATGTAGACCGGCGCGAGCTCGGACTCGTTGATGCCGAACGGGATTCGCAGGCACTTCGCATTCGGGTCGACCTGGGCGGGCCAATCGCCCGCCAGATACAGCAGCTGCTCGCGCGGCAGCTGTTCGGGCAGCATGCGGACCTGCGGCGCGTGCCGGCCCGGCGTCAGCCTGGCGATGGCGGCGACCGCGTCCGCGACGGCCTGGGTGAGGTCGGTCGGGTCGGAGCTGCCGTCGATGCGGGGCAAGCCGGTCAGCATGTGCAGGCACTCCGGGGTCATACCGCGGCCCGGCCGCCCCTGGGGAACCAGTGAGGCGAACTTGCGGCCCAGATCGGAGTCCATCGGATCACCGAGGCGCAACTCGATCCTGGTGCCGATCTGATCCTTGAGCGCGGGCCGCGCCTCCGCCCAGCGGTTCAGCGCGATGACCACGTGCACACCGTAGGACAGACCCTGCACGGCGAGGTTCATGATGGTCTGCTCGAGCATCTCGAAGTCCTGGCGGATCGAGCTGAAACCGTCGATCACCAGGAAGACGTCGCCGAACGGATCCTCGTGCGCGCCCGCGGCGCCCGGGCTGGCGGCCGGGTCCATCGCGCGCAGCCTGCGGAAATCGGTCATCGATTCGATGCCGAGCTGGCGGAAGCGCGCCTCGCGCTGCCGGACGATGGTGGTCATCTCCGCGATGGTGCGGCGGACCTGGTCCTCGTCCAACCGGCTGGCCACCGAGCCGACGTGCGGCAGCCCTTGCAGGCTCGCCAGGGTGCCGCCACCGAAGTCGAGGCAGTAGAACTGCACCTGTTCGGCGGTGTGCGTCAACGACATCGCCATGATGAGTGTGCGCAGCGCCGTCGACTTGCCGGACTGCGGGCCACCGACGATGGCGACATTGCCGCGGGCGCCGGACAGGTCGATGACCATCGGGTCGCGACGCTGGTCGTAGGGTCGGTCGACGATGCCGATCGGCGCACGCAGCGTGGACACCGGGGAGTATTCGCCGGTGAGAACGGAGCGCGGGACGAGCTGGTCGAGCGTCGGCGCCTCGTCCAGCGGCGGCAGCCAGATCTCGTGCGCCGGGCGGCCGTGGCCGCGGATCCGGGCGACCAGCATGTTCAGGTTGGACAGCTGCTCGCCGTCCTCGTCCTGTTCCGGTTCCAGGCTCGGTTCGGGCGGCAGCGGAACGCGGTCCGCCGCCCGGAAGTCGACATGGGTAGCGGTGAACGCGCGTGCCCTGACATCGATTTCACCGGACTGCGTGGCGACGGTCATGTCGCGCTGCGAGCCACCGCCGACATACGCGCCGGAGACATAGGAAGCCTGGAAGCGCTGGATCTCTCCGGAGTCGGCCTTCAAGTAGCCGCCACCGGGATTGTTCGGCAGGTTGTAGGCGTCCGGCACACCGAGCACCTGACGAGATTCGTTGGCGGAGAACGTCTTCAGGCCGATCCGATAGGACAGGTGGGATTCCAGGCCCTTGAGCTTGCCTTCCTCCAGTCGCTGCGAGGCGAGCAGCAGATGCACGTGCAGCGAGCGGCCGAGGCGGCCGATCATCACGAACAACTCCGCGAAATCCGGGTGCTGAGTGAGCAGTTCGGAGAACTCGTCGAGCACCACGAACAGTGCGGGCAGCGGGTCCAGGTCGGCGCCCGCGGCCCTGGCCTTCTCGTACTCCAAGACGTTGGCGAAGTTGCCCGCCGCGCGCAGCACTTCCTGGCGGCGGTTCATCTCACCGGCCAGGGCGTCCTTCATGCGGTCGACGAGATCGGCCTCTTCCTCCAAGTTGGTGATGACGGCGGCGACGTGCGGAACGCCCTCCAAACCGAGGAACGTCGCGCCGCCTTTGAAGTCGACCAGCACCAGGTTCAGCTGGTCTGGCGAGTGCGTGGCCAGCAAGCTGAGCACGAGGGTGCGCAGGAACTCCGACTTACCGGAGCCGGTGGCGCCGATGCACAGGCCGTGCGGGCCCATGCCGTTCTCGGCGGCCTCCTTGATGTCCAGTTCCACCGGAAGGCCATCGGCGCCCACACCGAACGGGACGCGCAGGCGTTCCCTTCCGTAGCGCGGCCGCCACGCGTGCTCCGGGTTGAAAGTGCCGATGTCACCGAGGCCCATCAGCTGCGCCCACGTCGAGATCACGTCGGCGTCATCGGTTTCCACGTCGCTGCTGCGCTGCGTGGCGGCACGGTACGGGGCCAGCCTGCGCGCAACCTGCTGCGCCTGCTCGGGGCTGATCCGGTCGATCAGCGCGAACCGCTCCTGATTGCCGGTCGCGCCGCGGCCGACGCACTCGCCGTTCTCGACGATCATCTTGATGCCGCGCGATACCGCCAGGCGCGGCGCGTAGCCGCACAGGTCGATGATGGTGACGCCCTCGTAGCCGGATTCGCGCAACTGATCGTCCTCGGCCTCGAGCAGACCGCCGTCGACCACGATGACGATATGCACCATGTTCGCGTTGGCGGGCTGGTTGCGCGAATATCGGACCCGGTTGCCGAGCAACGGATGCAACCCCGCCATCGCCTCCCGGATCGAGCCGTAGAACATGCGCTGGGTACCGATGCCGTCCTGCGCGTCGGGGTGCTGGGTGTGCGGGAGCCACTTGGTCCACTCCCACTCCGGCGCGGTGTCCGGCCCGCAGACGACCGCGACGAGCACCTGGTCGGGAGCCTGGAACATGCACAGCTGCACCAGCATCGCGCGGGTCATGTCGCGCGCCTGGCCGCGGTCGCCGTCCAGCGCGATGGTGGCGAAGCCCTTGACCGCGATGGCGGTCGGCAGATCGGGCACGGTCGAATGAGCGCGCACGAAGCGGCGCAGCGAGACCGCGGCGATCGGCTCGAGCTCCTCGACCGGACCGGTCTCAGGAGCGACCAGTCTGGTGGCAAGGCGCTGGCCGCCGAGACCGATGCGCGCGTGGCAGAAGTCCTTGTCCCCCGCGCGGCGTTCCCACATGCGGCTGGTGCCCGCGAGCATCCAGACCAGTTCCGGCTCCGGGTGGCTCCATTCGACGGAAGCGCGCTGCTGAGCGGCGGTCTCGTCGACGTCCTTGCGCACTTGGTCGAGGTAGCGCAGATAGTCCTTGCGATCCTCGTTGGCCTCGGCGGCCTTCTGCCCCTTGCCCCCGCCCTGGCCCGCGAACATGCCGACCATCGAGAACACCATCATGAGCGGGAACATCATGCTCATCGGGTTGGAGGCGATGCCGCCGCCCTGGGTGAACATCAGGGCCATCATGCCGACCATGCCGATCACCATCACGGCGGGCATGAGCTTCAGGACGAGGTTTCCCGGTGTGACCCGGGGGATTTCGGGCGGGGGTTGCAGCGTGACCTCGCCGCCGGGCGTCCTTGGCATCTCGCGGCGCGCACGGCGCTGGAAGCGGACAGTGCTCATCGACGAGATTCCCCCTTCGGCCAGCTGTGATTCGGCCTCAGTGTAGAGGTCACAGCCGACATGTCGTACAGTTCGACCAGCATTCTGCTGCCCGGACCGAGGGTTCGCAAGCTCGCCCCCGGCCCGCCGAGTCGTGGAATCACGAGGTAGAAGACCGAGTTGGGGGAAGCTTGACGCACGCGCGACTTGACCACATCGACGAAGAATCCTCGCGCGGGATCGTCCGCGCCCCCGACCTCGCCCGGGTGACGATTCTGGCCAAGCACACTCAGGTCGACATGGCCATACCGGTCGACGTGCCGGTCGCGCTGGTGATTCCGAGCGTGGTCGACATGGTCGCCCAGCACAGCCGCTCCAACGACTTCGACAACGAGGGCGAGCGTTACGAGCCCGCGGAGTGGGTGCTCGCCCGGATCGGCCATCCGCCGTTCTCCAACTCGCTCAGCCTCGGCGAGCACGGCGTCCGCGACGGCGAACTGCTGATGCTGGAGAGCGCTTCGCACACCGCGCCGACACCGCTGTTCGACGACATCATGTACAACGTCGCGATCGCCGACGCCGACCATTACCGCAGCTGGACCCCTCGGGTCGCGCGGATCACCGGCTCGGTGCTCGCGGCGCTCACCATGATCGTCGGCTGTCTCGGGCTGCTGCTGTCCCCCGGCTCGCTGCCGATCGGGGTCGGCGGTTCGATCGCGCTGGTGGTCGCGATCCTGCTCGTCGTCACCGCGATGGTGCTGAGCAGGATGTACGGCGACAACGGCACCGCGCTTGTGCTCGGCGGCTGCGCGCTGCCCGCGGCGTTCAGCGCGGGAATGCTCTACGTGCCGGACGATTACGGCTGGGCGCACATCCTGCTCGGATCGGTCCTGGCCGGGGCGACGGCGATTCTGGCGTGGCGGGTCACCGGCGTCGGGCTCGCGTTGTTCATCGGCGGGGCCGCGCTCGCCACCTACGCGGTGCCCGCGGCGCTGGTCGGCCTGCTCACCGACCAGCCGGAGCGGGCGATCGGCGCCGGCGCGGCGGCGCTCGGGCTCGGCGGCCTGTCCCTGGCCCCGCGAGTCTCCATGCTGCTGGCGAAATTGCCACTGCCACCGGTGCCTTCGCCGGGCACACCCATCGATCCGACCGAGGACGACCCGGACGATCACCGCGCGCTGCCGACCATGGAGGTGCTGCGGGTGAAGTCGGAACGCGCCCGCATGTACCTCGCGGGCCTGGTGGCGGCGACCACGCTGGTCACCGTCGTCGGCGCGCTCGGCGCCACCGACCCGGCCTCCGCCGACCCGTACTGGCCGGGCATAGCGCTCGCCCTGGTCTGCGCCGTGGTGCTGATGTTCCGCAGCCGCACCTACGCGGGCGCGGAACAGGCCGTCGTGCTCATCTCCGGCGGCGCGGGCATCGTGCTGATCATGTTGGTCGGCGCGGGTTTCGCGATGCACCAGCCGCTGGCCGTGTTCGGCGCGGCGATGGTGGTCCTGATCGCGGCGCTGATCCTCGGCATCATCATCCCGAACCAGTCGGCCACCCCACCGATGCGTCGCGGCGTCGAACTGCTCGAGTACACATTCGTCGCCACGGTCCTGCCATTGGTCTTCTGGGTGGCGGACCTCTACGCACTCGTTCGCGGGCTGTGAGCTCGGAGCGATGAGTTCGAAACAGCGGGTCGACAGTTGTTTCCGAGCGGTTCGGTTGAGCACGGCGGTCTGCGTGCTGGCGCTCAGCGTCTCCGTCGGGCTCGGAGCAACCATGGGAATCCCTCCTGCGCAAGCGGAGAAGCCCACCGTGAGCCCGAACACGGCACCGCCACCGGGCGAGCCGGCCGCTCCGCCGGACAAGACCGAGCGGGCGTCCAATACTCCGTGCGTCAGTACCGGTTCGGGAGGCAACGGACCCTCGACGCCGGACGCACAACGCTCCCTCGACTTGCAGCACGCCTGGCGATTCTCCAAGGGCGCAGGTCAACTCGTGGCAGTCATCGACACCGGTGTCGCACGCCATCCGCGCCTGCCGGGGTTGATCGCGGGCGGCGACTATGTGAGCAATAGCGACGGAACCGAGGATTGCGATGCGCATGGGACGTTGGTCGCGGGGCTGATCGCCGCGACAGAGGTCGACGGTCAGGGCTTCTCCGGGGTAGCCCCGCAGGCTCGAATACTTACCATCCGCCAGACCAGCAAGCTGTACCAGAAGGAAGGAGCAAATCGGGACAAAGGGCCCGATGCGCTACCCCAGGGATACGGCACCACTCGCACCATGGCGTCGGCGATCCGTCGCGCGGCGGACATGGGAGCTACCGTCATCAATATCTCCGAGGTCGCGTGCAGGCCGACTTCTGCGCCTTTCGAAGATACCGAGCTGGGTGCCGCGGTCCGGTACGCCGCGATCGAGAAGGACGTGGTCGTGGTGGTCGCAGCAGGCAACCTCGATGAGAGTACAGACTGCAAGGGCACCAATCCGGTGATCGACCCGCTCGACCCAGCGGCCGACCCATGGAGCAAGGTGAACCTGAACGTATCACCGGCCCGCTATGACGATTATGTGCTCTCTGTCGGTTCCATCAACGGAAACGGCCAGCCATCTACGTTCACCGTGCCCGGGCCATGGCTCGGCGTGGCGGCTCCCGGCGAGAACATCACTTCCCTCGATCCACTCTTCAATGACCCGAACAGCAAAGGAACCGCGGTCCAACTCGGCAGCGTCCAACAAGCGGGAAAGCTCGGGCCGATTCAAGGCACCAGTTTCGCCACCCCGCTGGTTTCAGGGGTAGCCGCCCTCGTGCGAGCCCGTTTCCCGGAGCTGAGCGCCCTGGAGGTCATCAAGCGCATCGAGGCCACCGCCCATGCCCCGGCGGAGGGGTGGAACCCTTACATCGGCTACGGTGCCGTCGATCCGATCGCCGCCCTGACCGCCGAAGTGCCGAAAACGCTGCCGCCCAAGCGGCCCTCGGCAGCCTCGAGGGTGCAATTGCAGGTTCCGGCACCGGCCCCACCACCCGACAATCGGGCGCGAAACGTAGCGCTGATCGGCAGCGGCAGCGTCGCGATACTACTGGTGTTGGGCATGCTCGCCTCGTTCCCGATCCGCCGCAGATTCGGCGTCCGCGAGGACCAGTGAGAAAGACTCGATAACCGCACGACGAAACAATTGCGGCCCGTCGAACGACGGGCCGCAATTATCAGTTCTCCACCATGCTTCAACGATCTCGAAAACGAGATGACGCCGCGGAGTTACTGACCGCGCGCGGGCTCCAGTTTGTAGTACCCGTAGCCGTCTTCGACGCAGACCGCTTCCTTGCCGTACATCCGCCGGAAACT
The DNA here is from genome assembly GCF_042733915.1 of Nocardia sp. NPDC059691. NCBI lineage: Bacteria > Bacillati > Actinomycetota > Actinomycetes > Mycobacteriales > Nocardiaceae > Nocardia > Nocardia sp. NPDC059691. Next base: position 191,229 of record NZ_JBHWFB010000005.1, on the reverse strand, counting down.
GTCCTTGCCGGTGGTCATGCATTCCTTGTAGGTCATGCCGTGTTTGGTACGCATCGGTTCAGCGGTTGCGGCAGTCGACGCGGCGACGGTGCCGACCACGAATGCGGCAGTGATAGCGATCGCCAGTTTGTATGCGACGTGTTTCATTCCAGTGAATCCCTCCCTTTCTGCGGCGAGACTCCCTCTCGCCGGATCGGAGAGTACCGGAAGCGACATCAATAGCAAACTCAGGCGCGCCCGAACTCAATTCGCATTTTTGACAAGCTCTTTCGCCGGGTTGGCGTCCGGCGCGACGCCGTCGTGGGCCACCATCGCGTCTTGACGGCTGAGAGTCGGCCCGGAGGCAAGCAGGCCGACGATGGGCCATGGCGCCGGTTCGGGTTGCCGCACGCCGGAATCCGAACTCATGCCGAGCGCTTTGACCGCCTCCGCATCCTTGATGCCGTAGCGGACGCCGGTATCGGCGACGTAGAACATGCTGTCCTTGCGCTGACTGTCCGGCTCGATGCCGGTGCCCTGGACGAAGGCGCCGGAACCTGGCTTGAAGTAGACCGAGTCCACGTTGGGACCGTCACCGTCGGCTTGGGCCAGCGGCACCAGGCGAGCATCCTCCCGCATCGGCAGACTCACGCCGGTGATCAGCGAAAGCTCGGCATGATTGCCACCACCGCCCTCCGCGGCAGCGATCGGCTTCCACGACAGACAGCTGACCGGCCGATCCTTGATCTGCACGAGCGCGGGCGCGGTGGCCGGATAGTCCTTCACCGGCAGCGTCGTCGATATGGGCGAATAGGTCTTCTCGTACGGGACGATCGTCGGATTGCGGCCCGCCGCCGGGTCGGAGTTGAGAATGATATTGGCGGTCAGCTGCGAGATTTCCTGCCTGCCATCGTGCAGCACCACGAAATACTGCTTCGTCGCGGCATCTTGCACCACCTCGCCGATCCGATGATCACCGATGGTGTATGTCGGCTGCGCGCCTCGATCGTCGATGTGCGGCACTTCGATTCGCTGCACCTCGGGTATCGCATTGAGCAAGCCTTCGCTGATCGGCCGCGGTGCCACATTGCGAATGCCCAGCGCCTCGGTCACCGCGTTGTTGTTCATGTCGACGCGGGCGCGCTTGTTGTCGTAAACGAGGTAGGTGGCGTCCTTGCCCTTGACGAGCAGAGCGTTACCCGACTCCATTGCGGAAGCCTTGGCGCCGAGTTCCAGGTCCCCGATGAGCACCGAAGTGGTTGCCTTGTTGGTGCCGTCGAGCTGCAGGGTGTCGCACACCGTCCACGCGCGCCCCTTCCCCTCCTTGTCGAAGGGCAGCGAGCCGGGAGCGCCCGGGATGCCGATCAATTGGCCGCGCGGCTTCTTCCCGAGTTCGGAATCCTTTACGGTGGCCGGCTTGGCGGCTTCGCCCGCGGCCAGGCGGGCGGAGGCGAGGTTGAGGGCCGGGTGCACCACGTCGTCGATTCGCACGTAGACCGCGCCGGAGTCCTTGCCGATCAGGATCTTGGCGTCACCGATCTTGTCCTGCGGGCGCAGCAACGCGAGCACGCCGCATCCGGCCAGTGCGACACACGCCAGGATCAGACCGGCCGCGTACGCGCGGGACTGGGAACGCATGGGGTCGTGCAGCATTCGCACATCCCTGCGCACCAAGGCGTGCTCCATCCGCCGGACCAGAAAGCGGTAACCGCTGACCTGCCAGCGAGTGGTGGGTTTCGAAGCCATTATTCCTCCCCCGAACAGTGCTCGCGTTCGCCGAACACAGTACAGTTCCCGGGGACTGTTGTTCAGCTCGGCCGCGGCGAACCGGCCGATATCGGGTACTTGGGGGACGACGATGGCGGAACCGGCCGGTGCGGGACCACGACCGCTTTTCGGGCGCGTCTCGATGCGGAACCTGCTGATCGCCCAGATCATCGGGCTGATCGCCGCGGTCGTCGCACTGTTCGCCGGTTTGCCGGGGCTTCCCACGCTCGGCGTGGCGGTGGTCGTCGCGCTTATTCCGCTGATTCCGGTCGCCGGACGCACTGTGCTGGACTGGAGCGCGACCTGGTGGCGCTATCTCACGCACCGGGACTACGAACTCGGCGACACCGTCGATTTCCGCGGCACCGATGGTCGCTCGCTCGGCCTGTACTGGGACGGCAGCCGCGTGGTGACGGTGGTGGAGGTACTGCCTCCCCCCGGCGGGCTGACCAGGATCGCCCGCACCACGGTGCACGCCTCGCACCTGCTTCCGCTGGCGGAGCTGGCGAAATGCTTGAACCAGCACGACATCCTGCTCAGCGGCATCGACATCATCAGCCACGGGCATCGCAGCCGTTCCGGCACGCCCGCGGGCAAGATCTACGAATCGCTGCTGGGCCCGCTGCCCGCCACCGCGCACCGCACGGTGTGGCTGGCGATCGGTTTCGACGCGGTGGCCTGCCCGGAGGCCACCGACCGGCGCGGCGGCGGAGCCGAAGGCGCGTCGCGTGCGGTCACCATCGCCACCCAGCGCATCATGCGCACGCTCGAGGATGCCGACTGCAACGCGCGCATCCTCACCGCGCCCGAGATCCGCAAGGCGGTCCTGCAGATCACCGGCGGCTACGATCCGCGCACGCTCGAACACGGCTGGCGCTACGCGGAAATCGGCAACAGCGTGAACATCGGCAGCGCCTTGGATCCCAAGCGACTCGAATCGGACCTGCTCGCCCAGCTCTGGGTGGCCCCATCACGCGGCACGACGGTGGCGGTTCGGCTGCGCCCCGGCAGTTCCGCCGACTCGGTGAGCATCGGCGCCGCCTGGCGGCTGACCGCACGGGAACTGCCCGAACGCTCCGAGCTGCCGGGCATGATCTCGATGAACGGACGCCACCGCGACGGGCTGCTGGCCCACCTGCCGCTCGCGGTTCCCGGCGTGGACGACACCATTCCGATGATCGAGCACCTGATCGACATCGTCGACGATCTGCACCTGCCCTCCTCCGGCTGCGGCCAGCTGATCGGTTCCGATGACGAAGGCAACGGCGTGGCGGCTCGCATCGTCGGCGCGGGCATCTCCACGGTGTATGTCGCCGGCGAGCTGTACCTGGCGCAACAGCTGGTTTTCCGGGCGCTCGCGGTCGGCGAACGGATCCTCATCCGCACCGACCGAGCACGGGCCTGGGAGAACCTGGTCACCACCATCGGCAATCCGGAGCGCCTGACCATCGCGATCGAAACCCACCAGTCCGACGCGGGATTCACCGCCACGGTGGTGGACGGGGTGCTCGCGCCTGCCCCGCACGCGGGCGTCACCACCATCTACGTCACGGGCGATCCGATGGGCTGGCCCGCCGCCCGCCCCGACCTCGCCATCCACCAGCCCGGCGCGATCGGCAACCACGTGGTGCTGCGCACCGGCACGGCACAGGTCGACCTGACGCTGGTGTCCATCCCGAGCGAGGCGACCTACATCGGTCAGCCGCGCGGCCGACGCGCAATGCAACCGCAGTAAGCGAGCGCGATAGCGCTAACCGGGGTACGGATCGGTCGTACGCGCTGCTCGCAAAGTACGTGCCCACCAGGCCAATTGACGCAACATTCGTTCCGCGGCGTCGATGGCGGCCCCGTCGCGGGTGTCGCCTGTCTCGTCGAACCGCTTCTTGGCCTGGTGGAAACTGACCGTCTCGCGAACCGACACCATATGGATCTCGGCGACCACTTGCCGCAACTGCTCCACCGCACGCAAGCCACCGGAAAGGCCGCCGTAGGAGACGAAAGCGATGGGCTTCGCGCGCCACTCGTGCTTCGCGGTGTCGAACGCCGTCTTCAGTGACGCCGGATAACCGTGGTTGTACTCCGAAGTGACGACGACGAACGCGTCCGCGTCCCGCAATCGCGTGCGATAGGCCGCGGTCTCCTCGTTGTCGGTGAGTTCGACCGGCAACGGCGTATGCGCGAGATCGATCACGCCGACGTCGAATTCGGGACGAGCGCGCACGGTACGTAGAAACCAGTCCGCGACCACCGGCGCGAACCGCTCCGGACGCACACTGGCCACGATGACCTCGAGCCGCAACGGGGTATCCACCGCGCGAGCCTAACTCGGGCCCCGCCGGCCGCCGCGTACCGGCGCGCTCCAGAGCATCTCCCGCCGTTGACGAGTGCCGGATACCAGGCTGGACGATGCGACGCTCTATCCGACCGTCGAGCAGGTGACCGGCTGGTCTCCGCGCACCTTCGAGCAATGGGCGACCGCCCACGCGGAAGCATTCGCGCCGCACCGAGCCGCATCCGGCGATCCGGGTGCCTGATTCAGTCGGTGACCGCGAACTCGGCCAGACCCTGCGCCGGCGCCACCGAGGCGGTGAAATCCAATACCCGTCTCGCCTTATCCGGGTCCGCGGCGAGATGCCGGACGTCGCCGATGCGGTATCGGCCGGTTACCACCGGCGCGGGGCCACTGCGGGCGCGCGACATGATCGAGGCCACTTCCCACACCGTGATCGGCTGCCCCGAGGCGATGTTCAGCGCGACGAAACCGGGCAGCGCACGCTCGACCGCCGCGACGGTGGCCGCGACCGCGTCGCGCACGTGCACGAAATCCCGGATCTGTCCGCCGTCTTCGAACACCTGCGGCGCGCGGCCCTGTGCCAGCTCGGCGTGCAACCACCCCACCAGCCCGGCCCGCGCTCCCGCGCCGTACACGTTGTGCATTCGCAGGGCGGTCACCGCACCACCGGTCGCCAATCCCCAGGCGAGCGCGTAATTCTCTTGCGCGACTTTGCTCGCCGCATAGGAACCGCGCGGACGCAGCGGCGCGTCCTCGCCGACCGGCTCCCACGTCAAGATCTCGCCGGTGTGCGGAGCGCGGTGATCGAACATGCCTCGGTCGAGGTCGGCCCTGCGACGCAGGTTGGGGAAGAACGGGCCGCTCCGCACGCCGCGATAGCGGCCTTCGCCGTAGACCGCGACGGACGAGGCGAGCACCAAGCGGCCGACTCGCGCCCGCTCCATGGCACCGAGCAGCACGGCGGTCCCGACATCGTTGTGCGAGGCGAAGTCGGCGGCCCGCGCGCCCGCGGTGACACCCGCGAAGTGGCAGACCACGTCCACTCCGTCCAAGAGCGGTGCGAGCCCTTCGGCGTCGCGCACGTCCACCCGCTCGATCCCTTCCGGTGCTCGTGCGTCCGGCCCGTGGTCGCGTAGCAGGTCCACCCCGGTCACCTGGTGTCCCGCGGCGAGCAGCGCACGGCGCAGGTGCCCGCCGAGGAACCCGGCCGCTCCGGTGACCAGCACCCGCATCGGACTCAGGGCAATTCGAATGGCAGCGACACGTCCGCGTGGACACGGCACCGGTCGCAGGTGTCGGTGCCGTCCACCGCGGCAACCGCGCGACGGACGAGCTCCTTGAAGGGCACGAGGTTACGCTTGAACTCGGCGAAGACGTCGACGGCGCGCACTCCCTCGCCCTCCTCCAGACCGGCGTCCAGATCGGTGACGAGGGCGACGGCGGCGTAGCACATCTCGAGTTCGCGGGCGAGCACCGCCTCCGGGTGGCCGGTCATGTTCACCAGCTCCCAGCCCTGGGCGGCGAACCACCGGCTCTCGGCGCGGGTGGAGAAGCGCGGTCCCTCGACCACGACCATCGTGGCCGCGTGCATCATGTGCAGTTCGTCGGACTCGGCCTTGATGGCCGCGGCCCGCAGTTCCTCGCAGTACGGGTCGGCGAAGGACACGTGGATGCCGCCGCCGTCGAAGTAGGTCTGCGGACGACCGGAGGTCCGGTCGACCAGCTGATCGGGCACCGCGACCGTGCCGGGGCCCCAGTCCGCCCGCAGGCTGCCGACGGCACAAGGCGCGAAGATACGGCGCACGCCCAGCGAACGCAGGGCCCACAAATTGGCCCGGTAGGGCAAGGTGTGCGGCGCGAATTCGTGGTTCTTGCCGTGGCGTGGCAGGAACGCCACCGGCCGCCCCTCCACCTCTCCGACGGCGATGCCCGCGCTCGGTGCACCATAGGGGGTGTCGACCTCGACGATGGTCGCCTCGTTGTCGAAGAAATCGTAGAAGCCGCTGCCGCCGATGACGGCGAGCGCGGGCCGGGGGTGCGAACTCATACCTCAATTGTCTCGTCCCTGGGTGGCCGTCGCGCGCCGGGATCCGCGTTACCCTGCTTTCCGGCGGAACACGGACCGTTCCGACCGAGCGGGGTCTGCCGCACCATGCGGCCCGACCTGACAAGACGCCCCAGGAACTGTACCCTAGGGGGGTATTGATCCGGTTCCGGCGACCGGCAGGCAGCGAGGAGACATCGGTGGCAGCTTCCCCCCACGACCACACGGCGGCCGACCACGCCGCGCACGGCTACATCACCGCCAAGGACGACTACCTCAAGCGGCTGCGGCGCATCGAGGGTCAAGCGCGCGGTCTGCAGCGGATGGTCGAGGAGGAGAAGTACTGCATCGACATCCTCACTCAGGTGTCCGCCATGACCAAAGCCCTGCAAGCGGTCGCGATGGGCCTGCTGGAGGATCACATCAGCCACTGCGTCGTGGACGCGGCCGTCGCGGGTGGCCCGGAGGCCGAGGCCAAGATCAAGGAAGCGACCGACGCCATCGCCCGCTTGGTCAGGTCCTGACGGAACTATCCGTGCCAGCGGCGATAGACCGCGGCAGCTCCCGGGTGCAGCGGAATCGGGCCGGTGCTGATCAGCGACCGGCCGTCGAGGAATTGGGTGCCCGCCGCCTCGGTGGGCACCAGCGCGTCGGCGTGCCACACCAGTAGTTCGACGATGGCCGCGGCCACCTCCTCAGGCATGCTGCCCGCGGCCAGCAAGAGATTCGCCACGCCGATGGTGTGCACCGAGACGCCGCCCGGATAGGCGTCCGCGGGGATCGCGACCCGGTCGTACACCGGCCCGAACCGGTCCCGCATCGGCGCGGCCAGGTCGCCCATGTCCACGAGCCGCATCCGGCTCGGCACCGCGAGCCGTGCCGTCGGCACGCCGCCCGCCCACAACAGCGCGTCCACGTCGCCAGCGGTCAGGGCGGCCACCGCTTGCGCCAAGGGGCGATGGGCGATCGCGACGTCGGCGCTCGGGTCGAGCCCCGCGACGCGCAATATCCGTTCGCCGGTCAAGGCCGCGCCCGATCCCTCCGCGCCCAGACTCACCCGCGTTCCGCGCAGACCCGCGACCGAACCGATCGGGCTGTCCGCGCGTACGACCAACTGCAGGTAGTTCTCGTAGACCCGGCCCAGCGCGAACACCTGATCGGCGCTGTCGCGCACCGAATCCGCGAGCGCGAGCGCGGCATCGACCTCACCGCGCGCCAGCAACGCCAGATTGTCCTGCGAACCCGAGGTGGTGACCCGCTCGATTCGCACCTCCCCGACGTCCTCGGCGGCCAGGCCGAGCAACCCCGCGAAGGCGTGATAGAAGCCGCCGACCTCGCCGGACGCCAGCCGCGCGGTGGCGCCCCGGCCGCCCGGCCCACAAGCCGCGAGCCCCGCCGCGACGGCCAGCGCGAGGAAGCCGCGCCGACCGACGCCGCGCCGGACGATCGGCTCCCGGCCGGTCATCGGGCCTCCCCCTCGGGTAGGCGCACCGAGACCGCCAAACCATGCGGACGCACCGCGGCCACGGTGAGCACGCCGCCGCGCGCCTGCGCCAATGCGGCGGCGATCGGCAGGCCCAGCCCGGAGCCACCGGCCCGCGCGGCCGAACCGCGGAAGAAACGGGTGGTCAGCTTGTCGAGCTCAGCGGGAGGAACACCGCTGCCGTCGTCGCGGACGGTCACCGTGACCCAGCCCGGCTCGGTCGCGACGACCAGATCGATGTGCGCGCCCGCGCCCGCATAGCGTGTCGCGTTGCTCAGCGGTACGTCGAGCATCTGCGCGAGCACGTCGGCCGGGACCGCGACGTCGGCGTGCCCGGCCACGGCCGCCACGCGCAACTGCTGTCCGGCCGCCTCGAATGCCGAGCACCAGGCGTCGAATCGGTCGGCGATCACTTGCACGGCGTCGCACTGGTCGTCGCCCTCGGCCGTGCGGGCGACGTCGAAGGCCGCCGGGGTCTCGGCGACGGCCAAGCTGAGCAGGCCGTCGAGCAACGCGGTGAGCCGCTCCACCTCGGCGCCCGCGTTGTGGAAGATGCTCGCCGCGCTCGCCGGGATCGCTGGTTCCAGGGAATCGAGGCGAATGGTCAGAGCGGCCAGTGGATTGCGCATCGCGTGTGCGGTGTCGGCGACCAGCTGGCGCTGCGCGTCCGCCGAATCGGCCACGGCCAGCGCCATCGCGTCGAACGACTCGGCCAGCGCCCGCATCTCCGGCGGCCCGCCGTAGCGGCCCGCGATCGATACCGGCGCGACGGTGTCGGCGCGCGGCTTGGGCAGCGTCGCGGTCAACTCGGCCACACCGTGCGACAGCGCCGCGAGCGGCCGCAGCACCCAGCGGCCGATCGTCACCGCCAGCAGCACGAACAGCGCCATCGCGACCACGCCGCCGAGCACGATCACCGCCCAGTCCCGCGCGATGTCACCGCGAGCACGGGCCGTCGACGCCTCGATCACCACGGCCCCGTTCACCTGCACGCCGGTGCCGACCGGCCGCGCGACCAGCATGCTCGGCGCGCCCCACGGCGTCAGCTTGTCCACCGCGTGCGGACGCTGATTGCGGCGCGCGGCCGCCACCGCCGCGACGATGCCGGGATCGTCCATGTCCGCGCCCGCGTTCACCGTCGGCGCACCCCTGGCGTCGACCACGAGCACGTTCTCGCCGTACAGCTCGTGATAGCGCAGCACCTCGTCGGCCAGCGCACGGCTGTCCCCCGCGGTGACCGCGTCGTCGGCGAGGGTGGCGAAGCGGTCGGCGTCCCCCGAGCGCGCGAGCACCAGCTGCTGGGTGCGGCTGGTGGCGATGGTCAGCGACAGCGGCACCGCGAACGCCAGCACCGCGATGGCCGCGAACAGCGTCAGCGCGACCAGCAAGCGACGCCGCATGGCACACCTCCGGCCCGCCGGTCCGCGCTCACTGCCCCCACCGATACCCGTACCCGCGGATGGTGGTGATCAGGCCGGGCCGGTTGAGTTTCGCTCGCAGGCCCGTCATGTGCACGTCCAGCGAACGCGAGACCGCGACGAAGGCGTCACCCCAGATGCGGTCCATCAACTGCTGACGGCTCACCGCGGCCCCCGGCCGTTCCACCAGCGCCTCGACCAGCTCGAATTCCTTCTGGGTCAGCGACACGGGCTCCCCGGCCACCTCGACAACGCGGGCGCCGAGATCGACCCGCACGTCACCGGTGACGATCACCGACTGCGCCTGTCGCGCCGCCGCGGCCGCCCGCCTGGTGACCGTCTCCAGCCGCGCGACGAGTTCCGCGATGCGCGGCGGCTTCACCAGATAGTCGTCGGCGCCACCGCGCAAGCCTCGCACGATCGAGCGTTCGTCACTGCGCGCGGTCAGGATCAGCACCGGAACCGAACTCACCTCGCGCAGTCGCCGCAACACCTGCAGACCGTCGCCGTCGGGCAGTCCGAGATCCAGAATCACCGCGTCGTAGTCGCGGTGTGCGATCAGCAGATCCGCGCCGCGGCGCTTGCGTTCGGCGCGGTAGCCACGGGCGTTGAGCGCCTCGACCAGCGCGTCTCCCACGCCGTCGTCGTCCTCGACCACCGCAAGCCGCACGCGCCGATCCTCCCACAGTGGGCGGACCGGCGCGTGTGCCGGTCGGTCAGTCACGCACGGTGACCATCGGCCGACCCGGCTCGGCCCCCGCGGCGCCGGACCCGGTGTCGGCGCTCGCGGTGGGCTCGGCCGCGTCGATCGTCGACGAGGCCGAGGTCTCCCGCATGAAGTAGTAGGTGATCAGTGAGACGGCGATGCAGCCTGCGACATACCAGAAGTACAGCGACTCGTGGCCGCCCTTCTTCAGCGCGAGCGCGATCGTCTCGGCGGTGCCGCCGAAGATCGCGACGGTCAAGGCATAGGGCAGCCCTACGCCCAGCGCGCGGATCTTCGTCGGGAACAGCTCGGCCTTCACGATCGCGTTGATCGAGGTGTATCCCGTGATGATCACCAGCGCCGCCATCATCAGGCCCCACGCGGCGACCGGATTGGTGGTGCGCGCGAGCACCGTCATGATCGGCACGGTCAGCAAGGTGCCCGCCACGCCGAAGAAGATGAGCAGCTTGCGTCGGCCGATCCGGTCCGACAGCGCCCCCGCCAGCGGTTGCAGCACCACGAAGACCAGCAGCGCGATGAAGTTGATCCACGCCACGGTCGACTTGGAGATGCCGGAGGTGTTGATCATGAACTTCTGCATGTAGGTCGTGTACGTGTAGAACGCGACCGTTCCGCCCAGCGTCAACCCGACGACCAGCAGGCATTCGCGGGGGTACTGCAACAGGATCCGCAGGGAGCCGCGCGATTCCCGCACCTCGGCGGCCGTCGCCGCGTCGGTCGAGGTCTTCTTCGGCCGCTGTCCGGATTCGGCGCGGAACTGCTCGGACTCGTCCATGCCGCGCCGCAACCACATCACGATCAGCGCACCGGCGGCGCCGATCACGAACGGGATCCGCCAGCCCCACGCGTTCATCTGGCCGGCGTCGAGGAACTGTTGCAGCACGATCTGCACCCCGAGCGCGACGAGCTGGCCTGCCACCAAAGTCACGTATTGGAAGCTCGAGTAGAACCCGCGCCTGCCCGCCGAGGCCACCTCGGACAGATACGTCGCACTGGTGGCGTATTCACCGCCGACCGACAACCCCTGCAGCAGCCGGGCGACCAGCAACAGAGCCGGAGCGGCCAGGCCGATGGTCTGGTAACCCGGCGTCGCCGCGATCATCAGCGAACCGGCGGCCATCACGGTCACCGACAGGGTCAGGGCCGAGCGCCTGCCGAACCGGTCGGCGTACCGGCCCAGTGCCCACCCGCCGATCGGGCGCATCAGGAAGCCGACCGCGAACACGGCGGCGGTGGACAACAGTTGGGCGGTCGGATCGTCCTTCGGGAAGAACGTCTTCGCGAAGTACACGCTGAACGCGGCGTAGACATACCAGTCGTACCACTCGACGAGATTGCCGATGGATCCGCGCAGAACATTCGCGACCACCCGGCGCTCGCCGACGGGCTGTGTCGTAGTCACAACATCTCCTTCTCCGACGCCTCATCACGTCGTCGCAGATCAGTGTGTCGACAGTCACACGCGCGCAAAATGGCTCTCGAAGCTTCCTAACAGTCCCTTAGGACGATCGCCGGAAACAAAACCGGCCCCCGGCGCAGCGCCGGGGGCCGGAGACGGGCGGTCAGGATCGCCCGGTGAGCAGCGGAGCGAGGGTGCGCAGCGCCGGGAGGTAGTTGTCGCCGAGGATCTGCACCGCGACGTGGTCGGCACCCGCGTCGGCGTGTTCGGACAGCTGGGCGGCGATCCGCTCGGGCGTGCCGTGCGCGATGACGGCGTCGAACAGCGCCTCGCTCGGCGGCACGGTGAGGTCGGCGTCGGTGAAACCGAATCGGCGCAGGTTCGACGCGTAGTTGGTCAGGCCGACATAGAACTTGACGGTCTCATCGGCGACCGCGTGCGCCGTGCCTGCGTCGTCGGTCAGCACCACCTTGTGCTCGGTCGCCAGCAGCGCGTCCGGGCCGACGATCTCGCGGGCCTTCGCGGTGTGCGCCGCGGGCACGAAATAGGGCAGCGCGCCCAGCGACCGCTCGGCGGCCAGCTTCAGCACGCGCGGGCCCAGTGCGGCCACCGCGCGACGTTCGGCGGATACTCCCGCGGCGTCGAGGTCGTCGAGATACTCGACAAGCGCGTCGTACGGCTTGCGGTACTCACCGGTGTGCTCCGGGTGTCCCGCACCGATGCCGAGCAGGAACCGGCCCGGGAAGCGGGCCTCGATCCGGTGGAACGAGTCGGCCACCTCCTTCGCGGGCGCCGCCCAGATGTTCACGATGCTGGTGGCGACGGTGATCGTTTCGGTCGCCTCCAGCAGCGGTTCGACCGTCGCCAGATCCGCCGGAGGCGAAGCCCCCAGCCAGAGCGCGCCGTATCCGAGCCGCTCCAATTCTCGCGCGTCTTCCGGGCTGAACCCGTTGTACGCCCGCCACACTCCGAACCGTCCGAGACTGTCGAATGCCATGTCCCGACCCAACACACGCCCGGAGGGCGCTATTCCGGCCGGGCCCGTGCACTGCCAGGACGGCCCCGTCGGGTCGATGCCGTCCCGATTACAGAGGGCTACTGTGGCTATTGCACAGCTATCGGCGCCCGGCGCCTGGCCGGCGCCACCACTAGGAGATGGAGGTGATTGCTGTGCTTCGATTCGATCCATTCCATGACATCGACACCGTTGCCCGCCAACTGCTCGGTGAGACCGCCGGAACCGGTCGCGCACCGCGATTCATGCCGATGGATCTGTTCAAAGCGGGAGATCACTACGTTCTGAACGCGGATCTGCCCGGCGTCGACCCCGGCTCGATCGACGTCAGCGTCGACAACGGCACGCTCACCTTGCGGGCGCAACGCACCGTGCCGAGCGAAGAAGGCGTCCAGTGGATCGCCTCGGAACGTTTCGCGGGCACCTTCATGCGCCAGATGTCCCTCGGCGAGAACGTCGACGTCGAGAACATCAGCGCGACCTACAACAACGGCGTGCTGTCGGTGACGATCCCCATCGCGGAGCGCGCGAAGCCGCGCCGCATCCAGATTTCCGGGGCGTCCCACGAGCCGAGGACCATCGAAGCGCAATCCGGCCGGTCCACACCGATGTCGCCGACCCAGCAGGAGCAGGCTCAGCAGTCGGCACAGTCGCAGCAGCAATACCCGCGGTCATCGAAGTGACCGCGTCCGCTACCCGCACCCGAGCACGGGTGCGGGTAGTGCGCGGACATTCTCACTCGCCGCAGCAGCCTCCGCCAGGTACCGGGACCGACCGCATCTCCCGCGTCTGCGCGTTGCGGGCCGCGAGTTCCTCGTCGGCCGGGTAGTCCACGCCTATCAAGCTCAAACCATGTGCGGGAGCGACGGTGACCGAACTGGAGCGCTCGGTCTCCCGCAACAGATCGGCCACCCATTCCGGCGTCCGCCGCCCTTCGCCGACGGCGAGGACCGCACCGACCAGACTGCGGACCATCGACCAGCAGAACGCGTCCGCGCTGACGTAGGCGATCAGCAGGTCACCATCGCGCACCCAGTCGAACCGCTGCAGCTCCCGTACCGTCGTCGCACCCTCCCTGCGGCGGCAGAAGGCGGCGAAGTTGTGCAGTCCGAGCAACTTTCGCGAAGCCGCCCGCATCGCGTCGACATCGACGTCGGATCGGCAGGCGACCACGCTGCGGGCCTGGAGCGGCTCCGCACCGTACGGCGCGGTGGTCAGCCGGTAGGCGTAATGGCGGCGGATGGCGGAGAACCGGGCGTCGAACTCCGGTGCGGCCGGGCGCGCGTGCCTGATCCGCACGTCCTTCGGCAGGAAGCGCGCCATCCGGTGCACCAGTTTCGCCGCGTCCAGTTCACCGGCGGTGTCGAAATGCGTGACCTGTCCCTCGGCGTGCACGCCCGCGTCCGTACGGCCCGCCACGGTCAGCTGGATCGGCTCGCGGAACACCTTGCTCAGCGCGTCCTCCAGCACCCCCTGCACGGTGCGCAGACCAGGCTGACGCGCCCAGCCGACGAAATCCGTGCCGTCGTAGGCGATGTCCAACCGGACCCGGGTACGTGGCACGTCGATACCGGGCACGCCCGGTGCGTCCTCGCCCGGTCGACCCGACAACGATCCCACCGATTCCTCCACGGTCACATGATCCTCTGGTCGAAACGAACGAGCCCGCCGACCCAGTGCGGGTGGCGGGCTCGTGCGCGAACTCCGACGCGAAGCGTCAGGCGTCCTTCTTGTCCTCGGCGGCCTCGTCGGCAGCCGGAGCCTCGGCGGTCTCGGCGACGGCCTCGTCGGCCTCCTCCTCGACGACCTCGGCGGCCGGAGCCTCCTCCGCCTTCTTCGAGGCGGCCACGCGACGGGCGCGATCGGCCTCGTTGGTCACGGTCTTCTCGCGAACCAGCTCGATGATCGCCATCGGCGCGTTGTCACCCTTGCGCGGCAGCGTCTTGGTGATGCGGGTGTAGCCACCCTCGCGCCCCTCGAACGACGGGCCGATCTCCGCGAAGAGCTCGTGCACGACATCCTTGTTGCGGATCACCTTCAGCACCTCGCGACGGTCGGCCAGGGTGCCGCCCTTCGCCTTGGTGATCAGCTTCTCCGCGTAGGGACGCACGGCCTTGGCCTTGGCCTCGGTGGTGGTGATCCGGCCGTGCTCGAAGAGCGCCGTGGCCAGATTGGCGAAGATCGCCTTCTGGTGCGACGCCGACCCGCCGAAGCGGGCACCCTTCTTGGGCTTGGGCATTGTGGTGTTCTCCTTGTATGAGGCCGGGCCGGGGCGCCTACCCCGGCGGCCTAGAGCTGTTCGGTCTCGGCGTAGTCCTGCTCGCCGCCGTCGGTGTCGCTGAACGTGCCGCTGTCGCTCCACGTGCCGGTGCTCGCGTCGTAGCCGACCACGCTGGACGGATCGAACGACGCGGGGCTGTCCTTCAGCGAGAGGCCGAGCGCGTGCAGCTTGACCTTGACCTCGTCGATGGACTTCTGACCGAAGTTGCGAATGTCCAGCAGATCCGACTCGGTGCGGGCGACCAGCTCGCCCACGGTGTGCACACCCTCGCGCTTGAGGCAGTTGTAGGACCGGACGGTGAGGTCCAGATCCTCGATCGGCAGGCCGAACGAGGCGATGTGATCCGCCTCGGCCGGCGAGGGGCCGATCTCGATGCCCTCTGCTTCGACGTTCAGCTCACGGGCCAGGCCGAAGAGCTCGACCAGGGTCTTGCCCGCCGAGGCGAGCGCGTCCCGCGCGCTGATGGAGTTCTTGGTCTCCACGTCCAGGATCAGCCGGTCGAAGTCGGTGCGCTGCTCGACGCGGGTCGCCTCGACCTTGTAGGTCACCTTCAGCACCGGCGAGTAGATCGAATCCACCGGAATCCGGCCGATTTCCGCGCCGGACGCCTTGTTCTGCACGGCGGGGACGTAGCCGCGACCGCGCTCGACGACGAGCTCGATCTCCAGCTTGCCCTTGTCGTTCAGGGTCGCGATGTGCATGTCCGGGTTGTGCACCACCACGCCGCTGGGCGGGACGATGTCACCGGCGGTTACGGTGCCCGGACCCTGCTTGCGCACGTACATCGTGACCGGCTCGTCCTCCTCGGAGGACACGACCAGGCCCTTGAGGTTCAGGATGATGTCGGTGACATCCTCCTTCACGCCCGGAACGGTGGTGAACTCGTGCAGGACGCCGTCGATGCGGATGCTCGTGACCGCCGCCCCCGGAATCGAGGACAGCAGGGTACGCCGCAGCGAGTTGCCGAGGGTGTAACCGAAGCCCGGCTCGAGCGGTTCGATGGTGAACTTCGAGCGGTTCTCGGCGACGACCTCTTCGGTCAGCGTCGGACGCTGTGAAATCAGCATGTGGATCATCCTCCTTTTTGGGCGCCCGCTATTTGACGCCTCGTCTCAGGGGTTGTGCCTGGCCGCCCATCGGGGCGGCCACGCACCAGCGGCACGTAGTGCCAAGTGTTACTTCGAGTAGTACTCGACGATCAGCTGTTCCTGCAGCGGCACATCGATCTGGGCGCGCTCGGGCAACTGGTGGACCAGGATCCGCAGCCGGCCGGGGAGCACCTGCAGCCAGCCCGGAACCGGACGGTCGCCGAGGGTCTCACGCGCCACCTGGAACGGCAGGGTGCCCAGCGACTTCTCCTTGACATCGATGATGTCGTACTGGGTGACCTGGAAGCTGGGAACGTCGACCTTCTTGTTGTTCACCAGGAAGTGGCCGTGCGAGACCAGCTGGCGAGCCTGGCGGCGGGTACGGGCCAGGCCGGCGCGGTACACGACGTTGTCCAGGCGGGTCTCGAGCAGACGCAGCAGGTTGTCACCGGTCTTGCCCTTGAGGCGGTTGGCCTCTTCGTAGTACCGGCGGAACTGCTTCTCCATGACGCCGTAGGAGAAGCGGGCCTTCTGCTTCTCCTGCAGCTGGAGCAGGTACTCGCTCTCCTTGATCCGCGCGCGGCCGTGCTGGCCGGGCGGGTAGGGGCGACGCTCGAACGCCTGGTCGCCGCCGACGAGGTCGACGCGCAGACGACGCGACTTGCGGGTGATAGGGCCTGTGTAACGAGCCATTGTTCGTTATTCCTTTCCCGCTAGACGCGACGCCGCTTGGGCGGACGGCAGCCGTTGTGCGGCTGCGGGGTGACATCGGAGATCGTGCCCACCTCGAGGCCGGCGGCCTGCAGCGAGCGGATCGCGGTCTCGCGGCCCGAACCGGGGCCCTTCACGAACACGTCGACCTTCTTGACACCGTGTTCCTGCGCCTTGCGGGCGGCGTTCTCGGCGGCGAGCTGCGCGGCGAACGGGGTCGACTTGCGCGAGCCCTTGAAGCCGACGTGACCCGACGACGCCCAGGAGATGACGTTGCCGTTCGGGTCGGTGATCGACACGATCGTGTTGTTGAACGTGCTCTTGATGTGCGCGTTGCCGTGCGGGACGTTCTTCTTGTCCCTGCGACGCGACTTCTGGGTCTTCTTCGGGCCCGCGGCCCGACTCTTCGGAGGCATCGGTTATCCCTACTTCTTCTTGCCGGCGACGGTGCGCTTCGGGCCCTTGCGGGTGCGCGCGTTGGTCTTGGTGCGCTGGCCACGCACGGGCAGGCCACGACGGTGGCGCAGGCCCTGGTAGCAGCCGATCTCGATCTTGCGGCGAATATCGGCCTGCACCTCGCGGCGCAGGTCACCCTCGACCTTGAACTCCGAAGCCTCGATGTAGTCACGCAGCTTCGTCAGATCGTCGTCGCTGAGATCCTTCGAGCGCAGGTCCGGGCTGACGCCGGTGGCCTCGAGGATCTCCTTGGAGCGGGTACGGCCAATGCCGAAAATGTAGGTCAGTGCGATCTCCATGCGCTTCTCGCGCGGGAGGTCGACGCCCATGAGACGTGCCATCTGGCAGTTTCCTTAATCGTTGCGGAGGTCTGCTCCCTGTCCGTCCCCTCGTCTTGGCGGGGCACCGGCCTCCGAACCGGTGGTAGGCGCGCACGCCCAGGGCGAACCCTGATTTCCGCAGCGTGCGGCTGGTGCTGGGAGTTCTTCTTGCCAATCCGAACTGCGGTTCGGTGCTTGGCTGGTGTCGCGTCGAGCGTTCGCCGTCGGCAAGCCTCGGGCGGGTGGTGCGAGGTCTCCCTCGCCTCCGCTCAGCCCTGGCGCTGCTTGTGGCGCAGGTTGTCGCAGATCACCATGACCCGGCCGTGACGGCGGATCACCTTGCACTTCTCGCAGATCTTCTTGACGCTCGGCTGAACCTTCACGTCCGTCCAATCTGTTGTGGTTCACAGGGGTGTGAACACAGTTTTTCCCCAGTCGGCGACTGGGGAAGCTCTGGTGTGAGTCTTTCGACTCGGCCCCGGCTCACGCCGGGACTGCCGGCTCGCAACCGACGCCGATCGCGCCGGGCACGATCACTTGTAGCGGTATACGATCCGGCCACGCGACAGGTCGTAGGGCGAGAGCTCGACGACCACACGGTCCTCGGGGAGGATGCGAATGTAGTGCTGCCGCATCTTCCCGCTGATGTGCGCGAGAACCTTGTGTCCGTTCTCGAGCTCGATCCGGAACATCGCATTGGGCAGCGGTTCGACAACTCGACCCTCGACCTCGATGGCCCCGTCTTTCTTCGCCATGTCCTCCGCGATCCCGGTTACGCTCAACCTGGTTTGTTTGCTGGTTCTGCTCGAATGGGACCGATCGCCGGAGCGAACCGCTCGCACACAAACAGGCGGCGCCTAGGTGCACCGCCGCTCCAGCTTACCGATCCGTTCCGGATCGGGCAAAAATGCCTCCCTGTATACCCGTGTCGCCAGCGGTTTCGCAGCCGTCTTCCCACTCGTGGCGGGCCTCGGACGCTGCGCCGCGACGGGACCGGGTTGTCGCGTAAACTGGCCGCTGTCCAGGTATTTGGGTCGAACGGATCGAGGGGGACGCGTGAGCCGGCGCAGCGTGCGAGCCACCGGCGTGGGCGCTCTCGGTCGCGGCCGAAGCGAGCGGCAGGGAGGCGAGGCCGTGAGTAATCGTAGCGAGCGAGTCAACGGCAGAGCGTCCCTGGCCACGACCGAGCCGAGCGGGCAGCGAGGGCAGTCGTGACCGAGCGCAGCGAGCGAGAGATCGGCACGCCGAACATCGGCGAGGCGCAGTCGTGAGCCGTAGCAATGACGGCCTGCCCATGCTGCCGCCGTGGCTGTCGGAGAGCGACGTCAGCCAGAGCGGCTACGAAGCGCCGGTACAGAACCTTCCGCACGACGACCTCATCGAGGACTCCCCCAGCCGCAGGCGCGGCCGTCTGCGCAACCGCGCGCCCGAGGCGGAACGCCCGGATGCCGCACGGCCGGAGAAGCGCCGTAAGGGCTGGCGCCGCGACAAGCACGAGGGGAATGCCGAGGAGGAGCAGCGGCAGGGCGACGCGAGTCGCGCGCCCGCGCCGGTTCCGGAGGAGCCCGCACCGGCTCGTGCCCCGCACGAGTCGTGGCAGCAGCCGCAAGAGTCGTGGAAACAGCCACAGGAGTCCCGGCAACAGCCGCAAGATTCTCGGCAGCAGCCGCAAGATTCTCTGCAGCAGCCACAGGAGTCCCGGCAACAGCCTCCGCAAGAGTCCCTCCGGCAACAGGCATACGAGGCCTGGCAGCAGCCGCAAGAGTCTCGGCAACAGCCATACGAGGCCTGGCAGCAACCGCACGAGTCGTGGCAGCAGTCGCAAGAGTCTCGGCAACAGCCACAGGAGTCCCGGCAACAGCCGCAAGAGTCTTGGCCCCACCCACAGGAGTCCCAGCAGCCGCAGGAGTCCTGGCAGCAGCCGGGCTACGACCGCACTCCACCGGCGCAGGACAATTCGTGGCAAGCGCCGCCGGAGCGCACCGGCGTTCCGCAGCACAGCCTGCCCACGCGCAATCCGTCGCAGCCCTCACCCGGTTTCCAGCCGCTGGGGAGCAGGTCCGCGAACCCGCCCGCGCCGAACGAACAGCAGGCGCACCGGTCGGAGCTCCCGCCGCCGCCCCGGCAATCAGCCGACGAGCGGCCCGCTCCGCCCGGGAACGACGAGCATGCCCCGCCATCGCACGGCCAGAGCTCGCCGGGCCAGGCCGTCGGCGGCCGACCTCCGCTCGGGCCGCAGCACGGTGGATGGCCGTCCACCGGCAACCCTCGCCTCGATGCCGCCCTGTCGGCCGTGGCTCCGAGCCTGTGGCCGAACTCGGCTCCGCCCAATCGGACCATCCCTCCGATCGGCCCGAGCCCGACCGGAAACGAGGCGACTCAGCGCGGCGAGCCTCGCGAGACCCCACCCGCCGGTCCGAACCAGAGCTGGCCTACCTCGACATCGACCGGCCGCGAACCGGCCGCGCAACCGCCCCAAGCCGGATATCCCGCCGCGCCTCCGTCCGCTCCGGACCAGGCGGCGTGGCAGGACGGACACTCCTCGACACCGACCAGCACACAACCCGCACCGCAGCAGCCCATCGACCCGGCGACGTCGCCTCCCGACCGAAGCACGGCCGACCACACGGCGCGGCAGAACGCTCAGGCACCGACCGGCGTGCCATCCGCTCCACCGTCGGCAGGCCCGACCAGCGGCGGGACCTCGGCCGTAACCGGCCCGGAGGACGCGTCGCGGCAGGGCGGACACCCGTCGGCCCCGATCGCCACGCCAGTATCCAGCGCGTGGCAGGCCCCCGACCCGCTGAGCGAAAATGCGCAGTCACCGCACGGCGAGCAATCCGGGCCGTCAGCGGACGAGCACGCAGGCGCTCCGACAGCGGCACGTTCCGCTGAGGATCCCGTTTCCGGGAGAGCGGACGCTGTTCGGCAGGCCGAGAGCCGAGAAGCGACGCCGACCGGCGCCGACACCGGCACGTCATCCACCGGCGCAAGCCCGGCCGAACCGCACAGCGCGAACACCACTGCCGGGGTGAACCGGAGCGCGGCAGCGGCTCAGGCCCTGACAACGTCGGCAGGTGCGGGATCCGAGCATGGCTCCACGCCGAGCACCGGCGACATCACGCCGTCGAGCGATGCCCACCGGACACCGCCCATTACCGAGCATCCGGCGCAAGCCCCGCAGACCGCCGCACCCGCTCCCACGGCGGTGATTCCCGATGGTCCGCCGCCGTGGCTCGCGGCTCCTCGGCCCGAGCAGGCCGCCGCGCCCGCGACCGACGCGCCGCGCCGACTCCCACCGCTGCCCGACCCGCCCGCGCCGCACAACAGTGCATCCGGTACCGCGCCGGAGGCCCCCGTGCAGCCCGACTCGGCGGAGTCGGTCGATGCGACTCGCGCACAAAGGGACTCGAGCGCACCGGCGTCGAACCGCGCTGGCGCGACCGACATCGGCCCGGTGGCGGCGCGACCTGTCGCCGGTGGCGGACGCCACCGGCTGTCCGCGGAGCCGAACGAACCTTCGGCGTCCCAGCCGCCGGTCGGACAGGCGCCGAACTCCGACCAGCAGCCTGCACCTCAGCCCCGTCCGGACGCGGCTTACGACGCGGGCGCGCCACAGCCGCACCCCTACGCCTCGAGCGGCGTACCCGCCGGTCACCCGACGCAGTCCGCGGGCGATCAGGCAGCGGGCAGCGCACCGCAGGTCCCCGTCGACCAGTGGCGCAATGCTGCCGCGCCCGAATCCGGCCCGGCATCACCGCATTCCGTGCCGCCGCACCAAGCCACTGGTCACCCCGCCCCGCAGTGGGGCACGCCTCCCGGCTACCCACAGCCGCCCGCCCGGCAGCAGGGCGCCCCGTTCCAGCAGCCTTCACTCGACGACGTGCCGCTGCGCCGGGCCAAGAAAGCTCCGGGAACCGGGTGGCGCAAGGCCGTGCACCACGTGTCCGGCGGCGCGATCAACCCCGGTATGTCCGCCGAGGAACGCAGGTTGCAGGAACTGGTCGCGCGGATCAGGCAGCCCGTCCGCGGCGACTACCGGATCGCGGTGCTGTCGCTCAAGGGCGGTGTCGGAAAGACCACCACCACAATGGGTCTCGGCTCCACCTTCGCCTCGATCCGGGGCGACCGGGTGATCGCCGTCGACGCCAATCCTGACTTCGGCACGCTCTCGCAGCGGGTGCCCCTGCAGACCAGGTCCACCGTGCGCGACCTGCTCCTCGATTCGACCATCCAGCGCTATTCGGATGTGCGCAGGCACACCTCGCAGGCGACGAGCCGCCTGGAAGTGCTCGCCAGCGAACGTGATCCGGCCGCGTCGGAGGCGTTCAGCGAAGAGGAGTACCGCGCGGTCGCCCGAATCCTGCAGCGGTTCTACAACATCATCCTCACCGACTGCGGTACCGGGCTCATGCATTCGGCCATGTCCGGTGTGCTCGACCTGGCGCACTCGCTGGTACTGATCTCCTCCCCCGCGATCGACGGAGCCCGCAGTGCCGCAGCCACATTGGACTGGTTGTCGCTGCACGGCCACGACCATTTGGTGCGCAACGCGGTGGTGGTGATCAACTCCCCGCGGGCCGGATCGCCGAACGTCGGTATCCAGCAGCTACGGGAGTACTTCCTGTCCCGGTGCCGCGCCGTGCACATCATCCCGTTCGACGCGCACATGTCCGAGGGTGCCGAAATCGATTTGCACCGCTTGCACAAGCAGACCAAACGGGCCTATGTCGAGCTGGCCGCGACCGTCGCGGACGACTTCGCCACCGATCATCGTCGTTACCACCCGTGACACCCGCCGGGCGGTGGCCCGGCGGGGCGAAGGGCGAACGGATCAGCCGCTCACCACTCGGGCAGACGCCGCCTGCCCGCCATGACGTCGCGCACCAGATCGTCATAGGCGTCCGCGAGTTCGGCGAGATGATGCCACGCGTTGTGCAGCAAATCGTCGTGCGCGTTCAGAGTCATCAACGCGTGGTGTGCGCGCACCGACGACTCGGCGAGGCGATCGATCACCGCACCCACCGTTTCGGTGTGCAGAGTGGCGCCGAGCCGATGCTGCGGCACACTTCGCATCACCCAGTCGTCGATGGCCATCACCAATTCGACTCTGCGACGCTCGATTTCGCGAACCACCGCCACGGAGGTGTCCACCGAACCACCGCGGCCGACCAGGCGGCGCTCATGTAGCACTGCCAGATCACGAGCGAACCACAAGAGCGGACCACCGACCACGCGGTGTCCGCGACACGCCCGAACCAATAGGTCGGACGTGGGAAGCAATCCCGGTGCCGAAGAGCGCACCGAAGGATCGACACACCTAGGTGTGCCAGGGAGGGCCATTACGACCGTTGTATCCGAACCTGCCACGTTGCCTCGCCGTCATCGCCGCACAACACCGGATCAGGACTTCATTACAATAAACCTCTGAAGGCACCTGTCAAGCGTTAACGGGCCGTAGGGAGTCACGGAGAGTACACTTCGTTACCTGCATGACCAACCGAGGAGCAAGATGGCGGACGGTCCGACGTATCACCGGATCGCAGACCTCCTCCGCGAGGAGATCCGCGCAGCCAAGTGGAAACCGGGCGATCGACTGCCCAGTCACTCGGAGCTTGCCGATCAAATGCAGGTCTCGATTACCACGGCCCGCAACGCGATCCAGGTGCTGGTGACCGAAAATCTCGTCTATACAGCTACTTCCCGCGGAACGATCGTTCGAAACCAGGAAATCCTGGAATCCGTTGTCACCGATTCCATCCGCCCCGACCGGCCGCAGACCCCGCACGACATCTTCGAGGAGATCGCGCGGGCCGCGCACCGGGAGCCGTCGAAGGAGTTCAGCGCGAAGATGGAGCCCGCCAGCCCCGAAGTCGCGTCTTGGTTGGGGATACCGCCGGATTCGTGGGTGCTGGCCAGGACGGTGGTCCAGTATCTCGACCATGAGCCGTGGTCGTGGGAGGTCAGCTTCTATCCCCGTGATCTGGCGGAGGCCACCGGAATCGACTCGCCGCACGATATTCCGGAGGGCACCACCCGCCGCCTCGCCGACCGGGGCCATGCCGAGACCGCGCACCGCGACACGCTCGTCGCCCGGCCTGCCACCGCGGAGGAAGCCTTGGTGCTCGGCGTCGCCACCGGCACCATCCTGCTCGACCACCTGCGCATCGGCGCCAACCACGAGCGCGTCACCCGTGCCACGCGGCAACGTTCGCTCGCCTCCGGCAATCGGCTCGCCTACGAGCTCGGCGACGCCGAAGGCACCGCAGTCATCCGGACCACGCTTGCCGATTCGCACGGGACCGGCCGGGCCTAGCCCATGACGATCGCGCTGCGCCAGGCGACATGGGGCGATCTCGGCATGATCTGCCGCCTGCGCGTACAGCGCACGGCGTGGCTCACCGCGCGCGGCTCCGACCAGTGGACGGTCGCCGGACGCGGCCTGCCCATCGAGATCTTCGCTCGCGCCGTGGGACGGTCGCTGGACGCGGGCGAGACCTGGATCGCCGAGGTCGCGGGCGAACCGGCGGGAACGATCACGGTCAACGACCGCGCCGACGCCGGTCTGTGGTCGGCGTGGGAACTCGACGACGCGGTGATCGCCCATTACATGATCGTGGATCTGCGTTTCGCGGGCCGCCGCGTGGGCCATCACCTGCTGGCGCACGCGGGACTGCTCGCCCGCTCGCAGGGCCGCGCCTGGGTCCGGCTCGACGCGTGGACCACCAATACCCACCTGCACGCCTACTACCGTTCGGCGGGATTCCGTTTGGTGCGCATCGCGGGCCCGCTCGCGCTGGGACCGTCGCGCGCGCTGTTCGAGCGAAGAGCCGATAGCTGGGATCCCGCACTTCCCGTGCCGGTCCCCGCTGTCGGGCGAGTGGCCGCGCCTGCGCTTTTGCGCCCACCGCCGCCGAACAACTGATCCCACGCGGCGACAACTGAACGATCCGCGCTGTCCGGGGCTGCCCGCCGCGCGCGACGGGCACGGTGTAACCGAATATCGCAGGACGCCTTGTGCGCGATCGTGCCGCGCACTCACGAGCCGCTCCGCGCACGCCGGAATATCCGGCGCACGACGGCGAACCGATCAGATGGGCGGCAAGTGCGCGATGTGCACCATCTCGATACCCCTGCTGCGCGAGACCAGTGTTCCACGGCCGGGCGGCAGCTTGCTCGGCCGCACGTCGCCGATCAGCTTGCCCTCGTCGCGCGACCCGCTCATGATCAGCGTCTCCACCGAAAGGTTCTTCATGGTGCCCAGAATCGGGTCGTACAGCGCGCGGGACACACCGCCGCTGCGGCGGGTTACCACGAAATGCATGCCGATATCCCGCGCCTGGGGCAGGTATTCCAACAGCGGCGCGAACGGATTCATGCCGGTACCGGCCGCCACCATGTCGTAGTCGTCGACCACGATGTAGATCTCCGGGCCGCTCCACCAACTGCGTTCGCGCAGTTGCTGCGGTGTGATGTCCGAGCCGGGAATCCGCTTGGCGAGATACCCGGCCACCTCTTGGATCATCGGACCGCAGGTCTGCGACGACGTCGAGTATCCGGCCAGGTGGTCGCCCTCGACCACGCCGAGCATGGTCCGGCGGTAGTCCACCATGATGATCCGGGCCTGCTCGGTGGTCGACTGTTCCACCACGCCCATCACGATGTTGCGCAACAGGGTGGTCTTGCCGCATTCCACGTCCGCGAAGGCCATGAAGTGCGGTTCTACGCCGAAATCCAGCACCAGCGGCTGCAATTCGGACTCGCCGCGACCGACGACCACCCGAGTGGGGCTGAGCTCGACGCCTTCCGCCTTCGCCGAGGCCATCAGCTCGTCCCTGCCGAAGCGCAGCGGCAGCATGCGCACTTCGGGCGCGCGGCGGTTCGGGTACTGCTGTTCGAGTCCGGCCCGCGCCTGCGCGACACCGTCGGCCAGGCTGCCCTGGTCGGAGTCGGAGTCCAGGCGCGGCAGGGCGATCAGCATGTGCAGCTGGTCCGCGGTCAGACCGCGCCCCGGGCGTCCGACCGGAACCTGGTGCGCGGTGCGCCTGCCCATCTCCGAGTCGGACGGATCGCCGAGCCGCAGCTCGACGCGGGTGCCGATCTGGTCCTTGACCACCGGGCGGATCTCGGCCCAGCGCGCGGCGCCGATCATCAGGTGGATGCCGAACGACAAGCCCTGCGCCGCGATGGCGTTGATCTGCGGCTCCAGCAGGTCGAACTCTTCGCGGATCGCGGCCCAGCCGTCGATCACCAGGAACACGTCGCCGAACTTGTCGTCGGCCAAGGGGTCGGCGGGACCGGCTGTGCCATCCGGAACGCGACGGCCCTCGCCGAACTTGCGGCGCCGGAACTCGGCCATCGATTCGATGCCCAGCGCGGCGAACCGCTCCTCGCGCTGACGCATCAGCGTGGTGAGCTCGGCGACGGTGCGGCGCACCCGATCGCCGTCGAGGCGACCGGCCACCGAGCCCACGTGCGGCACGCCGGACAAGCCCGCCATGCTGCCGCCGCCGAAGTCGAGGCAGTAGAACTGCGCCTGTTCGGGAGTGTGCGTGGCCGCGGTCGCCATGATGATGGTGCGCAGGGTCGTCGACTTGCCCGACTGCGGGCCGCCGACGACCGCGACATTGCCCTGGGCGCCAGCCAGATTGATGGTGAGCACATCGCGGCGCTGCTCGTAGGGCTTGTCGATGACGCCGATCGGCATCCACAGTTGGCCGTGCCGGTTGACCGGCGAACGCCAGTCCGGGTCCGGCAGCAGCATGTCCACCGTCGGGGATTCGTCCAGCGGCGGCAACCACACCTCGTGCGCCGGTCGGCCGTGCCCGGTGAGCCGCTTGACGACCACGTCGAGCAACGTGTCCGGGATGCCCTCGTCGGCGCCGGGCACGGCCCCAGCGGCCGACGGTGGCGGCGGCAGCTCCAGCAGCGGGTTCGACGGCGCGACCGGTTCCGCTTCGGTCTCCGCATCGATCGGGTCGGGTATCTCCACCGGCACGGCGGTGAACAACGCGGGCCGCCTGCCCGCGACCGGGCTGCCGTCCTCGCCGGTCACCGCGCCCTGCGGCGCGACGTACGGACCGGACACGTAACTGGCGTTGAACCGCAACGGATCCGACGCGTCGCTCTTCAGATATCCCGATCCGGGCACGCTCGGCAGATGATAGGCGTCGGTGATGCCGAGCACCGCACGCGACTCGTTCGCCGAGAACGTGCGCAGGCCGATGCGATAGGACAGATGCGATTCCAGTCCGCGCAGCTTGTTCTCCTCCAGGCGCTGCGACGCCAGCAGCAGGTGCACGTGCAGCGACCGGCCGAGGCGGCCGATCATCACGAACAGCTCCGCGAAATCCGGCTTCTGCGAGAGCAGTTCGGAGAACTCGTCGACCACGATGAACAGCGCGGGCAGCGGATCGAGCGGCACTCCCGCGGCGCGCGCCTTCTCGTAGTCGGTGACGTTGGCGTAGTTGCCCGCCGAACGCAGCAGCTCCTGGCGGCGGTTCATCTCGCCCGCGAGCGCGTCCTTCATGCGATCGACCAGCGAGAGTTCCTCTTCCAGGTTGGTGATCACGGCGGCGACGTGCGGCAGCGAGTCGAGGCCGAGGAAGGTCGCGCCGCCCTTGAAGTCGACGAGCACCAGGTTCAGCGCGTCCGGCGAATGCGTGGTGACCAGCGAGAGCACCAGAGTGCGCAGGAATTCCGACTTTCCGGAGCCGGTGGCGCCGATGCACAGGCCGTGCGGGCCCATGCCGTTCTCGGCCGACTCCTTGATGTCGATCTCCACCGGAGTGCCGTCGGGGGTGATGCCGATCGGCACCCGCAGCCGTTCCCTGCCGGTGCGCGGACGCCACACTCGCGCCGGATCGATCTGGGCCGCGTCCGGGATCTTCAGTAGCGCCATCAGTCCCGGATCGGCCGTGGTTCCCTCACCGAGACTCACGATCTGCGCGGCCGTCGCGAGCCGGTACCTGGCCAGCGCGCGAGCGAAGGACTCGGACTCCGCCGTGCTCACCTCGTCGGCGGTGGCGAACTTCTCCACGCCGGCCGCACTGCGCGCGGCCACCTCGCCGTCGCCGACGACCAGTTGCAGTCCGCGCCGCGCCGCGAGCCCGCCTTCCGGCGCGGTGAGGTCGAGCACCGTCACCGAATCCAGGCCCGATTCGCTGACCAGCCGTTCGCTGCCGCTGACGTAGCCGTCGTCGATGACGACGACCAGATGTAGTCGCCCCTGGGTCGGCTGTGGGTTGCGCATGAACCGGCCGCGCTCGAGCAGCTCGGCCGCAAGCGCCGTTTCCAGTTCACCGAGCGAGTGGTACATCATCCGGGTCGAGCCCATGCCGTCGCGCTGGGTCGGATGCTGCAGTTGCGGTAGCCATTTCGCCCAGGACCAGGCCGGGCCGTCCGGGTCCGAGCAGACGATCGCGATGGCGAGATGGTCGGGTCCGTGGAATGCGGCCAGCTCCATCAGCATCGCCCGCGCCAGCATGCGCGCGTCCTCGACCGGGCCGCCGATGTTGATCGCGGGGAACGCGCGCAGCGACACGGCGGTCGGCAGGCGGTGCACCACCGAATGGGTGCGCACGAATCGGCGCAGGGCCACGGTGGACACCGGTTCCAGATCCTCCAACGGCCCTGTCTCGGGGCGCGCCAGTTTGGTGGCCAGCCGGTGGCTGCCGACCCCGACGCGCACGTGTCCGAAGTCCGGGTCGTTGGGCCTGCGCTCCCACATTCGCCTCGTCCCGATCAGGGACGGCAGGTCGGCGGGTTCGGGGTGACTCCACCGGAGCGTCTCCAGCTGCTTGCCGCCGGTGCGGCGCACCTCCTTGCGGACCTGGTCCAGATAGCGGAAGTAGTCCTTGCGCTCCTCGTTGAGTTCCACCGCGCGCTTGGGGCCGCCGCCACGGAAGCCCGCCATCATGCCGACCATCGACATGAGCATCATCATCGGGAACATCATCATGAACGGATTGGCCAGCAGGTTGCGGCCCATCATCGCCATCATGGCGATCATGCCGACCACCGCGACCACCATGACGACCGGCATCAGCTTCATCATCAGCGGCGCGGGCAGGGCGCGCGCGATCTCCGGCGGAGCGGTCAGCGCCACCTCACCACCGGGCGCCCGGGGCGGCGCGATACGGGGGCGGCGCACAAAGCCTTCGGTAGCCATGATTCCTTCGTTCGGTCGGTGGCGAGCGGTCGAGCTGCGCCCGCGCTACGGATCGAATTCCGCGTTCAGGTCCTGCCTGGTCCGCCGGAACGGAAACGCCACGGCCACACCGATGGCGAGGCAGGCCAGGGCGACGATGGAGCCGATCACCGCGATCCGGCGCGGCCGCGGGTCGGGGCCCGGCGGCATCACCGGCGCGGCGACGGCTCGTGCGGCGTCGGCGCCCGCGCTCACGGGTTTCTCCGGCAGCTGCGCGGTGAGCGCGGCGAGCGGATCGATCAGGCCGTGGCCGATCCGGTCGTCGCGGCCGGTGCCCGGTCCGTGTGCGGTGCGGATGATGCGGTCCATCACCTGCTGCGCGCTGAGTTCCGGAAAGCGGGCCCGCACCAGCGCGGCCAGCCCGGCCACGTAGGGGGCCGCGAAGCTGGTGCCCTCCACGGCCCGGATTCCATCGGTGGTCTGGACGCCGTCGACCAGGCCGGTGGCGCCCGGTTTGCTGTCCAGCGACACGATATTGCGGCCGATCGCGGCGACGCCCACCCATGGGCCGTGCAGCGACAGCTCCGACACCTGGCCCGTCGAGTCCACCGAGCCCACCGAGAGCACGTAGGGCGTGAACCAGGCCGGACTCGCGACCGTGGCCACCGAACTCCAGCCGGAACCCTCGTTCTGTTTCGAGCAGGCGCCGTCGGGCTGCAGATTGCCCGCGGCCGCGACCACGACGACATTGCGGTCGTAGGCGTACTTCACCGCCGCGCCGAGCGAGGCGTCGGCGGTGTCCGAACCGGCTGCGGTGCAAGCTACTTCGGAGATGTTGATGACGGTGGCGCCGAGATCGACGGCGCGGACCACGGCCGCCGCCAGGGTGAGCACGCTGCCGTAGCCGTCGCTGCTGATCTTGCCCGGCGGATCGCCACGGCCGCCGCGGTCCTTCGGCTCGTAGGCCAGGCTCAGCTGCCGGATGGTGAGCAGGTCCGCGTCGGGCGCGACGCCTGCGAAGGCGTCGCCGGGGCTGGGCTGGGCCGCGATGATTCCGGCGACCAGGGTGCCGTGGCCGTCGCAATCGACTGTGCCGTCGCTGTCGGAGACGAAGTCACCGCCAGGTTGCAAAGACCGTAACCGCGGGTGCGGATTCACCCCGGTATCGATGACGGCCACCTTCTGCCCTGCGCCGCGGCTGAACTGCCACGCCGACGGCAGATCCAGCACGCGCTGGGCCATCGGAGGCTCGCCCGGCGGCGCGCCGGTGAGCAGGGGTTCGGCGCAGACGGCGCGCTGTTCGGTCGGCTCCAACGGCGCGGGCCGCGCGCTCAAACCTTGTGCGGCGCCGAGGGCGCCGGGGTCGATGCCGGGTGGGGCGATCGCCTGGGCACTCGGCCACGGCACGCCGATTCCGGCGCCGGCAACCGTTGCCGCGCAGGCCATCCGCATGACGATCCGGCGGAAGGCGCTGCCGGTCATATGTTCCGGGCCATCGAGTAGATGTTCATCACCCACAGCACGAGCGGAATCACCGCCACGATCAGCAAGTACTCGAAGATCTCGATCATCCGCCGGGTCACCGGGGTGACCTCGATGTGCGGACCGATCACCCCGAACCCGACCACGCCCGCGGCGAACGCGAGCAGGATGCCTGCCGCGAGCAAGGTGTAGTCCGAATCCCCGACGGCGAATCCGACGGCCAGGGCCACGACAGTCAGGCACCCACCGCCGATCATCGTCGCGGCTTGGGTGAGATCGGCGAACGAGCGGCCGCGCAGCGCGAGGATGATCGCGGTCACGACCGCCAGCGTGATGCCCTGCCAGCGTCCGGAACCCAGCGGATCGGCCACGCCGAACGCGCCGACGACCGCGCTCGCGGTGCACGCCGCGACCAGGCCGGACTGGAACCGGTTGGCCGTTCGTGCCCGTACCCCTAGTCCCGCGGCCGAGGGCAGTGCGCTGGCGCCGATGGCGCCGATGCCCTCGATGGTCGGTCGCGGCTCGTGGTCGGCCGGGTCGATCGCGCCGCCCGCGGTGGGAACCGGCGGAATCGGCAGCCGCGCGAGCACGGCCGCCAGCCGCGGCACCGCCGAGATGATCACGATGCCCGCCACCAGCAGACCGGCCGACAATTTCGGCAGGCCCGGATGCCAGATCAGGTGGATCGCCGCGGCGACGCCCGCGATCACGGCGAGCGCGGCGGCGCAGGAGAACAGCGTCGCGCCGGTGCCGGTTATCCGGTAGCCCAGCAGCGCCGCGATCAGCAGCACCGAACTGCCCAGCAGCAGATGGGGACTGCCGAGCGTGCCCGGCACCAGCAGCGCGGCGCCGCCGAAGAGCAGTAGCAGTCCGTCCAGGGACAACCAGGTCGCGGTCGCCGTGTCGGCGTATCTGTGCGCGGCGATACCCGCTGTGACGAAACCCGCTGTGCCACAGCCGAGCAGCGCGAGAGCGGGTGCGACCGGATCGCCGTGCCCGCGCGAGATCACCAGCACGACCAGCGTGATCAGCACGCTGAGCGCCGACACGACCAGGCCCATCCAGCGCGCGGCTGCCCCGGACCAGCTCAGGAATTCCTCGGCGGTCAGCCGTGATACCGCGTCGATGACGTCATCGAACAGCGCGGGCGCTTCCTTCGCGGCCACCGACCGCAGCACCAGCAACTCACCGTCGTAGACCTCGGCCTCGGTGAGCGTGCGGCTCGGCGCGATCGCCTCCCGGCCGAGCCGGGCCAGGGTCCAGTGCCGCGCGTCCAGCGGCGCCGACTCCTCCTCGGCCTCGGTCCGCTCCGGGTTACGCGATTCGATGAGCGCCACCAGATCACCGATGAATGTGGCGATCGGCACGGTGGCCGGCAATCCGACATCGACCTGAGTGTTCCCACCGATGACCGAAACACGACTCAATACGGGTTCGGTGGCACGTATACCGCTCGCCGACTCGATCAACGGCAACCTTCCCCAGCCCTCATCCGGAACAATGATTCACGCATCGACAGCATTTGCTGGAACCCGTCCCGAGTGCCCGACTTCACCACATCGAGCACTCGCACACATAGCCGACTCTTGCGTTGCGACCTCCCGGCAGCTGAACCTAATGTAACGGACGAACCGGGCCACGCGCGATCGGTAGTCTGGTATCCAGATGAACGTCTCTACTACGAGAAACGAAGATTTCGGGGTTCGACAGCAATGACCGGCAACCGTCAAGCACAACGCGCATTCGATGCCGGAATCCTGTCGCTCGGATTGTCCATCGAGGGGCAAGAATCCGCACGTGATCTCGACTACGCGAAACTGGCTTTTCAACGCGCCACGGAGTGGGATCCCACGATGTGCGACGCGTGGCTCGGCCGCGCCGCCGCGGGCGAGCTGACCAAGGACGTTCTGTTCAATCTGCACAAGACCAGCGCGAGCACGCTCTACCGCGAGCAGCGCAGGCTCGGATTGCGTCCACGCGAACTCGCGGGCCGCTTCCTGCCCGGTCTGTACATCGACTACCCGCTGGCCAACCACACCGAGGTCACGCTGGCCTGGGCGGCACAGCTGATCGCCGACAAGGAGTACGACGAGGCCGAGCGGGTGCTCGACGAAC
Source organism: Nocardia sp. NPDC059691 (assembly GCF_042733915.1). Lineage (NCBI taxonomy): Bacteria > Bacillati > Actinomycetota > Actinomycetes > Mycobacteriales > Nocardiaceae > Nocardia > Nocardia sp. NPDC059691. The sequence continues at coordinate 159,502 of NZ_JBHWFB010000005.1, read as the reverse complement.
TCGACACGTTCCGCGGTGGACAGCTGAGCAACCCCGAAGGCGAGATCGACAGCCGCATCTGCGCGTATGTCCGTGGCGTGCTGCACTACAACACCCAGCGCTGGCCCGACGTGATGGCGGTGCTCGCCGGTTCGGCGGACTGGGAGGATCCGTACCTGGCGGCGGGCGCGCACGTGATGGTCGGCACCGCGTGCGCCCAGCTCGGCTTGTTCGGCGAGGCGATCCGGCGGATGCAGCAGGCCGAGGCGGGCCCGATCCCGGCGGCGCGGTCGACCGCGATGTTCTGCCGCGGCTTGTGCCTGCGGGAATCGGGCAACGAGGAGGAAGCCCAAGCCCTGTTCGAGAAGGTGTACTCGCAGGCACCGGATTTCGAGGCGAACGCGGCCGCGATGCGTGACCGCACCTACCGGATCACCGTCACCAGCCGCGAGGTGATCGATGCGCGCACCGACAAGTGGGACCCGGCGTCCTCGCCGTCGATGGAGCAGATGGAACAGGCCGAGAGCCAGGACCGGGCGAAGAAGATCCTGGTCGAGGCCAGAGCCGAACTGGACTCGCAGATCGGCTTGGCCTCGGTGAAAACCCAGGTGGCGAAGCTCCAGTCGTCGGCGCAACTGGCGAAGATCCGGGCCGAGAAGGGCTTGGCGAGTCAGCCGCGCGGCCAGCACCTGGCCTTCACCGGGCCGCCCGGCACCGGTAAGACGACCATCGCGCGGGTGGTCGCGAAGATCTACTGCGGCGTCGGCCTGTTGAAGACCGACAAGGTGGTCGAAGCCAAGCGCGTCGACTTCGTCAGCCAGAACCTGGGCGGCACCGCGATCAAGACCGAGAAGCTGATCGACACCGCCATGGACGGCGTGCTGTTCATCGACGAGGCGTACACGCTGATCCAGACCGGTCTGCAAGGCGGCGACGCGTTCGGCGGGGAAGCGGTGGACACGCTGCTGGCGCGCATGGAGAACGACCGTGATCGCCTCGTGGTGATCATCGCGGGCTACGACGGCGAGATCGACCGGCTGCTCACCGCCAACGACGGCCTGGCCTCGCGCTTTTCGAAGCGGTTGCAGTTCCCGTCCTACACGGCGGACGAACTGGGGCAGATCGGCCAGGTGATCGCCAGGAAACGCGATTCGGACCTGTCCGAAGAAGCGCTCGAGCAGCTGGTCCGGGCCTGCGAGCGCCTGTACGCGATGCAGAGCACCGACCAGAGCGGTCAGCCGCGCCGCGGCGTCGACCTCGCTGGCAACGGTCGGTTCGTCCGCAACGTGATCGAAGCGGCCGAGGAAGAGCGCGAATTCCGGCTGGCCAACGACGAATCGCTGGACCTGACCGACATCGATGAGGCGGTGCTGCGCCGCATCGAGGCGTCGGACATGGAGCTGGCCTTGTCCAGCCTGCTCACCTCGCTGAACGTCGGCTGGACGGACTGAGTCCGGTCGGGCGGCCCGGCGAGCGCTATTTCGTGGGCAGCGAATCGTGGCTGACCAGCGCTTCTCGCGCCGACAGCGTGGGCCCGGGGACCATCTGACCGACGATCGCCCATGGCGCGAGGCGCGGGGCGCCGCCCAGTCCGAGCACGTTCGCGGTGGCCGCGTCCGGAATGCCGTAGCGCACGCCGGTATCGGCGATGTAGAACAGGCTGTCGCGGCGCGGGCTACCCGGCTCCATGCCGGTCACCTGCACGAACTCTCCTGAACCCGGCGGGATGTAGGCCGCGTCGACCCGGTCGCCCGCGCCGTCGGAGGTGGACACCTCGACGGGTTTCGCGGACTCCGCGATCGGCAAACGGGTGCCGACCAGCAGGCTGACCGCCGCGCGCTCGCCGGGGCCGTCGCCCGTGTTGTCCTGGCCCTGCCCTGGAGCGGCGCCCGGCGACTTCGCCCAGGCCACGCAGGCGACGGGCGCGTCCTCGGCGGGCAGAATCCTCGGGGCACGCACCGGGAAGTCGTCGACCGGCAGTTGCCGGACCACCGGAACCCGTTCCAGCACATCGGGAGGCATGGTCGCGATCTCCCGCATGCCGTGCGAATCGGCGTACCTGATCACCTGCGCGGTGAACGGCGACACCGGCTGCAAACCGTCGGCGAGCACGACGTACAGCGCGGCACCGCCGTCCGGCCCCACGCCGGACACCGAGATGACGCCGCCGACCGGGATCTCCGACAGCGGGCCCGGCCCCCGCTCCCCCGCCCGGGGGATCTGCGGCGGAGCCAGCGCGGGAACCTGCGTCGTCGCGCCGAGCAACCCGGTGCCGACCGGACGGGGCCGCTGGGGGCGCAGGTCCAATGCCCTCGCCATCACCGAATTGGCGGGGTCCACCTCGGCGCGTTTGCCGTCGTAGACCAGGTAGGTCTTGTTGTCGCGCCGGACGAGCAGCGCCTCGTCGTGATTCGAGGTCCGGATGCGGTCCGCGAGCGCGGGGTGGCCTGCGATCACCGTCGTCGTGCCACCCGATGATGCGGCGGCGCTACCGCCTTCGGACAACGGAATGGTCTCGCACAGCGACCACTCCGAATTCTTGCCCTGCGTGGAACCGGGCAGCGCGCTCGGCGCGCCGGGAATGCCGAGCAGCGGCCCGCGCGGCAGATCGCCGAGCTTGTCGTCCTTCACCGCGTGCGGCTCGGCGTCGGCGCCGGTGATCAACCGCGCGGACGCGAGATTCAGCACCGGGTGCAGGGTCTTGTTGCCGTCCTGGCCCTGTACCACCACGTACAGCGCGCCGCTCTGCTTCCCGGAGACGATCACGGCGTCGCCGATCGCGCCCTGCGGACGCAGGAAGGCCAGGATCGCGGCGCCCGCCACCACGAGCACGCCGAGCACCGCGCCGACGAACAGCGAGCGGATCTGCGAACGCATCGGATCGTGCAACATGCGCACGTCGCGACGGACCAGCGCGTGATCGAGCCTGCGCAACAGGAATCGGTATCCATTGACCTGAGCGCGGGTGGTCAGCTGTGCAGGCACATGGTCTCCATCGAGCTATCGATCACCATTCTCTTCGACACGGTACCGTAATTCACCGACGGCCCTGAACCGATGGAATCCGAAGCCGATCAACGGCGGCCGTACCGAGGCGAAGCAGGGACAAACAACTGTGTACGAAACGATGAACGGCGAGGCAACCGATAGTGAAATAACGGATGCGCCTGCGCCGAGAAATCAACGCCGATCGGACTATGACACACTGCGCGATCCGGAATTCTGGTTGTTTCGCATTTTTCCCTTGCGCGTGACAGTTCCCGTCTCGATATCGGCCGCCGCGGTCGCGTGGATCGTTCTCGCCGTCAGCCATTCGATCTGGGGTGCGATCGCCGCGGGCGCGGTGGTCGCGCTGGCCGGTCTCGCGCCGCTGCGCGGACACACGCCCGCCGAACGCCTCGGTAGCGCGATCGCCCGCAGACGTCCCGGACTGCGCCCGGCCGAACGCCTCACACAGGCTCCCGCCCTCGACGTTCCGCTCGCCGAGGGCGGCGGTTACGGCGTGCGCTGGGACGGCGATCTGCTGCTCACCATGCTCCGGATCGATCCGCCGCCGGACACGCTGACGCTGCTGGACCGTGGTTCGCTCAGCACCGACCAACTGCTCCCGCTCGCCGAGATCGCCCGCTGCCTCGATCAATTCGATCTGACCCTGGCCGGCATCGACGTGGTGAGCACGGGCGCGCGCACGGCGGGCACCGGCGTGGCCGCGCAACTCTACGACCGCATCCTCGGCCCCCTGCCCGCCATCGCGCACCGCACTTGCTGGCTGGTCCTGCGGATGGATCCGCTGGCCAACGCCGAGGCGGTCGACAATCGCGGCGGCGGTGGCAGCGGCGCGCTGCGCACCGCGATCATCGCCACCCGCCGGGTCGCCAACCGGCTCGCCGCACACGACATCGCCGCGTCCGTGCTGACCGCCACCGAGATGAACACAGCCGTGCGCCAGCTCACCCACGGCTTCGACGTCGACCAACTCGCCGAGTCCCCGAAAACGTTGGAGTACCGAGGCCGTTACCTCACCCAGTACCAGATCGCGGCCGACATGATCGGCCCACGCGGACTGGCCGACATCTGGGCGGTGCCCAGCTTGTCCACCACGGTGACGTTGCGCTTGCGGCCGGGAGCGGGCCGCCACGATCGGCGCACCGATTTCGCCGACACCGTTGTGCTCAACGCCGTCGTCCGCTTCGACACCGTCGCACCGCCCGAGCAACCACCCCTGCCAGGGTTGCGCGAGCTGATCGGCAACCAGCTGCGAATCCTGTTGGACACCTTGCCCATCGGTTACGCAGGCCGTTGGGGCAGCGACATCGCCTATCGCGGCACGCTGGCCGCGCTCACCGAGTTCGCGGTGCCGACGGCGGGCTGCGGCCAGCTCATCGGCGCCGACGAGCGCGGGCAGGGCATCGCGGTGCCGTTGATCGGCGAGGGCACCAGGCACCTGGAGGTGATCGGCAACCTGGATCTCGCTCAGCAGGTGATCCTGCGCGCCACCGCGCTCGGCGCGCATGCCATCGTGCACACCGCCAGGCCCGAGGCGTGGCACACCATGGTGGCGAATCTCGGTGCACCGCATGTGCTCTCGATCGCTCCGCGGGCCGCGGGCGCCAGCTACCATCCCCCCGCTCCCCCGCCGCCTCCCGCCGCTCCCTATCCGAGCACGACGGTGCTGGTGTTCGACGGAATTCCGCCGATCGCACACGCGGGCGGCGCGACGATCGTGCACGTGCGGCGGCCGGACGATACCGGCAGGTCGGTCGACGCGGACGTCACGCTCATCCAGGATCCGGACGCGCCCAATCGGATCACGGTGCGCACCGCCGCGCGCAGCGCGACCGTGCTGATGGTCACCACACCGGACGAGATGCACTACATCGGCGAGTCGCTCGCGGCCCGCTGACCGCACACGAAACGGCCGGCTGGAACCCTTACCGTTCCAGCCGGCCGCTGTTCGTCGCTACCCGCGATCAGAAGGCGGCGAAACCGTCGCCGACCTTGCCGTCGGCCTCGATGGCGCGGTTCAGCGCATTCTCCACCTTGACGCCCAGGTTGTCCAGCTTCTGGAGGGTGTCCTCCAGCTCGCCGGTCAGATCCTTGTGCGCCTTGGTGAAGTTCGCGACCGCCTGCTCACCCTGCAGGTTCTGCTGGAACGCGGCTGCGGCGCCGTTGAGTTCGTCGATCTGCGCCTTCATGTTGGAACCGTACTGGTTCAGGTCACTGACCATCTCGGTGATGGCCGGGGAGTTGTACTTGATGGTCATGGTTGTCTCCTTCTGCTGAGAGGTTGGTGATCCGGCTGGACGGCATCACCGTCCAGCGGTCACGCCAGACCGGCCTGGTCGGAGCCGACGATGGTGTTCTTGCCGGAGGTCACGGCCTGCGAGAGCCGGTCCAGCTTGCCGTTGAGCGCGGTGACCTCGTCGTGCCAGTCGTGGGCCGCGGTGTTGAACTCGCGGTGGGCGTCGCCCTGCCAGCCGCGCGCGACGGCCTGCACCGACTCGTCGATCTGGTTGATCGAGGTGCGCAGCGTCGAGATCGAGTCCTCCATGCGGCTGACGACGCTGTCGATGCCGCCTGCCTCGACACCGTAGGTGTTCCCCGAGCCGTCGCCGAGAGATGTGTAAGCCATTTCGTTGATCCTTTCGTCAGAACTTGTATGGGTGCGGAGATCCGGACGATCTCACCGAGCAGCTACTGAGGCAGCCACCTCCCCCCGGGCAGCCCTTCCAGCAACGTGGCGACCGCCTGAGTCACCCGGTGGTCGGTGCCCGTCGTGACCGTCGACCAGAGCTGCTGATCCGGCGCGACCATCGGGGCGACGACGATGCGGCCGCGGCCGGTGTCGTACACCACCACCGCGCCGGGCGCCCGGCTGGTCAGCCCGTCTCGATGGGCGTAGGCCACGATCTCGGCGTAGGCGCGGCAGGAGCCGAAGGCGAGGCCGAGCACGGCGGCGTCGCGCTCGCCGACGCCAAGGGCGTACACCGCGTCGGCGTAATCGCCGGAGCCCTCGGCCGCGTCCATCCGGTCGGCCAATTCGCTCGCGAGCGCACTGAATCCGGCGATCCGCGCGGGTTCGCACGAGCCGAGCGCGGCCAGCAGTGGACGAGTCAGTGCGGCGTCCGAGCCGTCGGCCCAGATCGACGTCACCTCGAAGCTGTCGCCCGAGCGGACGGCGAGCGCGTGCTGTTCGCCCCGGCGCGCCAGGCAGAAGCGGCGAGCGCCGTCCTCGGTGTAGACGCGGGCGACGAGTTCGCGGTCCGGCTGCGCCAGGACGAACAGCGCACCGGCGAGGTCGGATTCGACTTCGCCCTCGGCGTCGAGCAGGCCGTCACCGATCAGGCCGGACAGCGCACGCTCCCGCGCGGCGCGATACTCCTCGATCGAATCCTGTTGCGGCCCGACCGAAAGCACCAACGGCAAGGTTTGCACACCGAGCCGCTCGGCGACGACGAGCAGCGCGTCGTTCGTCAGCGACGTCACGGCGCACCTCCCGTCTCGGCACCGGTCTCGCTCGGCGCGACGGCGTGCGTCGCTGGTTCGGCGCCGCCGAGCACCGCGGGCGCGGCTTGGATGCCACCCTCGAAGCCGATCTGATCGCTCGTCTCCGTGGGAAGGCCGGCGCGCGGGAATCGTGCCGCGTCTTGTGCGGGCCCGGCTTGCCCCAGCGCACCGGGAACGAGCGGAGCGGGCTGCCCACCCGCGTTCACCGTGGCCGGGGTGGCGCGCGGGACGACCTCGGCCGTGGCGGCCGACTGCGCGTACACCGGCGCCTGGTACGCGGTGGGCACCCGCGGCATCGCCGGGATGGGCGCCGTCCCGATCGGCATCGCACCGATCGGCGCCGCACCGCGCGGCATCCTGGCCGAATTCGCGGCCTCGGCCGATCCCGCGGCCTGTTCGGCGGCCAGCGCCTGCTCCGACGCCACGACGGGCGGTTCCTGGTGCTGCCACGGCAAGGCCAGTGGCTCGGTGGCCATCTCGTAGTTCCGCATGACCCGCGAGGCCATCGCCTTCGCCGCGTCCTGCTCGGCGTCGGTGTCCGCCGCGATCGCGCGGATCGGCGTACCGAGCATCCCGGTCATCGACTCCAGCATCCGTTGGACCTGCTGAAGGGTTTCCAAATCGGCGGTGTTCGGCATCGCCAGCCGGGCGATCTCGTACGCGGCGACCTGGGCCTGGAACCGCGTGGCGTTGGCCGCCGCCGCGGCGGCGGCGTCGGACAGCCAGTCCCGCAGAGTCGTGATCTGTCGCAGCACTTCGTCGCTGCGTCCCGACTGCCAGGCCCCGCGCACGTCCGCGAGAACCTTCTCGTACTCGACCACAGCGGCGCCGAACGACGCGGCGAGGCGCGACCACGCGGCGACGGCCTCGGCCATCGGCACGGCGCCCGGCCCCGTGGTGAGGTCGCGCGCGAGCCGCTCGGGCGGGCGCGCGGTCCACACCACGCCGGTGAAACCTGGCTGCGGTGGTTCGATCATTGCCGCGGAAGACCTTTCGGTTGCTCGACGACGGTCAGGCCGACCGGCCGCCCGTGGTGTCGAAATCGGCCGTGTTGGCCGATTCCATGCCGTCGAACTGGTTCGAGTGCAGCCGCAACGTGGCCGCCAGCTTGCGCAGTTCGTGCACGCTGGCCTGTGCGCCGGCCAGGTACGACGACGCCACGTCGTTCGCGGTCCGCGCGGCCCGGCCGGACACCTCGTCGGCGCCGGCGGGGACGACGGTCAGCGCTTCCTCCGCGGAGCGCAGATCCGACGCCAACCGGTCGGCCAGCGCGTCCAGCCCGGACGACGCCTTGGCCGCCGTGACCGAGTCGAATCGCACGCTGTCGTACACCTGACCCCGCCCGTCACTCATAAGACCCTCCTGTGTACTGCTCGGCACTCGCGTCAGAGCGTGAGTTCCTTGTCCGGCGGTGGTTCCGATGTCGCGTCGGCCGCGCCGACCACCGGCAGCGAGACCCCCTCGATCCGGCCGACCACTTCGTCGCCGTGCTGACCGGTGACCATCTGGCCGCGCAGCGCGTCGGTGGTCGATTCGCCGTCGCGGGCCAGGCCCGCTCCCGCCATGCCCGCGCCGCCCATCGGCATGTATCCGGCCCCGGTTCCGGTCCCCGCCGCGGCGGTACCCGCGACGGTGGTCGACACCTCGGACGACGTTCCGGTACCAGCGGCGCTCGCACCGCCGATGCTGCCGAGCGACCCACCGGCCACCCGGGTCCCCGGCCAGGGGTTCAGCGGGGCGGCGGCCGCGGCGATCGCACCCGGGCCGCCACCGCCGATGCCACCCGCGCCGCCTGCGTGCTCGCCTTCCTCGCCTTCCTTGCCTTCCCCGCGTTCACCCGCGCCTTCGCGCGCGCCGGGGGCGCTGATCGGTTTCGGCGCCAGCAGCGAAGGATTGGCGGCCGCCAACTGCCCGAGCGACTGCGCTACCTGACCGGCCGTGCTGATCAGCGGCGTGATCATGCTCATAAGCTGGGTCAGCTGTTCGGGTGACTTCACTCCCGTCGGCGCGTTCGTGATCGGCACCTTCTGACCGGCCTGCGTCATGCTCGCACTGTGGCCGACCATCTCCGCCTTGGTCTTGGCGGTGATCGCCAGCGCCTCGGTCATCGCCTCGATCGCGGACGCGACGAGGAAACCCTGCCCGCCCGGCGAAGCCGCGAGCAGCGGCGCGAAGGCCATGGTGGTGGAGAACTTCGCCAGCACCGCCGACATCAGGCCCGCGCCGGTGAAGACGCTGCCCGCCGCGCTGCCGAGCACCGACTTCTCCTGGGTGCTCTGCGCCGCGAGCTCGTTCGCGTCGGTCTGCGCCGCACCGGCCTTCTTCGCCGCCTCCATCGCCGCCATGCCCTGCCAGACCGACATCAAGGTCTGCACCAGCGACGAGCCGACCTGCATCACCGTCTGCATCACGGTGGACACGTTCTGCAGCAACTGCGTCGGGTCGGCCGGAGGCGCGGGCGCGGCGGTGGCACCGGCCGGTGCGGGCGCGGGCGCGCCGAGTTGACCGGTGCCGAACGCGGAGGCGAGATCGGTCAGCGGGCGCATGAGCGCGCCGAGATCGATCGTCGGCAGCGGCGGCAGCTCCGGCAGCTGCACGAAGGCAGGCATCTCCGGCAGATTCGGTAAACCCATGCTGCGCAGAACGTCGTTCACCGGCATGTCGAGCATGGGCGCGAGAGCGCTGCCCCGCAGCAATTCCAGGATCGTGGGATCCAGTGGATCGGCGCCGGGTGGCGGAATGGCTCCCGGCGTGGTCATGACTGCGTGCGGTTGGCTCCGATGGCCGCGCCCGACGCGGTGTCCGTGCCCTCGTAGGTGGCGGCGGCCTGATGCGCCGTCAACGCCGTACCCGCGTGCACGGCGGCGAGCTGCGCCACCGACGACAGGTGGTTGGCCTGGGCGAAAGCGTACGAGACAAGGAACTCCTGGCCGATCAGGCCGAACACCGGGACCACCGCGGCGACCGTCGCGGCTTGGTCGGTCGCGGCGATCGCCCCTACTCCGGCGGCCATGGCCGCCGATTCGCTTCCGTACACACGCAGCGCATCCGGGACTACTTCAATGTGGCTCATGATCATCGTCCAATCCCGAAACATCCCCCGACGTTTCGTATTCAACTTTACCTAGCGAAGACCGCGTATCACGATCCCGTCGTGGTTAACATCCGGTGACTACCCGGTGGCCTCCTCATTGAATGCGGTGATAAGTGCGCCGCGCTCCGCAAAAGCCTTGTGCGCGGCCGCTCGCGCGGTGTCGACGACCGTTTTCTCGAACTCATCCGGTGAAAGTTTCGACACCGCGGCGGAAAAGCTGAGTCCGATCAACGCGGCGTTGCCGTCCACCTCCGCGGTCACCGCGCCGTCGGGCGATGTCTCTGCTACCCGGATCCCATTCATGGCGTCATTGAGATCGGTGAGCCGGTAGACCTGATTCTGTACCCGAGCGATGAGCTCGTCCATTGTTTCGACCATGCCGACCTCACGAATTCCGTTGCCGCTCAAACCGATCGCAGCCAGCTCTGCGGTTCGGTGTCGTACTCTTGCTCGTCGATGATCTCCTGCGTCGCCACCTGCTGTTCGGTGGGCAACCCGGTCAGCGCCAGCATCTCCGAGGTGAATCCCAGTTGCCGCAATTGCGCCCGCCGCGCCAGGCCCGCGCGGTTCGCCGCCTGTTTGCACAATCGCAGGACCTCGCCCGCCAGCGCCTCCGGGTCGCGGCGCAATTGATCGGCGTCGACCTTGACGCCCAGCGGCAGACCCATTTCGGTGGTGCGCACCGAAATCGAGCCGGTGAGCGAAGTAGCCACGAATTCGGCAGGAAAATCGCCCGGGTTCCCCTGCTGCGATGCGGTCATCGAAAACCCCCTCGGAGAATCGAGATCGAAAACGGAACGGCGCGCATACGACCGATCACATCCGCTCGTCTTTGATGGCTTGGACGACTTCGGCGATCCGCGCGTTGATCAATTCGGTCAGTCGCCGGACGTCCGCCGCGAGCACTGTCGGCGGGCTGCCCGGCACGATCGCGTAACGCCCGTCGTCGACGAGATCGCGCCAGGCCAGGTGCGCCCGGGTGATACCGCGCGGACCGAACCGTGAATGCCCTTGCTCCACCACGATGGTGCCCACCGTGGCGGCGGGCGCGCGATCGAAGGACTCGCTGCGGCCAGCCGTGCGGTCTTCGACGTCGTTCACCAGGGACCGGCCATAGGAATAGTCCAGCCCGTCGCCGCCCGGCTCGATGAGATCGAAGGCGGACCCGCGCCCGGCGTCGACCTTCGGCAATGCCTCGGCCACGCTGTGGCCGAGCGACAGGACGTCGTGTTCGGCGACCGTGAATCCCTCGGTTCGGCGTTCCGTTCCCGGCTTCTGGGTCACCAGGAACGCGCGATCGCCCTTGCGGCCGGCGAGCATGCGGATGGCGCCCTTCGGGTTCCGCGCGTCCCGGCCGTCGATCCCGCGGATCACCAGCCGGATGTCGGGAACCGTGAGCACGTCCATCAACTCCTCCAGCGCCCGGCCCCAGCGGGCCTGGATCCGCTGCCACGCTTCGGCTTTCTGCCTGCGCGCGTCGTCGTAATATGTCGTGCCGCTGAGGTAGAAGAACGGATCCGGCAGGCTCTCCTTCGCCGCGTGCCATGCCGCGGCGAATTCGAGACCGGAGAACTCCCACGTGTCGTTCATTGCTCGACAACGGGTTTCGCTACCACGGGCGCGTCGCCGAGCGCCTCTTCCAGATGCTCGGTGGAATCCAGGTAGTCGGCGCGCTTGTGCTCCTTCTGCTGGCCGCCCTGGGCGGCGCCGGGACCGCCCATCGGCATGCCGGGGCCGCCCATCATGCCCTGGCCCGCCGCCAGACCCGCGCGCCCAGTGGCCGCCGCGGCGACCGCGTTCGTCGCCCGCGGGAACAACTTCGAGGCCTTCTCCAGGTTCTGGTTCGCGGCCGACTTCGGTGCGCCGGGACCGCCCGCCGAACCACCGGGGCCGCCCGCACCCTTCGCCAGGGCCGACTCGAGTTTCTTCGTCGCGTCGGACAGATTCGGCATGCCCGGCAGGCCCGCCAGCGCAGCCTGCTGCGCGGCCTGTTGCGCCGCTTGCTGCGCGGCGCCGGCAGCCTGCTGCCCGATCTGCTGCGCCTGTTGCGCGATCTGCTGGGCTGCCTGCTGCGCCTGTTGCGCCAGCTGCTGGGCGGCCTGCTGGGCGGCTTGCTGCGCGGCCTGCTGTTGCTGTTGTTGTTGCTGTTGCTGCTGTTCGGCGGCGCGGCGCTGAGCGTCCAATTGCGCTTGACGCTGCGCGTCTTCCAGTGCCTTCTGCTGCTGTTCGGCCTGCCGTTGCGCGTTCTGCATCGACGCCAGTTGCGCGGCGCTGGTCCCCGGCCCCGGTGCGGCGCCCGGCCCGGGACCGCCCGGTCCTGGCCCCGGCCCCGGCACTCGGCCGGTGGTCGGCGGGATCGGATCCGGCAGTACCGCGATGACCTTGTCGGTCTCCTCTACGCCGGGGACGTAGGCCGCTTGCATCGCCCTGACGTAATTCCGGACCGCGGCCTCTTCCTTCCGCTGCCGGTACGCGTCGTCGGTCTCACCCGAGGTTCGTGTGGGCGGATAGTCGTCACCCTGCTGGAGCAGCACCCCGGTGGTATACAGCCATTCCGACACGTATTCGAGGCTGTCGCCGATCAGCTTCATATTCGTATTCAGCTGATCCGTGCCGGTGCCATAGGCGGTGATCGCTTGGCGCGCTCGGTCCGCACCGCCATTGTTGTTCGGACTCGTCCAGCTCGACCTACTGGTCGTCATCTGGTTGGTGAGGATGTCGAACGTTTCCTTGAGTTCTCCGGCCAGCCACCGCCAATCCGACGCGGCTTGAGCGACCTTGATCGGCATGGTCGGACTGCCCCCGGTGATCGACGAAATGATCGTCTGATATTGGGAATACGTGAAGTTCTCCGGGTCGTCCGCACGCACGCCCCGCGGTTCGAATTTCACATCGCCCGGATCGGCCAGACTCGTCGGCAATCCGTGGTTCTCCTCGGGCTTTCGGTTCCCGACCTCATTCCAATCCGGATGCGCGTAGGTGTTTCCGCTGCCGTCGCCCGCGGTGGTCAAACCGGCGGGATCCCAGCGCTTCGAGAGGTTTTCGGTGATTCCCTTGTGTTCACCCACGCGGCGCTCCAGCGCGGCGAAATCGACCCTGTTGTCTTCCTCGGTGCCCCGGTAGTGCCTGGCCGCCGCGAAGAAGGTATCGGTCAGATCGTCGAGGATGGTGATGTGGTCGTCCAGAATGCTGCCGAGTTCTTTTCCCTTTTCCGAGAAGCGAGAGGCGAGCGCCTGGGCCGATAGCAACACATCGGCGAACGGCGGCAGCGAATCGATCTTGGATAGCTCCTTTTTCACCGAGGCGACGCGGACGCGAACTCCGTTCGCCGCGTTGATCAGAGCTTCGAGTGTGCCGGGCCGCAGCTCCAAGGTGCCGTTCTGTGCCTCGCGGGACAGGCTGCTCCATGGATTCGTCTCAGACATGCCGCGCTCTTTCCGTCTCGACGATTCGGAAGGCTCCCGCACCTGTTGTCATCGCTGGGAAGCGCACTGGATGAGCGCCGACGCCCCCGGGAGATACGATGCCGAAGTCCGATCCCGGAGGCAGAGACTCCGACCCGCACAACTGAATACCTCCCCGACGTGGGCGTCGACGATATGCGCGCCACGGCGCGGCGTCCCGTTCGCCCCCGCGTACGGGATCACTCTCCTGCGCCCGGCAACTCATACGCTGACGACCCTCCTCATCGCTGGCGTGCCGTGAACGGCTGTGCGCCACACGTCAATATGGCAGCCGGTTCTTACGGCAGACCGAATATTGTCTTACGACGCACCAACGATTCTATGGTGAGTCGGTTCGCCGACGCATGTACAGACCCGAATCCTGGTGGCCCCTTCGCGCCGCTCACCGCCCCGGACCAGCCGGTTTCCGCTGCGGCGCAGACGAGACACGAAGATCAGGACGCTCCGACCGCGCCGTGCCGATTCCGGAACCGCCGCTCGAACTCCGCGCGGTAGACCGATGGCGCCACCGAGGACGAAGACCGTTCCAGCACACCGTCATCGGCGATGTAGTAGATCGCCCGGCCGATCGCGATCTCACCCGGCTCGACCGGGACGTACACCATCCAGCCCACGCTGATCCGATCGGCGCGCAGGTCCTCCAGCGAATAGTTCGCGAGATCGGCCCCGCTGTCCCGGATCAACCGCTCGACCCGGGCGAGCGCGTCCTCTCGCGACATCGGCCCCGGCGCCGTCATGGTCACCCCGGCCATGGTCAGCTGGAAGAAAGCGCCGTCCACGTCGAATCGTTCGTCGTCATCGAAGACACCGGCGAGGGTGTCCCGCGTGACCACACCGGCCTCCGCGGCGGACACCAGCGCGCCGACGGCCGCGCGCCGACGCGCGTTCGCGTCGTCGCCGAGCAGGCTGCCGACGATGTCCACGACCGTCTCCGAACTCCACACACCCGGCATCGCCTCGGCGAACCGGGCGGGCCCCGGTGACGCACCGCGGTACCAGCGGCCGTTCTCCCACCAGTAGCAGAACGACAGCAGACCGCTGGTGCAGCGGTGGTTCAACACCTGTCCCGCCACCCATTCCGGAGCGCCCGCGTACAGATCGGGCAACTGGAGCCCGTCGTTGTATGCCGCCGCCAGTTCCGGGGCATTCCACACCCCGCCGGACAGCACGGCCCGCCCGCCGGGCAGCGCGTACAGCGAACAACCGCTGCGCTTGGCTCCCTCGAACCAGCTCACGGAAGGTAGCAGCCTTGGGCCCCATGGTGATTCGGCCGCGACGAACGCCGCGGCGAGCACGGCCCACCGGGCGGCCATGATGGGGAACGGAGGCAGCTCGTCCTCGGACGGCACAGCCCGCACGCCCGCCTCCCGATCCGCCCGCGCCTGCGCCGCCGCCACCTGCGGCGGTCGCGACTGACGGTCACCGTGACCGACGTAGGCGCCGAGCCAGACCGGCAGCGAATCCCGGGGAAACGCCGTGAGATCAGCGAGATAGACCTCCGGGGGGAACAACTGCTCGTCCGGAAACGGCTCGTCGCCGTAGTCGTAGTCGACCTCCATCCGGCCGTCGCTGGTCAGCGTGAAGAGCAAACGCCACCAGGGCCCGTCCTCGAGCCCGGCCGCCAGCTCCCGATGCTCGCGGACCAGCGCCACGATCCCGGGTTCGGGAGTCACCCGCGCGGCGCGCTCTCGATCGTCGGAATAGACGGCCAGCGCGACCTCCGCGGCCACCGTCAGCGCGAACACCGCGTCGACCCGCCGCCAGCCCTGCGGACCGCCCGCGGCCAGCTCCCGGGCGACCTGGTGCATGAGCGCCTTGGCCCGTTCGGCGACATCTTCGACCGGCGCCGCCTCGGAGAGGGTGAAGCCGACATCGGGCTCCTCCGTAGCGACCTCGTGGCCCTCCGTGGACTGGTGGGCTACCGCTTCGGCCGGCACCTCGACCGCGGACGGCGACAGGTGCGGCTCGTCAGCACCGTGTTCTGGAGCAGCACCGAGCTCGTCGCCGGTCGCCTGGCCGCCTGGTCTGGTCACGTCGCGGAAATCCCCTCATCCACCGCATCGGAGCCGGCGTACACGCCGCGATGCCTGCTCTGCTCGTCGTTCATCCTCATACAGCGCCGGTCCGCGCGGTGCTCGTCACGGCTCCTGCCGCAGGCCCAGTAGCGGCAGGTCGAGCTTGCGATTCCCCGAACGCTCGTTCCACCCCGTATAGGCCAGGGCAGTGGGGGCGTCGATGCCGAACCCGTCGCGCAACCCGGTGACGACCATGTCCGCCAGGCGGCGGTATTCGGTCGTGGGACTCGGCCACGGCAGCTCGGTCCACCAGTTGTTGTGGCTCGTGTCGCGTTCGCGCCAACCCGATTCGGCGATCAACGCACGTCCCGCGGCGCCCGCGCGCAAGGCGGGGTCGAGCCATTCGTCATCGACCAATTCGGCCTCGAGCGCGTCATCGAGCTGGAGGAACTGGGCGTATCGCCGCCGCGGTCCGGTATCGGACTCGACCAGCTTCACGATGGAACCGGCGCGCAGCGCGGCCAGTTCCACGGCCAGACCAGCGGCGAAATCTCCCCACCCGGTCAACTCTGCTCCTGCTGCTCCAGCTCGACGGCCTGATCGTGCAGTTCGAGCCAGGAATTGGCGGTCGAGGACAGCTGAACCGAGCGGCCCAGGTCCGCCACCACCAGTGTCGTTTCCGGCCCCGCCCAGCGGACCTCCGCCGTGGCGCCAGGAACCCGGGTGGTCGGTTCGCCCAGTGCGCCGGTCAGCGCCGCGACCATCGCCACGAACGCGTCCCTCGACCGTGCCCTTCCGTCCGCGTCGTCCGGGGCGAAATCGGTGACGCGCAGCTTGATGTCGACGATCAGGCCGGCACGTCCGTGAATCTTTCCGCTGGCCATCCCGAATCCGGCGTCCAGCATCGCCCGGTCCGGATGGGCGGTCAGCACTTTCCAGCCGAACGCCTCGGCCAGCCGCGGCACCGCGTCCATCGGCTGGGAGCCGTCCAGCGACCGCAGGCCGGTCGCCAGGTCGACGATCTCGCTGTCGGTCAGCGCGCGCCATTCGGTCATGGGCCCACCTTAGGTCGTGACATCGGTGCTCACCGGGCCGACCGCCGACGATTGATCTCCTCGATCTTGCGGGCCAGCGCCTCCTTCCGCTCGCGCGCGTTGGAGCCGTCGAGCTGGCCCGCGAACGCCGAGCGGGCCGCGTCGACCAGCGCGTCCGGCACGTCGGGATAGGCGCGGGCGATCGCCCACAGCGCGTCCTCGGTCTTCATATCGAGGCCCGTCTCCGTGCGGATGCCACCGCCGGTCAGCACGGAGCGGAGCATCTCGTCGAAGTTCTCTCGCAGTTCGTCATCGGTCGGATGGTCGATCCGCATCACTACTCCTCACGTCGATGGTTACCTTGTCGCATCGCCGTCCGGTCATCCGGCGAAGATCTCGGCGCGGCGCACCGGGTCGTCGACCACGGCTCGGACCAGCGCGCCGATGTCCATCTCCTCCGGCACCGAGCGATAGGTCAGCTCGCAGAAGACGGCACCGCCGATGGCCACCGCGAACCGGGTGGTGCGCCATCCCACCGTGCCCCATTCGACGCCGACGGGCCCGTCGAGCTCGACCGTGCGGTCACCGACACGAAGGACGAGTCTGCCGTCGTGTCGATAGAACACCACCGAGACTCCACCGAGCTCACCGTAGACGCCGTCGTGCGTGGCCGCCTCGGACGGGTTGGCGCGCAGCGCGCCGG
The DNA here is from genome assembly GCF_042733915.1 of Nocardia sp. NPDC059691. Classification (NCBI taxonomy): domain Bacteria; kingdom Bacillati; phylum Actinomycetota; class Actinomycetes; order Mycobacteriales; family Nocardiaceae; genus Nocardia; species Nocardia sp. NPDC059691. The sequence goes on along the minus strand of NZ_JBHWFB010000005.1, from coordinate 142,706 downwards.
TGATCGGGTCGAACTCCGCGGGTACCCCGAAGCCTGCGAACGGGCGGACGAAGATACCGCGTTCCGGGTCCTGGCCGCGGCGCCCGTTCCCCTGCGGCCCGCGGCCGTTGGTCCGTGCGCCACCGTTCACCGCTGGCGCCATCGGCATGCCGGGCGGCATCGGGGGCATGGGCATACCCGGCGGGACCGTGCCGTCGGGGCGGCCGGGGTCGTTCGTGTTGCCAGGCCACGTCGGTGACGTGGGTGGATACGGTACGGACGGTCCCGCGTATGGCGGTGCGGACGGTCCGGGGGTCGGCATAGTCGGGTATGAGGGTGGAGTCGACGGGTATGGGGGCAGTGTTCCCCGTGGCGTCGACGGGTACGGAGGCGTCGGCTGGCCGGGTGTCGGCCCGCCGGGCGGGAAGGGAGGCGTCGGCGGGTACGGAGGTTGCGTGGGCGGAACCGTAGGTGTGGGCGGCTCCGGGGGTGTCGGCGGAACCGGCGGCTCCGTGGGTGTCGGCGGAACCGGCGGCTCCGTGGGTATGGGCGGCTCTGTGGGTATAGGCGGAACCGGCGGCGTGGGAGGAACCGGCGGTGGCGTCGGCGGAACCGGAGTCGGCGGTGGCGTCGGCGGAACCGGAGTCGGCGGAGTCGGCGGGAGCGGCGGAACCGGTGGCGTCGGCGGAACCGGCGGTGCCGGTGGCGTCGGCGGAACCGGCGGTGTCGGCGGTGCCGGTGGCTTCGGCGGAACCGGCGGTGCCGGCGGGAGCGGCGGAACCGGCGGCGTGGGTGGCTGGGGTGGGTTCGGCGGCTTCGGGGGTTCCGGTTGCGGCATAGGGACGGGCCACCGCTCCACTTCGTTCAGGAACGGCCCCGGCATTTCGAACTCGTAGTCCCTCGGCGGATGCGGAATGTGCGAGCGCAGCGCCCAGTTCGGCGGCATCCGGCGGGAACGCACCGGCCCCGGACCCGACGGACCCGCGGGCGGCTCCGAATCACCGTCGCGGTTCGAGCGAGCACCGCCCGACGACTCGTCAGCACCGTCGCGGTGAAGGCGAGTTCCGCTCTCCGGCGAATCCTCGCCACCGTCACGCTCCCGGCGCGACGTCTCCCCATTCCTCTCCCCGCCACCGCGCGCAACCCGAGAAGCGGATGCACCCTCCTGGGGGGAACGATGCGCGGAGCGCTCCGAATGATGCTGGCGCACAGTGTCTTCGGCCCGCGCGAGCTCGTCCTCGGCATCGATCACACGCCGAGCCGCATCCTCGAGCCGCGCAACCCGCTCCTGCCACGGGCCCTGCTCATCCACCCGCATGGTCCGCCCGCGTAGACCATCGAGCGCGTCATCCAACGCATCCCGCGTCAGATCCTCGTCATTCACCGGAAGACCACGCCGCGCATCCGCGAGACCGGCCTGCGCATCAGCCAACTCCCGCTCCGCCGCAGCACGCTGCGCGGACAGACGCGCCCGCTCCGCTTCCGCCTCGGCACGAGCGGACTCTTCCGCTGCCCGCGAAACCGATTCTTCCGGTCCGTCGGGCGAGAGCGGCTCGATGGCTCCAGCGGCCTGCTCGAGTGTCTCGTCCAACCGCGCGAGCTCGTCTTCGGCGTCGAATACGCGGCGGGCCGCACGCTCCAACTCCGTGACTCGGTCCTGCCACGGGCCCTGCTCATCCACCCGCATGGTCCGCCCACGCAGACCATCAAGCGCGTCATCCAACGCATCCCGCGTCAGATCCTCGTCGTTCACCGGCAGTCCGCGACGAGCATCCGCGAGTACGGCTTGTGCATCGGTCAACTCACGGGCGGCCGCAGCACGCTGCGCGGACAGACGCTCGCGCTCGGTATCCGCCTCGGCACGGGCCGATTTCGCTGCCGCGTCTGGAGCTGGTTCTTCTGCTGGAACGTTCGGCGACCGGTCGGATGGCTGGGGTGTCTGGGCGAGAGCGTCGTCCAGGCGGGCCACCTCCGCTTCGGCGTCGAAGACGTGGCGGGCGGCCTGCTCGAGTCCGGTCAGCCGGTCCTGCCACTGCTGTTGCTCGTCCACTCGCATCGTCCGCGAGCGCAGGTTTTCCAGTGCGTCATCCAGGGCTTGCGGCGTCAGATCCGCGTCGTCGACCGGTAATCCACGGCGAGCCGCCGCGAGATCGGCCCGGGCGTCCGCCAATTCCCGCGCCGCCGCGTCCCGCTGGTCGGACAGCCGCGCCCGCTCGGTATCGGCACGTGGGCTTTCGACCGCGTGACCGCTGTCCGGCGCCTCCGGCTGATGCGCTCGGTCGTGCGAGGTCGCCTCGGCCGCTCGATCGGCCTGCTCGAGGGCGTCGTCCAAACGGGCCAGTTCCGCATCGGCGTCGAAGACGCGGCGTGCCGCGCGCTCCACCGCTCCGACCCGCTCCTGCCACGGGCCCTGCTCCTCCACTCGCAACGTGCGCCCACGCAGGTTGTCGAGCGCATCGTCCAACGCATCGCGCGTCAGATCCTCGTCATTCACCGGAAGACCACGGCGGGCATCCGAAAGATCGGCCTGCGCGTCCGCCAACTCCCGAACCACCGCGGCGCGCTGCGCGGACAGGCGTTCCACATCGGTGCGCGCGGCACGTTGGACGAGATCGGAGAGGGCGGCGATGTCGTCGGCGCGCCCGACGACCTCGGCGCGCAGCTCGGCCTGCACTTCGGCGAGCTGACCGGGGGTCAGTCGCTCGTTCTGGTCGAGCTTGCCGTCGCGGTAGACCTCGTAGACCTCGGCCCACCGTTCCGGACCCGCGTCGGTCAGGTCCACGCCGACCAGGCGCGCGAAGTCCCGCCCGGCCCCGCGATCGGGGCCGGGCGCGGCGCTGGTGTCGCCGTCCAGCATGCCGAGCCGGCCGGGAGCCTCGGTGAGGTGGGCGACGTCGCCGATGACCTCCAGCAGGTGGCGAACGGCTTTGTCGTGCACCGGGAACTCGACATCGGACACACGGGGATCGAGCGCTCGGTCACCGTGGGCGCGCGGGTCGAATACATCGACCGCGGCGAGCGCGTCGGCGTAGTCGGTGAGCGCGTCGACCAGGTCGGGGTGCAGGTTCGGCCGATGTGACTGGTTGGCGATCACCTCGCCCAGCTGCCCGAGGCCGGTGATCCGCACTGTTCCCGGCAAGGCGTCGAGACGCCGGACCAGCCGGTCGTTGGCCGCATCGATCGCGGCCGGGTCCATGCCGCGCAACAGCTTCGCGTATTTGACCAGCGCCTCGGCCCGTTGCTGCCGCAAGGCGTTGCGGATATCCGGGTCCGCCATCGCCTCGGCCAGGCGCCGCGGTGTCATGTCCGCGGCGTCCAGGCCGAGCCGGTGGGCCAGCACATGCCGCACGTCGCCGACCTCGTGATAGGCGTCGATGTCCCAGGCGGTGCGCGCGTAGTCGATGATCGCCTCGATCTGTCCCGCGCGAATGGCGTTCTCGTCGCGCAGCACCGCGAGCCGCTCGGCGAGCAGTTCCGGGGAAGCCAGCTCCGCTTCGGTGATGGCGAGGCGCTGCGCGAGTTCGCTGATGGCCTCGCCGATTTCCTCCCGCGACAACGGTTCCGGCGCCTCGTCCGCGACAGGAAGCGTGTCGGAGTTCACGACAGCGTCCGGCACGACACGCCAGCCGTCGCCGTCGTTCACCACGGTGACGTCGAGGCTGCGTCCCTCGACCTCGCCGGTGAAGTGACGCACCTGCGTCGCCCCGCCGTCGGCGATCGCGATCCGGTCCGGACGCACGTCGGTGACCAGGTAGTGGACCTCGACTATGCCCTCGTTGACGGCCTCGGCGAGCCTCGGGTGCGCCGCGAGGGCGTCGGCGAGGACGCGGTCGTGGCCGAGCGTGCCGTCCACGACCACCAACCGCATCGGCCCGCCGGGCTCGCCGGGGACCAGACCGAGACCGGTGCCGTCTTCCAGCATCGCGCCGCCCCGCGCGAGTACCCAGTCCCGCCCGGCCATGTCGCCGATCAGGCCCGTGAGTTCGTCGGCCGCGGCATCGGCCCGCAGGAACTCGTCGGCGTCGGCGCGGAAGGCCGTCATGCCGCGCGCGTGCTCGCGGATCCGGTCCATCTCGTCGGCGAGCGCGTTCGCGAGCTGATGCGCGTCGAGCGCGTGCAGATCGGTGCCGAGCAGCTGCGCCCACACGGAACGCTCGTCCTTGATCTGGTCGCGGCGCAGCGCATTCTCGAAGAAGGAGCGCAGGCCCTGGTCCTGGCCCGGCTGGTCGGTGTCGTAGAGGTCACCCCACTCGCGGCTCGGCTCACCGCCATTGTTGACGCCCTGCCAGTCCAACAGAGTGGGGTTGCCGCCGAAGGCGCGCACTACCTCACCGAGGAAACGGTTCATCGGGTTGGCGTCGAAGAAGCCGACCTCGTCGCTGTACGGGATCCGCTCGTGCTCGGCGTTGTACCGGCGGGACGCCTCGGCGAGGCCGGTGAGCGCGCCGATCCGACGGATCTGCTGATACCGCAGCAGATCGACGACCCGACGGACGTTCTCGGGGGTCGGTTCACCGAGGTCGACGCCCAGCGCATCGGCCGCGGCCACCAGAGCGTCGGCCAGTTCCTGCCGCCGGACCGTCGCCTCGGACAACTCGTGCAGCCAGCCGGTGAGTTCACCGGTGCTCGCGGGCAGCTCCTCGCCCGACCGCAGGGCCGGTTCCGGTGTGGCGTCGGGCGTCTCGCCGTCGGTCGGCTCCGGCCTGGACTCCGGCGCGGCGATCGCGCGGGCGGCGTCCTCGGCCTGTCGCTTCAGCTCCTCGAGTTCCACCCCGAGTTCCCTGCGCACCAGCTCCGGATCGGCCTCCTCCAGCCAGTACCGGTACTCCTCGCCGTCGCGGGCGACCGGTGTGCCGTATTCGGCCGCCGAGTCGGCGACCCGGGAGGTCAGGCGTTTCAGGAACGGGACGAGTTCCCGCTTGCGCCACATGGTGACGGCTTCTTTGAGGATGCGGACCGGACTGAACTTGGTCTGCATCACCTCGTATTCGTCGCCGGGCGCGGGAGTCGGGTCATAGTGCTTGGTGAGCGGCAGCCCCGCTTCGTGCGCGATCAGCGATTGGCCCGCGCTGTCGATGCCGGAGCCGGACGGGTACTTCGGGCTCTCGCCGAGGTATCCCGCCGTCAGTGCCTCCCACAGGCGACGCAGCCGCGACTTCGGCCGCTCCGGTTGCCGCGGTGCGGGCACGTCGGTGTCCGCCGGTCCGGGTGCGTCGAGACGTTCGGGTGTCTCCACCCGCCAGCCGCCGTTCTCGTCGGCGACCAGCCGCGCTGGCACGCGCTCACCATCGACCTCGAGGGTGTACCGGCGGGTCTCCCCAGGCTGGGGCTCGGCGCCGGTCTGGCCGCGGGCCGCTTGGACGGCGTCGGCGAGGTCTGCGATGGCTTGCGCGTCGCGGCGCACCGCGGCACGGGCCTGCTCCACCGTCCCGGCCGGATCGCGATCGAGATCGGCCGGATCGATGCGGAGCCGCCGTGCCCAGGCGTCGCGGGTCTCGCGCACCTGCGCGCGCAAGTCCGGATGACGCGTGCCGCGCGCCCGCTCGGTCGCTGCCGCGAGCGCCTCGACCATGCCCGCCTGCAACAAGTTTCGGTAACGCAGGTCGGCGATGGTGGCGCCGAGATGCTCCGGGGACAGATCGTCCTCGTCGAGGGCGAATCGGCGTGCGAGCCGATCGCGAGTCCGGTCGATCGGTTCAGGACGCGGAGCGCGGGACGACTCGTGCGCATCCCCGGCACGCTCTCGGTTCGCATCATTCGAGTGCGGCTCGGCTGCCCGAGTGGCCTGTGCGCCGGCATCGTCCAGCCGAGCGACTTCCGCTTCGGCATCGAAGACACGGCGGGCAGCGCGCTCCAACTCCGTGACACGGTCCTGCCACGGACCTTGTTCGTCCAACCGCAGCGTGCGTCCGCGCAGTCCGTCGAGCGCGTCGTCCAATGCGTCCCGTGTCAGATCCTCGTCATCGACCGGAAGACCACGCCGCGCATCCGCGAGACCGGCGCGCGCGTCGGCCAATTCGCGGACCGCCGCGTCCCGTTGCGCGGACAGGCGTTCCGGGTCGGCGACCGTGCGGCCTGGGTCGGCAGGTGGCAGGGCATCCGGGCTCGTGGCAGCCGCGGGCAGTCGCGGTGGTCGCGGCTGCTCGATCGGCAGGCCCGCGCGGCGCAAGTCGTCCTGTACGTCGCGCAGACCGTCGTCGGGCGCCTCGGCCAGCCAGAACTGCTCGTCTCCGTAGCGTTCCGCGCTGGTGAGCGGCTCGAAATCGTCCGGGTAGCGCATGCGCGGGCCGTCGGCATCGTCGAGGAAGCCCCGCGCCCGCGCGATTTCGGCGAGTTCGGCCAGAGCGGCCAGCGGATCGCGCAGCGCGGCGAATCTCTCGTCGAGACCCAATGCCTCGGCGAGCAGGCGAACGTGCTCGGCCTCGGCATCGGTGAGCGGGTCGGCATCGCGCTGATCGGTCCAATCACGCTGTTCGCGAAGGAATTCGAGCACGTCGCGGACGGGATTGCCGGTGCGACGAGCACCATCCGGACGGCCATCGGCCGGTGGCTCGGCATTCGTGGGCGGCGTCGGCGGCCCGGATGGCGGCTCACCATCCGCACCTGCGGCCTCCGCCCGCGGTTCGGCGGTGTCAGGCAGCCCAGCGACCGGGCGATCCTGGTCGGCGTCGGCACGCACCGGTGCTTCGGTCTCGACCTCACGTGTGACCGGCTCTGCGCCTGAGTCTTCCGATGTCGATCCGGTGTCGGCAGCCCGAGCCGCTTGTGCGCGAGCGTATTCGGCCCGCGCCAATTCGTCCTCGGCGTCGAACACGCGCCGCGCGGCACGCTCCAACTCCGCAATCCGCTCGTGCCACGGCCCCTGCTCGTCCACCCGCGATGTGCGGCCACGCAAGGCTTCGAGCGTATAGTCCAACGCATCCCGCGTCAGATCCTCGTCGTTCACCGGCAACCCACGGCGAGCATCCGCGAGGTCGGCCCGCGCATCCGCCAACTTCTGTGCCGCCGCATCACGCTCAGCCGACAGATGCTCGGCGTCAACACCCGTATGCCTTTCGCCGCCAGGCGCACCTAGGTCGTCGGCTCGTGTTTTCCCCGCGACAGGCCCTCTGGTTTCCCGAGCTTCTCCGGGTGAAGCCGGGTCGCCGACGCGCGCACTTCCCGCGACGGGTCTCCTGGGAGACCGGTCGCCGTCACCCGGAGCCGGATCGCCCACGCGCGTAGTTCCCGCCACTGGTTCCCCCGGCGCGGGCGGTGGCGTGGGCTCTGTGCCCGATGGGAACCCGTCGAGCTCGCGTTCGAGTGCGTCGAGGCGGTCCATGGCGCGGCGGTGGATCTCGTCCAGTTCGTCCAGCAGGCGCGTGTGCGACTCGTCCAGCGCCTGGGCCTCCGGAGACGGGTGTACCGCCTCGTCCGGTCCGCCCGCGAGCCGGTCGAGCCGGGCGACGGCGGCGTCGAAGTGCTGATCGAGGTCCACCGCGATCCCGTCGAGCTGGGCGAAGGTGTCGCGAAGCAGCTCGTCGAATCGTTCGTCGGTGCGCCGGGCCGCGTCGTCGAACTCCGCGCGGATGCGCTCCAGCGCCGCCTCGGCCGAGTTCTCCGCGCCCGGGCGGGCCGTGGGCGCTATGAGCGGCGGGACCTCGGCGGCGGCCGGGACGCCCTGGTCGGGCCGAGCGGACAGCTCGTCGAACCGTGCGGCGATCTCGGCTTCGATGTCGGCCAGGCGGTCGAGAGCGCGCTGCTCGATCCGGTCCAGATCCGTACTCGCGCGGCGCAACAGGTCGTCGAGCTGCTGGTCGATTCGGCGGTGCAGCTCGTCGAGGTCGGCGAGCGCTCGGTGCGCATCCTCGCGCGCGGTGACGGATGGGGAGTGCGGCGCGGCGTTCCGCGGGTCGTCCGACGCACTTTCATCGGACTCATCCGGACGCACGGTGCGCGGCGACGCCGCATCCGGCTCGCTCCCGGGACGGTCGGTCGACGGCACGGCTAGTTCACCGTCACCCGAATCATCGGACGCGCCCAGACGCGTGGTGCGCGACGTCTCCGCCGCATCCGGTTCGCGCTCAGGACGGTCGGTCCGCGGCACACCCTGCCCACCGTCACCCGAACCATCGGACTCATCCGGACGAGCGGTGCGTGGCGACGCCGCATCCGGTTCGTCCTCGGGACTATCGGTCCGCGGCGCACCCTGCTCACCGTCACCCGAACCATCGGGCTCGTCGGGCTCGTCCGGACGCGCGGGTGCGGGTGGATCCTCCGGGGGCTTCTGCGCACCGCCGTCGGCGTTCGGCGCCGACGATTCGTCCTCTTCGCGTGGACGCGACGGCTCCTCTCCGGCGGGCGGGCGGCGATCGCCGCCTCGGGGTCCTTCGCCGGGGCCGTCGGTCGGGCCGTGGGGCCGCGACGGCGTCGCACCCGATGCGGGCGGCAGGTAGCCCGGGTCCGGTGCGAGCGGAGCGGGAGCGTACGGGATGCCCGCGCGCCAATCGGTCAACGGCGGGCGGTCGGCGTCCCAGTGATAGCCGAGCGTGATCGCGTGCGCGTTGGCCTGCTGCCAGGTCGAAAGCGGATTTTCATCCAGGAATCGCGCTTCGGCCAGCATGTCGTTGAGCAGCACGAAGTCTTGTGACAGCGGGGCGCCGTCGATCAGTCGCTGCCACGCCTCCGCTACATCGGCGAGGCGGTCCATCTTCTCGTCGGTGTACCGGCCGGCCGGATCGCTGTGTTCGCGTACCCGATGCTGGTCGACCATCAGGTGGTCCTTGATACGCGCCAGTTCCTCGCGGGTGAACACGGGAACGTCGTCGCGCATGTGCTCGGCGAACGCGGTGGCGATGTCGTCGGGATCGCCACCGCCCGCGAGCAGTTCGCGGATGTCCTCCACCGTGTCGCGAATCGCGTCGGGGTCCTCGGCGGCGAACCGGTCCGCGAGGTCGGCCGCCATCCGGTCGATCTCGTCGTGGATGCGTCCGAGTTGCGCGTCGACGTCGCCGAGCGGATCGATACCCGGTTGCCGCCGGACCAGCCGTGCGACGGCGTCCACCACCTCACGCGCCCGGGTTTCCTGCTCGGCGCGCCGATGCCGGTCCAGGCCGTCGGCGATCCGGTCGATGTCGGTGTCGTCGGCGAGGAAGCGCTGGTATTCCCCGTCCGCCCAGTCCTGGACCCGCTGCCAGGCAGCGACGTCACGATCCCACTCGCGCCGCAGGCCCTCCGGGATGTCGACCCGGTCGCCCGGCGGCACATGGTCGGCCGCATTCCACGGCCGGTGCATCGGCTGGATGTTGCGCTGCGGCGGGGCGAACCATTCGTAGTTGCGGAACACCGTGCCGAACGGCGGCACATGCCGCAGCCACGGCCGCGCCTGCACCCACTCGCCGATCTCCGGATGACGCTGGATCCACGCCTTCACCGCCGGATGCTTGGGCACCTGCGCCGCCATCAGCAGCAGGCGCACCACGTTGTACGAATCGCCGCCCCAGTGCTGGGTGTACACGTCGTGCTCGTCGACGCCCGAGGTGTCGTACCGCGAAGGCGCCTGCGGCATGTGCAGCGGAAGGGTGCTCTCCGGGATCATCCCCGGCGGGACGTCGTCGGTCGGCAGGGTGATGTCGTTGACGACGTCCTCCATCGCCCACCCGCTGACACCGTCCAGCAGTTCCTTCCGCGAGTACTTCTTCGGCAGTTCGCTGCGATCGCGCCCGAATTCCCAGTCCGGACGGGTCGGATCGACGCGGTGCCAGACGCCATCGGCGTCGCGCCACGAGGTGATGTCCAGGCGGCGGCCGCCGATCCACCCGGTGCTCAACCGTTCGATCTCGGGCGGGTCCATGTGCTGCGTCCGCACGTTGTCTTCGCGGTCGGCGAGCACGTGACGGTAGTCGACCGTGGTCTCCGGGCGCACGATCGCCTGTGCCACATCGGAACTGCGACGCAGGGCGTCGGTCAGAGCGGCGTCGTGATCGGCGCGCGGGGCGGACGGGTCGGGCCGGGCGCCGAACACGATGATGCGCGGGCGCTCGCCGTCGATGATGCCGACCCGGTCGGTCACCATCCGGCCGCCGACGCGTTCGATGAAATCCCGATACGCGCCCGCAACCCTGGCCATGTCGTCCTGGATGCGGCCGATCGCGTTGTGCGCGTCGTTCACCTCGCGTGCGACGGCGTCGAGCGCGTCGATGTCCCGGCGGCGAGCGTCGGCCTCCGCCTCGGAGAGCGTGCCGTCGGCGAGCCCGTCCCGGACCGCCGCGCGCAGGTCGGCCACGGTCCGGTCCAGCCGCTCCGGCTCGCAGGCCGCCTGATCGACTCGGCCTTCGGGATCCAGCAGGCCCAGGCGCGCCGCCAGGTCGTCGCGCTCGTGCCGCAGCGGCTTGACCCCGCGCAGCGCGTCGGCCCGCTGTTGGGCCAGCCCTTCCAGCGCGTCGATCACGTCCTGCGGCCGGGACCGCTGCGCTCCGACGCCTGCCCTGCGCAACTCATCGATTCGGCGGTCCACCTGCTGGATCCGCTCGTCGAGCTGGTTGACCTGCTCGGCGGCCGCGGCGAGCTTCTCGATCGTCCGCCTGCGATGCTCGAGTTCCAGCGGCTCCGGCGCGACCCGGTCGGTGTGCGGCGCGTCGTCGGGGCCGCCGACGTCGTCGACCGTCCGGACGTTCGCGGCCTCGTACAGCCGCAGCACAGTGGTCTCCAGCTGATCCCCGCGCAACGCCGACTCGTCCAGAACGACGCTGTCACCCCAGGATTCGCAGCGCGCGGCGCGGTCCTCACGTTTGGCCCGCCAGAACTCGTGTTCACGGGTCAGGGCCTGGCGCTGCTGGACGAGCCGGTCGTATTCGCCCACCGGAGTGGTGGACAGTTCGAGATCCGCGAGTTGCGTCTCCAGGCGGGCGGTTTCCGCGTCGGCGTCGGCGAAGTCCCGCGCGGTCTGTTCCAGTTCGTCGATCCGGGCGAGACGTTCCGGCATCTCGCTGACCGGCATGGTCCGTCCGCGCAGCTCCTCCAGCGTCCGGTCCAGGCCGTCCGGTCCGGGTCGCAGGGCCGCCCAGTCGTCGGCGTCATCGATCGGCATCCGTCCCGCCAGTTCGTCGCGCCGCGAGCGTAATTCGTCGTGCCGGTCCCGCGCCTGCTCGAGTTCGGTTGCGAGTCGGTCGTATTCCGCCCGCGTCTCGGGTGACATCCGAGCGCGCGGGTCGTCATCGGCGCTACCGGTCCGCGACTCGTCCGCGCCGAGCGGTGGTGTGTCCGTCTCCGGAGTAGCGGCGGACGGCGGCGCGGAGTCGGTCCGTGTCGACGCCGCCGAGTCCGGTGTGGCCGAATCGGCGTGTGGTTCGCTCCCGATCGGCGCGTAGAGCCTGCGCAACCACTGCGCCCGGTCCTCCGCCATCCGGGCGTTCCATTCCGCTTGTTGCGCGTGGAGTTCCGCCCATGGGTCGTCCGGATCGGCGTCGGCGATGCGCCGCATCCGGTCCGCTTCGAGCGTGGCGGACCAGGTCTCGTTCTCCGCCTGCTCCAGTCGCAACCAGGCCGCGCGGTCGGCGGCCATGCGGGCGTTCCATTCCGCCTGTTCGGCGCGTAACCGTGCCCAGCGGTCGTCCGGGTTCGCGTCGGCCTGCTCGCGCAACCAGGCGGCGTGGTCGGCGGCCATGTCCGCCTCCCAGTCGGCCTGCTCGATCCGCATCCGGAAGTACCAGTCGGATGGCGGGCCGGGCTCGTCGCCGGGTTCGTCCGCGGAGCGCGGTGTGGTCGGCGGCTTTTCGGCACCGCCGTCGCCCGAAGCGGGCTGCGCGGGATCGGCATCACCATCGCCCGCGTCAGGCTTCACGGAATCAGCATCACCATCGCCCGCGTCAGGCTTCACGGAATCAGCATCACCATCGCCCGCGTCAGGCTTCACGGAATCAGCATCACCATCGCCCGGGCCGGGCTTCCCATCGGCGTCACCCTCGCCGGAGCCGAGCCGCACGGTCTCGGCATCGCCATCGCCGAGGTTGGCGGAATCGGCTCCATCCTCGCCGGAATCGGGTTTCGCGGTTCCGGATTCACCCGGCTCGGCCGGGTCATCGGATCTCCGCCCGGCCGCGCTGTGCCGCGACTCTCCGCCTGCGGCCACATCCGCGCGAGGGGCGATCGGCACGACCCGGATGGTGCCGTCGGGGTCGACCCGCAGCTCGCGCGGCCGTGCGCCTCGCGCGAGGGCGTCCGCCACCTCGGGATACCCTGCGGCCGTTTCGGCCAGCGCGTGAGCCGGATCCGTCCCGCCGAGATTCACCACCAGCACCAGCGGAGGCTCGCCCGCCAGGATGCCGACGCGATCGGTGACCGGCCGGGCATCCGCGCGCAGCAACGCGTCACGTTCCAGAGCGGTCGCCATCGCCCGGTCCAGGCGCTCGACGCGCTCCTCGGCCCTTGCGAGCCGTTCCGGATCGTCCGCCGCGCGCGCGGCGTCGTGTTCGCGCACCGCGTCGTGGTTCTGCGCGGCAAGCCGGTCCAGCACCGCCTGCCGCCGGTCGGCCTCGGCGCGGCGGGCCTCATCCGGGTCGGGGGTGCGCGGCCGGTCGAATTGCGGCGGGTTGTGCTCGGTCTCGCCCGCGTCGATCGAGCGCGGGGCGTCGTCGCGCGATCCGAAGGACAGCCGGTCGGCCATGCGCCGCAGCGCTCCCCTTGGTTCGCGCCGGACCAGATCGGACCCGCCGTCGCCGAGCAACCGGGAGATCCGCTTGACCAGCTTCTTGACACTGCCGTCGGACATGCCGTGGAAGAGCCTGCCGAAGGCGTCGTCCAAACCACCGTCGCCGGTCGGGGCCGGCACACGCCACCCGCCGTTGCCATCGGCCTCCAGCACGATGCCGAACGAGTAATCGGCGATATCGATGCTGCCGACCGTGGTCCGCGGCCACGACACGCCCGGTCCGCTCCCCGGCTCGGGCAGCGGCACCTGCCTGGTGGCCAGCCGGTGGGCCACCACCGCCGGATGCGGTTCGCCGACCTCCGGTTCCGTACGGAAGTTCGTCAGCGCGTCGTGGCGCAGCGAGCCCTTGTTCTGGCGGCCCTCGTAGGCTTCGTGTGCGTCCGCTTCCCGCTGATCCTGCTTGGTGTGGAACATTTCCGGACCGAGCTGACGCAGCCACGCCTCGAAGCCGAGACCGGTGCGGCCTGCCTCGCGATAGCGCAGATAGTGCGCCAAGAACTGTTGCATCGTCTCGTAGCGGTCGGGCGCGCGATACGGCCCCTCCGCCACCCCCGCGGGCAGCCAGCGGGTGCCCCCGTCGTCCGGCGAGACGGCGAGGTAGTCGAGGCGATGCGTTCCGCTCCACAACACCTCGGCATATGCCGAATTCCGCACCGCCAGTTCACGCAACGCGTCGATATGCCCGCCGGGCTGCGCCACGATGACCAGGCGGTGCACACCCCGCTCACCGGTGAACAGCGCGATGCGTTCGGTCAGGCGGACACCGGCGGGATCCCGGTCGAGCAGGGCGTTGACCGTGCGCCGCGCCACCGCCGAGTCGTCGGCCTCGACGGGAGCGTGCCGCGCCGGCTCCGCCGCATCATCGGCCATCGGCCACGGCTGGTAGCGGCCGTGGTTGTCCGCGGCGGAACGGGCGACTTCCATCGTGATCTCGGCCTCGGGCAGCCCCACCTTGTCGACGTACTTGCGCAGCGCCGTCAGCCCGGCGTCCAGCGCGCGACGCTCGGGCGGCACGCCGTCGTCGGCGTGCGACGCCTTCCGGTAGGCCCGATCGTAGGCCTGCGTGTAGGCGGTCTCGGCGGGGCCGACGGGCACGAAGCGTCCCGATTCCCGCAGCACGCGCAGGGTTTCGATCTCGACAGCGAAGTCACCGGTGCGCATCCGCCGAAGTTCGGGCGAGTCCGCCTTGTGCGGGCTGGGCGCGTGGTCGAGGTCGGCGGCGGTGAATCCGTTGGCCCGGTCCCATTCCGCGGCGTAGTGCGTGGCGTAGTCGACGCCGTCGATCAGCGGTCCGCGTTCGACCAGCGCGGCGCGCACCTCGCGCACCGCCGCCCGGTAGGCCGCCGCGTCGAGCATCGATGGCCGGACCGACGAGTTGTCGCGATACGCGCGTGCGGCGATCTTGCGTGCCTTCTTGCGTGCCTCGTCGAACGTCTCGCGCAGTCGGTCGTCGTGTTCGACGGTGCGCGGTTCGTCCGGGGTGCGTTCCCGCTCGCTCTGGTACTTCGCGCGTTCCTCGCGGACCCGGGCGAACTCGAAGGCCCTGGCGTGCGCCTCGGCCTGGCGGTCGAGCATCGTGCCGACGTACTCGTCACGCGACAGCGTGAGCCGTTCCAGCGGACCGTCGCCCACCCGCGTCTGCTCGGCCATGGTGGCGGCGTGCACCCACGCTTCGGCGAGCTCGAGCGCCGACGAATTCAGGTGCAGCACAATGCTGTCGGCCGACGGGACGTAGCCGCTGTCGGACCGCAGCTGCTGCCTGCCGTCACGCGCGGCCGGTGGGTCGTCGAACGTGAACCGGATATCGACGCCGAGCCGGTCGACGGTGCTCATGGCCCACCGGCCGACGGAATTGCCGTCGCCGCGCACCCGCTCGCCGCGCATGTTCTGGTAGACGCGCAGGTTGTCGCCGTCCAGCTCGCGCATCACGCGGTCGAGCCGGTTGGCCAGGTGGTCGGCCGGTACCGGCTCCTCGGCCGCGGGCCGCTCCGATCGAGCGACATCGTCGGGCGGATTCGGCGTCCGCTCGCGCATCCAGTGGCCGTCGTCCCCGGACCGGACCGCGGAAGGATCGGTCTGCTCGTGCCGCAACCGCACCGCGCCGGAGTCGTCGACGTCCACCCACACCCGGTCCGCGACGACATCCTCCACCACCAGGGTGTGCCGCAGTGACGTGTCGGGCGCCTCGTCGCCGGTCACCCGGGTGAACCGGTCGCCGGTCTCCGCGACGAACACCTTCGGCGGCCGTCCGGGCAGCCACGCCACCCGGTCGGTGAGCCAGCTGCCACCGGCCTCGCGAACCTGCCGATCCATCAGGTCGTGCCCGACTCGCGCCGCGAGTTCGAGGGCGACGTCGTCCCGGGCCGCGACCGCGCGCACGCGATCGGCGGCGAGTTCGCTGAGGATCCGCAGCTGAGCGTCGAAGTCGGCCAGCTGGTCGTCGCCGAGTTCGCGCCGCGTGCGGGCGAGTTCGCGCAGGTGGGCGAGCACATCCGCCCGATCCTGTGCCAGCGCGCTGCGGTCGAGCGCGTTGTGCTCGGGATCGAATCCGTCGAGCTTGCGTACCAGTTCATCCCACATCGCGTCGATGCGGCCGATCTCCCTGGTGTGAGCCGCGTGCCTGCGCACGAGGTCCTGCGTCTCGCGCGCGGCCTCCGCTGTCGCCGGCCGGTATTCAGCGGCCGAGCGCTCGTGGTGCTGGGCGGCGTCCCAGTCCCGGCCGTGCGTGCTGCGGGCACTGGCGCTCTCCTCGGCGAACCACGGCGGGTCGAACAGGTCACCGGCGAGCAGCGCCTCGACGCCCGCCTCCCGTCCCCGTTCGCGCAACCGGTCGGCATCCATCGCCGGGTCGGCCTCTTGCGCCCGGGCCACGGCCGCGTCGTAGGCGTCGAGGTACTGCCTGCGTACCGCGCGCTGGTACTCGACCTCGACCGGCGCCAGCGCGGTGGGCCGGCCGGGATACCCGGCGTTCTCCAGTTCGCGCAGGAATTCCGCCTGCCTGCCGGTCGCGACGGCATCGGCGCGCAATTGCGCCGTGACGTAGTCCTCCCGTGACATGCCCCGGATCCGGGACGGCGTGACCTCCACCTGCCCTGCCCGGATCGCCTCGGTCAGCGCGGCCACACGCACGAGTTCGCCGGCCAGCTCCACCTGTCCGCGGTCATGGGTGTCGAGCCGGATGTCCATGGTGCGGCGGTCGAAGGCGTCGGCCGCGCCGATCTCGTCGCCGAGGTCGGCGAACCGCACCCGGGCGCCCTCCGCGCGGAGCAGTTCCGCCGCCTCGCGACCGACGGCGGACTCTTCGAGCACCTGCCACACTTGGGCCGATTCGGCGTCGACCCGGCTCAGCTGCCACAGGTCGTCGGCGCGGACTTCGCTGTCGGCGCGCTCCGGCTGGTCGGCCGCGTCGTCCGCCGCCGGTTCCCGCTGGTTGTCGTCGACCCGCTCGCGCGATCCGGTGGCGTCCGGCGTCGAGTGCGTGTCCGCGTCGGCGAACTCCGGCTCGCTGAAACGCACTGTCGGCGCGGGATCGCCTGCTTCGACACGTATTTCGGTGAAGCCGTGCTCGGCCGCCAGCTCGCCGAGGAGGGAGTCGCGCATCGTTTCCTCTGGCGTCCGGTAGAGGTCCGGGTCGTGGCCCGGGCCACCGTCCCGGTGCCATTCGCCCCGGATCTCGGTCACCAGGTGCCCGAATTCGGACATCGCGCTGCGGAAAAGGCCCGCGCCGTCGGCCGGTCTGGTGGCGGGCTGTATATGGACGCGCAGCACCCCCTCGGTGTCGACGGTGACGTGGATGCCGCCTTTGCCGTTGGGGTAGAGCCAGGTGTTGCGTCGGTCGTATTCGCGGACCACGGTGTGGTCGTCGCCGACCGGCGTGATGGCGTCGGGCGGCGGCACAGGGGCGATGTCGCGCGCGTGCTCGCGTACCCGCGCCAGCCGCTGCATGGCCAGGTCGTGCCAGTCGGTGCGGCCGTAGCGCTCGAACTGCGGCCGCAGCGCGGCGACCCGTTCGATGAGGATGTCGACGGCCTCGCGGGTCAGCTCGTTGTCGCGGTAGCGGACGCTTCCGTCGGCGTCGCGGGCGAGGAATCCTTCGGCGAACGGGCTCACCGCGTCGCGGGCCTCGGCGCTGTTCTCGAAGGCGCGGCTGTGGTCGATGCCCGCGAGTTGCCGGTCCGGCCCGGCGAGCCAGCCGAAACGATCCCGGTCCGGGGGCCGGACCACGGTGTCGAGCAGGCCGAGGGCGCGGCCGGGAATCGAATCGGCGTAGCCGAGTTCGTGCGGATCGGCGAAATCGCGGTGCCGGTCCCCGGCCGGTTCACCTGGCATCACCTGCTGGTAGACGACGTTGGGCTCGTGCAGTACCGACTCGGGCACGGGGGCGTCGACGGCCCGGCCGAGCGCCCCGGTGAGTACCTCGGCGACGGCGTGCCGCGGATTGACGACGATCTTGCGGATCAGTTCGGTGCCGTTGGCGAACCGGACCAACTCGACGCTCCGGGCGCTGTGCGCCGAATCGCCCTCGCGCAGTATCGTCGCGCCGATCTCGCCGGAAGCCAGCGCATCCGCCACGACCTGGTCGAACGAGCGGGTGCCGTGCGCGGCGTCCCAGGCGTCGCCGTAGAAATCGGCGTGGGTCCGGTCCGGGCCGACGGTCTCGGCGTCCATCAGCGGGCGCAGCGCCTCGAACGCGGCCTCGCGGGCCTTGTCCTGCAGATCCTCGGGCCAGGCGTTCGGCTCCGCCGCCCGCGCGGCCGCGTGCGCGGCGTCGTACGCCTGGATGTACACCCGCTCGAGTTCGGTCTCGGGGATCTCGTGCCGCGCCGCGCGCAGTTCGCCGATCGCCGCGAATTGCATGATGCGCGCGGCCGTCTCCAGGTCGAGCATCGCGCCGACGTACGCGCGGCGCGACGACTGCGTCCGGAGCCGGGCGGCGTCGGGCATGTCCGGCGCGTGGGCCAGATCGGCGAGCGTGCCGCCGCGCACCAGGGCGAGTATCTGCTGGGTGTCGGTCAGGCCCGGATCGAGAACCAATCGCCGTTGCGCGGGGTAGTAGCGATCCGGCGCGCCCGATTCGTACTCGACCCGCACCTTGTGCTCGGTCAGCGCCCGATCGATCTGCCTGCCGATCTCGGTCCGGGCCAGTTCCGCACGGAGACGGGCGGTCCGCTCCGCTGCCGCGGTCCCGGCGAGATCGCGCGGCGTGACCGCACCGACCGGGTCGCTCGGCGCGATCGGCCCTGGCTCGTCGACGGATCGGACGCGCACGCGGCCGAAGTCGTCGATCTCCACTTCGAGGAACCGGCGGTCGACATCGTCGCGGCCGAGCAGCGCGGCCGCGAACGGGTCGCGCTCGGCTTCCCGCATGACTCGCTCGTGGTCACCGGCTTCCGCGGCGATCACCAGCCGGTCCGGCTCGCCCGGCACATGAGCGACGTGATCGGTGAGCACCCGGGCGCCCGACTCACCGCGGATGGCCGCGCCGAGCACGCCCCGCGCGGCCGATGCGGCGAGACTGTGCTGTTGCCCTTCGAGCCGGGTGCCGGCCTGGTCCCGCAGATCCGCCGCGTCGCTCAGCACACGCAGATCGTGCTGCCTGCGCAGCGATTCGGCATCGTGGTCCGACCGGGTGGCCGCGTCCTCCGCCTCCCGCAGCGCCCGATCGATCGTCGATCGGGAGACGTCGCGGGTGCCGAAGAGCGCCTCCGCCCGGCGGGCGAATTCCGCGGCGGCCTCCCGCGCCCGCAGCCTGGCGTCCTGGCGGGTCAGCGCGCCGTGCCACAGTTCGGCCGCGGTGGTCGGCGAGAACGGATGGTGCCTGCCCGCCTCCGCTGCGCCGTCGCGACCGACATTGGCCTCGTCCCAGATGTTTCCGTAGTAGTCGGCGTAGTTGCGCCCGTTGTTCCATTCCGTCCGGCGCAGCGGCTCGCGCAGCGCCGCGACGCCGAGATCGTGGGCCTCGGTGCGGGTTCCCGCGTTGTCCCAGCGCCGCCGGGACAGCTCGCGGTCGAACGCTGCCCGGTAGTGCTCTTCGAGCGGATGTTCGGCGATCTCGTAGCCGAGCGCGCGCAGTTCGGCCGCGAGCCGGAGGTGCCTGCCGCTGGCGGCGGCTTCCTCGTCGACCATCGCGTCGACGAATTCATCGCGCGACATCGCGCGGATGCGCTCGGGTGTGTTCGCCGTGGTGCGCTGGAGATGACGTTGCGCGTGCAGCGATTCGTGCGCCAGAGCCAGCGCCTGGCGCACGTGCGAATTGCCCGCGGTGAACGCGAGCGCCGACAGTTCGCGACGCCGGAACTCGCCGGTCCGCCCGTCCGGCGCGGTGTCTTCGTAGCCGGTGCGGATCGGGCCGCTGTCCAAGCTCGCCAGAATCTGTTTGCCGTAGTCGGTCTGCCGGAGCAGGGCGCGGACCTGGTCGTCGTGGGTGTCGAGAACCAGGCGGTCGTTCGTCGGCGCGTCGACGGCACGGCCGATTCCGCCCTGCTCCGCGTGGTGCAGCAACAGATCGTGCAGCGCGCGTACGGGTTTGCTCGCCGGGCCGAGATCGCCGAAGTGGTCGCGCAGCACGACTTCGGCGAAAGCTTCGGCCACCGCCTCGTGATCGTCGAGCAGGCCGTCCTCGTCGAGGCTGTACCCGCTGAGTTCCCGCAGCCACTCGCCGAAATCACCGTCGGGGTCCGCGGCGGCCAGCTCGAGCAGATGGCGCTCCGCCCGCATCCGCGCGGCGAGACCACCGGCGTGGTCGAGCACGTGACCGTATTCGTGCACCGCGACGGCGAAAACGGGCCGCCGCAACATCATCGGCTTCAGTTGGTCGTTGCCTACGGCGTTGTGCACCGCCGCACGGAAGTCGCGTGCGCTCGTAGCGTGCTCGTGACTGAGGACGATCGCTCTGGTGAAGACCTTCTTGGTGACGTCGTCGATCTGACCGTCGGCCCACCCGAGCTCGCCCCGCTTCAACTCGCCGATGCCGACGCCGCGCAGGTCGACGTGCGGGAACCGCTGGTGCATTTCGACCACGGCCCTGGCGTATTCGCGCACCACCTCGGGGTTCAGGCCCGGCCGGTCGAACCCGAGCACCTCGAACCCTGGGTTGCCCGTGGCCTCGCGCAGCCGGTCCCGCAACAGCTCGCCGACCTCGTGCGGACTCAGCTGCGACCACTCGTCCGCGGTCGCGGCGCCGAGCACCTCCGTATCGGGCGCGTCCGCCGCGATGTCCTCGGGCGGATGGGAACCGCGCGGGGACTCGTCCGCCATGCGGTCCCGATCGACGTGCGGATCGTCATTCCCGGACCGCTCGACGCGGTGCGGCTGTTCGCCTTCCGGCGTGCTCGCCCTGCCCGGCGTCAACCGATCGATGAACCGGCCGAACCTGCCGCGCGGCGCGGCGCGATCCGCCAAGTCGGTGGAGCCGTCGCCGAGCAGCTCGATGATCCGCGCGACCAGCTTCTTCCGGTCGGGCGCGGACAGGCCCCGCAGATGCGTGGACAGAACATCGGATTCCGATCGGTTCGACAGCGGAGCGGGCACCCGCCAGCCGCCGTTGCCGTCGGGTTCCAGGTGGATGCTCAGCACCGTCGACCCGACTCGGAAGATTTCCAGTTCGTGATGCGACGGGCGTGGTATTCCCGAGTCGCTGGGCAGCGCTATCCGGCGGGTGTACAACCGGTGCGCTACCTCGGCCGGATGCGGCGGCGTCAACGGCGGATCGGCGGCGGCAGCGGTGCGGTGCCCCGCCTCGTGGAAGCCCTCGGTCAGCCTGCCCGGCACGTGGAAACCCTGGCGGCTGGTACCGCGGGCCTTCTCGGCGTCTTCGGCGGTGTAGAACGCGTCGGGTCCGAGTTGTCTCAGCCACTCCTCGAACCCGAGATGCGTGCGGCCCTCCGCCCGGTAGCGCAGATAGTGCGCCAGCATCTCCGTGAGCGCTTCGGTCCTGCTGGGGTGACGGTACGGCCCCTCCGCCGCCGTGACGGTGATGTGGTGCATGGTCGGCAGGCCGCCTGCCCCGCGCACCGCCTCGCGGTAGTCGAGATAGTGCGACCGGTCCCAGAGCACGTCGGCGAGTTCCGGGTGGGTCGCCGCCAGTTCGCGCAGGGCGTCGATGTGCTGTCCGGGTTCTGCGACGACCACCAGGCGCGGCCGCCTCCCCGGCTCGGAATCGGCCGGGTAGCGCGCGACGCGATCGGTGAGCCGCTCCGGATGCGGCTCACCGTCGAATTCCTGATCCAGAACGCGCCGGGCGAGTTCGGCGTCGTCGTCGCGCCCGATCTCGCGCGTCGCGGGGTCTTCGGAGCGCGGCGCGATCCCGTCCTCGCGCGCCTGCGGATGACCCCACCGCGACTCGTCCTCGTTGCCCGCCGCGCGGACGACGTCGAGGGCGATCTCGGCCCGGTCCAAGCCGACCCGGTCGAGATAGCGCCGTACCGCCTCGCGTCCCGCCCGGTGGGCGGCCTGCTCCGGCGGCGGAGCCTCGGGGTTGCGGCGATGCGCCTTCTCCGCCTTGGGGTACGCCTTGTCGTAGGCCTCGGTGTACGCGCGTTCGGCCGGGCTTACCGGGACGTATTCGCCCAGATCGCGCAGCATGCGCAGGCTTTCGATCTCCAGCGCGACATGCGTGGCGCGCTCCCCGACCCTGGCACGGCTGTCGCGCGCCTGCGCGTCGGCATCGACGACGCGTTCGGTCGGCGCGATGCCGTGCGCCCGATCCCATGCCGCCCCGAAGTGATCGCCGTAGTCGCGCCAGTCGACGTGCGGCCCGAGGTGGTTCAGGTGCTCACGCACGGCGCGCACACCGGCGCGGAAGGCGGCCCGGTGGTATAGCGGGAAGGACCGGACGACGCCGGACTTCCAGTACGTCTTCTCGGCGTACCGCAGCGCGTCGTCGTAGGCCTTGCCGTAGGCGCGTTCCAGGTCGTCGACGCCGATCCGGTTCGGATCGATCATGCCGGTGTCGTCGGCGTTGCCCGCGTACATCAGGGCGTACGCCTCGGCCATCCGGTCCAGCATCAGGTCGACGTATTCGTCGCGGGAGAGCGTCAGCCGCGCCAGCGGTTCGCCCGCTGCCTCGTTCACTTGCTCGGCCAGCCGCGCCGCGCGCACCAATTCCGCTGCGTGCCGCCGAGATCCGGCGTCGGATTCCAGCACGACGGTATTGGTGACCGGGTTGTAGCCCGCGTCCGGCCGCAGTCCGTAGCGGCCGCTGTCCATGCGACGGATGCTCGCCTCGGACTCGGCGCTGAACCGGATGTCCACCCCGAGCCGCTCGAGCACGGCCGCCGCCCATCTGCCCTGTCGACTGCCGCTGAGTTCGACCAGTGCCTCGTTCCGCAATGCGGCCGCGTGCTCGGTGATCGTCCGCTGGTGCGTCCCCTCGTCCACCCGGTGCCGGGGCGGATCGGCCGGCGCGGGCGCGTCGGCGGCGTCTCGGAGGACGTGCAGGTCACCGGATTCGTCGAGGTGCACCCGGATGTCGGTGGGTGGCGGTTCTCCGGCCAGGGCGGCGCGGTCGGACAGGTCCCGCCGCACGATGTCGGTGATCTCGCCCAGTACGCGGGCATGCTCCGTGGTCGCCCGCGTGTGCTGCGCGGTCAGATCCGCGAGCAGCAGCACGTAGCTGGTGCCATTCCAGATGTCGATACGCTCGGACCGTTCCCGGACCAGGTCGAACTTCTCCTGCCGGGTGGACGGGATCTCGTCGTCGGGAAGGTTGAATCCGTCCTGCAGCCGCCGGAACGCGCGATCCCAATCCGCCTCGATGCGCGCCAGCTCGCGCCTGGCCGCCGCCTCCGTCCGCTGGAGCCGATCCAGTTCGCGGGCCGTCGCGAGATCGGAGGGAGCGTATTCCGCCGCCCCCTCGGGTGAGCGGTGCGCGGCGTCCCACTCCTCGCCCGCCTCGTGCCGTCCGCTGACGCCCTTGCGTGGATCCTCCGGTGCGTCGAATCGCGGATCGGCCAGCAACTCGGCCACGCCCGCCGCGCGCCGTCGCTCGCTGTCCACGCCCGAATCCGATCGCGGTTCCCTGGCATCCAGGTCCAGCACCTGACGCAGGTCCGCGTCGGCGCGGTTGCGCACCTCCTCGAGATCGATCACCCGCAGCGACGCCCGCTCCAGTTCCGACAACCGGTCTCGCCAGGCGCTCGCCTGGTCGATCCGGATCGTCCGGCCGTGCAACTGCTCCATGGTGTCGGCCAGTGCGACGCGAGTGCTCAGTTGCCCGTCGTCCGCCAGGCCGCGAGCCGCCTCCGCACGCAGCGCCCGCGCCGCGTCGACCGCCGCGGCCGCGGCGTCACGCCGGGCGGTAAGCCGAGCCGCCTCCGCATCCCGGATCGCCCGGCGCGCCGGGTCGTCCACGAGGCCATCCGGCTCGACGGCCCGGTGGAAGACATCCAGATAGGCCGATTCCAGCGCGCTGCGCTGCGCGGCATCGATCACATCGCGCACCGGCCCGCCGTACGGGTCGTAACCGGCCTCGCGCATCTCCCGGTGGAATTCGGCTTGGCGGCCGAGCGCTTCGGCCTCCACCCGCACCCGCGCGGCGACGTGATCGGCGCGGTCCAGCGCGCGGATCCGGGCCGGGTTCACCTCGAGTCTGCCCTCGGCGACCGCACCGGCCAGCTCCGCCGCCCGCACGACCGCCGCCGCCTGCGCCAGCTGGTCGCGGCCACGGGTGCCGACGAACACTTCCATCGTCCGCCCGTCGAACCCGTCCGGCTGTCCGGGACCGTCGCCGGGTTCCTCGAACCGGATGGCGGCGCCGAGGTCGCGCAGCCGGGTGAGCGCTTGCCTGCCGATCTCGCTGCGCACCAGCACTTCACGTACTTCCGTCGCGGCCACATCGGTCGGGCGATGGTGCCAGCCTGCCGGTTGCGCCTCGTCCGGGCGGACCAGATCACGCGCGCCGTTCTCGTCGCTACCGGCGGTGACGGGTTCGGTGAGGTCGGCGGGCTGTGCATCGGTTCGGCGGCGCGGCTCGTCCCCGTCCCGGGGGTCCTCTGCCCGAACCGCGTGTCGCTCGGAGTTCTGCGGCGCTTCGACGGCGTCGCGTTCGAACCCGCCCGGCTCATCGCCCGAGATGAACCGCTCCAGCCGCAGCCCGTCCATGAACCGGCCGAGCCACCCGCGGCGGCCACCGCGGTCGACCGCTTCGTGCAGCAGGCTGTAGGCCACCCGCGTTGGCTCGCTGACCTGGAACAGGCCACGCGACTGCACTTCGGCGAACGCCTCGGCCAGCGCCTCCGCCGGGTTGAGCTGCCCGGTCTTGTCGAAGCTGTATCCGCTGAGGTTGTCCTTCAGCCACGCCAGGTAGCCCTCGGTCGTCGGTTCGCCCAGCTGCTTGGACATGTAGTGGTTCAGCAACGCGGCGTCGAGCTTGCGCCGGGCGTAGCCACCGCTGCTGATGTCGAGGATGTGGCCGAACTCGTGGACCGCCAGCGCATGGACGGGCCTGCGGGTGGCGCTCGAATGCAACCATCCCGATTCGACGCTCTCTTCGACGGCCTTCCGGAACTCCGTCGCGCTCGCGGCATAGCGCTCGTTGATCAGCAGGTCGTCCGCGTACACCCGCCGGGTGCCGTGCTCGATCAACTGCCCGGTTTCGGCGAAGACGCCGCGCGGCAGCTCGCCGACGACGATTCGGCGCAGGTTCGCCTGCGGGTTCCGCTCGAACATCTCGACCATCGACCGGGCGTATTCCCGCAGCACCTCCCCGTTGAGGCCGGCCCGGTCGAAGCCCGTCACCTCGAACTCGGCATTGCCCGTGATCCGCCGCATCGTGTCGCGCAGCTTCTCCCCGACCTCCGCCGGACCCAGCCGCGACCACTCGTCGTCGAACGGCGCACCGAGCAGCTTCGCATCGCCCTCGACCGCATCGATCAACCGGTCGTACAGCATCCGGACCGGCTCGGCCACGTTGTCGCGGCCGTGGGCGACCACCTGGACCAACGCCTCGGCCATCGCCTCCGACGGTTCGATCCCTTGGGACGTCAGGCTGTAGCCGCTGAGGTTGTCGCGCAACCATTCCGTGAAGCCGTCCATCGTCCGGTTGTCCGGATGGTTGTCCATGTAGTGGTCGAGCAGCTGGTCCTCGGCTCCGCGCCTGGCGGCGTTGTCACCCGCGAATTCCAGCGCGTGCCCGAACTCGTGCACGGCGATCGAATACGCGGGCCGCCGCAGCACCGCCCGGTCGTACAACCCGTCGCCGACCCGGTCGGTCATCGTCTGCCGCAGGTCCCGCGCGCTCGCGACGTATTTCGGGCTCACCGTGATCGACTCGGTGTAGTGGTGCCCGTCCTCGTACCCGGAATGCGCCTCCGCGATCGCCTTGTCCGGCAAGTCGCCGATGCCGATGCGGCGGATGTCGACCTGCGGGAAGCGCGAGTGCAGGTCGACCATCGCGCGGGCGATCTCGCGCACCGCCTCCGGGTTGAGACCGTCGCGGTCGAAGCCGAACACCTCGAACTGCGGGTTCTCCGTCATCCGGCGCAGGTCATCGCGTAGTTTCTCGCCGACCTCCGCCGGGCTCAGGCGCGACCATTCGTCATCGGTCGGTGCGCCGAGCAGTTCGGTGTCGAGAGCATGCGCCGCAGGCTCGTCATCCGGCGGGCGTGGCGGCGTCGGGTCGCCCGCCGGTTGCCCCGGGTGCTCCCCGACCGCGAGATCGGGATGCGCGTCCGCGGCGACGAACCTGGTCGCGCGCGCGTCGTGCAGCGTCCCCTGGATCAGCACCTGGGAGAACTGGTCCGGCAGATCGAAGATCGGCTTGTACTTCCAGGACGCGCCCTCCGGCGGCGCCCCGGTCCGCCATTCCAGGATCACCCCGTCGCCGTTGGCGAATGCCTCGGCGGCACTGCGCGTACGCGACCACGACGTGGTGTCGCTCTCGGCGGCGCGGCGCTGGGAGATGTGCTCTTCGGCGGACAAGTCCACGGTTCCGCGTGGCACCGCGCGTCCCGAAATCGCCTCGCGATACGACGGATTCACCGACCCGTCGGGCAGCAACCGGGGGATGCCGCGATACAGCGGCGTCCCGTCCTCCGGCAGGTCGCCCTCGAACAGGACGTCCCCGTCGCGACCGAACGAGTCGTCGGGGTCACGCGCTCGCGAACCGTCGTTCGGAAGGTCGATGTGGTCGGCGTCGAGCGAGAGCGGCGCGTCGCTGTTCTCCGGCGGCTCGGCGGCCAGCCGGGTCAGCAGGTCGTGCAGTGCTCGGGCGGGCGCGCTGACCGGTTCGTCGTCGCCACGGAGCACGTGATCGGCGAACGCCTCGGGCAGCGCCTCTTCCGGCCGCAGGTTGCCGTCGCGGTCGAAGCTGTGGCCGCTGAGCTGGTGCAGCCAATCCTCGAAAGCGAGACCGGGGTCGCGGGTGTCGTCGTCGAGATAGCGCTCGTACAGGTGTTCCTCGGCGCGATGGCGTGCGCTCTGCTGGCTCGCGTGGTCGAGCGCGTGCCCGTATTCGTGCGCCACGACGGCACGGACCGGACGGCCCAGAACTTCCGCGGAGAACCGGCCGTTGTCCACACCGATCCGCATCCGGTCCCGGAAGGTCTGCGCACCGGTCGCGTGGTCGTAACTGAGGACGATCGATTCGGTGAACATGCGGCCGGACGCGTCCAGCCGTGGCTGCGCCATGCCGATCACCTCGGGCGGCAGCCCGCCGATACCGATGCTGCGCAGGTCGGCGGACGGGAACCGATCGACCAGATCGACCATTGCCCTGGCGTATTCCCGCACCACCTCGGGGTTCAGACCGTCGAGGTCGAACCCGAAGACTTCGAAGTCGGGATTCCGCATGGCGTCGCGCAGGTGCTCCTGCAGCCGCTCGCCGACCTCCTCCGGACTCAGGTGCGACCATTCGTCCTCGCCCGGAACGCCGAGCAGCTCCGCATCGCGGGCGGTGGCCACGTCGCTGTCGCCGTCCTGCGGAGGGACCGACGAATCGTCGGCGTCCCGCGCCGGAGTGCCGGTGTCGCGCGCCGAGGTGCCGGTATCGCGTACCGGAGCGTCGGCATCAGGTACCGAGGCGTCGGCGAGCGGCGCTCGAGCCGGTGTTCGCGCCAGCGCGGGCGATTCGATGCCGCCGATGACATCGACCCGCACCAGCGCGCCGTCCCGATGAAGGTTGAACTCGCGCGAGGTGACAACGCCATTCTTGGTGGCGTGCACCAGGTGGTACTCGACCTCCAGCGTCCCGTTCCGGTGCGCCTCCAGCAGTTGCTCACGCGCCTTCGACAGCGCCCGCCCCGCAGCGCTGTCCGGGTCGACGCCGCGCGCCGCCATCTCCTCGGGCGTCTCGGTCAGAATCCGCCGCAAGTTCTTGTCGATCGCGGCCGTGCGGCGCAGATACTCCGGCGAACCCTGTTGCGCTTCAGCTACTTTCGAACCCCCAAGGTCCCAGTGGACACCCTTGGCCTCGATCACCACCAGTTTCGGCGGACCACCGTCGGCGCCGGGAACCAGCACCGCTATGTCGACGGTATCGGCGCCATCGATCGCGCCATCGAACGGCGACAGCAGTATCGCCCCCGGCCGCGCTTCCGAGTCGAGCCCGAACGCCCTGCCCGCCAGTTCGCCGAGCGTCTTGGACGCCTTCACCAGCAACGGACCCAGCCGGTTGAACTCCGCGGCGTTGCGCTCCATCTCGCCGAGGCGATCCAGCTTCGCCTGCTTCTCCTCGTCGGAGAGGTCGGACTCGAGAATCTCGATCTCGAGTTTCTCCACGCGCCCGGGGAGCTTCTCCTCGGCCAGATCACTGATCTTCTTGATCTCGAACTCCGCCATGTGCCGCTTGACCGCGTCATTGGCCTTGTTGCGCTGCGCCTCCACCGTCGCCCGCTCGGTGACCGTTTCCGCGATCTGGGCTGCGATCTTCGCGTCGACCACGGTGTACGGCTGCTTGTCGCCGGGATCGGCCATGAACCGGTAGGGGCGGTTCGTCAGCGGATCGCTGAGATATTCCTTGGTCAGCTCGTCGTGCAACCGGAAGCTGTCGTCGCGGTAGGTGCCCGCGGCGTCGTCTTCGTGATGCCACGTTCCGTCCGGATCCCGGTAGGAGTCGGGCCGGTCACCGAACTTGTGCAGCACCCCGTCGGCGTCGCGGTACATACCGGTTGGCACATCGTCGTCGCCGTGCTCCGACCGGTGCTCGGCGTCGTCGGATTCACCGAGGAAGTCGGGCGACTCGTCGAGCGCCGGAGTGCGGTCGCGTGTGGGTCGCGCGCCGTCGCCCTCCGCATCACCACGATCCAGCGGCGCCACCTTCCGATCACCCGGTTCCGGCACTCCCTCGCTGTCGCGCGGCGGACCCGCCGGATCGGATGGCCGATTCGCTTCGTCAGTGGCGTCCGGGTCGCGGTTGCCCGGCGGAAGACGCTCCGGGTCAGATGCATTCGAGTCGTTGCGCGAGCGCGCCGGGTCCGGCATCGGGTTCGATGCCGAGCGCGGCGGTATCGGGGCATCGTCCGCGGGACGCCCACCGGCGACCCGCCACCAAGTGTCGGCGTTCTTGCGGAACTCGCGGGCATGCCATTCGGCCTGTCCCGCCTTGATCCGCAGCGAGCGTTTCGTCACCCCTTCGGGCAGATCCGCCTCATCGATTCGGTCGATCAGGTCACGCAGCCGCCGCGCTTGCTCGGCGGCCCGCCTGGAGTGCATGTCGGCCATCTCGGCGCGCAACCGCGCGCGGAACTGCTTCGGCGTCTCGCCATCGCGCCGACCCGCGATCTCGCCCTCGGGACCATAGATCGGCCGTTCGTCGGCCGGTCGCACCCGCGGGTCGGAACCGCTCGGCGGCACCACCTTTCCCGCACCGTCGAACAGGATCGCCGAAACCGAGCGGAGGTCCGACGGCACGTCCGGCGGGAACCCCTTGCGGCTCTCCGCTCCCGGGTCGGACACCTCGATGCGGAACTCGCCGGTGTCCGGATGCATGCGCACGGTCAAGGTGTAGGCGTGCGCGCCGACCCCGTGCTCGTCGACCGGACCGGTGTATTCGTCCACCACGAGGGCGCGCGGTCCACGGCCTTCGGCGACATCGCGCGGGTCCATCCCCGCCGCCATCCGCAGCAATTCGTCGGCGATGCCCTGGTGACGAGACTCGTCCGGCCCGCCGTCCGGGTAGTCCCAGAGACGCCCGCCCGCGGCCTCCTCGATTTCACGCAGGGACATGCCGCGCTCGCCGACCGGCTCGTCCGGCGGCCGGATGGTATCGCTACCGGTGGCCTCCTGGAGTTCCGCGAGCGACAGCCTGGCGCACTCCCCGCGATTCTCCGGATGATCCGGTTGCGCATCGGAATCCGGATCGTTCCGTGTCGTCTCGTCGGTGTCCCGGCGAGCCTGGCCATCGGTGTCCGCACTCCGGCGGCGGGCCGGGCCATCAGCATCCGCGCCCGGGCGGCGGGCCGGGCCATCGGTATCCCCGCCGGGGCGGCGCGCCGGTCTGGACTCACCTGCGTCACCGGCGAGCGGCAGCACAACCGGTTCCGCGGTATCGCGCCTGCCGTCGTCGGATTCCGAGGTATCGCGTGATCGCGACGCCTCGCCCGGTCGATCCGCATTCGCCTGACGCGTCTCTCCGGCCGGGCGCGTCCCGCCGTCCTGGCGCGTCTCCCCGACCTGACGGGTCGCGCCCGCCTCCCGCCTGGATTCGGCTCGCGGCGCCTCGGAGTCGGCCTTGCCCGCACGCACCCCGGCCTCGTCGCGACCGGAACCGGCGGCGCGATCGGCCACACCGGCCCGGCCCCTGTCGGCGGCCGCCCTGCTGTCCGGGTTGGCGGCCTGGGCGCGCGAATCGGCGGACGACGCGGGCCGTGCGTCGCTCGATCCCGGCGAAGCAGGAGACGCGTGCGTCGCGCCCGGCGCGACACCAGTGGACGGCGGCGTGCTCGCGATACTCGGTCCGGCGTGTGGCGACGCCGGGTGGCCGGTCAGCGGAGCGCCCACGACCGGTGCCGCGCCCGTCGGCGCCGTGTCCGATACCGATCGCGTCTCCGTGTTCTGCACGCCGTCGACGGTGCCGCGCTGGGCGACCCCCGGTTCGGTAGCCCTATCATGCTGACCCGCGGCGATATTCGGCTCTTCGGACCGACCGGCTCCGGCGCCGCGGTCCTGTCTTCCTTCGTCGGCGAGCCCCGCGCCGGTGTCGGACGCCGACCGCTGACCGGTGGACCGTTCCCCCGACGACGAGTGCTCGCCCGACGTGGACCGCTCACCCGACGACGACTGTTCACCCGACGTAGTCCGCTCACCCGACGACGACTGCTCGCCCGACGTAGTCCGCTCACCCGACGACGACTGTTCACCCGACGTGGACCGCTCACCAGCCGAAGACTGCTCACCAGCCGACGACTGCTCCCCCGACGACGCGCGCTCTCCAGACGACGCGCGCTCGCCGGACGTGCCCTGCTCCCCGGTCTGCGCCGGAGTGCCGGGCTCACCACTCCGCCCGGCGTCGTTGCCCTCCGACCTCGCGCCATCGGAGGCCGCGCTCGAAACCCGATCTCCCCCGGACGCGGTGGCGCGCGACGTATCCGTGCCGCCGGAGTTCGATGAACTATTGCCGGCCGCGGGCATTCCGGCGCGCGGTGCGCCCGCACCGTTCGTCGCCCCGGACGTGTCCGACGCACCGGAAGTGTTCCCAGCGCCTGGAGCCAGACTGCCGTCGCCCGCGCCGGTCGTTCCCGCGCCGTCGGGCCGGTAGCCCACCCGCGCCCCGCCCGCGTCGGCGAAGAGATTGTTCAGGCGGGTTCCCAAGTCGGGACGACTCATCGTGGTCGGCATCATCTTGTTCCACATGTGCGCGGAACCGACCTTCGCGACGCTGGTCATCGCGCCGTTGGAGGCGCCCGCGGTGAACATCCGCCAGTCGACCGGCGTGTTCCCCAGGTTCTGTAGCGCCTGGTCCAACCCGTCGGTCGCGACATCGAAGCCGAACTGCGTCGCGGTCGCGCCGACGAAACCCGCACCCGCGCCGACCAATCCCGCCGTCGTCCCGGTGATGATGCCGTGCAGGAACGGATTGAACTCCGGGCCGAACCGCCGGGTCAGCGCGTGGCCGAGTCTCTCGCCCAACGGCCCCGCCGCGGCGCCGCCCGCCGCGGAGCTGACGGCGGTGACGACGACCTGTTCGACGTTGATGTTCTTGCGGTGCCCCTGCTCGACCTGATAGGCCTGCACGCCGAGTTCCTGCATGGTGCCGAGGATCGTGTCGATCGCGATGTGTCGGAGCAGGAAACTCACGAACCGGTTCGCCACGATCCGGCCCACGCGCTGGATCACCGCCTGCACCAACCGCTGACCGATGATGCGGACCGCGATCCGGGTGGCCGCGATCGCCGCCGCGTCCACCGCGGGCTTGAACGGGCCGGACGCGAACGACGCCGCCAGTTCCCCCGCCAGCAACGCCAGCGACGACCAGTACATCAGCTTGCCGTACTCGATCTCGGTGCCGACGTCGTAAGCGGAGTCGCCGATCTCCTTGAAGTAGTCGGCCAGCTTCGACAGCGTCTGGTCGTCCTGCGGGTTGCCGCCGCCGAATGTCAGGAAGCTGTCGAAGGCCTTGACCATCTCCTCGTAGCCGTCGCCCGAGGGATAGGCGGTCATCGACGCGCTCTTGGCCGCCACGATGTCGGGGATGACCGAGCGCAACTCGGACGCGGCGGTCCGCCAGTCCCCGCCCAAGGCCCACATCTGATCCTCGTTGCCCTCGGGCCACTCCATGCCGACGATCGGCTCGAGGTACTTCAGCGCGCCGGGCAGCTCGATGGCCATGCTCAGCTACCTCGACGGCCCGGTGCGGCCACCGAGCTCACCAGCTGGAATCGGTGACCGATCCACCACGATCGCGTTCTACCGTCTCGGTATCGGTGAAGCGCATGCCGCTGCCGTCGGAGAACTCCCTGCGCTCCCGCGCGTTCGGCGGCGCCGTCGGAGCCGGGACGGGTTCCGGAGCGCGCACCTCGGGCATGCCCTCGACCAGATCGGACAGCTTCGGCATCCGGGCCCGATGAGTGTCCAAAGGGGCCATGAGATCTCGTGTCTTGCGGGCCACATCGGCGCTGGCCTGCTGCGCGGCCTCGGTGACCGCTTTGGCGATCTCGGCATGGCTGAGATCCTCGATATTCGGCCCGAACTGGGTATCGATCACCGTGTTGTCGGCGTTCACGACCACCGTCACCCGCTTGCCGCGCACCGTCGCGCGGCCGGTCAGTTCGGCGCGCTCCTGCTGCAACCGTGCGATGATCCGCATCTGTTCTTGGACGCCGTCGAGGATGTCGGCCAAGTCCGCCTTGGCTTGCTCGTTCGTCATCGGTCGGTGAACCCCGGGTCAGCGGATGCCGTCGCGGTTGCCGTGCTCCATGTCGCGCAGCAGATTCGCGGTCTTCGTCTGTCCTTTGCTGAAGTTCTCGAACGTGCCCGCCATGTTTCGTGCGCCCTTGATCAGGTTGTCCCTGGTCGTGGTGTAACCGCCCGAGCCGTCCGGGCCGTTGGCGAAGTTACGGCCGATACTGTCGTTGCCCCAGCAGTTCCCCCGCGCCGCGATCGACGTGCTCAATCTGTCTATGATGCCGGTGATCCGGTCCTGGACATGCCCCGTCTTCTGGGCCGCCTTGCGGAACAGATGCTCATCGAATTCGACATTGTCCGCCATCGCGTCCGCTCCTCCACCCTCGAGTCCTTCCCACCCAAGGTAACAGCGGATGACTAATCACCAGTGACGTCAACGTGAACGGGAAATTCCTCGATGTTTGCGGGCAGACTCCGCGCCCAGGTCGAGCGAGGCGCGGATCACCAGATACGCTCGGAGCCCCCGATTTTCGGGGCAAGACAACAGCTCACAGCTCCACCATAAGGGTGACCGGACCGTCGTTCACCAGGTCGATGTGCATGTGCGCGCCGAACCGCCCGGTGGCCACGGTTGCGCCGAATTCGCACAACGCCTCCGCGAAGTGCTCGACGAGTGGTTCGGCGACAGCGCCGGGCGCGGCCGCCGACCACGACGGACGCCTGCCCTTCTTCGTGTCCGCGTACAGCGTGAACTGGCTGACCACCAGAATCGGCGCGCCCAGGTCCGCCGCCGAGCGCTCCCCGTCGAGGATGCGCAACCGCCATACTTTGTCGGCCAATGCCCGCGCGGTCGCCTCGGTGTCGGAGTGCGTCACGCCGACCAGGGCGACCAGGCCGTGCGGGAGGCCGTCGACCACCGGATCGATGCTTCCGACGACCTGCTCGCCGACCGTCACCCGGGCCGATCTCACGCGCTGTAGAAGGGCTCGCACAACCCTCGATCATGCCTTCCGCCATCGCGTCAGCCGCCGGGCGGGTCGCCGACCGCCGAACGACCCGGTCTGCCTGGCGGGATACAGGTGCGCGCGGGCGGCAAGCGTGACAAACTCGGTGCGCAGAAGAATGTGTTGCGCGGTTGCCGCGCGTTGGCGGAGGATCATGCTGGAAACGAGGAGCGCGATGGATCTGGACGCGATGGAGCGTCAGATCGCGGCGGATCGGTATGCGGCCCTCGACCGGACGGTCGAATCCGAATTGCGCTTGGCCACCTCGCTCGGCGAACTCGCCAAGGGGCTGATCGCCACCAAGAACAACGGCTCGACGCGCGACCGCACGAGGGAAGCGCTGGCGCCCGCCGAAGAAGCGGTGGCGATCCGCCTGCGCCTGCTGTCCAGGGGCCAAGTGCTCACCGCCCGTCTGGCCGGGGAATTGAACGACGCGCTGCGCTCCTTCGAGCAGGCGGCACGGCACAGCGGGCGCAGGGAACTGGCCACCACGACGATCCGGCGCGCCTGTGACGTCTACCGGCAAGTGGCGCGGGCGCATCCGGAAGTCGCGGGCCCGTGCGCCGACGGCCTGTCCAAGTGCGGTGTCTGGCTGGGCAGGCTCGACCAGGACGCCGCTGTGGCCGCGACCGAGGAGGCGGCCCGCATCCGTGCCGGCCTGGCCGCGGCGAACCCGGAGTTGTCCGGCAAGTACCTGGCCAGCTTGAGCACGCTGCTGCGCACGCTCATGGTCGGCCGGTCGCGCAAGCAGGCCATCGCCATGTACCGGGAGCGGTACGCCGCGTTCACCTCCACCAGCATGTCCATCCGGTTGCGCGCCTGCGGCATCCAGGACCTGGATCTCACTCCCAAGTCGCACCGGGCGCTGGTCGAACTGGGCTGCCGCACCCTGGAGGGAGCCGGACGGCTCACCCAGCAGCAGATCATGTTCAAATCCTCCGGCGACCTGTCGACCGTCGAGGAGATCAACTGGAAGCTGGCTCTCGTCGGCCTGCGACCGCTCGCGCCGGGCACCGAGCAGGATCAGCCGTCGACGCCCGTCCAGATCGGCTCCACCTTCGGCGCGCTCAGCGTCTACGTGCCGGAACGGGACGCCATCGCCCAGGTGCGCGCCGCGATCATCGCGGCCTACGCCGTCGACGACGCCTATCCCCTCGACCGCGACAGCTATCTCGG
The DNA here is from genome assembly GCF_042733915.1 of Nocardia sp. NPDC059691. Lineage (NCBI taxonomy): Bacteria > Bacillati > Actinomycetota > Actinomycetes > Mycobacteriales > Nocardiaceae > Nocardia > Nocardia sp. NPDC059691. The sequence goes on along the minus strand of NZ_JBHWFB010000005.1, from coordinate 108,581 downwards.
TACGCCCGAGTCGAAGTGGAAGATCCGCGAGCCGAAGCTGAACACCTCCGCCACCCTCGGCGACGACATCGTGCTGATCGACCAGCCCTACGGCGGCTGGGTGACGGTCATGAGCCTGAACTGGGAACTCACCCCGGTGGCGAAACATCCGCTGGCACTGCGCCTCTCCCAGGACTGGCCGGTCGCGGCGATCACGGTCACGGAGGACGTGGCCTACGAGTTGTGCTGGTACGAGCGCGGTACGGCCACCCAGTACGCCGCGCTCGGCCGTCCTGCCGGGCAGGCTCCCCTCGACAAACCGCTCGCGCCACTCGATTTCGAGACGCTGGCCTTGTACAACCCCGACCGGGCGACGGAGAGCAAGCTGCGCGCGGCCTTCGGCAACACGAAGGTGTTCGCCAACCTCACCTACCTGCCGGATTGCGGCCTGCGCCAGATCAGTGTCGACACGCCGTTGTCCGAGCACGGCGACCGCGTGCTGTACTTCCGCACGACACCCTGAGGCGCGCTGCCGCGGTATCGATTTGCGGCAAGGTAGCGCACCCGTCGGCGACGGCGCTGAACAAAACTCCCCGCGTTCCCGCCCCGCATCTGCACAGGTCGTTCGACCAGGAATTACGTACGCCGAGTTGAACGCGGGGCGTCCCCGCGCACCCTACCGGTAACCGCACCCGCCGGTAACCGGCGGGCGAACGAATTTCTCGAGAACTAATTGAACGGAATGTTTGATCCGCTCCATGGAGTGCTCTACTGAGACAACGCCCGCACGATGAACCGGATCACAAGCACTGGTGCCGCAGCGCCGTCCGGGCGGCTTGGAAAAAGTCACACGAAGCTACCCGAGGGCCCTATGGACCAACTGGCGTTGGCGGATACCCCGACCGCCCGATGCGCCTACTATCGACACACCTGCGACCTGCCCGCCGGAGTCCATCCGGAGATAGGCCGAATCGTCCTCCGCGCCGGATTCGTCGGCGCGATCACGATGCCCGCCGCGTTGGGGCAGAAAGTTCGCGACGATCTCACCCATCGACGAATAGCGTTGGGCCCGATCGTTTCTCACGTTCGGTCCAAACGGTGGACCTTCCTCACCCGCCCCGACTTACCCGACGACGTCCGGCTGTTCGCGGAACTGTTCCGTCTCAACGTCTCCATCGTGCCCTCCGGCGGTGAGATCGCACTGCCGTCTCCCGCCGTGGCCGACGCCGACTATCGGCACTGGATCGTGGCTCCCGAGAACGGTTTCCGCCCCTCCGGGTCGTCCATCATCGACACCGTACGGTCCTGCACGAGAACGGCCGGGCGATGACCACCGGGGCGGTTCTTCCAGCGAAACATCAAGTGCTGCAAGCCTGCCGAGGCGAGATGCACGAGAGCAACCCGATGCTGCGCTGCGCACACGAACTCACCACGTTGCACGAACGAAGGCTCAGCGCGGGACCCGAATCACTCGGCGAGATAGACGCGTTGCGTGCGAGCCTGATTCACGACATCGATCGCTGGATCACCACGCAATTGCCGCCCGCCCACGGCGCGGCGCACGTGCACACCGAGACCGTCGGCGCCGTGATCGATCGCCTGGCCCAGTTCACCGCGAACGCCTACGCGGCGCTGGCCAGCAGTTCGGAATGGGATCTGTGGGACGCCTGGCAGCGCCTGGCCGAACTGGCCGTCGGCTACGACGACCTGGCCGCCGAGGTCTGCGCGGGCGTGCGGAGACTTCCCGGCGCATCTTAGGTTCCGTCGCGGCTCCCCATCCGTAGAGTGAAACGGATGGGGAGTCCGGAGGACTACGAAGAAAAGCTCGCCTTGCACACCAGAAGGGCGAGTTCGTTCGGCGCACATGCCGCCGCGTACGCCGAACACCGTCCCGATTATCCCGCCGCGGCCATCCGCTGGGCGCTGGCCTCCGTCGCCCACCGGCGACCGTTGACCGTCCTCGATCTCGGCGCCGGAACCGGCAAGCTGACCGAGGGTCTGCTCGAAGCAGGCGCCACCGTGATCGCCGTCGAACCGGACGAGCACATGCGCGCCGAACTCGCCCGCCGATTCCCGGACGTCGCCGCCCATGCCGGTACGGCCGAAGACATTCCGCTCGCGGACGATTCGGTGGACGCGATCTTCGCGGGGCAGGCTTTCCACTGGTTCGACTTGGACCGTGCCTATCCGGAGTTCCTCCGAGTGCTGCGGCCCGGCGGCGTTCTCGCTGCCTTGTGGAACACCGACGACAGCTCCGTGGAGTGGGTCGCGGGGCTGAAAAAGGTGGCCGGATCCAGCGTATCCACGCCCCCGCCGCCGAGCGGACAAGTGGCGCTACCCGACCACCCGCTGTTCCGCCGGCACGTGTTCGAGCGGTCGACCTTCCCGCACCGACATCGGCGCACCGCAGAGTCCCTGACCGCGACCATCGGTACGCAATCGCACACGGTGGTGGTCTCCCCCGACGAGCGGACCGAGGTGCTCGCCCGGATCAGGGCCTATCTGCTGGCGAGGCCGGAGACGGCCGAAGGCGAATTCGATCTGCCGATAGTCACTTTGGTGCTGCGAACGACTCTGCGCCGCGCGGATTGAACGGCTACTTACGCACACGGAATAGCCAGGCCACAGCGTTGCCCGCCCCGTCGCGGTGTCCACGGAGCAGGCCGGATAGCGGCGAACTGCGGCGTGCGCCAAGCCGATTCGAGTAGCGGTCTACTCAGGTCACCGGCTACTGCCTCGCCATACGCTGACGGCATCGTTCAGAACAGTTCGAAACCAAGGAGAAAGTAACCGTTCCACCCCGCACGGGCACCGACCGGCCCACCGCTTCGGCTCGACGCGAAGGACGCGGGTGCAAGGAACGACGTCACCGATCCAGCGAACGCTGGGTATCGCCCGGTGGCGTGTCGGCGCATGGTGCCCGCACGCGGAGAAGCGGCGAGATCGACCAGGAATCCTGGCGTCGGTGCGGCTCGTTTCCTCGCCGCGCAGTGTCACCGAACCGGACCCGTCCGACGGCCGCGCACTACTCCGGACGCAACGTCAGGATCCGGGGTCCGTCCTCCGTGACGGCGACCGTGTGCTCCCAATGTGCCGCACGACTGCCGTCCACGGTGACCACGGTCCAGTCGTCGTCGAGCACCTTCGTCTGGGTGGTGCCGAGCGTGAGCATCGGCTCGATCGCGAGCACCGATCCCACCACGAGCTTCGGGCCCTTACCGGGCTCGCCCTCGTTGGCGAGGAACGGATCCAGGTGCATCTCGCGCCCGATGGCATGTCCACCGTAGCCGTCGACGATGCCGTAGCCGCGCCCGTGCTCCTTCTCGGCCGCCCGGGTGCCCAGCTCGATGGCGTGCGAGACGTCGGTCAGCCGGTTACCGGGCAACATCGCCGCGATACCGGCCTCCATCGACGACTTGGTCGCCTCGCTGAGCAACCGATCGGCCTCGATGATGGTGCCGACGCCGAACGTCCAGGCCGAATCGCCGTGCCAGCCGTCGAGAATCGCGCCGCAGTCGATGGACACCAGGTCGCCCTCGGCGAGAATCTCCCCCGCCGTCGGAATCCCGTGCACCACGCGGTCGTTCACCGATGCGCAGATGGACGCCGGGAAGCCGTGGTAGCCCTTGAAGGAGGGCACCGCGCCAGCGTCCCGGATCACCTGCTCGGCGACCTCGTCCAGTTCCGCGGTGGACACCCCGGGCTTGGCGGCCGCGCGTACGGCCACCAAAGCGCGGCCGACGATCGCGCCCGCCGCCGCCATGGCGTCCAGTTCGCCTGCCGTCCGGAACGGCACGACCTTCTTCTTGCGGTTGAAGACCATCCGCCCTCAGCGCTCCATCGCGAGTCGGCTCAGTGGCCCAGCGCGCGCAGCGCCCGCGCGTTGACGTCGTCGACCTCGCCGACGCCGTCCACCGAGACGACCAGGCCGTCGTAGTGGTCCAGCAGCGGCTCGGTCTCCTCGCGGTACACCCGCAGCCGGTTGCGGATCACGCTCTCGTTGTCGTCGGCGCGGCCGCGCGCGAGCATCCGCTCGACCACGGTGTCCTCGGGGACGACGAAGCGCAGCACCGCGTCGAGCGAGGTGTTCATGTGCTTGAGGATCTTCTCCAGCGCGTCGGCCTGGTCGACCGTGCGCGGGTAGCCGTCGAGGACGAAGCCGTTGGCGGCGTCGGGCTCGTTGACCCGCGCCTCCACCATGCGATTGGTCACGTCGCTGGGCACCAGGTCGCCCGCGTCCATGTACTTCTGCGCCTCGCGACCCAGCGGGGTCTGCTGGCTGATATTCGCGCGGAACAGGTCCCCGGTGGAGATGTGCGGAACGCCCAGCTTCTCCGACAGCAGGACGGCCTGGGTGCCTTTACCGGCGCCCGGCGGACCGAGCAGTACAACTCTCACTTGAGGAACCCTTCGTAATTTCGATTCATCAGCTGGCTCTCGATCTGCTTCACGGTGTCCAAACCGACGCTCACCATGATCAGCACCGCGGTACCGCCGAACGGAAGGTTCTGGGTACCGCCGGAGGCGCCGATGTCGAGGAACAGGTTCGGCAGCACCGCTACCAGACCGAGATAGATCGAGCCGGGGAGGGTGATACGGCTCAGGACGAAGTTGAGGTAGTCGGCCGTCGGCTTGCCGGGCCGGTAGCCCGGAATGAAGCCGCCGAACTTCTTCATCTCGTCGGCGCGCTCCTCCGGGTTGAAGGTGATCGCGACGTAGAAGTAGGTGAAGAACACGATCAAGCTGAAGTAGATCGCGATGTACACCGGGTTGCCGGGATTCACCAGGTATTTCTGGATGATCTCCTGCCACCAGCTCGGATTCTGGTTGTTCTGCGACCCCGTCAGCTGCGCCACCAGGTTCGGCAGGTACAGCAGCGACGAGGCGAAGATGACCGGGATCACGCCCGCCTGGTTCACCTTCAACGGCAGGTAGGTCGAGGAGCCGCCGTACATCTTCCGGCCGACCACGCGCTTGGCGTATTGGACCGGGATCCGGCGCTGGCCCTGCTCGACGAAGATCACGGCGGTGATGATCGCCAGCGCGGCGACACACACCAGCCCGAAGACCAGACCGCCCCGGCTGTCCAGGATCGCCTTGCCCTCGCTCGGGATGCGGGCGGCGATACCCGAGAAGATCAGCAGGGACATACCGTTGCCGATGCCGCGCTCGGTGATCTGCTCGCCGAACCACATCACCAGCGCCGCGCCCGCGGTCATCACGAGCACGATGATGATCATGCCGAAGATGCTGGTGTCGGCCAGGATGTCCTTCTGGCAGCCCTGCAGCAGCTGGCGGCGGGCCGCGAGCGCGACCAGGCCGGTGGCCTGCAGGATCGCGAGGGCGATCGACAGGTATCTGGTGTACTGCGTCATCTTGGTCTGGCCGGATTGGCCTTCCTTGCGCAGTTCCTCGAACCGCGGGATGACGACCGTGAGCAGCTGGATGATGATGCTCGCGGTGATGTAGGGCATGATGCCGATCGCGAAGACCGACAGCTGCAACAGCGCACCACCGGAGAACAGGTTGATCAGCTGGTAGATGCCGCCGGACTCACCGCCCGAGACCAGGTCGATGCACTCCTGGACCGCCTTGTAGTCGACACCGGGGGACGGCAGCGAGGCACCCAGCCGGTACAACGCGATCAACCCCAGCGTGAAGAGAATCTTCCGCCGTAAGTCCGGAGTCCGGAAGGCCGATACGAAGGCGGAAAGCACTGATCCTCCTGGCGAACGACATGGTCATGACATGGATGTTCAGCGATGTCCCTGCTCGACATAGAAGGGACGCCGAAAACCACGACGAGGCTTGGCAGACAACAATTGAACTCTAACAGTGGCACCGGACGAGCTCTCCACTCGTCCGGCGCCGCTGTAATGCAGAGTACCGTCAGCCCAGCTCGGTGACGGTGCCACCGGCGGCGGTGATCTTCTCCTTCGCCGCGCCGGTGACCTTGTCCGCGGTCACCTGGACCGCGACGCCGATCTCACCATCGCCCAGGACCTTGACCAGCTGGTTCTTGCGAACCGCACCGGCCGCCACGAGCTCGGCCTTGCCGACCTCGCCGCCCTCGGGGAACAGCTTCGCGATCTTGCCGACGTTCACGACCTGGTATTCCGTGCGGAACGGGTTCGTGAAGCCCTTGAGCTTGGGCAGCCGCATGTGGATCGGCATCTGCCCACCCTCGAAGGCGGCCGGGACGTTCTTACGCGCCTTGGTGCCCTTGGTACCACGGCCCGCCGTCTTGCCCTTGGAGCCCTCACCGCGACCCACACGGATCTTCTCGGTCTTGGCGCCGGGAGCCGGACGCAGGTGATGCAACTTGATGGTCATGTCAGACCTCCTCAACGGTCACGAGGTGGCGCACGACGTTGATCAGCCCGCGGTTCTGGGCGTTGTCCTCGCGGACCACGGTCTTGCGGATACCGCGCAGACCGAGGGTCCGAAGACTGTCCCGCTGATTCTTCTTGGCGCCGATCGAACTCTTGATCTGGGTCACCTTGAGATCTGCCATTACTTGACACCTCCGGCAGCCTGAGCGCGCGCACGCAGCATGCCGGCAGGGGCGACGTCCTCGAGCGGCAGGCCACGGCGGGCCGCGACCTCTTCCGGACGCTGCAGCTGCTTGAGGGCAGTGACAGTCGCGTGCACGACGTTGATGGCGTTGTCGCTACCGAGCGACTTCGCCAGAATGTCGTGGATACCGGCGCACTCCAGCACGGCACGAGCCGCGCCACCGGCGATCACACCGGTACCCGGCGAGGCCGGACGCAGCATGACCACACCGGCGGCCGCCTCACCCTGAACCGGGTGCGTGATGGTGGAGCCGATCATCGGGACGCGGAAGAAGTTCTTGCGAGCCTCTTCGACACCCTTCTGGATGGCCGCGGGAACTTCCTTGGCCTTGCCGTAGCCGACGCCGACCAGGCCGTTGCCGTCACCGACGATCACGAGGGCGGTGAAGCTGAAGCGCCGACCACCCTTCACGACCTTGGAGACGCGGTTGATCGCGACGACCCGCTCGAGCTGGTTCTTCTCCGCGGCGTTGTCGCGACGGTCGCCACCGCCCCGACGGTCGCCGCCACCGCGACGATCGCCGCGGCCGCCCTCGGGGGCGCTGCCATTCTGTCCGGCGGGTCCGCTTCCGCCGTCACGCCTCTGACGTCCCGGCATCAGACGTTCCTTCCGTTCTTGTTATCGATCATCAGAATTTCAACCCACCTTCGCGAGCGGCATCGGCCAGTGCGGCGATCCGGCCGTGGTAGTCGTGCCCACCACGGTCGAACACGACGGCCTCGACACCGGCGGCCTTGGCACGCTCGGCCAGCAGGGCGCCGACCTTCTTGCTCTTGGCCGACTTGTCGCCGTCCACCGCGCGCACGTCGGCCTCGATGGTCGAGGCGGCGGCGATGGTCTTGCCGACCGAGTCGTCGACCAGCTGCGCGTGCAGGTGGCGCGAGGAGCGGTTGACCACCAGGCGCGGACGCTCGGTGGTACCCGCGAGCTTCTTGCGCAGGCGGAAGTGACGGCGCGTCTTCGACAGACGGCGCTGCGTCGACACGTCCTTGCCCAGGGGGATGCGCTTGGCCTTCTGGTTTTCGGTTTGCGCCATGATCACTTACCCGTCTTTCCGACCTTGCGGCGAACGACCTCGCCGGCGTAGCGGATGCCCTTGCCCTTGTACGGGTCGGGCTTGCGCAGGCCGTGGATGACCGCCGAAATCTGGCCGACCTTCTGCTTGTCGATTCCGGACACGGAGAACTTGGTGGGCGACTCCACCGCGAACGTGATCCCCTCGGGGGCCTCGATCGGCACCGGGTGGCTGTAGCCGAGGGCGAACTCGAGGTTCTGGCCCTTCAGCGCCACGCGGTAACCGACGCCGAAGATTTCCATCTTCTTCTCGTAGCCCTGGGTCACGCCGACGACCATGTTCGACACCAGAGTGCGGGTCAGGCCGTGCAGCGCGCGGCTGCGGCGCTCGTCGTCCGGACGGGCGACCTCGAGCTGGCCGTCCTCGCCCCTGGCGACGGTGATCGGCTCGGCGACGGTGAGCGACAGGGTGCCCTTGGGCCCCTTCACCGAGATGTCCTGGCCGTCGATGGTGATGTCGACGCCAGCGGGGATTGCGATGGGCTTCTTACCAATACGCGACATTGTCCTGACCTCCCTTACCAGACGTAAGCGAGGACTTCGCCGCCCACGCCCTGCTTGGCCGCCTGCTTGTCGGTCAGCAGGCCGGAGGACGTGGAGATGATCGCCACGCCGAGGCCGCCGAGCACCTTGGGCAGGTTGGTGGATTTCGCGTACACGCGCAGACCGGGCTTGGAGACGCGGCGCACGCCGGCGAGGCTGCGCTCACGGCTCGGGCCGTACTTGAGGTCGACGATGAGCGTCTTGCCCACCTGTGCGTCCTCGGTCCGGTAGTCGGCGATGTAACCCTCGCGCTTGAGGATCTCGGCGATGTTCGCCTTGAGCTTCGAGTGCGGAGCCTTCACCTGATCGTGGTACGCCGAGTTGGCGTTGCGCAGACGTGTCAGGAAGTCTGCGATCGGATCAGTCATGGTCATGGTTCGACCTAGACACCTTTCTCGCCGCGGTTCCCATACAGCGCAGCCATGCACATCGGCATGCCCAGCGGTGGGCCTACGACAATTCGGATGGTCCGGCCGACCCTTGCCGACCGGAGGAGGTTCGATCGCCCGAGCGCACGCATGCGGACATGGAGGTGCCCAGGCAACCGCTCTAGTGTAGGCAAGGGGTTCACCTGGGCAAAATCGGGGTGTGTGAGGTGCCCGCTTCGCTGGACTCATGACCAGCGGAAACAGCCCGTGACCGGGCTAACATGGGCCTATGTCGAGCTCAGGCGTCGAACGACCCGACCTCCCAGAGTCCATGACCTGGGAGGAGCTCGAGCAGCTACCCGAGGAGATCGCCGGACGGATCGAACTGCGCAAGGGGCGCGTCGTCTGGCGACAGCGGGGACCTGCCGAACATCAAGCGTTCACGTTCGCGCTGACCAGCGCACTCAAGCGCTGCGCCCGCGATGGCATGGCCGAGCAGCCACAAAGCTGGTGGCGTGTCGACTTCGAAACCAACGTCTTCTTCGGCAAGACCGGCAAGTCGGACTTCGCCACCCCCGACGTGCTCGTCTACCGCCGCCTCGACACCCCCTACCAGGACATCCGCGCTGACGACGTGCTGCTTGTCGGCCGCATCAGTTCTCCGGCGAACATCGCAATCGATCCGCACGAGGAGCAGCGACGTTACGCCGATGGTGGCATCCCCTGGTATTGGGAGGTGACGCTCGCGCGTAAGAAGAGTGCCATCGCGACAGTCCGCGCGTACGCCTTGGAAACCGTCCCCGGCGAGCTCCCACCCGGCGTACGCCCGCTCTATCCGACGAACTATCTCCTGATCGGCAAATGGTCACCGAACGATTCCGACGCCATCACCATCGACTTCCCGTTCCCGATCCACATCCCCTGGTCGGAGTTGGAGGTCTGAGTCGCTCGGAGAACTGGCCGCTGCTGGTCCGAGGTATCGCCGCACGCCCGGACGCGAGACCTGCGAACCATCACTGCAATGGCTCGCTGCAGTTGCTAATGCGAACCAATGAAGGAGCCCCAGGCGCATGAGAAGCTCAGAGGCGACACTGGGGCGTTCGTGACGTAGCATACCGGCTCGTGACGGGGGATGTCGACTACAGCAACACCAAGGTCTGGGACCTGCTCTCCAAGCCTCGAATGGCTCCGTACCTACACGCCGCACAGGGTGACCGCGCCGCCGCCATGAAGCTCTACACCTGGAGCGCCCGGACTGTTGCTGCCTCGTTCGAGGTGTGGGCGATCTGTACGAGAACTACGGTGATCCTTGGGCGGACGATCCCTACTTGCATGCGTGAGGTGGTCCCCGTGAGTGGCACACCACCGAGAGGTCTATTCGCGTTTTGCCGCAGCCGTGTGCCACTCGCGGGTGTCGGCCGGGGAGTTGGTGGGGCGGGGAGGTGCTGGTCCGGCGGCGGGGTGCCGCCGGGGTCGAAAGTCTTCAGCTGTGGGTGAACTCGCCGTGTTTGGTTGCGGACAGGAAGGTGTCCCAGGCGGTGGGGGTGAACGTCAGGGCGGGGCCGGTCGGGTTCTTGGAGTCGCGCACGCCGATCGTGCCGTCGTTCAGGTGGGCGATCTCTACGCATTGGCCGTTGGACTCACTGTGGCTGCTCTTGAACCAGTTCGCTCCGGATAGGTCAGCGGTCACCGTCAAAACTCCTTGCTACCAGGCGGAGCAGGTATCGTGAGGTCTTTTCGTCCAGGGCCGTCTCTCGGATGGCGTCGGCCATTTCAGTGTAACGATGCACCTCGAGAGCCACCATCACCTGTATGCGTCGTCCCGACGAGTTAGGAAAGGCATGACGCAGGCAATCCCGCCACAGCTGTTCGTATTTCGGGCCGAGTAGTCCGGTCCAGAATCCGAAGCTCAAGCCTGCAACGATCTGATCTCGGTACTCGAGGTCTTGTTCTCGGAGGCGATTTCGGACAACTTCCACTGCGGTTGTCACGTTGTCGTTCAACGGCAGCAAGAACCAAGGGATGCCGCGAGATGCCTCCTCGAAATGCTTGCGCAACTCGGTATCCAAGGCGTTCCGCAGCAGGACTTCCATATGACCCAGAGCTCCCGCAATCGCCGTCTGCCGCTCTCGGTTATCCGCGCCCTGAAGATCTCACTGGAGCCGATCTCGCTATCAGCAATACTCAGATATCCAGGCACCCCGTTATAGCCATCCGAAATCCGCCTGACCGCTTCCTTTGTACCGACATTCCAGGGCTCCCACCCCCTGCCGCCCCCGGGGAAGGCGCCGAACTCGATATATCCCTCGTTAGCCAATTCTTCGACAACACGCAGCACATATGTGCGCGAATATTCTTCCGCTGCGATTTTCTCGATCGTCCCGTCGAACTCGCCGATCGGAGCCCAATCGTCCGAGACGCTGCACAGGAGAAAGTTCTTCAACTTCTCACCGAGTACGTAGCCGCCCTCATACAATCCGAAGATACACGAAGATACACGAAGATACACGAAGATACACGAAGATACACGAAGATACACGAAGATACACGAAGATTCTACTCACTTTTCGGAGCCAAGTAGCCGAAAAGCTGCTCGATTTGATTGATTCCCTCGCTCACTTCAGGCGAGGGCGACTGAATCAATATCTCACGAGAATTCTGCAAGATCGGGATGCGATCGTTGGTTTGCAACTCTTGCAGACGGTAAGCAATATAGTCCGAATCGGGATCGTCGATTCTTCTCCCCAACTCGCGCAAGATGGCCACGAGTCCGGCTCGGCCACCGAAACGAGCCAAGACCTCTGTTGCCTCCAGTTCTACCGCCATATCATCGTCACCGAGAAGTTCAGCCAGTCGTTCGATCACTTGCTCCGATGGGAGCAATTTCCCGAGTTCGGTAGCCGCACCCTCACGCACCTTCCAGTCCGCCGAGTGCGAATCAGCCAGCACACGCGCTAGTTCCACGCTGCTCCTATCATGGAATCTCGTCCGGTGTCGCAGGCCGGACCTGCTTCGTCAATTCTCGCACGTACACCGTGCCATCCGGCGCGACATCATGGACCATCTCGACTACATGCGGCGTCGGCACGGATCCGTGGGGCCGACCCGTCAGATCGACACGTTTGATACCTCTTCCATATTCGTCGTACTGCACATAATTGGTTATGTTACCGTTGGCGTCCTTTTTTACCACGTAACCATTCGGTGGACCGTGCGCGATGTCGATTCTGCGGTCGGTCGTTACGGTGGCGTTGTCCAGTTCCTGCCGCAGGGATTTCTTCGGCAGCTTTCCGGAGTCATCGACCTTCCCACGCAATCGGTCACGCAGGTCGGTGACGACTTTCCTGGCTTTGACAACGGCGTCTTTCGCTTCTTGTTTGACGCCAGCGATCTGTAACGCCTTGCGGGCTCGCCAGGCGATGATGCCGTCTTTGATCTTCCCGGCCCATCTCCGCACCGTGTCCAGCGACTTGGCGGCGGTGACCGCGCCTGCGCCGAAGCTGATCAGCGACAGGCCGATGGTGATAGCGGCGTCGATGGCGAGCTCCTGGACGAGGGAATTCAAGAAGCCCTTGATCTCGTCGCGGAGTTCCGTCAGCGCGTCCTTATATGCGATGCAGGACTGGCTGATCTGGGTGCACGCGGTCAGCAGTTGGTCCATGGAGCTCGCAAGAGATTTGAGGTCGTCTCGGATGTGGCCCGCGTCGTCGGCGGTGACGCTGTCGAACAGGCTCGCCGCGATCGTGATCTTGTCGCGGGCGTTCGTGTTCTGGTAGATCGTGCCGAGGCGATCCCAGGCGTCGGCTGCCTTGGCGAGTTTTCCAGTGTCGCCGTCGGGAACGGGGATGCCGATGTGGCTGATGATATTGATGCCCTTGTCGACGATCCCTTGGCCAGGGCCACCAGCGGAAGCCGGGACCGAGAAGGGGCCGAACACAGGCATTCCCGGGTCTGTCGGCCGGTCCGGCTGCGGCGCGCCCTTCATGGTGGCGTCGGCTTGCGCGTGCGTGAAGCCGATGTCGTTGAGGGCGCTGCCGTATGCGTACAGCGTGGAGTGGACGTCCTGGAAGAATCCCACCGCTTCGTAGGCGGAGGTGTTGTACGAACGCGCCCACTCCTGGCCGTTCTCGTCTACGCCCGCCATCGATCCGCATTCGGACAGCTCCGCGAAGATGTACAGAAAGCTGTCCCGCAGCGCGGAGGCCGCGTCGAAGCAGTTGGTGGCCGCTTGGTAGTAAGCCTTCGGGTCGACAGCCAGAGCCGTCATACCCCGAGGATCCTCAAGCCCTCGGCAACAGCTCCGGTATAGCCGTCGTGGGCGAGTTTCACGGCCTCCTCCAAAGCCGTGAGCCCTTCGGTGATGTCGGTGGCTCCCGCTAACCACTCGTCGTGCGCCTCACGGTAGGCCGCCATCGCCGCACCGGCCGACGCGGCATCGACCTCCTTGACTTTCTGGTCGATCGCCGTCAGCTGATCGGACAGCAACCCCGCGAAGCCGCGGATCCGGGCGGCCAAGTTTTCGAACTTGTCGAGATCGACCGAGAACGCCTGTTCATCGGACATGCGGTCCCCCTCAGGGCAGATCGAGCGAGCTGACGCCCGCCGCGAATGATTGATCGGCGCCGCGCACGGTGTCCGCGGTGATTCCCAGCTTCTCCGCCAGCTCGAACAGCGCATCCCACACCTGCACCGCCCCTTGATGGAACTCTTCCCACCCGGCCGCGAAAGCGCCTGCGTTGTTACCGGTCCAGCTCTCCAGCAAGTCGCGGACATCGGTCTCCAATGCCGAATACCCGTCCCGGCACTGAGTGGCGACATCGAATGCCAAGCGCCCCAAGGCTTTGACTGCGTCGGTATCGACCGACAGCGATGGCTGCTCCCCGACCAACCCTCTGCCCCCTCTGTCACCGAACAGTCCCACCCGACAAAGTACTCCGGCCATAGCGACGGGAAAAGCGCTGCCCGACAATGCCGAACGCGGAAACGGCGCTCACCCGGCCGCGGAACACCGAGCGACCGCTTCCCCAAACGCGAGCGAGGGCACGGACTCGTATGGAGTCCGTGCCCTCGCTCGCGATGCAGTTGGTGACGCTCAGCCGAGCGCCAGCTCACCAGGAGCTCTTGTGCACGCCCGGCAGCTCGTCGCGGCAGACGCGACACAGACCGAGCTTGCGGTAGACCGTATGGCGGCGGCAGCGCTGGCAGCGACCACATCGAGAAATCGGCGCTGCTCGTCGTGAAGTAGGGCTCTTACCCGAGAGGTAATCGACTTCATTATCAAGACCCGAGATGATGATCAGGTATCCGAGGATTGGAGAAAACGATGCCCTACTTCGAATCGCACGACGGCACCACCCTGCACTACCAGGACTGGGGTACCGGACAGCCGGTGCTCTTCCTGGCCGGTGGCTGGTTGAGCAGCACTTCATGGGAGCTGCAAATGCTGCCGCTGTCCAAGCAGGGCCTGCGGTGCCTGTCGTACGACCGGCGTGGACACGGCAAGTCGGACTGGGTCGGGCACGGGTACGACTACGACACACTGGCCGCGGATCTGGCCGCATTCCTGGACCATCTCGATCTGCGCGACGTCACCGTGGTCGCGCATTCGATGGCAGGCGGTGAGATCGTCCGGTATCTGACCCGGTACGGCAGCGATCGGATCAGCCGGGTCGCGCTGGTATCGGTGACGATGCCGTATTTCGCGCAGGCCGAGGACAATCCGAACGGCGTGCCGAAGGCGGTCTTCGATGCGGTGAACGCGGCTCGAGCCGCGGATCGGCCGCTGTGGATGGAACAGAACGCGCAGGCATTCTTCGCGACGCACCTGGGCAACCAGGTGTCTTCGGCGCGGATCGCGTGGATGGTGCAGAAGTGCATGGACTGTTCGCTTCTCGCCGCGGACGAGATCATGAATACGATCTACCACGCCGACTTCCGCGACGAGTTGCGCGCACTCACCGTGCCCACGCTGGTCATCCACGGTGACGCCGATGCCTCGGCTCCCATCGACCTCTGCGGTCGGGTGATCAAGGATCTGATTCCCAGCAACACCTACAAGGAATACCCCGCGACCGGACACGGCATCATGATCTCGCACGCCACGCAGCTCAACGCCGACATCCTCGATTTCATCAAGGCATGAGGCCGGTGCGGTAGCGGCGGATACTTGTCCTACCCCGCCGCTACCACCAGTGCTTTCGGTACCGGCAGGTTGGCCGAGCCAGCGACTACCGAACCAGGTCGGCGAAGCTGATGTCGCCGAGCACCACGTGTTCCAGGCGGACGAATCCGTCACGGTGCGGGCGGTACTCGGCGGCGTGGGCGTCGAGGCGAAATTCCCGCACCTCTTCGATGTGCATCGACGATATCGGAAGTCTTCACTCGGCTCTGCCGATCAAGAACGCGCTGGAGCCGGTCTCGAAGCGGCGGAACCGATTCACGCTCCGAGACCGGGGGTGGCAGCGCGGAAATCAGTGGGGCGGATACCTCGAAGTCGCTTGAACGCCGCGCTGAAACCGAAAGCGTCCGCATAGCCGACGGCCTTCGCCACCTGCGCCACGGTGAGACTCCGGTCAGCCAGTAGTTCCTCCGCCTCATCCATCCGGCATTCGGTGAGGTACGCCAGGGGCGACTGGCCCATGACCTCGGAGAACCGCCGTGCGAACAGCGCCCGGGATACCCCCGCCTCGGCGGCCAGCGACGCGACTGTCCAACCGGCGGAGGGCTTTCCGTGCATGGCCTCCAACGCCGGCCCGACCACCGGATCGGCCGGCCCTCGATACCACCCCGGCGCGTCGGCGTCCAGTTCGTCGAACCAGTCGCGCAGCGTGCAGACCAGCGCCCAGTCGAGCAGCCGGTCCATCATCGCCTGCGCTCCGGCCGGACGCCGGGCGGCATCGGCGGCGATCGACTCCATCCACGCGCACACCTCCACGTCGTCGGTCACCACCAGGACCGGCGGTAGAGCACGCAGCAGACGTTCGTGGCGTCGGCCGGAAGCCCGATAAGCGCCGACGATCAGAGCGGTCGCACCGGCGGGGTCGTTCTCCCAGCGACCGCGATCGAGCGCGGGATCACATTTCGCGTCCGGCGCGAAGCAGGCGATCTCGTATTCCTCGTGCGGCAGGCCGACAGTATCGGCGCGGTCGACGAGAACGAACGGTTGCGGGCCGCGCACGATCGCGGTGTCCCCCATTGTGATCCGACGTTCCAGACCGCCCGGCAGTAGTAGTGTCCCCGCACCGCGCAGCACGGTCACCATGGTCAACGGCGCCTCGTCGGCGAACCGGATGCTCCACGGTGCTTCCAAGACCGCGGTAGTGAGCACAGCTCCCTCGGCACGTATACCGCCCAGCAGTTTGCTCAGAGGATCCACGCCATCGAGATTAGACGAACTCCTATCAGATGTAGATCTTCACCCATAGATCGTCCACTGCTCGAGGTATGGAATGGAAACCGGACCGAACAACCGATCGTCCGAAACTCCGGACCAACAGTGGAGGCCACCTTGCCGCACAACCCGACCGTGGACACCGCGATCACCCGCACCGCGCTGGTCGTCGTCGCCCATCCCCGGCCCGATTCGCTGACCGCCCATATCGCCGAACTGGCCATCCGGCGGCTCACTACGGACGGCTACCGGATCGACCTGCTGGACCTGCACGCCGAGAACTTCGATCCCCGGATGACCGCCGCCGACCTTCCGGAATGGGGCAACCGGGAGAAGGCCTACTCCCCCGAGGTCGAGAGCCATATGCGGCGCGTCCTCGCTGCCGACGTAATCGTCGCAGTGTTCCCGGTGTACTGGATGCAGGTCCCGGCGATTCTGAAGGGCTGGATCGATCGGGTGTGGAACTACGGATTCGCCTACGGCCGCAGCAAATCCCGGCTCGCGGGCAAGCGGATGCTGTGGCTGGGACTGGCGGGCGTGGCAGACGACGACGCGCTCGTCGGACCCATGCGGGATGCGCTCAGCGCGCAACTCGACGACGGCATCGCCTACTACTGCGGGCTCGCGCAGTCATCGGTGGGATTGTTGCCCGGCGCGGAAGAGAAGCGGCAGCGCCTGGATGCCGCGGGCAACCTGCTATTCGACGAAGCCCTCACCGGCGCGGCGCGCGAAGCGCACTACGCGGAGTTGGACAACCGGGCGCTGGGCTTCGTCGACGAATTCCTCGCCGCCGACCGAGTTTCGGCCTGACCCGGAGCCCGTCCGTAAACGCGGAGGCAGACATCTGCCCTCGTTGCTTCGAATGGCGGGCTTATCGACCCAACGGATGATCGCCGTCGGTAATCGCGCGGACCGAGGGAGCCTTTTCCGGCGTCCCGGCGGCGGTCCCTGGAGGGAAGATGCACGCCTGGCTTCCACGAACGGCCTGTCGCCGCTGCATCCACGGGATTGTCCGCGTGTTGCCACCCGGACGGTCCTGATAGGGCTCGAGGGACTAGGGCATCGAAATGAGCCAGCGACTACCGAACCAGGTCGGCGAAGCTGATGTCGCCGAGCACGACGTGTTCCAGGCGGACGAATCCGTCACGGTGCAGACGGTGCAGACGGTACTCGGCGGCGTGGGCGTCGAGGCGGAATTCCCGCACCTCTTCGATGTCGAACTTGGTGTCGAGGACAACGACCAAGTAGAGCGGAATGCCTGCGCGCGCGTACTGAACCTTTTTATCCAATAGGTCTTCGGCGGCGGTGGACGGTGAAGACACCTCGACGACGATCAGCGCGTCACCGGCTTCCGGCTTCGCTCCGCGCTCGGGCAAGCAGCGGTACACCGTCACGTCCGGTCGGCGGAACGTGAACTTCGGTATCCGCCAGAGGACGACATCGATATCCGTCTCGACGCGGATGCACGGTTCGGTGCTCGGTAATTCCTCCATCGAGCCTGCCAAACGGCGTGCCACGCGATTGTGCTCAGGAACCGGAGACTCGCAGACGATCACGTGTCCGTGCACAACCTCGATCTCACGCGCGACGCCCTCCGGCAGTTGGCGGTACTGCTCCTCGGTCATCTCGTGCGGCAAGTCGTCCGGTGACTGGATCGTCATGCCCGAAGCCTACCTAGTCAACCGTGGCGAAATCATGATCAAGGATGCGAGCGAGGGCACGGACTCGCATGGAGTCCGTGCCCTCGTTCAATTTTCAGTTGGTGACGCGCAGAGCGTCAGCTCACCAGGAGCTCTTGTGCACGCCCGGGAGCTCGCCGCGGTGCGCCATTTCGCGCAGGCACACGCGGCAGAGGCCGAACTTGCGGTAGACCGCGTGGGGGCGGCCGCAGCGCTGGCAGCGGGTGTAGGCGCGGACAGCGAACTTCGGCTTGGCGTTGGCCTTGTTGACCAGTGCTTTCTTAGCCATGTGCTCAGTTCTCCTTGAACGGGAAGCCGAGGTGCTTGAGCAGGGCACGGCCTTCTTCGTTGTTGGTCGCGGTGGTCACCACGGTGATGTCCATACCACGCGGACGGTCGATCCGGTCCACGTCGATCTCGTGGAACATCGACTGCTCGCTCAGGCCGAACGTGTAGTTGCCGTTGCCGTCGAACTGCTTCGGCGACAGGCCGCGGAAGTCGCGGATACGGGGCAGCGCGATGGAGACCAGGCGGTCGAGGAACTCCCACATGCGGTCGCCGCGCAGGGTGACCTTCGCGCCGATCGGCATGCCCTCACGCAGCTTGAACTGCGCGATGGACTTGGTCGCCTTGCGGATCTGCGGCTTCTGACCGGTGATCAGGGCCAGGTCCTCGACGGCGCCGTTGATCAGCTTCGCGTCGCGGGCGGCGTCGCCGACACCCATGTTGACGACGACCTTCACCACGCCCGGGATCTGCATCACGTTGGCGTAGGAGAATTCCTTGTTCAGCGCGTCCTTGATCTCTTCGCGGTAGCGCTGCTTCAGCCGGGGCTGCACTTTTTCGGTCGTGGTCATGTCAGATGTCCTTCCCGTTCTTACGGGAGATCCGGACCCGCTTGCCGCTCTCCTCGTCGGTCCGGTAGCCGACGCGGGCCGGCTTGCCGTCGGAGTCGACGACCATCACGTTGGAGACGTGGATGGGGGCTTCCTGGGTCACGATGCCGCCCGAGGAGGCGCCGCGCTGGTTGGCGGAGTTCGCGACGTGCTTCTTGATGCGGTTCACGCCCTCGACGAGAACCCGGTTCTCCTTCGGGTAGGCCTGGATGACCTTGCCCTTGGCACCCTTGTCCTTGCCCGAGATGACGAGCACGGTGTCGCCCTTGTGCACCTTCATGTCAGAGCACCTCCGGGGCCAGCGAGACGATCTTCATGAACTTCTTGTCGCGCAGCTCGCGGCCCACCGGGCCGAAGATGCGGGTGCCGCGCGGGTCGTTGTCCGCCTTGATGAGCACGGCCGCGTTCTCGTCGAACTTGATGTAGGAACCGTCCGGACGACGGCGCTCCTTGGTGGTGCGCACGACGACGGCCTTGACGACGTCACCCCGCTTCACGTTGCCGCCGGGGATGGCGTCCTTCACGGTAGCGACGATGATGTCGCCGATACCGGCATAGCGACGCGACGAACCGCCGAGAACGCGGATGCAAAGGATCTCCTTCGCGCCCGTGTTGTCGGCGACGCGCAGTCGCGACTCCTGCTGAATCACTTCAGCGTCCTCCTTGACCTGGACGTATGTGCACGCCGGATTGCCGACCCGACGGGCATGGTCGGTCGCCCTCCGGACGCGCGCCTGCCAGCGGTTTTCTCGGTTCGAACCAGAAACGCGGAACCAACCACTGGGGGTTCACTGCCGGATTGCGGGCACAGCTCCCGCAGGCAACCGGTCTAGTGTATGGGAATCCGCAGGTCGTTCCCAAATCGGGGGTGGTCGCCGGCCCGCACGACGACGCTCGTCCCCAATCCGGGCCGGACCGGCGCCGCGCCGGTAGCCTCGTGTCCTGCAAGGCTGCCTTCGTACACCAGCGGCACCGCCGCGTCGGGGAGAGGATTCTCGTGACATCTACCGGTCGGCCAGCGAAGCTGGATCGTCGTGCCTTCCTGATCGCCCTCGGAGCCGTCCCGGCCGCCGCCGCGCTGGTCGCCTGTTCGGACGACACCGAACCCGCGAGCAGGACGCTGACCGGCGTCGATCTCAGCGGAGCGGACGAGACGATACGGCCGCAGGACGACCTGTACCGGCACGTCAACGGGAAATGGCTGCGGGAGTACCAGCTGCCGCCGGACAAGGTCAGCTACGGCTCGGGCAGCGAGGCGGGCGAGCGCACCGAGCAGCAGTTGCGCGAGATCATCGACGGTATCCACGACCCGAAGCCCGGCTCGGAAGAACAGCAGATCAGGGATCTCTACGACGCCAGGGTGGACTGGGACGAGATCGAGCGGCTCGGCATGACGCCGCTGGCGCCGCTGTTCGCGAAGATCGATGGGGCCGCCACCAAGCCGGAGCTGGCCAAGGTGATGGCCGAGTTGCCGATCGGCGGGCTGATCGGGCTCGGCATCGGCGTCGACCGGAAGAATTCCAACGCCTACATCCCCTCGGTCGGCCAGTCCGGACTCGGGCTCGGGGAGCAGTACTACCGGAAGCCCGAATACGCCGAGGTGCTCGGGCAGTACCGCACCTTCCTCGAGCGCGTCGCCGCGGGCGCGGGATGGGCCGACCCGGCCGGTGTCGCTCAGCGGGTGTTCGATCTGGAGAAGCGCATCGCCCCCGCGCACTGGGACAACGTACGCAACCGCGACACCGACGCGACCTACAACGTCTACAGCTGGACCGATATGACGGCGCTGGCCCCGGGGTTCGACTGGGATCCGTGGCTGGCGGGCAACACCGACCGCCCACGCGAGTTGTTCGCGACGATCGTGGTCAACCAGCCGTCCTTCATCACGGCAGCGGGCCAGCTGTGGACCGAGGTGGACATCGCCACGTGGCGGGACTACTTGAAGTTGGCCGTGTTGCGGGAGTTCGCGCCCTATCTGCCGAAGGCCGTCAACGACGCGAATTTCGACTTCAAGGGCAGGATTCTCAACGGACAGGACGAGCGCCCGGAACGCTGGAAGTACGGCGTGAGCATCGTCGACGACAAGCTCGGCGAGCAGCTCGGGAAACTCTATGTGGCCAAGCATTTCCCGCCGGAAGCCAAGGATCGCGCCAAGGAGATGCTCGCCGACGTGATCGCGGCCTACCGGGAGAACTTCACGAATTCGACGTGGATGTCACCTGCCACCAGGGCGGCATCGCTGGCGAAGCTGGACAAGATCGATCCCAAGATCGGTTATCCGGACAAGTGGGTCGACTACTCGAAGCTGAAGATCACCAAGGGCAAGCTGATCGAGTCGTTGCTCGCCATCAACGAGTTCGAGGTCAAGCGGACGTTCGCGCGCCTGGGCACGCCCGTCGACAAGACCGAATGGGGGATGTCGCCGCAAACGGTGAACGCCTACTACTCCGCGACGTCCAACCAGATCGTCTTCCCGGCCGCCTACCTTCAGCCGCCCTTCTTCGACAAGGACGCTCTGCCCGCGGTCAATTTCGGCGCGGTCGGGTCCACCATCGGGCACGAGATCGGCCACGGCTTCGACGACCAGGGCTCCAAGTACGACGGCGACGGCAACCGCCGCGACTGGTGGACGCCAGAGGATCGCGCGGCGTTCGACGCCAAGGCCAAACAACTGGTCGACCAATACAACGCGCTCGTCCCGGAGGGGCTGCAGCCGAATCAGCACGTCAACGGCGAACTCACCTTGGGCGAGAACCTCGCCGATCTGCGCGGACTGCAGATCACGCTGGCCGCCTTCCGCATCGCCGAGAAGCGCCGCGGGATCGACAATCCCGACTACCGCACCATGTTCCTGTCCTGGGCCCGCAGCTGGCGTGAGAAGCAGACGAAAGAACTCACCGTCCGCTACCTCAGCACCGACACCCACTCCCCCAACGAATTCCGCTGCAACCAGGTCGTGCGCAATCTCGACGAGTTCTATAAGGCTTTCGAGCTGAAGGAAGGCGACAAGTTGTACATGCCGCCCGATCAGCGGGTGACATTCTGAGCGAAGTGAGGTTCGAGCCTGCCCGTCGCGGCGGGCTCGATCGCTATGCGGACCGGAGCAGACCGTCGATGAGCGCGGCGAGGCCCAGGTCGTAGGTGTCCTGAGCGGCCAGGGACAGATAGTCGGAACCGAGGGCGGCCAAGCGGGGGAAGCTGTCGGCGTCGAGGTCGGCGAAGACTTGTGCGCGGAAGGTGGGGCGGTCCTCCGCGGCCCTGCGGGCGGATCGGGCGCGCACGATGAGGTCGCCCGCCGTGTAATGCCAGATGACGCGGTACGCCTGGGCGGCGCGGTCCAGCGGTAGGCCTCCCGCGACGAATCCGTCCACGATGGATTCGCTGACCCAGAGCGCCGAGACGCCCAAAAGGTCGTCGGCGGTGAGGATTTCGACGATCCACGGCCGTGCGGCGAGCACGTCGTGCATGGCGCGCGCCGCGACGCGGACGCGCTCGCGCGGCTCCTCCGGCAAATCCGGCCACGCCACCTGGTCGGCGTATTCGTTGAGCAGTAGGCGCAGCAGGTCTTCCTTGTCCCGGACGTGGTGGTAGAGCGCCATCGGCGTGCAGCCGAGTTCGGTGGCGAGGCGGCGCATGGTCAGCTTCGCCACGCCCTCGGCCTCGATCACCGAGTTGGCCGCCGCGAGGATCTCCGCTCGGGAGATACGCGCAGGTCGACCGGTGCGTTGTGGCTGCGACGACGAACTCGGCATCCGTCCATCTTCGCCCATCCGCAGAACCGGGTGTGGACACGGGGCGACTCGCGCGGTTACTTTCTATACATGTATAAAAACTCTCGCGGGCGACCCGGCGTCGCTCTGACGGCGGTGGCCGTCGCGCAGTTCATGGTCGCGTTGGACATGGCGGTGGTGAACGTGGCGCTGCCGGCCATCCGCGCCGATCTGGGTTTCGCGCCGGTCGATCTGGCCTGGGTGGTGCACGTCTACGCGCTGACTTTCGGCGGGTTCCTGCTGTTGGGCGGAAAGGCGTGCGACCTGTTCGGGCGGCGCAGGTTGTTCACCGGCGGGCTCGTGCTGTTCGGCATCGCCTCGCTGGTGGGCGGATTCGCGCAGGAGCCATGGCAACTCGTCGCCGCGCGGGCCGTCCAGGGACTCGCGGCGGCGGCCGTGGCGCCCGCCGCCTTGGCCACGTTGACCACGACATTTCCGGAAGGTCCCGCCCGGGTGCGAGCGCTCGGCGTGTGGAGCGCGGTGAACGCGGCGGGCGGCGCGATCGGCGTGCTGGTGGGCGGATTGCTGACCGAGTACGCCAACTGGCGCTGGGTGATGCTCGTCAACGTCCCGATCGTGGTGGTCGCATCGGTCGCGGCGGTGGCCGGTGTGGCGGCCGATCGAGTGAGCGGGCGAGCGCGGATCGATGTGCCGGGCGCCGTCCTGGCCACCGGTGGAATAGGTTTGCTGGTGGTCGGCGTGGTGCGGACCGAACACCACGGTTGGTTCTCCGCCGCCACAGCCCTCACGCTCGGGGCGGGTGCGATCCTGCTCGCGGCTTTTCTCGCGGTCGAGGCGCGCACATCGACACCATTGGTTCGGCTCGGACTGTTCGGCAACCGCTGGGTGGCCGGAGCGAACGTATTCGTGTTCTCGGCCGCGGCGGGCCAATTCAGCGCGTTCTATCTGCTGTCGCTGTACCAGCAGCAGGTCCTGGGCATGAGCGCGGGCGCGGCGGGTACGGCTTTCGTACCGTTCTCGCTCAGTGTCATCGCCGGGACGGTGGTGGCCACTCGCGTGGGCGGCCGCCGGTCCCCGAAAGCGGCACTCGTCATCGGCGGGGTGCTCACCACGGCGGGTATCGGCTGGTTCGCTTTCATCAGCGCCGACGGCAGTTTCCTCGCCGATGTTCTAGGACCCTCGCTGCTGGGCGGCTTCGGCCTCGGATTATGCCTGGCTCCCGTGGCCGCCGCCGCGAACATGGGCGTCGCGCCCCACGAAGCGGGAATGGCTTCCGGGGCCTTCAACAGCGCGCGGCAGCTGGGTGGATGTGTCGGGGTGGCCGCACTCGCCACCGTCGCGGCGGCGCGCACCGGAGACAGCGTCGCGCCCGCGGCGCTGAACGACGGTTACGCCCTCGCGCTGTGCTGCGCGGCGGGATTCTTCGCCGTGGCGACCGTCGTCGCCGCGACTGTGCTGCCGAGGACGCACCGCACGATTTCCACACCCAGAGCAGACGTGGTTCGACCCAAAGCCGAACTATCCGAAAAGTTTTCCGCCGCGCGACCATAAGACAGCGCAACCGCCCCGAGAGCCAGACGGGTCGGATTGCGCCGAGTGCTCTGCACTGACCGCGCACCGAGCCGCTACCACCGGACCTCGCTGCTGCCGATCCACATTGGTGCGGCATGGATCCGATGCCGGTATCCATGCCGCGCCTGGCGATCCACTCCCCCACTTCGTTCCGGCACCGCCCTTGATCGGCCCGGAAAGTCTCATCCAATCCGACGAGAGGAAGCATCATGAACCAGGCCCCGATCGATTTGTTCGGCCGCGCCATTCATTTCGGCCGCGACGGCCACGTAGCAGCCGGCGAACGCCGGATGAGCACCGGCGACGGCGACTGGCAGCTCGCGACGTTCCACGTCGAATCCGATGCCGACGTGCACGCCGACCACTGGGAAGTCCATCCCGGCAGCGACGAAGCGGTGTGCTGCCTGACCGGCGCGTTGCGTCTCTACCTGCGACCGGAGCACGCGGGCGACGACGAGACGATGGTGCGCCTCACCGCGGGCACCGCGTTCGTCGTCCCCCGCAACCGCTGGCACCGCATCGAACTCGACGAACCGTCCGACATCATGTCCGTCGGCCTGCGCAACGAGACCCGCCAGGAGCCCGTCACCGCACGGTGATCCGCACCATCGGTGCTCGCGCATGGATCGCGTGTGCGAGCACCGCGGGGTCTGATCACCGCCGGCCTTGCCCGCACCCGGCGGTCGGGCCGCGCGAGCGACCGATCCATGACGTACCGACCGGGATACATACGGTAGGAGCCGAATCCGGGAGCCGAGTGGCCCGGGCGGAACGATCATGTCCATCGATTCGCCGTGTCGCCGAGACACGTCCGGCTATCGGGACACCGCCGCGATTGTGGAAAACCGCGCCGTGTCCGACCGATATCCCACGGCCGCGACGGCTTCCGGCCATACACGCGCCAATTCGAGCAGGAACCGGAACTCCGCCGCGCGATCGCGAGCCTCCCCATGCGCCGCGCCCGCAGCCATCGAGCCGGGAGTCGGTGTGTCACCATCGCGTTTGGCTCGCACGGCCAGCGCGACCTGGAGGGCAGAGCGACGCGCATCGTCGCGACCGGCGGGCGAGCCGGCCTCGGACAAAGCGGGTACATACGGTCTCAGGTGTAGCAGCGCATCCCAGATCTCGACGGTCATCCGATAGAGCCGGGACGTGGCTTCCCTCGGCGCGGAACCGTCCTCCGCCAGAACCACTTCCGGCACCACGGCGGTGAGATCTCGCCACAGCGGCCGCAACCTACGGCAGTCACGGCCGGTCCGATCCAAGCCCGTTCGCGCCAGCAGCGCTGTGACCAGGGGGATCATGGTCAACAGGGTGACGGCGGAGAACGTGAGAACCGCCGCGACGGCCCACACCTTGCCCGGCTGGCTCGGAGGCGTACCGGTGAGCGCGCGACCTACCATGATCGTCATCGAGATGAGCCAATAGGTCGCGAACGCCAGCAGTACCGCGAACGTCAGCTTCTCTCTGATCGAAACGCCTCTGGCGCGCAGTTCGCGAACGCAGGCGCGGGCGAAGAGCAGCCCACAGAGACCTCCAGGGAGCGCGGACATCGTCCATACGATTTCGACATAGTCCAACTGCCAGGCCCACCGCAGGATCGGCGTGGCGACGATCAGCGAAACAACGGCAGCGACCGCCGTCGCATCGTATCGCCGCTGACGCAGGTGGACGGTTGCCGCATCGGCGCCGTCGACAAGCCTGGCCAGCCCGTAGAAACTGCCGAGCGCCAGGAGACCGCAGCCGAGGTAGAGGCGCGGCCCGAACTCGGGACGGCCCACCGCGACGGTCACCTCGTACAGCAGCAGACCCAGCAGGTTCCAGCTGAACGTGCGGTTGATCAGCCGATCGGTAGCCGTCTCGTCGACGAGCACCCACCGCCCGGCGGTCATGAGCGCGACGAATACGACAACCGACAGCACCACTGGAGTCGGAACAGCGTTCATCGCGATCGACCGTATGCCGTCGCTCGGCGTGGGGCCAGCCCGGGCGCGAAACCGCCGCGGTGTTTCAGCGCACGGGCACCGCGGCGGACGCGTCCTGCGTGACCCGATCGGCTTCGGCGAGTTCGGCGGCCTCGTCGTAGACGTACTTCTCGCCGATGAACCACGACGCCACGGCCGCCAGGAGCATCATCACCGCCGCCGAGACGAACACCACGAGCAATCCGGAGTGGAACGGGCCGGTGAGCAGGTTCGGGAAGAACTCCTGGCCCGTGAGGGTTTCGGCGTTGACGCCTGGCTTGTCGAGTTCACCCGACGGTCCGAGCAGCTCCTGGATCGGGTTGTAGCCGAGGAACGCGGCGAACATGCTCGCCACCGGCGGCATGCCGGCGAGTTCGGCGGCGGCTCCGGCGGAGACGCCCTGTGCGCGCAGACCGGAGTCCAGCGCCGATGGCAGGCTCGCCGCCAGTCCGAGGACCATCAGGGAGAAGAAGATTCCCATGGACAGCGCGTTGCCGCCGTTGAAGAGGGTGCCGCGCATCCCGGAGGCCGCGCCGCGCTGGGCGGCGGGAACGCTGGACATGATGGCGGCGGTGTTCGGCGAGAAGAACAGCCCGCTGCCGATGCCGTTGAGCACGGTGATCGACGCGAACAGCCAGTAGTCGAAGTTCACCGGGATGACCAGCAGCAAGATGAAGGTCGCGCCGGTCAGCAACGCGCCTCCGGTGGTGAACAGCCGGGGCCCGTAGCGATCGGACAGCCAGCCCGAAATCGGGCCTGCGGCGAGGAAGCCGATGGTCAACGGCAGCAGGTAGATGCCTGCCCACAGCGGGGTGGACTCGAAGTCGTACCCGTGCAGCGGAAGCCAGATGCCCTGTAGCCAGATGATGAGCATGAACTGCATGCCGCCACGTCCGATCGAGACCATCAGATTGGCGAAGTTGCCGAGACCGAAGGCGCGGTGGCGGAAGAGGCCCAGGTGGAACATCGGATCGGGGACCCTCGTCTCCACCACGCAGAACGCGGCCAGCAGGAGAAGGCCGCCCAGTACAGCGGCCAGCACCCACGGGCTCGTCCAGCCGGTCGCGTGGCCGCCGTAGGGCTGGATGCCGTAGGTGATGCCGGTGAGCAGCGCCGTGAGTCCGAGACCGAAGGTGATGGTGCCCGCCCAGTCCAGTTTGCCCGAGGTCCGGATGCCGACCTCGTGCAGCGAACGATAGGACCAGACCGCGCCGAGAACGGCGATCGGGACACTGACCCAGAACACCGCACGCCAATCCCATTCCGACAGCACGCCACCGATGAGCAGGCCGAAGAACGAACCGGCCACCGCGGCGACCATGTTGATGCCGAGCGCGGTGCCGCGCTGGCTCGCGGGGAAGGCATCGGTGAGGATCGCCGAGGAGTTGGCCGTCAGCATCGCGCCGCCGACACCCTGGACGACGCGCCAGACGATGATCCACAACGCGCCCGCGCCCCCGTGCCACGGATCGAAGGACAAGGCGACCGCCGACAGCGCGAAGATGGTGAAGCCCAGATTGTACACCCGCACCCGGCCGAAGATGTCGCCGAGCCGCCCGAACATCACCACCAGCACGGCGGTGGCGAGCAGGTAACCCATCAGCATCCACAGCAGGTACCCGACATTGCCCGCCTCGAGTGGGTTGAGCCCGACGCCGCGGAAGATCGCGGGCAGCGAGATCAGCACGATCGAGGAATTGATCGCCGTGAGCAGGACACCCAGCGTGGTGTTGGTCAGAACGATCCACTTGTAGCGCGGATGGTCCCGGTCGTAGCGCAACCGGCGCCGGATGGTTCGGACATCACCCGGATCGACTTCGATGGATGGATTCGTCACGGACAGCCCCTCACCAGATAGTTATCACGGCAAACTATATAGTTAGCCGATGTAACCATCAAACGGAGCCGCCTTCCACTGAGCACCGATACCAGCTCGGAGCTACATAGGTTAGCCTTGGCTAGCTTGCTCGGAAGGAAGGTGCGGCAGATGAACTCTGTTCGGACGCGCGGCCGTTGGTCGCGGGCGGCGCTGACGGGAGTCCTCGCCCTCGGCCTGGCCGCGTGCGGATCGGCAAAGGACGACTCGGCGTCCGGCGGCGAACAGGTGACCATCCACCACGCCCGCGGCGAGACGACCGTAGAAGGCACTCCGAACAAGATCGTCGCCCTCGGCAACCAGTGGCTGGACACCACGCTCGCGCTCGGCGTAGTGCCGGTCGGATACCTCGACAATGTCGCGATCGCCTCCAAGAGCACCCCGCCGTGGGAGCCGGAGAGCCTCGCGTCGGCGAAGGCGCTCACCAGCACTGGGAACCTCGCCGAACAGGTCGCCGCGCTGGAGCCGGACCTGATCCTGGTCGATCCGTTCATCGCCGACCAGAAGACCTACGACGAACTCTCCCGCGTCGCGCCCACGTTGCCCGCCCTGAGCAAAGCGGCGGTAGCGCCCTGGCAGGACCAGATCACCACCCTCGGCAAGGTGCTGCACAAGCCGGACGAGGCGAGCAAGGTGATCGCGAAGGTGGATGACAAGGTCGCCGCGATCGCCGCCGCGAACCCCGGATTGAAGGGCAAGACGTTCGCCAGTACCTGGCTGGCCGGTCCGGCACAGCTCATGGTGTTGACCGACCCCGACGACGGATCGTCGAAGGTCTTCACTCAATTGGGTCTGGGCATTCCGAAGAACCTCACCGACCTGCCCGCCAATCAGGGCAGGCTGGCCCTGTCCCCCGAGCGGGTCGACGAATTGACCGCCGATCTCTTGCTGGCCGGCTACGCCTCCGGCTTGGACGAGAAGTTCCGGCAGCTACCCGGCTACGCCGACCTGCCCGCGGTCAAGAAGGGCTCGGTCGTGTTCCTCACCACCCAGGAGATCAGCGCCGTTAACACGCCGACGGCGCTCTCGGTGCCGTACATCCTCGACAAGCTGGAACCCGCCTTCGCCGCCGCGGCGAAATAGCCGCCGCGTCAGTCGACTCGGCCCGGCAAGCGGTGGTACGCGCTGCTTGCCCGCCGCCGCATGTCCACAGCGGGACCCGATCGGCTGTGTGGGAATGACCCACTCGACCGCGTCCACGGCGACAGACTGCGCCCGCGCGCTCGGAGCGGCGTCCGCGCTGGGGCGACGCGAGCCTGCGGCGACGCCCGTCATCAGGGTCGATCCGGAGAGGAGCGCGGACAGTCCACAGGTCCGCCTGCGGACCGAAGACCGCCGGGCGCGCTCACCGATCGGTTCGTCGTGGACAACCGCGCTGCCTGCCAACCGCTTTCACGTCTGCGCGAGGATCTCCTCGTCCGTCATCGCGGCGACCTCGAGGTAGAGCCGGGCCACCGCGGACAGCCTGCCGTCCGCGCCGTGCCGAAACTCGCGTTCCCGCAGGCACTCGGCCAGCCGGGCGACGGTGCGTGCGGCGAACAGGTCCGCGACCAGCGCGTGCTCGGCTTGCAACCACTCGCGCACGCGGGCGATGACGGTCGTGGCGAGCACGGAATCGCCGCCGCGGCCGAAGAAGTCGTCGTGCACGCCGATCGCATCGATGCCGAGGACGGTCGCGACGATGTCGGCGAGCGCGGCCTCCACGTCGTCGCGTGGGGCGGTCTCCCGGTCCTCCCCCACCCCTGGCTCGAGCAGGGCGACCACGGCGCGGCGGTCCAATTTCCCATTGGCGGTCAACGGCATCTGCTCGAGGAGTTCGATCCGAACGGGGATCATGTAGCCGGGCAACAGGTCCGCGAGCGCCGTAGCGATGTCGCCGATCTCGTCCAGGTCACCCGCGACGGCGGCGACCAGCTTGGGTGCGCCCGCACCGGCGACCGCCGCGACGGCGTGCCGGACGCCGGGCACCGTGCGCAACGCGGCCTCGACCTCGCCGAGTTCGACCCGGTATCCGCGGATCTGGACCTGATGGTCGGCACGGCCGAGGAATTCGATCGTGCCGTCGGGCCAGTACCTGGCCATATCGCCGGTCTTGTACCAGCGGATGCCGTCGTGTTCGACGAAGCGTTCCGCGGTGCGCTCCGGGTCGTTGCGGTAGCCGGCGGCGACACCGACGCCGCCGACCCACAGTTCGCCTGGCACCCAGTCCGGGCAGTCGCGGCCCGCGGGAGAGACGACGCGGCATCGGACGTTGCGCAACGGAACGCCGAACGGCACGGTCGCCCAGTGTGCGGGCGGTTCACCCGTCACCTCGCAGATGGTGGTGTGGATGGAGGTCTCGGTCGCGCCGCCGAGTCCGGCGAATCGGCAACCCGGCGCCTGCGCCGACAGCCTGCGAGCGAGATCGGCGCCGACCCAGTCCCCGCCGAGGATGGCCGCGCGCAGCGAATCGCCCAGCTGATCACCGCCGATCTCCAGGATCATGTCCAGCATGCTCGGTACGCAGTTGAGAATCGAGACCCGATGCGTGCGCAGCAGTTCCACCCAGCTGGACGGGTCCGCGCGCTGCTCCGGATCGACGGTCACGACCGCGCCGCCCACCGCGAACAAGCCGAAGATGTCGTAGACCGAGAGGTCGAATTCCAGGGCGGACAGGCCAAGCGAGCGGTCGGCGCCGCCGACGCCGAACCACTCGTTCAACGCGTCGATGGTGTTCATCGCGCCACGGTGTGGGATCTCGACACCCTTGGGCACGCCGGTCGATCCGGAGGTGAACAGCACATAGGCGATTTCGCCGGTGTCCGGGTAGACGGGGGCCGCGAGCGGCTCCGGATAGGCACTGGCCGCGTCGATGGACAGGCACGTGATCGGTGCGCCCAAGTCCGCGCCCTCGACCGTCAGCGCCGCGTGGACACCGCCGGTGCGGAGGATCTCCGCCCGGCGGCCTGCAGGCTGATCGAATCCGATGGGCACGTAGGTCGCCCCGGCGGCGAGCACACCGAGCACGGCGGTGACCTGGTCCGGCCCCTTCGGCAGCGCGACGGCGACCGCGTCGCCCGGCTCCACGCCCTCGGCGCGCAAGGCCCCCGCCACCGCCAGCGCGCGAGCGGCCAACTCCCCGTAGCTCCAGGCGCCTCGGCCGTCGCCCAGGCCCCAGACCACGGCGGGCGCTTCGGGATTCGCCGCCGCGTTGTCGAAGAACCCCTGGTGCAGGGACCGCCCGCTGACCGGGCCGTCGGTGGCGTTGACCGCGGCGCGCACCGCGGCCTGGTCGACCGGCAGCCGCACGGCGGCCTCCGCGTTCCACCCTGCCGCCCCGTCACCGAGCCGCCCGATCGCCGCGCGGTACCAGGCGAACATGGCGTCGATCATGCCGTCCGGGAAGGCCGACGCGCGCACGTCCCAGTTCAACAGCAGCCCGCCGCGGACCTCGGTGACCTGCGCGTCGAGCAGTACCTGCGGGCCCTGCGAGATGATCCACACGGGCTCGCCGAAGGTCTCGGTGACCGTGTCGGCGAACAACTCGCCCAAGTTCAGCGCGCTGGTGTAGACGACCGGGGCCAGCACGGGTTCACCGCGATGCCTACCCAGATCCCGCAGCACTTCGAGCCCGGAATACGCGGTATGCGTACCGCTTTCGTGCATGCCGCGCTGTAACGTGCGGGCGCGCTCGGTGACCGACATGCTGTCGGTGACGTCCACCTCCAGCATGATCGAGGACGTGAAGTCGCCGATCACCCGATCGATGTCGGGGTGCACGGGATCCCGGTGGAACAGTGGCACGTTCAGCAGGAATCGGCTCTGCGCTGACCAACCGCCGATGGTCTCGGCGAATACCGCGGCCAGCGCCATGGCCGGTGTGATGCCGCGCTCGTGTGCGGCGGCGAGCAACCGCTGCTTGGCTTCCGGCTCCAGCCAGTGGTCGTAACGCACGGTGCGATTCGGGTCGGTGCGCTCACTCACCGGCACGGTGGGAAGTTCCGGCGCGCCCGGCAGTTCCGGCAGCCGCTCCTGCCACCACTGCCGATCGCGCTCGCGAGCGGCGCCGTCTCCCTGGTGCTCGGTGCGGTGCCTGCGATAGGTGTAGCCGGGGACCGGCACGGCCCTCCCGTGATACAGCTTGGCCAGATCGGCGATCAGGACCCGGTAGCTCATGGCGTCGCCCGCGAGCATGTCGACATCCAGGTGCAGTCGGCTGCGGTCCGCGTCGCGCAAGGTGAGCGTGACATCGATGACCTGACCGTCTTCGATGGCCAGACGCTGGTGGGTCTTGCGGTCACGCAGCTCGGCGAGCGCGGCCTCGGCCGCCTCGGGCGACCGATCACGCAGGTCGACGACCTCGAACACCGGCCTCCCGGGTGCGGTCATGGTCTGCTGGGTGCCATCCGGCAGGAACCTGGTGCGCAGCATGGGATGGGTGGCGACCAGATCGGCCACCGCGCGCTCCAGCCGCTCCGGATCGATACGGCCGCCGTCGAATTCGATGTACAGGTGCGCCGCGACGCCGCCGAGCTCTTGTTCGTCGGAGCGGCCGATCCAGTACGCGTGCTGCATGGTGGCCAAGGGGAAGGGCGCCGCCTCGTCGCCCGCGCTCGCCACCGGCACGACGGTCATCGGGCCTGCCGCCCGCCCGACCGCACTCGCGCCGAGCAGACCGTGCCAGGAAGCCACCGTAGGGCTGGCTGCCAGCTGAGCGAAGTTGATGTCGGCGCCGCGTTTGCGCCAGCCGCCCGCGAGCTTCATGGTGCGAATCGAGTCCAGCCCCAGTTGGATGAGGTCGTCGTGATCGGCGATCTCCCTGGCGGCGAGGCCCAGTTGGTCGGCCACCGCGGACCGGATCTCCTCCCGGCCGATGTCCACCGTTCCTTCTGCCCGACGCTGTGTCGACTCCATCGCGCTGCCACTCCTTGTCTGCCGCCGGATCCGGCGGTCTGGACTGCTGGGGCACAGCTTAGCCGACCCTAAATAGGTATGCCTAACCTACATCGGCGCGTGCTTTCGGCCATTCCCGCGCCAATTCGAGTAATTGCCGCAAGCCGTTGGCACGATCGTGACCACCGGTCGCCACGGCGGCGAACGGAGCGGTCGGTGTGACCGGACGCAGCCCGGCGGCTCGGGACCGGATGGCGTGGGCGATCTGACGGGCGTAATCGCCGACGCCATGACCCGCGTCGGCGGCCTCCCGCCCCGGCGCGGGCGACGGCATATACGGCTTCAAATGCAAAAGCGCGTCTTGGATCTCCACCGTCATCCGATAGAGCCGGGACGCCGCACCGCCGTCTCCGTCGTCGGACCGACTCAACACGACTTCCGGGACGGCGGCGGTCAGGTCATACCACAGCGGACGCAGGCGGCGGCAGCGCCGACCGGTCTTATCCAGCCCCGCGCGCGTCAGCACAGCGGTGAAAAGCGGTATCGCCGTGAGCGTCGCGATGATCAATACACAGAAGAAGGACGAGTTCGCCAGCACGTTCCCCGGATGGCTCGGCGGGACGCCGAAGAGCGCGCGGACCACGGTGACCACTGCCGCCGCGGCCCAATAGACCGCGAGGAACAGCAGCGCCGAATACGTCAGCTTCTCCTTCGTCATCCGCGCGGCGGTGCGCAACTCTCGGAGACTGGCATTTGCGACCAGATATCCGCTGGCCACCATGGGCAGCTCCGACAACGTCCACACGATCTCGTCCAAACCGACGTGCAGCACGTTCCGGGCGAAGGGCGAAAAGATCAATGTCAGAATCGAACTCACGGCGGCGACGGCCGCGTAGATCTTCTGCCGTCGCAGCATGACCTCGGGGTCCGCACCCGCCGCCAGTTGCGCGAGCACCAGGACGACGGCGGTGGTCATCAGTCCGCAGCACAGGAACAGTCGCTGCCCGAGTTGCGCGGACCCCGCCGCCGCGGCGGCGACATAGAGCGCCAGACCGCACAGATTCCACGCCCACGCATGGTTGATCATGCGATCGGTGACACTGTCCGCGACCAGGAACCACCGGCCGACCGTGATCGCCGCGATAGTCAGAATGACCGGGAACATGATCCAAACAGACACCGAATCCATCGAGGTGCAACCCTAATCGTCGCTGCCCCCAGGTCCAACGGCAGTGCGCCGGTCGCGGTGCGCGACCGTGACCGGCTCACCCGAATCAGCGTTGCGCGGACCAGGATTCGCGCAGCATGGCCAACGCGTCACCGGACAGGCCCGAGGCCGACATCGGCTCGTACCGGTGCTCCTCCGGCGCAGGCGCGCCCGCCGCCTGATCGGCGGCCGCGTCGACGGCCGCCGCCAGTTCGTGCAGCGTGAAGTGCTCGAAGATCAGCTGCGGGGTGAGCGCCAGGCCCGCCTCGCCCGCTCGCGCGGCCCACTGGATCGCGATGACGCTGTCTCCGCCGAGCGCGAAGAATCCGTCCGTGCGGTCCACGTCGGTGATCTCCAGCAGTTCCTCCAACAGCGCCGCCAGAGCGCGCTCGGTCTCGGTCTGCGGCGGGCCCGCCTCGGCCTCGCCGACCGTGGACTCGGACGCCGCGTGGCGCACAACGGTACGCGCGGTGTCCCAGCCCTGCGGCGCGAGGTTCGATTCCCGCACCGCGGTATCGGGTTTCGTGGCGAACGCGGTCAAGATCCGCACCAGCGTGTCGGCGAATTCCTCGCCGGAGGCCGGGTCGTACAGCTCCGAGTTGACCACCACCCGCACCAGTAACTCGCCACCGGGTTCCACCAGGAAATCCAGGTGGAAGTCCATGAACGCGGCGTCGTACTGCGGCGTGAGCGGGGTCAGCGTGGTCTCGGCGGTGAAGCCGACGGTCGGCGCGGTGTGCCCGAACTGCATGATCACCTGGAACAGCGGATTGCGGCCGAGTACCCGGGGCGGGTTGAGCGTTTCCACGATCCGCTCGAACGGTACGTCCTGGTGGCCGAGAGCGCCGAGCGCCGATTCGCGCACCCGCTGGAGCACGGTTCGCGGCGACGGGTCGCCCGAAAGATCGTTGCGCAGCACCATCATGTCGGCGAACAGGCCGATCAGCCGGTCCACCGACCGCCAGGGCCGATTGGCGACCGTCGCGCCGATCGGCACGTCGTCACCGCCGCCGAGGGTGTGCACCAGCACCGCGGCCGCTGCCTGGCACAGCATGAACTCGGTCGCGCCGGTCGTCTCCGCCAGCGATCGCAGTGCCTGCCACGTCTCGGCCGCGACGATCCGGGTCGCGCTGACACCCGCATGGCCCAGCCGCACGGGACGCGGGCGGTCGTGGCCGACCGCGATCTCCACCGGAAGGCCCGCCAAGGCCGCGCGCCAGTAGTCGAGTCGCGCTTTGCCGTATTCGCTCAGATCGTCGCGGCCGGGGGCGTGGTCGAAGGTATCGCGTTGCCACACCGCGAAGTCGGCGAAGTGCAGCGCCGGTTCCGGCCAGGACGGAGCCGTGCCGCTCACCCGCGCGCGGTAGGCGACGGTGAGGTCCTCGAGGAAGACCCGGCACGATTCCCGGTCGGTGACCATGTGATGGGTCAGCACCGACAGCACGTGGGTGCGCTCGTCCAGGACGAACAGGCGCAAGCGGAGCAGCGACTCCCCGGCCAGATCGAACACATGGTTCGCCTCGGCCGCCAGCGCCTCGTCCAGGCGAGCGCCGTCGAGCGCGGTGCGCGGCAACTCGACCGGTCCCGCCGGGGCCACCCGCTGGTACGGCGTGCCCTCGTGTTCCGGGAAGCTGGTGCGCAACGACTCGTGACGGGCGATCACGTCGCCGAGCGCCGCGGTGAGCGAGGCGATGTCGAGTTCGCCGTCGAAGCGGATGGCGAACCGGAAGTTCTCCCACCCGAACGGGCCTTCCAGCTTGCGCCGCAGCCACAGCGCCCGCTGCGAGTACGACAGCGGAATACGTTCGGGGCGCGGTCGTTTCGTCGGCATCGCGGCGTTGTCACCGGAGGGTAGGCCGGTGGGAACGACCTCATCGAGATTCTCGCCGAACCGATCGTGGTACCGGGCGACCAGATGCGCGGCGAGCCCGGCGACCGTCGGAGTGTCGAACGCCGCGCGCACGTCGATATCGATCCCGAACGTGTCGCGCACCAGGGCCACCAGCCGGGCCGCGAGCAGGGAGTGGCCGCCGAGTTCGAAGAACGAGTCGTCGGCGCCAACTCGCTCGGTGTCGAACAGCTCGCCGTACAGCGCGGCGAGCCGGATCTCGGTGGGCGATTCGGGCGCCCGGTACGTGCGTGTCTGCGTCAGCTCCGGCTCCGGCAGCGCGCGGCGATCGAGTTTGCCGTGGGCGCTCAACGGCACTTCATCGATCACGGCGAAGGCCGCGGGGACCATGTGCTCGGGCAGCGTCGCCGCGACCGTCGCGCGCACCTGTTGGAGGTCGATCTCGCTTCCCGGCGCGGGCACCAGGTACGCGGCCAGGATCGGGCCGAGCCGCTCGTGCTCGGTGACGATCGCGACGCACTGCGCGACGCCGGGGTGATCGGCCACCGCGGCCTCCACCTCACCGAGTTCGATGCGGAACCCGCGCACCTTCACCTGTTCGTCGGCGCGGCCGACGAATTCGATCTCGCCGTCGGCGGTGCGCCGGGCGAGATCGCCGGTGCGGTACAGCCTTCCGCCGGGCAGGAAGGGGTCGGCGACGAACCGCTCCGCGGTCAGGGCGGGCCGATCGAGGTAACCGCGCGCGAGCTGGCGTCCGCCCAGGTAGATCTCGCCGATCACGCCCGGCGGGACCAGCCGCAGCGAGTCGTCGAGCAGGTAGACGTAGACGTTGCGGTTCGGGAATCCGATCGGCACGATCCTGGTGCCCTGCGGCCCGTCGACCGGCATGGACGTCGAGCACACCACCGCTTCCGTCGGCCCGTAGTGGTTGCGCAGGTCGGCGTCGAATTGCGCGGCGAACCGGTCGGCGATCTCGCCGGGCAGCGCCTCGCCGCCGACCGGCACGTGCCGCAACGCCCGCCAGTCGTTCGCCTCGGGAAGCATGAGGAAAGTGGCCAGCAGCGAGGGCACCATGTGCAGCACGGTGATCCCGTGACGAGCGATCAGCTCGGCGACGTACGGAATATCGCGGTAGGCGTTCGGTTTCGGGACGACGATGCTCGCGCCCGCGATCAGCGGTAGGAAGATGTCGGCCAGCGACGCGTCGAAGCTCACCGAGGTGGCCTGCAACACCCGCTCCGGGACGCTGGCGTCCCAGTCGGCGGCGAAGTTCACCAGGTGATCGGCGATCGCGTCGTGCGGCACTGGCACGCCCTTGGGCTGTCCGGTGGAGCCCGAGGTGTAGATCACGTAGGCGATGTTCGACGGGCGCAGCGGCGACTCGCGTTCGGCGTCGGTGGGATTCGTGTCCGGCGCGTCGACCGCCTCGGTCATCGCCGCCGCGATCGTTTCGGCGTCGAACGACAGCGCCGGACGCGCGTCCGACAACAGATAGTCGATGCGGTCCGGTGGATAGGCCGGATCGATCGGCAGGTACGCGCCACCCGACTTGAGTACCGCGAGACTCGCGATGATGAATTCGATGGAGTTCGCCATGCGCAGCGCGACGAGCTGCTCGGCGCCGACGCCGCGCCGGATCAGCCAGTGCGCCAATCGATTCGCCCGCCGGTTCAACTCGCCGTAGGTGAGTTCGGCTTCGTCGGATACCACCGCGACGCGATCGGGGGTCGCCGCGGCCTGCCGCTGCACCAACTCGACCAGCGTTGTCGCGGGCGCGTCGACGAGCGGACCGTGCGATGCCGCGACGATGTCCGCTCGGTCGGCGGCGCCGAGCATATCGATCGCGCGGACCGGCTGCCGTGGATCGCGCACCGCGTCGGTGAGCAATTCCAGGTAGTGGCGCAGCAATTGCGCCACCACCGACCGGTCCAGCTCGTCGACGAGGTAGGTGGCCTCCACGCGCGCGCCCGCGTCGTCGAGGACGACCATCAGCCCCAGCGGCTCCTGCGCGACCGTGCTCCCCCACGGCAGCTCGGTGGAGCGGACCCCGGCGAGATCGAACCCGTTCGCCCCGCCGCGCACGCTGAAGCTCAGCTGCACGAGCTGGGCCAGGCCGTCGCTGCCCGCGATCCGGTCCGAACTCACCTCGCGGACGACCCGTTCGACGCCGATCCCTTGATGCGCGAACGCGTCGCGGGCGGCGTCCCTCGTCACGTCGACCAGCTCGGCGAAGCTGCGCCCCGGACGGATTCGGGCGCGCAACAGCAGCGTGTTGCCGAAATAGCCGATCAGCGCCTCGGCGTCGCTACCGCGGCGGTCGGTCACCGGCACCGCGACGAGGAAGTCCGTCGCCGCGGTGTACCGCTGGACCAGCGCCTGGAAGGCTGCCAGCAACACCATGAACGGGGTGGCCGAACGGTCGCGCGCGACCTCGGTGACCCGGTCCAGCAGTTCCTGGGGCAAGGGCAGCACGCACTTGTCGGCGTTGCGGGTAGCCGCGCCACCGGCGAGCGTTCCGGGCAACTCGAGTCGCTCAGGGAGCGGAGTCAACCGCTCGCGCCAGTACGCCAGGTCGGCGTCGTCTTCGGCGGGCCGCTCGGCGAGCGACACGTCCACGTACTGCGCACGGATCTCCGCCTGCGGGTCACCGCGGTAGGCGGCATTGAGCTCGGCGAAGAAGACCGACCAGGAGTCGTCGTCCCAGGCGATGTGGTGGATCGTCAGCACGAGCACGTGTTCGGCCGGAC
Organism: Nocardia sp. NPDC059691; assembly: GCF_042733915.1. Taxonomy (NCBI): domain Bacteria; kingdom Bacillati; phylum Actinomycetota; class Actinomycetes; order Mycobacteriales; family Nocardiaceae; genus Nocardia; species Nocardia sp. NPDC059691. Next base: position 70,258 of record NZ_JBHWFB010000005.1, on the reverse strand, counting down.
CGGTGCGCGCCAACGTCACCCGCAGCGGCGACTCGGAGCTCAGGTCGAACGGACGCGCGAACTCCCGTCTCGCCAGAACCTCGAGTCGCCTGCCTCGGCCTTCCTCGGAGAGATCCGTGAGATCGTGCTGCTGCCACACCGGCCCCAGTTCGGCGTGTGCCGTTTGATATGGCTCGCCGTCCGCGCCGACGTGATAGGTGGTGCGCAGGATCTCGTGCCGCGCCACGACGGTGTCGAAGGCGGCGCGCAACCGTGCGCTGTCCAACGGACCGTCGAGTCGGTAGCCGACGCAGACGTTGAGCGTGGTGTCCTCCGGCGCGACCGTCTGCACGAACCACATCCGCTGCTGCGCGGACGAGAGCGGAGCCGGATCGCCGGGGCGCCTGCCGCGCGCGGGTCGCGCGGGCGCGGGCGCGAGTTGCTGTTCGCGCAGTCGCTGCTGCAGCAGCCGCTTGCGCCGCTCGAGAATCTCGTCTGACATGGTGGGTCCTTCGGACTGGGTTCGGATGGGCTGAGTGGCTCGGCGATCGCGGTCAGTCGGCGCCGACGGTCACCACGGAGATCGCGCGCGCGAGGGCCACGACGGCGTCGTGCCATAGCTCGGCGAGCCGGTCGACGTCCGCGACCGTGAACACCGCCTCGCTCCAGCGGAGCATGGTGACCAGCTGCGGCCCCTCGGTGGTGGTCCGCACCGCCGAGACGACGTCGAGCGCATAGCGCAGCGGGAAGTCGGGCTCCGCCACGAGCGGAAGGCATTCGTGCAACGCCAGATCCGGGATCGGCGCCCACGGCCGTCCCGCACCGGCCAGGTCGAACCGGCCCAGGTAGTCGAAGAGCACCTGCGGCTGCGGCGCATCGACCAGTTCGGGGGTTCGCGCGAGGTAGCGCAGCACGCCGAAGTCCACGCCGCCGTTCGGCTGTTCGGCCAGATGTGCCGCGACGTGTTCGAGCAGTGCGGCGGCGCGAACCGGATCGGTCAGCGCGGTGGCCACATCCACGCTCTCGGCGCCCGCTGCGAGCCGGGCGGGCACGATGCTGGTGAACCAGCCCACCGTGTGCGCGCTGTCGACGTCGGCGCCGAGCACCGCGTCCTCTCTGCCGTGTCCTTCCAGCGCGAGATACGCGCCCGCGGTGGGGTCCTGACCGCGTTCCAGACGCCAGCTCGCCAGCGTCATCGTCAAAGCGGCGAGCAGGAATTCGCGGACTCCCGCCGCGCCGCCGCCGAGGCTGTCCAGGATGGCCGCGCTCGTCTCGGCCGGGGTGGGCACGGGATGGACCCGGTAGGAAGCCCAGGTGTCGGTCCTGGGATCGGGCAGCCGCGCGCCCAGCACCGGGTCCGGCGCGGTGACCTGGCGCGTCCAGTAGTCGCGCTGAGCCGTGACCGCCTCGGCGCCCGCGCGTTCGCGCAACAGCCGGGCCCACTGCCGGTAGCCGGTGTGCTCGACCGCCGGGACGGGCGTCCGTCCCGCGAGCACCTCGGCCCAGTACGCGGCGAGGTCGGCGGAGATGACGTACCAGGAGACCGGGTCGACGGCCAGGTGGTGGATGGTGAGCAGCAGCACGTCCGGAGCGCCGGACCTGGTGAACCACACCGCGCGCACCAGATCTCCGGTGGACGGGTCGATCTCGTCGGTGGCCGCACGGCCGCGTGCGGCCAGCGTCGCGTAGAAGTCGTCGCCTTCCTCGACCCGGGACAGGATGTCCCGCGCTCGGACGCTGCCCGGGGCGCGCGTGTGCAGGTCGTATCCCTCGGGTGTGGTGACGAAGCGGGCCCGCAGCATGTCGTGTCCGTCGAGCAACGCCTGCAGCACCGCCGTCAGGCCGCCTTGGTCGACGCCGTCGGGCAACTCGAGCAGATTGCTGAGCGTGAGTCTGCGGTAGCCCCCGTACTCGTGCATCCACGACACGATCGGGGTCGGGCCGACCGGCCCGTAGCCCTCCGAACTCGTCGCGCGTTCGCGACCGGCTTCCGCGTCGATCCGCGCGGCGAGTTCCCGGATCGTGGCGGCGCCGAGGACCGCCTTCGGGCTGATCGAGAGGCCGTCCCGCCGCAGCCGGTTCACCAGGGAGATCGCCACGATGCTGTCCATGCCGAGGCCGATCAGGTCGTCATCGATGCTCGGGACCGGACCGCCGGACAGTTCGGCGATCGCGGCGCACAGACGGTGCTCGGTGCCGGTGCGCGCCGTCTCCGCTCCCGGTCCGGCGGCCCGGTCCTCGGCGAGCATCGCGAGCCGTTTCGCATCGAGTTTTCCGTTGCTGGTCACCGGCAACCGCTCGACGACCACGATCCGGTTCGGCACCATGTAACCGGGCAGCCGATCGGCCAGCGCGGCGCGCAGCCGCACCGCGTCGAGACCGTCGCCCACCGCGAACGCCGCCAGGCTCGGACCACCCGTACGGCGCACCACGACGACCGCCGCGGCCCGCACCCCGGGCAAGGCGAGCAGAGCTGTCTCGATATCGCCGATCTCGATCCGGTAGCCGCGAATCTTCACCTGATCGTCCGCCCGGCCGACGTAGGCGAGATCGCCCGAGGGCAAGCGGCGCACGAGATCACCCGTCCGATACATCCTTTCACCGGCACGGTGTGGATCTGCGACGAATCGGCCAACGGTGGTTCCCGGCATGCCGACGTAACCACGCGCGACCTGAGCGCCCGAGAGGTACAACTCGCCCACGACGCCGATCGGCACCTGGCGCAGCCGCGAATCCAGCACGTAGCCGGTCATTCCGGTGACCGGCGCCCCGATGGCCGGTTCGGCATCGCCATCGCGCACCGCCGCGACCACCGCCTCCACCGTCGTCTCGGTGGGGCCGTAGCAGTTGTGCACGGCGGTGCCGGGCAGGGCGCACAACTGTTTCCACAGCGGCACACCGATGGCCTCGCCGCCGAGCGCCAGCACGGACAGCGGCGTGACGCCCGCCTCGACCAGTCCGGCCGCCGCCAGCTGAGTGAACATCGACGGGGTCGTGTCGATCATGTCCAGTCCGTGCCGGACGATGCCGTCGACCAGGCGTCGCGCGTCGCGCATCTCCTCGGCGTCGAACAGGTGGATTGCATGTCCGTCGAACAGTCCGATCAGCGGCTGCCAGGAGGCGTCGAAGCTGAGCGACCAGGCGTGCGCGATCCGTAGCGGCCGCCCGAGCCGCGCCACCGCGGGCCGATACACCCGGTCGCGGTGGTCGGCGAAGTACGCGGCCAGCGCGGGATGGGTGCCGACGACGCCTTTCGGTTCGCCGGTGGAGCCGGAGGTGAAGATCAGATAGGCGGCCTGGTCGGGGTGGCCGGGCGCGGGCGCGAGCTCCGGAAGCCCGTCGGAGAGACCGTTCACTACCAGCACTTCCGGGCGCTCGGCGATCTCGTCGAGCGCGGACAGCCCCGAGCTGTCGATCAGGATCGAGCGCGGCCGGGACCGGCGCACGATCGATTCGATACGGGCCGCGGGCAGCGTGACATCCACGGGCACATACGCCGCACCGGTCGCCAGCACGGCGAGAATCGCCACGATCGACTGCGCCGAACGCGGCAGCGCCAAGGCGACGACCTCTTCCGGACCGGCCCCGTGTGCGACCAGCGCGCTCGCCAATCGGCCTGCGGCATCGAAGAGTTCGCGGTAGGTGTAGCGATCGTTTTCGGTGCTGAGGGCAAGCGCGTCCGGCGTGGCGGCGACCTGGCGCGCGAACAGCTCCCACACGGTCACACCGCGCACGTCGGCGGCGATCGGCGCCGGTGGCGGAGCGGTCTCGCCCGGCAGCAGGACATCGAGCGCGTCGGGCCCCCGCTCGCCGATCGCGGGCAGTTGCCGCAGCACCGAGAGCAACCGCGCCCCGATGCCGGGTCCGGACAGGCCGCGCAGTGCCGCCTGCACCGCCTCGACCGTCACCACCAGCTGCCCTTCGTACAGGAACGAGGTCACCGCGAGCGGATAGTGCGTCAAACTCTCCGAGGTCATCGGCCGCACCCGAACGCCGTCCGCCATGTCGATGGGGCGCAGGATGTCGGACATCGGCGCGTTCTCGAACACGAACAGGGTGTCGAACAGCGTGCCGGAGCCTACCGACCGCTGGATCGCCGACAGGCTGACGTAGGCGAGATCACGCATCGGAGCCGACTCGCGCTGCGTTCGCCTGCAGTCCCGCACCACGTTCTCGGCCCCGACCGCCACCCGGACGGGGACGGTGTTGATGAACAGCCCGATCATCGTCTCGACCCCGGACAACTCGTCGGGCCGCCCCGAGACGGTGCTGCCGAAGACCACGTCGCGCCGGTCGGTCAAGCTGCCGAGGACAACGGCCCAGGCGTACTGCACGACGGTGTTCATCGTCAGGCCGTTCGACCGCGCCCACGCCGTCAACCGGCTGGTGTCGGCCGCGTCCAGGGTGACCGTGTCGACGCTGGGCACGATCGTGTTGACCGCCGAATCGCCACGGTCGGCGAGGATCAGCGGATCGACATCGCCGAGGTATCCGCGCCAGGAGCGCAACGCGGCATCGCTGTCGCGGGCCGACAGCCAGCCGATGTAGTCCCGGTAGGGTCGGGGTTCGGGCAGCGCCTCCGCCGCGCCGCCTGCCTGGTACAGGGCGAACAGTTCCCGGAAGAACACGCCGAGCGACCAGCCGTCCAGCAGGATGTGGTGCGCGGTCAGCACCAGGCGCCGAGTGCCGTCCGGCAATCTCAGCAGCAGCACGCGCAGCAGCGGGCCGCGGGTCAGGTCGAACGGCGCCCGCGTCTCGGCCGTGATGACGGCGTCGAGGTCGCCCGGGTCGACTTCGCGTTCGGCCCAGGGCAACTCGGCAGCGGTGGGGACGATCTGCACCGGCCGCGGCAGGTCGCGGTCCCAGAACGACGCGCGCAGATTCGGATGCCGCCGCAGGATGGCCGCGACGCTGCGACGCAGCAATGCCACATCGACGGGACCGGCGATCTCGTACACGAACCGCAGTGCGTACAGATCGCCCTCGCCGGCCAGCCTGGCCAGCGAGAACAACCCCTCCTGCAACGGGCTCAACGCCAGTACGTCCTCGATCTCCGGCATGGTCGCCTGCGTGTTCTCCGGCATCGAGCGGCCTCCTGAGCCTGTGTTCTCGGGCATCATCAGCCTCGGTTCTCGGACATGAGCAGAACGACGTCGTCCAGGGACGCGCCGCCGAGGATCGCCGCGACCGGCAACTCGCGGCGCAACATCGTCTTCAGCCGCGCGCGCAGATCCACCGCCTGCAACGAATCGAACCCGAGCGCGACCAGCGGGACGGAGCCGTCGATGTGGTCGGGGCCGTCGAGAAGCATCACCTGCCCCAGTTCGCGCCGGATGATCTCCGCGACGCTCCGCGTGGCATCGGCTTCCGGCTCGACGGCGGCCGACTTCGGTGCGGACGGTTCGGACGGCGCGGCCGCGGACTCCGGGACCGCCGATGCGGGCGCGAAAACCCTCGCCAAGCCGACGATCTCGGCCGTATCCCGCAAGCGCTCCCAGTCCGCCGACAGCACCGCGCTGTTCCCGGTACGGTCGGCGAAACCCGCCGCGATGGCGGGCGCGGCGGGCATGGGTCGTAGACCAGCGCCGAGGATCCTGGCTTCCACGTCGGCGTGCACCGCGCCGGGCAGACCCCACAGCCCCCATTGCACCGACACGCAATCCCTGCCCTGCGCCCGCAGTCGCACGGCGAGGCTGTCGAGCATGCGATTCGTGCCCGCGTACAGCGCCTGACCACGCCCGCCGAGGGTGGCCACGAACGAGGAGCACAACAGCACGGTGCAGTCGACTGTCCGCGGCACCGCGCGCAGCACCTCGCCGAGCCCGATCACCTTCGCGGCGGCCGCTTCGGTTACCGCCTCCGGTTCGAACCGCGCCCATGCGTACTGGACCGCGGCGTGCACGACCACGCTCACGGGGCGCTCGGCGAAGCGCCGCGCCAACTCGGCGACCGCGTCGGCGTCGGTGATGTCACAGGCCACCACGTCGATTTCGGTGGATCCGGAGGCGCGGATCGCCCGCAGCCGCTCGGCGAGCACGCTCGTCTCCCCGGTGCGATTCACCAGGGTGACGCGCCGTGCGCCGTCGCGGGCGAGCTGCGCGCAGAATTCCAGGCCGACGTACCCCGTGCCACCGAGAATGAGGACCTCGCGTAGATCCGGGGGCGCCGAAGTGCCCAGCAGCTCGGCGCGAACGAGACGCTTGGCGTGCAATTTGCCGCCCCGCAGCGCGAGTTCCGGCTCGCCCGGCACGTGAACGGCCTCGAGGATCTTGTCCGCCAGCGTCGTCGGATCCTGCTCGGCGGCATCCGGGGGCAAGTCCAGGTGCCGGAACGCGATGCCGAGATGGTCGAGGCCGAGACTGCGGTACGCGGCGCTGACCGCCGAATGACCCAGGGACGGCGCATCGTCCGGGGACACCGCCTCAGCACCGGTTGTCACCAGCCAGCATTCCGTGACACCGGAGGCTTCCGTGGTCAAACTTTCCGCGGCTCGGGCGAACTCGGCGAGCTCGGCCACCGCGCCTTGCTCGTCCGTGGCCGTGTTCGACGGAAGCAGCAGCACCATGGTGTCGGCCTCGGTCGCGGTGTCGGCGATCGCGGCACCGTGGCGCGCGGCCCGCGCGCACAGCGCCGCTGCGAGGTCGTCCGCGCCGTCGTGCTCGGCGAGCAGTACGGTGCGCGGCGCGGCCAGCTCGAACCGGGACAACCTGGTCCACTCCTCGCGCAACCGCGCGGGGGGCACGGCGACCGGGATCGGCGCCTCGGCACCCGATTGATACGGCGCCCACAACCTCTTGGAGTTCATCACCGTGGCGGGAAAGTCACGCAGCGGCAGCGCCGGAGTGCGGTCGCCGGAGTCCGTGCGGAGCGCCTGCCAGTCGTAATGCAAATCGTGCACCGCGACTTCGACCAGATTGCGGGTGAATTCACCCAACCCGTTCGCGGTGCGCAGCGATGTCCCCACGACCCGGAAGTCGCGGGCATCCCGCGCGACCGGGGACAGATTCTCCCGCAGCGCGGGCTGTAACGTCGGGTGCTCGGCGATCTCGACGAAGGTGTCCACGTCCGCGGTAGCCGCCGCCACCGCGCGATCGAAGCGCACCCGGTTGCGCAGGTTCCAGTACCAGTAGTCGTGGTGGGTCAACTCGGGAGTGATCGCCGCGCCGAGCGTCCCGCCGTAACAGGTGACGTCGCCGAGCGTGAAGGTCTTGCTGCTCAATTCGCCCAGTGACGATTGGAATTCGTCGCGCAATCGCGTCATCGCGGAGGTGTGCGACGGAAACGACATCTGGATCTGCTTGGCGAACAGACCTTTCGCGGTGGCGGTCGCCACCAGCTCCGCGATCGCGGCCTCGTCGCCGGAGACACCGGTCAACTCGGGTGAGTTGACCAAGGAGACCTCCGCCCAGCCCGAATTGCGGGCCAGCAGCGCCTCGCATTCGTCGCGCCCCGCGCCGAGCACGGCCACCGCGTAGCCGTCCGAAAGGTCGCGCTCCAGAAGCCGGGCCCGGTGCGTGACGATCGACACGGCATCGCGCAGCGTGAGCACACCGGCGACCACGCAGGCCGCGAGTTCACCCTGGCTGTGACCGATGGTCGCGGTGGGGCGCACGCCCGCCGCCTGCCACATGGCGGCCAAGCCGATCAGGTGGAACATTCTGGCCGGTTGCACTTCCCACAGCGTCTCGCCGAACTCGGCGTCGGCGCCGAGCAGATAGTGCACCGGCCGTGCATGGCCGTACCGCTCCTCGTGCACCGCCGCGCACTCGTCGACGGCGGCCCGGTAGGCCGGGGAGAAGTCGTAATACGGCTTGCCCATACCCGCGTGCTGGCTGCCTTGTCCGGGAAAGACGAAGCCGACGCGACGCGACGCGACGGCGCCGGACGTCACCACCGCCGGGTGCGCGGAACCCGCCGCGATCGACCGCAACGCGTCCGTCAACTCCTCGCGCGTGACGACCATGGCCAGGGCGCGATACCTGCGGGCGATCCTGGTGCGGAAGAGCTGGCTCGCCAGTCGATCCGAGTCCACCCGAGGGTGGTCGTGCACGTAGGCCAGTATCGCCGCGGCCTCCGCACGCAAGCCTTCGGCGCTGTCCGAGGAGAGCAGGACGGGGACGGTGCCGTCCGGCAGCAGATATTCAGACATCGCTGTCCTCCTCCAGGACGGGCATCCCGACGACCGCGTGCGCGTTGGTCCCCGCGACTCCGAATGCCGACACCGCTCCGTAGCGAATGCCGTCGATCGGCTCCCATGGAACGAATTTCGTGGCCAGCCGCAGACTGGTGGCTTCCCAGTCGACCGCCTCGGTCGGGTGTTCTGCCCAGAGACTCGGCGCGACGTGCCCGTGCGCGCCGCACAGCAGCATCTTGATCAGGCCGAGCATGCCCGCCGCCGCCTGCGTGTGACCGATATTCGACTTGACCGATCCCAGCAGCGCGCCCCGGACGCGCTCCGGCGCGCCGTAGGTCCGGATGAGAGCGGACAGTTCGATGGGATCGCCCACCGCCGTGCCGGTGCCGTGCCCCTCGACCAGCCCGATCTGTTCCGGGTCGACGCGGGCCGCGATGAGCGCGGCGCGAATCAGCCGCTCCTGCGCGTCGGCGCTGGGCACGGCCAACGGGCCGCTCTTGCCGTTGTGGTTGACCCGGGAGCCGAGCAGCCGAGCGTAGATCCGATGGCCGAGCCGGCGCGCTCGCGACTCGCGCTCCAGCACAACCACTCCCGCGCCCTCGCCCCAGAGGGTCCCGGTGGTGCCCGCGGAATACGCGCGGCAGTGGCCGTCGGTCGAGAGCGCGTTGTTCTTCGCGAACTCGACGAACATGCCGGGTGAGCCCATCACGCACACACCACCTGCCAGGGCCCAGTCGCACTCGCCCGCGCGGACGGCCGCCGCGGCTTGATGGAGGGCGGTCAAACCCGCCGCACAGGAGGTGTCCACACTGATCGAAGGCCCGATCAGCCCGAGACTGTGCGAAATACGGCCGGATACCGCGCCGAGGGTGGTGCCGGTCATTCGATAACCGCTGTGCTCGCTGACGCTCGCCATGCGCGGGCCGTACTCCAGCGGCGTGACGCCCATCCAGCACCCCGCTTCGGCACCTTCGACGGCGCCGGGATTGAGCCCGGCATCCTCGACCGCCCGCCATGCGACGCGCATCGCCACCCGCTGCTGCGGATCCATCGCGACGGCTTCGCGCGGCGTTATCCCGAAAAAGGCCGCATCGAATTCCGCTGCTTCGGTGAGGAATCCGCCCGCGTCGCGTACGTCGCTCCAGCCCTCGTTGCGGCCGAGGGTGAGCAACCCTTCGATCGGCCACTCCCGATCTCGTGGCAATGGGCCGATGAGTTCCCTGGATTCGGCCAGCGCCGTCCAGAATTCGCGTGGACTGTTTATTCCGGCGGGGGCCTCGACCCCGATTCCGACGACGACGATATGGTCTTCGTCCCCCGAAGCCGATCCTGACATGGTGAACCTAACTGGAAAGAGCGGACTGTCCGGCGTCAGCGGCGGCGGAGGCAAGCAATTCCGCGACGCCGTCGATGTGGTCGTACAAATAGAAGTGCCCGCCGTCGAAGAGCGTGACCGAGCCGCCCCGAGTGCTGTGCGCGATCCAGGGACGCAGTTCGGCGACGGTGACGAAGTCGTCGTCGGCGCCGCCGATCACCTCGATCCGCGCGCCGATCCGCACGTCCGGGTCGCACGTGTAGGCGTCGAACGCGCGATAGTCGGCCTGCAGGACGGGCAACGTCATTCGCATGATGTCGCGATCGGCCAAAACGTCCGCGCCCGTTCCGTTCAGCGCGACGAGCCGGTCGAGCAACGCCTCCTCCTCGGTCGGCAGCGGCTCGCTGTCGGCCACCAATGCGGGCGCCACCGCGCTGGAGGCGCCGAGCAGCGCTACCGGCACACCGGCGGCCTCGGCCTGACGGACGAATTCGAAGGCCACCATCGCGCCGACGCTGTGGCCGAACACAGTGATGGGAATGCCTCGGTGATAGGGCGATTCGAGGAATTCCGCAAGGGCACCCGCCGCGAGTTCGACGAGACTGTCCGGCATGGGTTCGGCGGCTCGGTCCTGGCGTCCCGGATATTGCACGAGCACGACGTCGAAATCGGCGCTGAGCCGCTTGGACATGGCGCGATAGGTGGAGGCGCCACTGCCGGCATGGGGAAACAGCACCAGGGGCGGCAGCGTTTCCGTGACGGGCTTGTGAAACTTCCGAATCCACCCGGGTCTTCTCGACATCCAACAGCTCCTACACATAACGCGGTGTGGGCGCCCGCGCGCCGTCCTTTCCGAACGGCCGGGCCTCGCCGACCACGCGAGGTTAGCATAGGGTAACCTTACATTCATCCAGCGGAGCCACTACCGAACGGAGCTCGACGACCGATGAACCCCACCCAGACGCCTCATGTCATCGCGCGCGAGCTGACCGATATCCCCGACGAACTGCGGGCCGTGCCCGCTCCGCCGCAACCGGCTCTGCCCGCCCCGTTCGACATCCGGACGGCCGACGCGGACGGTGCGGACGCGGAGCTGCTCACCGAGTGGATGAACCGGCCGCATCTCATCGAGACGTGGGAACAGCCGTGGCCCGTCGAACTGCGCAGGCAGAATCTGCGCGCGCAGCTGGACGGAAGCTATTCCCGCCCATACATCGTCGGGTACGACTTCACCGGCACCGACCGGCCGGAACTGGGCCGTCGCGACATCGCCTACCTGGAGTTGTATCGCCCCGCCAAAGACGAGATCGCCCGGATCTACCACGCCGACCCGTATGACGTGGCCTTCCACCTCGCCACCGCCGACCCGGAGGTGATCGGGCGCGGCATCATGTTCGCCTTCGTCCGCGGCCTGCTGCCCGGAATCTTCGCGGCGGAACCGAACTGCCGTCGCATCCTGATCGAACCGGATCACCGCAATGTCGCGGTGCGGCGCATGACCGAGCGGTTCGGCGTGCCCAGTCTCGGCGACTTCGACATCCGGCCGGATCGCCGGATCACGCTCTACTACCTGCCGCGCACGCCCGCGGACGTCCCGACGGCGCGGCGCTGAGGAGCGGTCCGCGCCCCCGGCCGCGACCGCGAGGGCGGGGGCGCTCACCCGAAAGCCCGCGCGACGGCGCCCGTCAACGGCACACCGGACCGTCGCGTCGCCGGTTGCAGTACCCGATCGGAAAGCTCCCCGAGGCAACTGAGATTCGGAAAACCAGGCCCCTGCGCGACCGCGGCGAGATTGGGCAGATACAGCTTGGTCTCCATCCCCGAGACCGCGAGGTCATAGCCGATCGACACTTCGATCCGCTCCTGGGACGGCCTGCCGCCGACCGCCAGTTCCAGCAGGTCGGCCGCGTCCTGATCGAAGAGGTCCAGGAACCACAGCGGCTGTCCGCCGGTGGCGTCGATGACCAGGTCGAAAGTGTGCGATTGGTCCGCGCGCCGCTCGTTGCGCAAAGTCAGCGCCACGCCGTCGCCTTGATCGACCACCCGGACGGCACGGCCCTGCAGGTGATGCACCCGGCTGTCGCCGAGCAGGCTCTCCTGCACCCGCACCGAGAAGACGCCGCGGTCGGTTCGGCGGATGACGTCACGCCGCTCCTGGACGGTGAGTCCCGCCCACTTGACCGGGTCGCTGAACAGCGAGTTCTCGAAATAACTTTCGCCGCGGGTGTAGATCGTGGCCATCGGCGAGATCACCGAAATGGACAACATGCCGTGGCGCACCAGCTCGTCCAAGGCAGAGCCCGCGGTCTCACCGCCGCCGATCACGGCGACCCGGGAGGAGACCGGCAGACTGCGCCGCCCGGCCAGATCCCAGAATTGAGCGATACTCAGCACGCGCGGATGGTCGGCGAGCGCCTTGGTGCTCGCACCGGGGCCGGTGATCATCAGCCCGACCGCGTCCAACCGGATCGCACCACCGTCGGGATCGGTCGCGGTGACGCGCCAGCCGTCGGCGGTCGCGCCGATGGAACGCACTGTGCCGGAGACCAGTTCGAGATCGATCCGGCGAGCCACCCATTGCAGGTACTTGGCCCAGACGTGATGGGCCGGGTTCGGACGGCCCCGATCGATCCACTCCGCATAGGTGCCCTGCTCGATCAGGAAGGACGTCCAGCTGTAGGCCATCATGGCCGCGTTGATTTCCTGATTGCGCCCGCGCGCCCAGGTCGAGTGGTAAGGGAAGCCCACGTCCTTCTCCGGGCTGGTGCCCAATCGGTGCCTGCCGTCGGTCCAACCGCCACTCGGCAGCCAGTTGCCGCCGACCGCGTGCGCCTCGACGACGATCACCCGGGGCGCAGGAAGGCCGAGCGTGCGCAGCACATGCGCTTTCGTCGCCACCGCAAGGGCTTTCGGACCAGCTCCGATGACCAGAAGCGTTTCCACCGGTTCTCCACTCTCTCCGACATCCCGCGGCTTCCCGCCGGGTGCGCGGGCCTGCCGCCGCGCCGACAACCAGAACCCGTGCGGATCATGTTTGCATAGGCTTACCTTATATTGCACACTCGTACCCGACTAGAGCGGTGACACTCACACCCTCGAAAGATTGGATGAACGAATGACCAAGACCCCGAACAAGACACTCGCCCGACTAGCCGCTACGGCGGTCGTGGTCAGCGCCGCATTCGCCGGCGTGGTCGGGACGGTCACGCCCGCCGTCGCGGCGCCCTTGGTCGCACCCTTGCACGCCCAGGCCCCGGGCGCCGGTGAGCTGACCGCCAAACTTCGCGTGGCGATCAATACCGGCGCCGCGCGCAGCACGCGAGCGGCGGAGCTGGAATCCGGCGATGCCGGCGTCGCCACGATGGACAAGATCGCGGGCCTGCTGGCGGTCTCCCCGCCGAGCCTGCGCTACAACGTGATCAACCCGTCCACGTCGGGCGACCGGATCGACGCCCAGCTCCTGATCACCACCGAGGGCTACCCGGACTTCACCTACGACGTCTCCTGGAAGCAGATCGACGGCACCTGGAAGCTGACGCGCCAGGCGGAGTGCAGTCTCGCTTCGGCGCTCGCGCTGTCCTGCTGACCCGAAACCCCTCGCGCCCTGACCCTCTCGGGCACGGTCGCCGTCGAATGTCGCGTGGTGCGTACCCACCGCGCGACATTCGACTTTCGTTAGGCTAACCTTAGTTCATGGGCAAAGGTTTGAACGGTCTGATGGTCAAGGCGTGGGGCGGCAACGACTACCGGCTGACCGTCACCTCGACCGAATACGTCACGGACAAATACGTGCGACTCGGCTTCTCCGCGGGCGGTCTGCTCGCCGATCATCCCGTACACCCCACGCAGTGGATCCGTGGCTGGTTCCCTGACGGCGACAGCGGCAAGCTGCAACAGCGCGGCTACACCCTGGTCGACCCCGACCCGGACGGCGACCGTTTCTCGATCGAGTTCGCGCTCCACGACGGGCCCGCCGCCCGATGGGCGCAGAACGCCTCGGTCGGTGACGAACTCGACGCGTCGGTGCTCGGCTCGAACTTCCAGCTGCCGGAATCCGCGCCCGGCGAATACCTCATCTTCGGCGACACCGCCTCACTGCCCGCGATCAACTCGCTGTTCGACGCCATCGGCGACACCCCGGCCCGGGTCTGGCTGGAATGGCAGTACGAGTCCGACACCACGATTCCGCTGCGCAACAAACCGCACCACCAAGTGACCTGGGTGCAGCGGATCGATGACGGCAGATTGCTGCGGGAAGCGGCCCAAGAACTCACCTGCCCGGCCGACGCCTTCGCCTGGGTCGCCTGCGATGGGCACACCACCCGCTCGGTCGTGAAGAGCTTCAAGGCGATTCACAACCTGCCCAAGACCGCGATCAAATCGCAGGCCTACTGGAAGTAGGTCTTTCCCTGCTCCACGCCGCACCCGTATTCGCGCGGTGCGGCGTTTCCGGTATCGACAACGTCCCGATCGAAAACGGCGACCACAGCCGATTCGTCGGCTCCCGCCCGGCGGGACCGAGGTCATCGCCCGCGCCTGGCCGAACCACTCGCGCGAACGGATCACCGTGGGCGCCGGTTGTTCTCGGCGTCCACGGTGACCGGCTCGACGTGCGAGCCGCTAGATGGCGACCGGCTCCAGATGCCAGCCCGACGCGCGAGATCGCTCGTTCCAGAACGCGGCGTATCGGCCGTTCAGCGCGAGCAGTTCGGCGTGCGTGCCGCGCTCCACGATCCGCCCGCCGTCCACGAACAGGATCTGATCGGCGTGGGCGATGGTGGCCAGCCGGTGCGCGACCACGATCACCGTCTTGTCCTTGGTGATCTCGTGCATCCCGCGCACCACGACCGCTTCACTGTGCGGATCGAGCGCGCTGGTCACCTCGTCGAGCAGCACGATCGGCGCGTCCTTCAGCAATGCCCTGGCGATCGAGACGCGCTGCCGCTCACCGCCGGACAGCGCCGCGCCCCCCTCACCGACCCGAGTGTCGAAACCGTCCGGGAGCCGGTCGACGATCTCGTCGACGCGCGCCGCGGCCGCCGCGCGACGCACCTCGTCGTCACCGGCATCCGGCCTGCCGATCCGGATGTTGTCCGCGACCGACTGGTCGAACAGGTAGACGTTCTGGAACACCAGCGACAACTGACTCAGCAGCGTCGCCGACGGCTGATCGCGCACGTCGTGCCCGCCCACCACGACCCGGCCCGAATCCGCGTCGTAGAACCGCGCGGCCAGCCGCAGCAATGTCGTCTTACCCGCACCGCTGGGCCCGACGATGGCCGTCGTGGTGCCCGCGGGCACGCTGAACGTCACGCCCGACAGCACCGGTTCACCGGGACGGTATCCGAAACTCACGTCGTCGAAGACCACCGACGGCGCTTGCGGGGTGACGGCCGTTTCCGCCTCCGGGAGCACCGGTTCGTCGAGCAGCTCGCTGATCCGGTCCGCGGCCGCACCCGCCGAACGCAGCGCGGTGCCCAGCTGCGCGGCTTGGTTGAGCGGTTCGATGAACCGCGAGCTCACCGCGATCAGCGCGATCGCGGCGGCGGCCGAGATGGCGCCGTCGGTCACCCGCGCCACCGCGACGTACACCAGAACCAGGAACACGGCCTGCACGAACAGCGCGAACAGGATCAGGCCCGGCACGCTGGCGAACACCATGCGCGATCCGGCCGAGCGCTGCCCGGCCAACGCCGCGTCGAGCGCGCGGTTGCCCGATCCCACCGCGCCGAACGCCCGCAGCACCGGCTGCGCCTGGGCGAATTCGATGACGCGCGAATCGGCTTCGGCCGCCGCCGCGTGCATCCGCTGGTCCGCGCTGGTGTACGCGCGATCGGCCAGCCGGTTCACCAGGTAGAGCACTGGCGCGGCGAGCAGCATCGCCAGCGCGATACGCCAGTCGACCGCCAGCATGCCGACCGCGACCGCGAGCGGCACGATGACGCCGCTGAAGATCCTGGCCAGCAGATAGGCGACCAAGCCTTGCAGCTCCCGCACGTTGTCGACCATGACCCGCCCGAGCGGCCCGGCGTCATGGGTCTCGAACCAGCCGAGCGGCAGTGCGTTCAGGTGGTCGCCGAGCCGGGTCTGCAATCCACGCTGCATGCCGATGCCGACGCGCAGGCCGATCGCCGCCTGCAGGTAGCCGAAAACCACCACGCCCGCGACGGCGGCGAACATGCCGAGCGCCCAGAGCCACGCGCGGCCGAGGTCGTCGTCGAAAAGCGCCGTCAGCACCGGCACCAGCAGCAGGTACGCCACGGCCTGGCTGAGGGCCTGCGCGACTATGGCGGCGAACAGCTTCGGTGTCAGATGGGCGAATTCGCCCGGAACCAGCTCCAGCACCTTGCGAATCATCGGACACCCTCCACACTGTCGACGAGCGCCAGATCGCCGAGCGCCGCTTCGTTGATCTCCCATAGCCGCTGGTAGGCGCCGCCCGCGGTGACGAGACTCGCGTGATCACCCTGCTCGACCAGTCGTCCCCGCTCGAGCACCAGGATTCGATCCACCGAGGTGATGGTGTGCAACCGGTGTGCGATGACCAGGACCGTGCGCCCCGCGACCAGTACGGCCAGCGCGTCCTGCACGGCCGCTTCGGATTCCGGGTCCGCGAAGGCAGTCGCTTCGTCGAGCACGAGGACCGGGGTGTCCGCGAGCAGGGCGCGCGCTATCGAGAGCCGTTGCGCCTCGCCGCCGGAGAGCGTCGCGTCGATACCGAGCTCCGAGTCGTAACCACGCGGCAGCGCCATGATGCGATCGTGGATCTGCGCGGCGCGGGCGGCCCGCTCCACCGCGGCGTCGTCGGCGTCGGGACGGGCCAGGCGCAGGTTCTCCCTGATACTGCCGCGGATCAGCCGCACATCCTGGAAGACGAACCCGACGGTGCGGTAGAGCTCGTCGCTCGGAAAGTCACGGATGTCGCGGCCGCCGATGGTGATCCGGCCCGAACCCACGTCGTAGAACCGCGGCAGCAATTTGGCCAGTGTCGATTTGCCCGATCCGCTCGGGCCGACCAGTGCCGTGATCGTGCCGGGGGCGAGCTCGAGATCGATACCTCGCAACACGTCGTGGCCGGAACGATAGCCGAAGTCGACACCTTCGAACCGGACCAGACCGGCGGGCGCGGATTCGGCTTCCGGCGCGGCGGAGGTCGGCGCACCGCCACTCAATTCGGGAGTCCGTTGCAGGTCGTGCAGGCGTTGCGCCGCCACCGCGGCGGCCCGCAGCGCCTGCGCGCCATAGCCGAGACTCAGCAATGAACTGCCCAGGCCGAGGCCGACCAGCAGGAACGGCAGCACGTCCAGCGGCTCCACCCAGTCCAGGCCCACCGCGGCCAGTCCCGCGACGACCACGACCAGCATCACGAACACCGGGGTGACGACGATGTCGGAGGCCGCCTGCACCTTGATGATCGGCGTCTTCAGCCGGTCTACGCTGCGGGCTTGGTGCTCGACGGCGTCCTGGAAGACGCTGTGCGCCTTGCCCGCCTGACCGAACGCGCGCACCACCTGAATGCCGTCGACGAACTCGATGGCGGCTTGCTTGGTGGCCTGCTCGGAGCGGGTGTAGACCACGAAGCGGTCCCGTCCGTCCCGATCCATCATCCGGCTGTAGAGCACGGCGTACGCCAGGACCGGCACCAGCAGCACCAAGGCCAGCCGCCATTCGACGGTGAGCAGATAGCCGAACGTGATCAGCGGAACGGTGACGGCGCCGACGAACTCCAGGCGGGCGTGCGCCACCAGGTAGTGCAATGCCTCCACATCGTCCTGGAGATACTTCTTCACCTCGCCGGAGGTCCGCTCGCCGAACCAGCCCAGCGGCACCCGGGTCAGCTTGGCCGCCAGCGCCCGGCGCACGGCGAGCTGATATCCGGCGTCGACCAGGTGCGTCCACGTCAACGCCGCGGCCTGGAGCAGCGCGCGGACCACCAGGACCAGCACCGCGATCGTCAGCTGACGCCACACCCGGTCGGTGTCCACCTGATCCTGGAGCAGTTCGCGGCAGGCCGCCACGATCAGCACGAAGGGCACGACCGCGCACGCCGACGCGACGGCCATGACGATGCTGGCGACGGTCAACGGGCCGCGCACGGGCGCGAGAATCTCCTTGCGCGCCTGGGCCTCCTGCTGCTTGCGTTCTTTCAGCACCGCCCTCGGCGGCCGGTTCCCCGTCTGCGCCGCAGGCAGCGGCGCGACCTCTACCGTCATCTGACCTCGTCTCTCGCGGCATCCATCACCGGAATCGCCTCATCCTCACACAGAAGCGCCCAGCAAGAAAGGTTAGCCTAAGTTATCTTTGCCTCCCGGCGCCGTGGGAGCTTCGCGAGCGGTCCATCGACCCGCGAGTACGGAGGCGGTCGTCCGGCACGGCACGGGTCGCCCGCTTCGCCGCCGAGACCACGCGTCCTGGGCGGTCCCCGCCTACCGGCCGTTGTCTTTCGTGACTCATTTCGTCAATGTGCGAAAACCGCTGCGAACTCGCTGTTTTCGAACTGTCGACGCGCTCGGGAAGCCTCCGTGAACGAACCCGCATCCTGGTCCGATAGCCCGCGTGCATCGCTAACTTCGAATGCGAGTGAAACCACCGGACCCGCAGGAGGATCGAATATGTATGGCACGGAGATGTTTTCGGTTCTGTCGAATTGCGCCAGGGATCCCGGTGAACTCACCGCGGGCCAAGCGCACCACGCCATGCAAGTGCACCTGGATTGCAGCGTCGAAATATGCCGGGTCCGGCGGCGCGCCCGCAGGACATTGGTCGAAGCCCGGCTGATGGTGCTGGACGAACGGGCCACGCCGTGACAGGAGCACCGTGCTCGTGGCTCCCCCCGCGACGACGCGGAATCGTCACGGCGGCCGGGGTGTTGTCCCTGCCATGACCGCAACGGCATCCGATCGTTCCGCCACCCCTGTCGTCGACACCGAAACCGAATTCGGCGCCAAAGTCGCCGAACGCCTGAACCGCGAGTCCATCCTCTGGCTGACCACCGTCGGCCCCACCGGAACACCGCAGCCCAACCCCGTCTGGTTCCAGTGGCGCGACGGCGAGTTCCTGATCTTCAGCAAGCCCGGCCAACCGAAGGTGCGCAACATCCAGCGCAATCCCCGGGTCGCGCTGAACCTCAACAGCACCGCGTCCGGCGGCGACGTGGTGGTACTCACCGGCACGGCGCGGGTGGTCGAGCAACGGCCCGGTTCGACGGAGATCGACGCCTTCACCACGAAGTACGCTGACGGCCTTCGCTCGATCGGCCTGACCGACGAGCAGTTCTACGCCGAGTACTCCGTCGTGCTGCGCATCACGCCCGACCGGCTGCGCGGATTCTGAACCCGATGCAGTTCGCGCCGCCGCCGCCCACCGCCGCGTGGCGTCATCGCACCGCCCGCGAGGGGTTCGAGGTGGCGTATTTCCGGGTCACCGAGCAGGGCGTGCTGATCGACGGCTGCACGACAGCGGTCGAGGACGGCGCGGCCTGGGTGGTGGACTACCGGATCGCGCTGGACACCGAATGGCACACGCGCCGGGCACAGGTGGCCGTGCGCAAGCCAGGCGGCTGGAACACGCTGGTGCTGGAGTCCGACGGCGCGGGGTCCTGGCTGCTGGACGGCATGCCCGCGCCCCTGCTCGACGGCTGTCTGGATTTGGACCTGGAGTCCTCCGCGCTGACCAACGCGCTCCCCGTGCACCGGTCCGCGCGGGAGATCGGCGACGGCGCGGACGCGCCCGCGGCCTACGTGTACGCCTCCGGCGCCGCCGTGGCCCGGTTGGAGCAGCGCTACGTCCGCGTCGCCGACGGCTCGCACGGACCGCGGTTCCAGTACTCCGCCCCGGAGTTCGACTTCGCCTGCACGCTGGACTACGACAAGTCGGGCTTGGTGCTCGATTACCCGGGCATCGCGATCCGCGCCCACTGAGCCCGCCACCTCGGACGTCAGGCCTGCGGTCGGGCGTACTTCCGCCTTCGCTCCGGCCATGCGCGGACTGAGGACGGACTCCGCGTCCGACTGCACCTATTAGGCGTACCTCCGCCTTCGCTCCGGCCATGCGCGGGCTGAGGACGGACTCCATCCGACTGTACCTATTAGGGTCGGTATCGATGAGAAGGCGGCAACAACCGCCGTTGCCGAAACGGCACGGCTTGGACCCGGCCCGGTTGCGACTACCGGAGCAGGGGCATTGGGCGACCATCCGGGACCATCTGGTGGAGCGCCTGCCCCGGGTCTCCCCGGCGCGCATCGATGAACTGCTGCACGCGGGCGGCATCGTCGACCTGGACGGCCCGATCGCTCCGGACGCACCGTTCGTGCCCGGCGGCGCGGTCTGGTTCCATCGCGATCTGCCCGAGGAGACGGTGGTGCCGTTCGACATCCCCGTCGTGCATCGCGACGACGACCTGCTGGTGGTGGACAAACCGCACTTCCTGGCCACGATCCCGCGCGGTCAGCACATCCTGCAGACCGCGCTGGTGCGGCTGCGCCGAGAGCTGGACCTCCCCGATCTGGTCCCGGCGCATCGGCTCGACCGCGTCACGGCGGGCCTGGTGCTCTTCGTGATCAACCCGGCTCGCCGCGGCGCGTACCAGACCATGTTCCACAAGCGCACCGTGCGCAAAGAGTACGAGGCGATCGCCCCGTTCGATCCCGGCCTCACGCTGCCCCGCGTGGTGCGCAGCCGGATCATCAAGGAGAAACAGGTGCTCGCGGCCCAGGAGGTCCCGGGCGAACCCAACGCGGAAACCGGGATCGAACTGCTCGAGCACCGCGACGGCCTCGGCCGCTACCGGCTGCGTCCGCACACCGGCCGGACCCACCAATTGCGCCTGCATATGAACAGCCTCGGCGTCCCCATCCTCGGCGACGACTTCTACCCGGTGCTCACCGACAAGCCGGTCGACGACTTCACCAGGCCGCTGCAACTGCTGGCCGCCGCACTCGAGTTCACCGATCCGGTCACCCACGAGCCGCGCCGTTTCGAGACCAGCCGCACGCTGCAGGCCTGGACCGACCCGCACGGGTGGGCCGGCTGACACCGCGGTCAGCGCCCGCATCGAGCAGCGTCGCCACGACACGATCACCCGGCCGAGCGCCGCGCCGTGCCTTCGCACACGGTTCCGCGACACCCGCCTCGCCTTCCGTACACACGGCGGGGACCCCGTTCGACCCCAACGGCGGCGAAAAGTGATCGATCCGGCAATAAAGCCCGCATCCGCGGCGAACGTGTTCTCGTTCCGTAGACTCGGTCGAGATGTCTGAGCCGGACCTAGCAGCACCGACCCGCCCACGCCACAAAGTGCACGCCTACGTCGACGTCGCCGTGGTGGTGATCGTCCTGGTGGGCACCAATCTCATCGCACATTTCACCACCGCGTGGGCGAGCATCGTGACGGTGCCGGTCTCGGCGCTCGTGCTGCTCGCACTGGTCCGCAGGCGTGGTCTCGGCTGGTCGGAACTGGGCCTTTCGCCCCGGAACTGGCGGCGCGGTTCGCTCTACGCGCTCGGCGCGGTGGCGTTGGTCCTCGCGGTCGTCGCGATCGGGGCGGCACTACCGCTCACGCGGCCGTTCTTCCTAGCCGATCGCTATGCGACCATCTCCGGCGCGTTGATCGCCTCCATGATCGTCATCCCGTTGCAGACCGTGATCCCCGAGGAACTGGCCTTCCGTGGCGTGCTGTACGGCACACTCGACCGCGCGTACGGTGCGCGCGGCGTCTTCGCGGCGGGCTCCCTGCTGTTCGGCCTCTGGCACATCGCGTCGTCCCTCGGTCTCACCTCCGGCAATCGCGGCTTGAGCGCATTCGTCGGCGGCGGCGTGACCGGCCAGATCGTCGGCATCCTGCTCGCCGTTCTCGCGACAGCCGCGGCGGGCGTGGTGTTCACCTGGCTGCGCCACCGCAGCGGCAGCCTGCTCGCCCCGATAGCCCTGCACTGGTCGGTCAACGGCGCGGGAGCCCTGGCCGCCGCCATCGTCTGGCACACCACGCTCAGTTGACACCTGCCGGAGAAACTGGACCGAGAGTTCGGCCAGGAATCCTTCTTCAGAAACCCAGGCAGTCGAGAACTTCGGCCGCAGCGCGATAGCCGGATCGGACGGCACCGTCCATATAGCCGTTCCACACATCGGATGTCTCCGCGCCTGCCCAGTGGATGCGGCCGACCGGTTCGGACAGCGCCGCTCCGAACTGTGTCCAGACACCGGCGCCCAACCGGCCGCCGTAACAGCCGCGGGTGTATTCCTCCGCCATCCAATTCTGTTCGACGTAGTCGATCGGTTCCGCGGCCTCCGGACCGAACAGCTTGGTCAGAGTCGCCACGGCGACGGTCCGGCGTTCATCCGGGCTCCAGCGCGCCGCGCTCCGAGCGTGAGCGCCTTCGAAGAAGCCGACCAGCACGCCGCACACTCCGTCGGGCGGGGAGTTGTCGAGGGTGACGCTCAGTGCGTCATCAAGGCTGAAGGCGAACCCGTTGAGACCCGAGTTCCGCCAGAACGGCGTGGGATAGGCGACCTGCACCTTGATGACCGACCCCATCGGAATCTGCTGAGTGAGTCCGTCGCGGGCAGCGGGTAAGGCCGGCTGGTAGTGCAGCCGACCCGCCAAGGTGGGCGGGATAGCCACGATCGCGTGCCCGGCGGTGAGCGTGCCGCCTGCGTAGGTCACGCTCACGCCTTCTTCATCGTGGGTGATCGAGCGCACCGGGGCGTTGAGCGTGACGACATCGTCGCCGAGTTCGGCGGCCAGCCGTTCGGAGATCTGATGGGTGCCGCCGACGACGCGCATCTCTTGTGCGCCACCGGTGACGCCCACGAGGATGTCGAGCATGCCCGCGGACTTGATATAGAACAGGAAGTGCAGCAGCGACATCTCCGAGGGCTCAGCGGAGAAGAGCGCGGGCACGACCGCGGCCCAGAACGCCAGTGCTTCGGGATTCTCCGTGTTCGCGCGCAGCCACTCGTCGACGGTCCGGCGATCGAGCTCGGCGGCGCGCGGTGACGTCCAGGGCGAGGACAGCGAAACGGTTTCGGCGATCGCTTCGAGTTCGGCCTGCAGGCGGCCCACTTCCCCGGCGGCCTCCTCGGACAAGCCGAAGGTGACGTCGCCGTAGCGTGTGACGGTGCCGTTGTAGAGCGTCACCGACTCACCGTCGTCGTAGGTCGGAACCGTCTTCAGGCCGAACTCGTCGACCAGTTTCAGGACCTCGGTCTGCGTGCGGCCGATCCATTGCCCGCCCATCTCCACGGGAATCCCGCTCGACAGCAGGCCCCCGAGATTGCGCCCAGCCACGCGGTCTCGCGCCTCGAGCACCCGCACACTGCGCCCGGCGGCTTTGAGCGTCCTGGCCGCGGTCAAGCCGGCGAGACCGGCGCCTACCACCACAACATCGACATCGGTCATGTCCCATTCCTTACACAAAACTCGGTCGGTTGTACGACTGTAAGATAGGTCGCGCCAGTGCGGTGTGCAACAGTTGCTCGAAGTTCGTCTGCCAGCGGAGCGAGGAGAACCCGTGGTTTACGTCAAGGCGTCCGAACGCGAGGAGCAGATCGTTGCGGCGGCTATCACCGTGCTCAGCGACGTCGGCGTGCCCGCCACCACGCTGCGCGCGGTCGCCGCCGAGGCCGGCGTTCCGCTCGGCACGCTGCATTACGTGTTCCCGACCAAGGACCAGCTGCTGCGCTCGGTCATCACCACGCTCATCCGCGACATCTCCGCAGTGTTGCGAGCAGAACTCGAGCTCGACAAAGGCGTCGAGCACGCCCTGCGTCACGGCGTGACCAGTTTCTGGGAGAAGCTGGTCGACAGTCGGATCGGGCTGCAGATCATGCAGTACGAGCTGATGACCTACTCCCTGCGCAGCGAGGCCGGGGGCAACTTGGCCCAGCTGCAATACGAGCGCTACAGCTCGGTCGTCACCGAGTTCTGCGAACAGGCCGCCCAGGCCGCGGGAGAACGATGCGCCGTCGGTTTCGACACCCTCGGACGCCTTGCGCTCGCCCAGATCGACGGGCTCATCCTGCAGTACGTCGCGAAGCCCGACGCCGGCCGAGCTCGGCGAGACCTCGGCCAGGCACTGGACATGCTCGTCCTGTTCGCCGACCCGCAACCGGTCGCCCGTAGCGCGCCACGGCGGCGAAGCCCCGCACACATCGACCGCGAGTAGCCCTCCCCACCCGCCGATCGACTGCCTATTGCGCCATGGAGCGCCTTCGCCTTAACGTAATTCGTACGGTTGTCCGACTTAGTTCGATTATCTTGTTGGGGTCGCGAGGAGAAGCCCCGGCCGGTTCGGTCGCGACGGACCCGTGAAGCAGGCACCGGCACATCCACCCGGGATCGCCGAGCCGCAGGTCGTGTTTCCTCGCTCGGCCCACGATTCGCCCTCTGGAGTGAGACGAAATGATCCAGCTGAAACCCGACGACCGGCCCGACGGTCAAGACTCGCCGCGAGCGGTCACGGTCGCCGTGATAGGCGCAGGCATGGCCGGGCTCATCGCAGCGCGCGAGCTGCACTGCCGCGGCATCGACGTCATCGTGCTCGAATCCGCCGCGCGGCCGGGCGGGCGGGTCATGGCCGAGACCACCGCGCTCGGCTCGCGAGTCGACCTCGGCGGTCAATGGATCGGTCACGGGCACCGCCGCTTCGAGACGTTGGCCGCCGAACTCGGTACGACCGTGTTCGCGATGCGCACGCCCGAACGGCCTCGGATCGTCGACGGTGACAAGACCGTCGCGAACTCGAGGATCGCCGGCGCAGTCCTGCTGGCATGCGAGGTCGTCGCTCGACTCGGCGCACCCCGGACATGGAAGACGCAGAGCGTGCGATCGTGGCTGCGCCGCGTGCCCGGCCGCCGAGGGCGTCGGCTGCTGGAAGTACTCGTCTCGGTGTCCACCACTGCCGACCTCGATCGCTACTCTGTGCACGCCTTCCTCGAGATGATCCGTTACCAGGGCGGGCTCACGGCGATGCTCTCCACGAAGGGCGGTGCGCAGGAGAGCCTGGTCGTCGAAGGGGCCGGGACGCTGATCGAACGGCTGGCCGCCGCGCTCCATGACAGAGTGGTGTTGAACAGCGCCGTCACCGCGTTACACCGCGACGAGACCGGTGTCACGATCCACTCGTCCTCTGGGACATACCGCGCGACGAAAGTGATCGTGACAGTCCCGCCACCGATGGCAGCGGGCATCGAACATCACCCCGCGCTCCCCGCCGCGCGAACCCGCCTACAGGACAACACCTACATGGGCTCGGTGTACAAAGCGATCGCGGTCTATGACCGTCCGTTCTGGCGCGACCGCACCCACGCCGAATTGATGGCGCTCACCGATCCCGGCATGGCGGTATTCGATACCTCACCCCCCGGCGGCCCCGGCCACCTATGCATTCTCATCGCCGGCCCCGAGGCCCGTGAACTCGACAGTCTCGCCGCCGACGCCCGCCGCACAACAGTGCTGGGACCACTCGCTACGCACCTCGGCTCCGAGATCCTCGCTCCCCGAAGTTGGCACGAGAAGTCGTGGCACCAGGACCGGCATGTCGGTGGCGGCTACTCGGCTCTGCCCAGTATCGGACACGACGAGGGATATTTTCCGGCCTCCGCGGAACGAATGGGCAACGTCCATTGGGCGGGAACCGAGACCGCCTGCGAGCACGCCGGTTATATCGAGGGCGCCATCGAGTCCGGCGAACGCGCCGCACAGGAGGTCATCGAGATTCTCTGTGACGACGGGTTATCGAATTCCGCAGGCGGAACCGAACCCTGATTCGCCGCTGACCGCCCGGCATTCATCGCCGTCCGGACAGGCGCGCTCGACCACATGGCCGATGTCCGGATGCCGCACCGCCGGGCAGCCTCGGCGGCGTGCCCGCGCCGGCCCGTATCTACGCGCCTTGCCCTGGACCGGGATCGGCGCGGAGCGCAAACCGAGCAACCCGGGCGGAAAATACGGTGCACTGGATACGTGTGCATTCGAACGGAGTTTCGACACGCAGAGAGCGCCGCCGAATGCGCCGCTCATCCGGATATTCGAGGGAGGTCATGAATTTCCCGCACTCGGCGTGTCGCCTTCTGCTCGGAGAGCGCCACATTGACCACGGGCGGAGGTCGGTTTAATCTCACTCCGATCACACATATGTTCGAGCGATCATGTCACCACCACTCGACATGAGACCTGCTCTTGGGAAGGCTCGCGATGCCCGACGAATCCTCGAACGATAGTTCCGAGATTGCCGCGCTGGCACAGCAAGTCGAGACCGCGCGCGGCAAACTGCCCCTGCAGCTCGATCCGGCGCTGCTGGAGGTGCTGTCCGAACGCGAGATCGCCGCGGAGCGCGAGCTGGCGGAATGGATTCGCGCGCGCCGCCGCGAGCAGCGGCGACGGGCCATCGAGGCGGAACTGGCCACCGAACGGCGCGACCGGAAGTCGTCCGCGGCGTTGCGCCGCTCGGAGGAGGCCGACGCCCGCTGGCATCGGCGCGCGCTGGCGGCGCGGCGTCGGGCGTCGAGCCAGGACGCGCGCCTGGCGCAGCTCTACCGGCGGGCGGAGTGGTCGTCGCGCGCCTTGATCGCCGTCGTCGTGCTCGGCATGGTGTGGGCCGGTGTCAACGTGCAGCACAATCTGGTGCCCAGCGGCGACATGGCCGATCCGTTGTACTGGTTGAGCTACGGCATCGAGGCGATGATCTCGATCCCGATCATCACCATCATGGTGGCGGCGACGACCGCGGCGCGATGGGGCCGGGAGCTGGCGCGCGGCAAGGTGATCTTCTTCGAGGCGGCGCTACTCGGCACGACCGTCGCGCTGAACACGGGACCGCATCTCGCCGCGGGCGACCTCGGCCGCGCCGCCGAATACGCGATCGCTCCGGTGATGGTCGGCGTCGTCATCTGGTTGCACGCCTGGGTTTCCGCGCGGTACGCGGTGCTGATCGACGGCGCGCCGGTGATCGATCCCGACCCGCGAACGATCCGTCTCGATGCGCGACTCACCCCGGGCATGCAGGGGGAAGCGAGTAGTCACCCCTCGCTCGACGCAGCGGTGAACAGCGGCCGATTTCCCTGGGAAACCTATGCTGGCGTGACCGATTACCGCGAGGCGCACCACGACGCGAATCACGGAGCGCAGACCGGTCATCGGGGCGGTGCCGACCTCCATCACGCCGGGAGTGAAGCCTCGACCCACCACGCTGTCCCGACCGAAATGACGGGCGCTCGTCCCGCAGAACGCCCCGACGAGTTCGACTCGGCCGCACCGACCATGCCTGTCCCGGCACGCGTCGATCCCGCAAAGTCGGCGACCAATGGTCACGCGGTCGGATCGCGGATCAACGGCCACCCCATCACTGTCGACCGCGTCGCGTCCACCGCGGCGACCCCTGGCAACGGCGAAGTGCGCGAGGGCTTCAGCACTTCGGGCCTCGCCGATACTCGCACGGCCAACGGTCACGCGGTCGATACCGGCATGAACGGTGTCGCATTCCCGCACACGACGAACGGCCACGCCGTCGAACCCACCGTCAATGGCCACACCCGCGGCGACCTGTCCGTGAACGGCCACGTCCTGCCGATCGACGGCAAGGCCAGCCGGACACCTATCAACGGGAACGGGCACCCGCGCATCAACGGACATACCTTGCGCCCGGCCACCAACGGTCACACGGTGCCGACCCCCGCCGAGGGCACCGAGCGGCACCCGCGAGTCAATGGAAAGCCCTTCCGCCCTGGCACCGACGATGACACCACCGAGTTCCCGGCGACCGGAGACGTTCGAGTCAACGGGCACGACACTGTTCCAACCGCCAATGGTCACGACGCCGGGACGCCCACAGGCATCAACGCGCACGCGCTTCCGGTCGACCGGCACACCGCCCCCGCCAGTGAAGACCACACGGACACCGTCGCTCCCCATGGAAGCCCGGTTCCGTCTGCCACCAACAGCCGCGAGTTGACGACTTCCCCGACGCATCCGGATTCATCTGCCGCCCAGCATGTCTCGCAGGTCCAGTCGGACGGACGTTCGACCCGGTCGGCCGATCCCGAAGCAGCGCAGCCTTCACCGGCCGACTTCGAGCACGGAACGCCGAGCCGAGTGCGAACGCGGGCGTCCGATATCGGTGAACCGCGCCCAGAACCCGCGCAACCTGCACAACAGATTTCGCTGGACGGACTCGAGTTCGACGAACGTCCCTCCACTCAGACGAACAGCGCGACGCCGCCACTTCCGCCCGCCGGTCGAGGCGAACGCTCGGCCGATCGCGTGCATCGAGGAGACGACGCCGCCCGGCGTCCCGGCTCCACCGAACCGATGCACACCCAGTCCCCCGCAATCGCCGACACCGCCGCACAGGTGCACCCCAACGCCACCGCCCCGCGCGCGGCGAAACGCGGAAAGTCGATGTCCGCAGAGCAGAACGACCACTCCGCCGACGCGGAGAGCGAACAACTGGCCCTCGAGGAAACCCCCGAGCTTTCGCCCCTCCCCATCGCACCGATGCCGATCCTCGAGGACGACGACGAGGACGACGAATTCCCCACCGAGCCGGAGGAAGCCGACACCGACGACGACGAAATCTCCGCGATCGCACGAGCCATCACCGACCGCCACCTGTCCGACCTCCCGATCGAGGAGGTCAGAGAGATCCTGACCCTCGCCGATCAGGGCGGCTCGACCCCTGCCATCGCGAACGAACTCGGCGTCCCCCGCTCCGCGGTCACCCGCGTCCTGGACTCCGCCGTCAAAGTCCACCGCCCCTACGCGACCATCGGCTGAGCACCGCCGCTCCGAGCGGCTAACGATGGCGCAAAAGCTGGGAAGGCAGGCGCGCCACCATCGAGACGCGGACAGGTCGGCGTGATCGGCCAACGGGTGCAGCGATGAAATCGGCCCGGGCGTCCTCGGTCAACTCGAGATGCGGGCTTCGATGCCGTCGAGCAGGAAGTCGAGGCCCATGCGGAAGGTTTGGTCGGCGTCGAGGTGGGCGGCGTCGCGTACGACCGTCTCCAGCGCGGGGAATCGGCCGGTCGCGAAGGCTCGCTCCAGATAAGGGCCGAAGGCGATCTGCCACTGGTGCTCGTCCATCCCGGTGGCCCGCTCGGCGCGCCGGTCGGCGATCTCCCGGCGCACCGCGCCGATCACGTACGCGTTGACCGCGGCGACCACCGGCATGGCCATGTCCACGTCGACGCCGCCCAGTGCCGCCAGCACGGCCTCCCCTCTGGCCATCGCGTGCGGCCCGAGCTGCGGCCGCCCACCGAGCAGGTCGGCGAACCATTCGTGCTGGTGAGCTGCTTGCCGGGTGGTTGCGGCAAGGGAGCTCAGCACCTCCCGCCAACCGTCTCCGGCCGGCTGGATCTCGGCGTAGACCGCGTCGACCATCAAGTCGAGCAATTCGTCCTTGGTGGCGATGTAGCCGTACAGCCGCATCGGCCCGACGTCCAGCGCGGCGGCGACCTTGCGCAGCGACACCGCCGCCAAGCCGTCCGCGTCGGCGAGCCGGATCGCCGCTCGCACGATCCGCTCCCGGCTCAACGGGGCCGGCACCGGTCGATTCGGTGGCTCCGGTCGCTCCCACACCAACATGCCGCTGACACTACATCGCATGGTTCGATACAGTGTATTGGAAAATACGGTGTATCGGAGGCAATCATGACCATCACCATCGTCGGAGCCGGACTCGGCGGCCTGGCCCTTGCCCGGGTGCTGCACGTGCACGGCATCGAGGCCGTCGTGTACGAACGCGAAGCCTCCCGCGAGGCTCGCGGCCAGGGCGGCATGCTCGACATCCACTCCGGCCAGCGGGCGCTGCGCGAGGCCGGACTGATCGACCGGTTCCACTCGATCGCCCGTGGTGAAGGCCAAGACATGCGACTGCTCGAGCCGGACGGCACCCTGCTGCTCCAGGAGGACACCCCCGACGACGCCCCGCTCGATCGACCCGAGGTCGACCGCGCCGATCTGCGCAACCTGCTGCTGGATTCCCTTCCCGAAGGCGTGGTGCGCTGGGGGCACGCGTTCGAATCCGCCGGCAACGGCCTACTCCACTTCGCCGACGGCAGCACTGCGACGTATGACCTGCTGGTCGGCGCGGACGGCGCGCAGTCCCGGGTCCGCGCACTCCTCACCGACGCCCGCCCGGCGCATATCGGCCAGAACGTCGTCGAGCTCGGCATTCCCGACATCGACCGCACCCATCCCGACCTCGCGGCGATGGTCGGCCGCGGCAACTACTGGGTGCTCGGCAACGGACTATCCCTGGCGGCACAGCGCAACGGCGACGGCCGCGTTCGCATCGGCCTCAGCTTCTACAACACCGGCGAGGACTGGTTCACTACCAGCGGGATCCCGTTCGACGACCCGGCCGCCGCCCGGGCGCGGCTGATCGACCTGCTCCCCGGCTGGGACGCGCGATTCACCGCGCTGATCGCGGCCTGCGACGACACCGTCGTACCGCGGTCGATCACCAGTCTCCCGATCGGCCTGACCTGGCCGTCGAGGCCGGACGTCACGCTGCTCGGCGACGCCGCGCACCTGATGCCGCCGGTGGGCGAGGGCGCCAACATGGCGCTGCTCGACGGCGCCGTGCTCGGCCTCGCACTGGCCGCGCGCCCGGACGACTTCTCCTCCGCCGTAAAAGAATACGAACGCGAGATGTTCGAACGCACCAGCGCCGCCGCCCGGATGTCCGCACGGATACAGGAACTCCTGACATCGCCGGACGCCAGCCGGAGAATGCTCGAGTTCTTCCAACCGGGCTGAAGGTATCCGAATACGGCGCTCATGGTTTCCGCCATTCGTCCGGCGCGCGGCGCACGCCGCGCTCGCTTAGATAGCGCTCAGCGGACGCTCTACGCGGGCATGGCGGTTCACAGTTCTGGTGGATCTTCATCAGGCCGCGCGCGTGTTTCTCGTCCGCGGGCAGGTTGCCGTCCTCACAGTAGTCCTGCACCCAGGAACGCCGAGTCGTCATCGCCGCTCGTCCTCCAGCCGCGCGAAGATCTCTCGTGCCGGTACGGATTCGTCCGGTTCGTCGCCGAGCTCGAGTAGCCAGGGCAGCACCCAGAACACGAGAATCAGCAGTCCGCCGACAGCGGCTACGACGATCAGGACAGTTGCGAGCTCTGCGGTCATTCGGTGACCTTTCGGCACGTCGTGGGTGGTTGGTTGGCACGCGGCGCCGGGGATTCAGGACTCGACCCGACGCCGGGGCCTGCAGATACTTTGTCCTCGATGAACTCATGCGAAGCGGCACATCGTGTGTCACCGTGGAGGCATGGACGATGCCGGGATCGGGGAACGCACCGCCCGGGCGCGCAAGCTCACCCGGCTCACACAGCAACAGCTCGCGCAGAAGGCGAACGTGTCGTTGTCGCTGTTGCGCAAGGTCGAGCGAGGCGCCCGCCCAGCCTCGCCCGCGTTCATCGCGGCCGTGGCCGGGGCACTCGGGGTCGACATCGAGGATCTGACCGGGCAGCCCTACATCCCGGCGCGCGACGATGCCGGAACGCACGCCACGATCCGCGAGTTGCGCCGAAAAATTCTGGCGTTCAATGACGAACCACTGAATGCGCCGACCACCCTGGAAGAGCTGACCACGGCGCTGCATCGGGTACAGGAGAGCAGACGGCGTGGCCGGTACGGCGACCACACCGCCGAACTGCCGGACGTAGTCCATGGTTTGCATGCGCTCG
Source organism: Nocardia sp. NPDC059691 (assembly GCF_042733915.1). NCBI lineage: Bacteria > Bacillati > Actinomycetota > Actinomycetes > Mycobacteriales > Nocardiaceae > Nocardia > Nocardia sp. NPDC059691. The sequence continues at coordinate 39,143 of NZ_JBHWFB010000005.1, read as the reverse complement.
CCGCCGACGAGGCATCCGGGCGGCGTTTGGAGAGGATCTATTCGACGCTCGCCTACGCATATAACAGTGCGTCATCGATCGCCTACCGGTACGGCTACCTCGACCTCGCCGGACTGGCCGCCGAACGATGCGTGTGGGCCGCCGAACGCAGTGGTGACCCCGCGTGGCCGATCGCGGCGGAATACCATCGCGCGCTGATCCTGCTGTACTCCGGCGCGTATGCCGGTGGACTGCGGATCATCGAGCGCGCACACGCAGCCAGTGAGCAACTACCTGCGACGCCGGAAGTACTTGCGGTGCGGGGCGCGCTACACCTGCGGGCGTCAATACTTTCCGCCCGTGCGCTCGACGCCGACACCGCCGACACTCATCTTCGAGAAGCGCGCCGGATCGGCGAGACGATCAGCTCCGACCGATACCAGGAGTATGGGACCGGGTTCCATCTGCCGAACGTCGCTATTCACTCCGTCGCCGTCCCGGTCGAGTTGTCCGATGGCACAACCGCTGTCGCACGCGCCGAGCAGATTCGGCTACCGGCATCGGTGACGCCATCCCGCGCTGGACATCACTGGATCGACGTGTCCCGCGCCTGGTTGCTTCACGGCGACAAGCAGCGTGCCCTCGCCGGCCTCGACCAGGCGCGCCGGATCGCACCGGCGCTGACACGCAACCACCCCCAAGTCCACGAGACCGTCCGCGTGCTCGCCAATACCCGGCGCGGAACCGACTCCCTGGCCCGGTTCGCGAAGTGGGCCAACGTCAAGATTTGAGTCTCGTAGGAAACCACAGCCACGGCCGACCACGCGACGTAGTGCGGTTGGTCAGCGGCTGAGGCGCGGCGGCGGCCGAGCAGGAACGTGAGGTGCGGCGTTCAGAGAGAGCTGGACGAGAAGGGCGTCTGTCGGAGGTGGCGAGACTCCTGCGGCTGGGGCGGCGGCATCACCCGTGAGCGGCGGTTATATGGCCGCGTGGGCATGAGTATCGAGCGTGGCGGCACCGGACAAGGTCTGGACCGCACGCACGGAGTTTCCCGCGCCCGGTGACCGTCCGGTCACGACGTGCGTTCTTCGTGCGGAAAAGGCTGTGCGCCCGATGAATCGGGCGCACAGCTCTATTCCGGTTCACTCATCCGCGGTGTCCGCGAGTTCCGGTCCCGCTCAGCTCTCGCCGACCGAAGTCCCGACGACCTCGCGAGACTCCGGTCCAGAGCCCTCGGGCTTCTCGTCCCCATGCCCCGGCCACCACGCCTTGTGCCCGATGAGCGCCGTGAGCGCGGGCGTGAAGAACATCGCCATGACGAAGGCGGCGATCGCGATACCCACCGAGATGGCGAAGCCCATCTGTGCGAGAACGTTGTTGCCCGCCAGCATCATCGATGCGAAGGTGCCCGCCAGGATCACCCCGGCCGCCGCGATGGTGGGGCCGGTGTGCCGCACGGCCAGCGCCGCGGCCCGTTTCGGTTCGTTGCCCTCGCGCGCTTCTTCCCGCAACCGGGCGACCATGAGGATGTTGTAGTCGGTGCCCAGCGCGACCACGAACAGGTACATGATCACCGGCAGCGTGAAGATCAGACCGGTCTCGCCCCGGAAGTGCTGGAACACCAGCACCGCGGCACCGAGCGTGGCGGCGAAGCCGAGGAACACCGAGGCCATCAGGTACCACGGCGCGACCAGGCTACGCAGCAGCAACCCCAGCACGATCATGATCAGGATCGCCGCCACCGGGAACACGATCGCGTAGTCACGCGCCATCGCTTCCTGGAAGTCGACGAAGACCGAGGTCAGACCACCGACGGCGGCGGTGGCACCGGCGGGCGCCGCGGAATGCGCGACATCGCGCAACGGTCCCTTGACGGTGTCCAGCGCGGCGTCCGACTCGGGCGCGGCAGAGAGCGTCACCGCGAAGTCGGCGATCGACTTGTCCGCGGACAACTTCGGCTCCCCCACCTGTCCCACTCCCGGCACCGCGGCCAGCGCGGCGCGGTAGGCGGCGAGTTGATCGACCGCCAATTCACCACCGCCGGACTGCAACAGGACGTCCGAAGGCTGGGTCGTCCCCGCGGGCAGGCCCTTGACCAATTCCTTGCTGTAGACAACGGATTCGGAGGCCTCCGAAGTTTGCCCCGAGCTGAGGTCGAATGTGGGGTGGAAACCCAAGGCGAAGATCCCGAGCACGACCAGCAAACCGCCGGAGACCGCGGCGAACACAGCGGGCCGCCGGCCGAGCGCATTGCCGATCGCGGTGAATCGCGCGCCCTTCGGTTCGATGCGCCACGCCTTGGACGGCCAGAACACCTTGGTGCCCAGCAGCGAGACCACCGCAGGCACCAGCGTCAGCCCCGCCGCCAGCGCGACCGCCACCGCGATCGCCAGCGCCGGGCCCATGGCGCGGAACATGCCGAGCGTGGACAGCACCAGTGCCATGAACGCGATGATCACCGCGCCCGCCGCGGACGTGATCGCCTCACCCACCCGGGTGACGGCGTTGACCATGGCGGTCTTCGAATCCTCGCCCGCGCGCAGCCGCTCGCGGTAGCGGAACATCAGGAACAGGATGTAGTCGGTGCCGACACCGAACAGCACCACCACCAGAATGGCATTGATCGATGCGTCGATCTGCAAGTCGAAGGCCTTGGCCACCACGGCGATCAGCCCACTCACCATGCTGGAGATCGCGCCGATCACGACGATCGGCAGCAACGCGATCACCGGGCTGCGGAAGATGACCAGCAACAGCACCAGGATCAGCACGACGGTGGCGATACCGACGATGGCCAGCCCCTTGTCGCCCGATTCCCGCTGGTCCAGCACCTGCGCCGCCTGGCCGGTGATGCCCGCCTTCAGCTCGGTGTTCGCGACGCGCGCGGTCAGCTCCTTGCGCAGCGCCTTGACCGCGTCGCCTTGGGTGGTGTCGTTCGGATTCGTCACCTTCGTCATCTGCACCGCGATGATCTGGACCAGGCGGTTCTCCGACGGCGGCGTCGGTTGCATCCCGATGACGTCCTTGACCTGCGCGTCGCGCAGCTCATTGCCGATCGAGACGACCGAAGCGGCGTCCGCACCGGTCAACGGCGTGCCGTCCTTCCGGGCGAACACGATGATCGCCGCGGGAGCGGAGCTGTCCGGGAAAGCCTTCTGCTGCAACTCCAACGCCTGGATGGACTCGTAATGCGAGGGCAGGAAAGCTGATTGGTCTGTAGTGGATTTCAGTTCCGGCGCCGCGGCCACCACCGCGATGGCGAGCAGCACCCACAGGCCGATCACCTTCCACGGATTGTGGACGACCACGGCCCCCAGTCGTGCGAACATCTGCGAATAGATCCTTTCCGGATGTGGAAAAGCGGCGGTATCTCAGATCTGCAGGTCCTGCGAGTTCGGGTGCTCGGCCACGTCGACGACGGTCCGGTAGATGTGCTCCGGAATCCGGCCCCGCAACTCGGCGGGCGAGTCCACGATCTCCACCGTGTAGTCACCCCATTCGCGCTCGCCACTGCCGGGCCGCAGCAGCTCGCGCCAGTTCTTCCATTCGGTCCAGTCGATCGCGACGGACATTTCGCGCCAGTCCGATTCCCGGCGGTGCACCACGAATTTGCCTTTCCGGCTCACGTAGACCCGCACGACGTTCATCCCGACCTTGCCGTATTCGCGGGATTCGCCGAGCAGTCTGCCGAAGAACCGCTGCTGACGCCCGCCACCCGGACCCACGCGCAACACGATTTGGCGCAGGTCGTCCACGTCGCCCGGCTCGGCTGATTCCTTGACGATGGTGACGCCGCAGGCCTGCTCCTCGACAGTGTCCACGCCGCTCAGGTTGTTCGGATCAGTGGTCATGATTTCCCCGTTTCATAGATCAGTGCGCATGTAGGCATGCGTCTACCGTCGACCGGCCCACCCCGAATCCGCCTCTACCGGTGCGGATTCGATGTTCCCAGAAAGTCCGGGCCGTCGTCTCACTATAAGTAGATGTATACGTATAGCGCAAGACCCCGCACGACCGCCGGTCCGACCTGCCGCTGCGAGCCTTCGCTCAGCTAATCGACCTGCCCGACCGGATATCCGTGTTCGAGATACCGGGGACAGCCGTCGATGTATGCCAGGTGTGCTTGCCGCAGACGTCGAGCCAGACGCGGCAACACGTAGTCATGAACGCCGGCGACCGAGACCCACCGCCAGGCATCGAGTTCCGACTCCTGCAATCGGAGGACCCGCTCATCGTCGCCGAGTGCACCGCAGTCGAATATGTACAGGACCTTGTCGCCCTCACCAGGGCTCGGCGCCCAGTCGTGCACCAGCAGCCGATGAACGGAACGGCCGATCCCGAGCTCCTCCAAGAGTTCCCGCCGACAAGCCGCAGCGGGCGCCTCCCCCGGCTCCACATACCCACCCGGTAGATCCCACCCATTGCCATACGTCTTGTGCACGAGCAACACGTCATCGCCGCGCACGAACAACGCTCCCGCGGCCAACCGAGCTCGCCCGACCTCCACCACCCTACTCAACCACGGCAGTCCTCGATCACGGTTCATTCCGAGCCTGCGCCCGGTCCACCTTGCCGTGCCAGCTGGGGCATCTAGGTATCGGAACGCCAATCGTCCGGCAAGACGCGGAAAGCGGAGTAACGGCCGACGGGCCGCAAGGTTCGAAAATCGCGGCGGTCGAGCGTGAGGATCGCGTCGGTATCGAATTCGTCTGCCAGAGCTACGCATACAGCGTCCACCAGGTCCAGATTCAGATTGCCGTACTTTCCACGGATGTCGATCGCGGCGTGCAGCTGTGCCGCATCGACGCCTGAGATGACGATCCGCGTCGACGCCACCCGGTCGGCGATCAGAGCGAGGATGCCGTCGGCCGCCTCGCGTCCGGCTCGGGCGCTCGCCACATGATGCACCTCGGTCAGCGCCAGCGGACTGACAACGATGGCGCTCGCCGAATCGGCAGCTCGGCGCACCGCAAAGTGCTCAGGGTCCGAGCGATTGAAGAGCGCGAGGATTCCTGAGGTATCTGCGATTACGATCATGCCGGCCGGTTCATCGCATTACGGATGTCATCCTTACCAATGGGCCCACCTAGATCGAAAGTCTCGTCATCGCTGAGCAGTGGCGACTCCCACCTGCGATGTCGCATGAGGTAAGCCCGGACAGCATCACGAGTGATCTCGTGTTTCGAGCGCCCCTCGGCATCCGCTTGCGCATTCAGCGCCGCCTCTTCGTCCTCCGGCAACCGCATGGTCCAAGCCATACACTGATGGTATCAGATCTGATACCAATAGGCTCTTTGTTTGTTCCGCCTTCTCAGGCAACAGCAGTGACAAAATCGCATGGTGCGCGTTCTCGTCACCGGAGCGAACGGCTATCTGGGCCAGGCGGTCGTAAGACTGCTGGCTGGAGCCGGGCACGAGCCGATCGCGATGGTTCGCGACTGCGGTTCGCCTCTGCGGGCGCCGACTCGGGTCGCCGACCTGCTGGATGAGGACGGGCTTCGGAAAGCTGTGGACGGCGTGGAGGCGGTGTGCCATCTCGGTGGGCTTACTCGGGCGCGCGAGTCGGCGGCCGATCCGCTGCGGTACTTCCGCGTCAATACCGGCGGGACCGTCGCGTTGCTGGACGCCATGGCCGCCGCCGGAATATCGCGGCTCGTCTTCGCTTCGACCGGCTCGATATACGGAACTCCCGAACGACAGCCGATGACAGAGCGTCTACCCGACGCGCCCCCGCACCCGTACGCGGCGAGCAAGCTGGCCGCCGAGTGGGCGATCAGCGCGCAGGCGGGCACCGGTCGCTTGTCCGCTACCGTGCTGCGCTTGATGAACGTGGCCGGCGGCGCGGATCCCGACCCGACGCGCTTGATTCCCCGAGCATTCGCCGCCGCGAGGAAGGGCTCGGCTCTGGAAGTCAACGGCGACGGCAGCGCTGTCCGCGACTATCTGCATATCGACGACGCCGCAGCGGCTTTCGTCGCGTGTATCGAGAACATACCGCCGAAAGGCGAATTCAGGCGCTTTCTCATCGGCAGCGGCCGCGGCAGCAGCATTCTCGACGTCGTGGCCGCGGTCGAGCGGCGGACCGGACGTCGAATTCAGCTGATCCATCGACCACCGGCGCCAGAACCGGCCGCCCTGATCAGCGACCCAGCCAAGGCTATGGCCGAATTACCTTGGCGCCCAGCGCAGTCGGATCTGGAAACCATCGTGTGCGACACACGGCACCGGGGTGTCCTCAGCCGGTGAGTCCGGCCTGGCCGAGCAGATAAGCGGTCAGCGGACCGTAGTAGTCGGGATGGACTCCGTCATCGAGAGGCACCGTGACCGCGATCTTCCCCTCCGCTTGCCCGGCGAACAGTGCGGGGTCGTTGCTGTCGGCGAATCCCACGGTCTCGATGCCCGCCTCCCCTGCCGCACCGGCCCAGCCGTGGTCGGCGACGACCAGGTCGGGCCATTGGCCGGTTTCGGCCTCGCGCAACTCCCGCAGGGCCGCCCGCATCGGATGCGGGTCATGAGTGTGTCGCAGCGTGCCGTCGGTGCCCAGCGCGGCAACTCCCGAGGTGTAGAGGATCTCGCGATGCTGCGGGCCCCATGGCGTGGTGACCCGATAGGACCACCCGGCAGCCGGCACGAGCACCACGCATCCTGCCGCGCGTAACGCGTCCTCGACAGCGCGATACACGCCCATGAGTGTGTCCGGATGCCCGGTCGCCAGGATCACCGTCTCCCGACGACGAGCGGCGAGCCCGATCCGCGCTCCCATCGCGTCGAGCGCGTCGAGCGTCAGGTCGACGTCGATGGTGTCCGAACCCCGCACATGCCGCGGGTCGGGGCTGACCCCGCACAGACGCGCCATCATCTCCAGCGTCTCGGCGAAGGTCCAATCCTTCAGTGTCAGCCCGAACTGATACCCAGGATCCTTCGACACCATCTTGCGATAGTTCGCGAGATTCCCCTCCCGAGGCGTCGCGACATCACCCGCTATCCGCGTTTTCAGCAGATGTTCCCGCAGCAGCGCTCGATCATAGGTCTGTTCGGATCGACTCACATTCCCCACCGCTCATCCTCCGCATCGGCCGTCGGCGCCACCTATCGCAGTTCCGGTCAGGCCAGGAGTCCGCCGGTTTGCTCGATCGCCACCCGCAACACGACAGTACCCACGCAGGGTGGACGGCAAGAGAATTCCTCGGACGCGCCCGGATACGGCGAAGGCCCGCCTCCGAGAACGGGAAGCGGGCCTTCGGGTTTCACGCCGTGCCGGAGAGGCTTACTTGGCCTTCTCCAGGACCTCGACCAGACGCCAGCGCTTGGTGGCCGACAGCGGACGGGTCTCCATCAGCTGAACGCGGTCGCCGATGCCCGCGACCTCGTTCTCGTCGTGCGCCTTCACCTTCGAGGTGGTGCGAATGATCTTGCCGTAGAGCGGGTGCCGGTTGCGGTCTTCCAGCTCGACGACGATCGTCTTGTTCATCTTGTCCGAGACAACGTAGCCGACCCGCACCTTACGGGTGCCGCGCTGCCCTTCTGCTTTGTCGCTCATGCGGCATCTCCCTTGCCAGCGGGTCCGGTGGCCAGACCGAGCTCGCGCTCACGCATGACCGTGTAGATGCGCGCGATCTCGTGACGGACGACGCGCAGACGACGGTTGTTGTCCAGCTGACCCGTCGCCATCTGGAAGCGCAGGTTGAACAGCTCTTCCTTGGAGTCGCGCAGCTTGGCCACCAACTCCTCTTCGGTGAGCTCGCGGAGCTCTGCGGCCGGTGTTCCGGTAGCCATCAGAACTGCTCCTCCCTGGTCACGATCCTGCACTTCATCGGGAGCTTGTGCATCGCGCGGCGCAGGGCCTCACGAGCGGTCTCCTCGTTCGGGTAGCTCATCTCGAACATCACGCGACCGGGCTTGACGTTCGCGACCCACCACTCCGGCGAACCCTTACCGGAACCCATGCGGGTCTCGGCGGGCTTCTTGGTCAGCGGGCGATCCGGGTAGATGTTGATCCAGATCTTGCCGCCACGGCGGATATGGCGAGTCATCGCGATACGCGCCGACTCGATCTGCCGGTTGGTGACGTACGCCGGCTCCAGCGCCTGGATGCCGAAATCGCCGAACGCCACCGAGGTGCCGCCCTTGGCCGTACCGGAACGGCCCGGGTGGTGCTGCTTGCGGTGCTTCACCTTGCGAGGCATCAGCATGCGTCAGCCCTCCTGTGTCTCTGCCGGGGCGTCGGCCACCGCGGTGGCGGCGCGCCCGGCCTCGGTGCTGGTCGCGGTGGTGCCGGTGGAACCGGACCGACGCGGGCGGCTCGGCCGCTCCCGGCGCGGACGCTCGGGCGCGGCGGCAGCGGCGGCCAGCTCACGCTTGCCACCGACGATGTCGCCCTTGTAGATCCAGACCTTCACGCCGATGCGACCGAAGGTGGTCCTGGCCTCGTAGAGGCCGTAGTCGACGTCGGCGCGCAGCGTGTGCAGCGGCACCCGACCCTCGCGGTAGAACTCCGAGCGCGACATTTCGGCGCCGCCGAGGCGGCCCGAGCACTGCACACGGATGCCCTTGACGTTCGGCGAACGCATGGCCGACTGGATGGCCTTGCGCATCGCGCGACGGAACGCCACACGGTTGGACAGCTGCTCGGCCACGGCCTGGGCGACCAGCTGCGCATCCGACTCGGGGTTCTTGACCTCGAGGATGTTCAGCTGCACCTGCTTGCCGGTCAGCTTCTCCAGCTCGGCGCGGATGCGGTCGGCCTCGGCGCCGCGGCGGCCGATCACGATGCCCGGACGCGCGGTGTGGATGTCCACCCGCACGCGGTCACGGGTGCGCTCGATCTCGACCTTGGCGATGCCCGCCCGCTCCATGCCGGTGGCCAGCAGCTTGCGGATCGCGACGTCTTCCTTCACGTAGTCCGCGTACTGCTTGTCCGCGTACCAACGTGACTTCCAGTCGGTGGTGATACCGAGGCGGAAGCCGTGGGGGTTGATCTTCTGTCCCATTTACTTTGCCCCTCCCTTCCGGCGGTTACGAGTGGCTCCACCGGCGGTGGGGATGCTCTCGACCTCGATGGTGATGTGGCTGGTGCGCTTGCGGATGCGGAACGCACGGCCCTGGGCACGCGGCTGGAACCGCTTCAGGGTGGTGCCCTCGTCGACGTAGGCGGTCGAGATCACCAGCGTGGCCGGGTTCAGGCCGAGGTTGTTCTCGGCGTTGGCCGCGGCGCTCGCGACGACCTTGGCGACCGGCTCGCTCGCGGCCTGGGGCGCGAACTTCAGCAGGGCGAGGGCGTCCTCGACGCGCTTGCCGCGGACCAGGTCCACGACACGGCGTGCCTTCATCGGGGTCACGCGAACGTGCTTGGCGGTCGCGCGCGCGGTCGGGTTCTGAGTCTCAGTCGTCGTCATCGCCGCTTGCTCTTCCGGTCTTCCTTGACGTGGCTCTTGAACGTCCTGGTCGGCGCGAACTCACCGAGCTTGTGCCCGACCATGTTGTCCGAGATGAACACCGGCACGTGCTTGCGGCCGTCGTGCACCGCGAACGTGTGACCGATGAAATCGGGGATGATGGTCGAACGACGCGACCAGGTCTTGATGACCTGCTTGGTGCCCTTCTCGTTCTGCACGTCCACCTTCGCGAGGAGGTGGTCGTCGACGAACGGGCCTTTCTTGAGGCTGCGTGGCATTTCTTACCTCCTCCTTCAGCGCTTCTTGCCGGTCTTGCGACGGCGGACGATGAGCTTGTCGCTCGGACGGTTGGGCTTGCGGGTGCGGCCTTCCGGCTGACCCCAGGGCGAGACCGGGTGGCGACCACCGGAGGTCTTGCCCTCACCACCACCATGCGGGTGGTCGACCGGGTTCATGACGACACCACGGACCGTGGGGCGGCGGCCCTTCCAGCGCATGCGGCCGGCCTTACCCCAGTTGATGTTCGACTGCTCGGCGTTGCCGACCTCGCCGACGGTGGCGCGGCAGCGCACGTCGACGCGACGGATCTCACCGGAGGGCATACGCAGCGTGGCGTAGGGGCCTTCCTTACCCAGCAGCTGGATGCTCATGCCCGCCGAGCGGGCCAGCTTGGCGCCGCCGCCCGGACGCAGCTCCACGGCGTGGATCGTGGTACCGGTCGGGATGTTGCGCAGCGGCAGGTTGTTGCCCGGCTTGATGTCGGCCGTCGGGCCGGACTCGATGCGGGTGCCCTGCGTCACGCCCTTGGGGGCGATGATGTAGCGCTTCTCGCCGTCCACGAAGTGCAGCAGCGCGATGTTCGCGGTGCGGTTCGGGTCGTACTCGATGTGCGCGACCTTGGCCGGGATCCCGTCCTTGTCCAGACGACGGAAGTCGATCAGACGGTAGGCGCGCTTGTGCCCGCCACCGCGGTGCCGGGTGGTGATCCGGCCGTGGGCGTTGCGGCCGCCGGACTTGGTCAGCGGGCGCAGCAGCGACTTCTCCGGGGTCGACCGGGTGATCTCGGCGAAGTCCGAGACGCTGGAGCCGCGGCGGCCCGGCGTAGTCGGCTTGTACTTACGGATTGCCATGAGTTCTTCTCTGCTTTCTGGATTCCCGGGCGCTTACGCGACCGGGCCTCCGAAGATCTCGATGGGCTTGCTGTCGGCCGAGATGGTCACGAGCGCGCGCTTGGTGTTCTTGCGCTTGCCGTAACCGAAGCGGGTCCGCTTGCGCTTGCCCTGACGGTTGGCGGTGTTGACGCTGGTCACCTTCACACCGAAGACCTTCTCCACGGCGATCTTGATCTGCGTCTTGTTCGAGTCCGGGTGCACCAGGAAGGTGTAGGTGCCTTCCTCGATCAGTCCGTAGGACTTCTCGGAGATGACCGGCGCCAGCAGAATGTCGCGGGGGTCGGCGATGGTGGTCACTTGCTCTCCTCCTGTGCAGCCTCGGCCGGGCCGTGCACGAACGCGTTGAGCGCCTCGACGCTGAACACCACGTCGTCGCTGTTGAGCACGTCGTAGGTGTTGAGCTGGTCCGGGGCGATCGGGTGCACGTTCTGCAGGTTCGCCACGCTCTTCCACGCGGCGACGTCCTCGCGGCCGACCACGACCAGGAGCTTCTTGCGGTCCGACAGCTCGGCCAGGAAGCTCTTGGCGGTCTTGGTGGACGGGGTCTGGCCCGCCACCAGTTCGGTGATCACGTGGATGCGCTCGTTGCGCGCCCGGTCGGACAGGGCGCCACGCAGAGCGGCGACCTTCATCTTCTTGGGCAGGCGCTGGGTGTAGTCGCGCGGCTGCGGGCCGTGCACGGTGCCACCGCCGGTGAACTGCGGCGCGCGGGTCGAACCCTGGCGGGCGCGACCGGTGCCCTTCTGCCGGTACGGCTTCTTGCCGCCGCCGGAGACCTGGCCACGGGTCTTGGTCGCGTGCGTGCCCTGGCGGGCCGCGGCCTGCTGGGCCACGACAACCTGGTGCATCAGCGCGATGTTGGCGGTCACGTCGAAGATCTCCGCGGGGAGGTCGACAGTGCCGTTGGTCTTGCCGCCGATCTCCTTGACCGGCAACGTCAGGTTGGCCTTCTTCTCGAGGCTCGTCATGCGTGCGCACCACCCTTCACGGCGCTCTTGACGATCACGACGCCGCCCTTGCGACCCGGGATCGCTCCCTTGATCAGCAGCAGGCCGTTCTCGGCGTCGACCTTGTGCACCGACAGGTTCTGCGTGGTGACGCGGTCGTTACCCATCCGGCCCGACATGCGCATGCCCTTGAACACGCGGCCGGGGGTGGCGCAGCCACCGATCGAGCCCGGACGGCGGTGCACGGCCTGCGCACCGTGCGAGGCGCCCTGGCCACGGAAGCCGTGGCGCTTCATGGTGCCCGCGAAGCCCTTGCCCTTGCTGGTGCCGGTGACGTCGACGTAGCTGCCCTCTTCGAACACCTCGGCGCTGATCTCCTGGCCGACCTCGAAGGTGGAGGCGTCCGCGACGCGGATCTCGGCGACGTGGCGGCGCGGCGTGACACCGGCCTTGGTGAACTGGCCGGAGACCGGCTTGGTCACCTTGCGCGGATCGATGGCGCCGAAGGCGACCTGGACGGCGCTGTAGCCGTCGCGCTCCACGGTGCGAATCTGGGTGACGACGTTCGGCCCGGCCTTGATGACGGTCACGGGAACGACGCGGTTGTTGTCGTCGAAGACCTGGGTCATACCGAGCTTGGTGCCCAGGATGCCGGCGGCCGGCCTGTTCTTGTTGTCAGTCATGTCTCGAGTCCCCGTCACTGAATGTTGACGTCGACGCTGGCCGGCAGGTCGATGCGCATGAGCGCGTCCACCGTCTTCGGCGTCGGGTCGAGGATGTCGATAAGCCGCTTGTGCGTGCGCATCTCGAAGTGCTCGCGCGAGTCCTTGTACTTGTGCGGCGAACGGATGACGCAGTACACGTTCTTCTCGGTCGGCAACGGCACCGGGCCGACGACGCGTGCCCCGGTGCGGGTCACCGTCTCCACGATCTTGCGCGCCGATGCGTCGATCGCCTCGTGGTCATAGGCCTTGAGCCTGATGCGGATCTTTTGTCCCGCCACGCTAAGTGTCCTTTTCTCCGCTTTCCTTCGTGGTCCGGAAGCCCGGCTATACCAGTCCTCTGGACCACCCTCATTTGCACAGCCCGAACACACGAAGACGTCTCAGTGGAGACCCTGACCGGGCACGCCCGATCCTCGCCGCTGTTCATCTGTCATGGTTCTCCGGTACACGCGGTCGGGCGTGTCGCCCGTCCGCTCATTCCTCGGCCTCGGATCGCGATGCATCTCAGGCCTGGAACACTGTCCCGGACGTACCCACGCCAGAAACCCGGCGAGGTACTCGATGGGGTACTGCTCGCCCCGCCCGACCAGCTGTTTCACCTGGAAACAGACACGGCCCGGTGCAAGGCAACCCGAACAGTATGCACGATCCCCGCGAGTCACTTCAAATCGGTGGGGCTGGCCACGAACTTACTTTTGAGTAAGATACGCCGCATGGCAAAAGAGACCGTGACCTATCGCGGCTGGAAGAAGCTGCCGGACAACCGGCTGGGGCATGCCCTGTTCTCGCTCGGGATGGTGGCGCGGGTGCCCTACTTCGGCACCGTGTTGCCGAACGTGGTCCGGCTCGAACCGGGGTTGTGCGAGGTCACCTCCCCGAAGTGGTTCGGCATCCACAACCATCTGGGCACCTTCCACGCGATCGCGGCGTGCAATCTGGCCGAGGTCGCGATGGGCATGCTCAGCGAGGCGACCGTGCCCGCCACGCACCGATGGATCCCCAAGGCGATGAACGTGCGATATCTGGCGAAAGCCGAGACCGGGCTGCGGGCCGTCGCGCGGCTGGCCGAGATCCCCGACTTCGCGAGCATCACCGAGGGGCGCGAGCTGGTGGTGCCGGTGTCGATCTACGACAAGCACGGCCTGGAAGTGGTGCACGCGGACATCACCACCTGGGTCACACCGAAGTAGCCGGCCTCCGCGAGCCGCGCGCGTCCGGTCCCGCGAAAGCTGTCCGAGGTTCGACCGGGGCCGGAACCGATGCGTCGCCCGCGACGAGTCGCCCATGATCGATGTGCAGGATGTTCTCCGCGCATCCGGCGAGATCGTCGGCGAGACAAGCAGAAACGACGATCGTCATGTCCTGGCGCGCGAGAGCTCGCAGCATTCCGGCCAGATAGCGACGCCCGTCGTGGTCCAAGTCGGCCATCGGGTTGTCCAGTACGAGTGCCGTCGTACCCGCGGCCAGCGCTCTGGCCAGGCCGAGCCACTTCTTGTCACTCCGGGACAGACGGAGAACGGGCGTGGAAGCGGAGTCCGCCAAACGCGCGAGATGCATTGCCCGATCGACCAGTTCATCGGCCGCGTCCGCGCTGTGGCCCGCGATCTTCGCGGAGAACCGCACGACCTCCGCGACCGACCAGGTCTCGCTGCTCTCGTACACGTCGGGGACCCAGCCGACCCGGGAGCGGACCACCCATGGCTCTGCGCTCGGATCCGCGTCCTCCACGCGGAGCCACCCTCGATGTGGCCGCAACCGACCGGCGAGCATCGACAACAGCGTCGTCTTGCCCGCGCCGTTCGGCCCGACGACCGCGGTGACCCGGCCCGCGGGGGCGCGGAAGGTCACGTCGTCGACCACCGCGACTCCGGCGAATTCGCGGCGCAGCCCGCTACAAGTAATGCCGAGACTCACCGAGGTTCTCCATCTTCGTGATCCGGTCCGGCCAGGGTGCGCTCAGCAGGGCAACGTTCGCCGATCCCCGGCGAGCGCGGAGAGAACGGCGGCGGTGGCGCGTGGGTCTTCCAGCATGCCGCTGTGGTCGGCCGCGTCGGCAGGACATCCGTCCTGCAGCCACACGTTGCGGTCGGCTGGGTCGGGCGCAGCGAGCAGGGCGGTGTCCTGCGGCGTGATCACCTGGTCGGCGCGGGACGCGATGGCCGTGTACCGGAGACCGGGCACGGTCTCGCCTCCCGCGTTCAGCCGGTTCAGCAGCGGTGACCCGACCACCTGCTGCTGGCCCGGAGTCCCGAAGACCTGGGCCGCGATCTGCGCGTCGCCCAGGCCGAGCGCGGCCAGGTCCGGATAGCTGCCGCGCAACCCGGCCCAGGTCGAGCCGCGATACGGCGTGCCGAGAGTCACCACTTGGGACACCGCCTCCGCGCCGCGGGCGCGCAGATACTGCCGGATCACCGTACCGCCGGTGGAGTGGCCGACCAGCGCCACCCGCCTCGCGCCCGTCGTCTCCCGCACCGCCCGCACGACTTCGGCGAGCTCGCCCGCCATCCGGTCGATGTCGGCCACGCCGTAGACGACACGTCCCAGCAGTGCGGCGCCGATCGGCCCGACGCCGGTGGAGCTGGAGCCGGTCTGCCCGCTCACCGCGTCGACGACACCCGGCGCGGCGCCGAGATTCGCGGCGAACACGCAATGTCCCTCGGCCCGGATGGCCGGCGCGAGCAGGGGGAAGCTGCGGCCGATATCGGTGCCCGAGCCGTGCACGAGCACCACCGGCTCCGGTCGCGCCGGTGTGGGCAGGCAAGACCAGTCGTTGGCGCCGTCCAGCGCCGGTGTCTCCGGGGCGGCGGCCACGGTCGGCGCATGGCACAGCGCCACACAGGCAGCGGCCATCACGAGGCCGACGACACGCGCGGCCCGAGTGCGAACAGTCATTTCGAATTCCCGCGGATCAGATTCCCAATGGAGCGGCCAGCGTCGGCCACGAATCCTTCAGCGCGTCCTCCCAATAGCCCCAGGAATGGGTGCCTTCCGGGCGGAAGTTGTATCGCGCGGGGATTCCGAGGCTGTCCAGCCGGTCTTTCATGTTGTGCGAGCAGTAATTGGTGGCCGCTTCGATCACACCGCCGACGACGAGCTGATTCGCGAAACCCCACGGACCGTTCAGCGAATATTTCCCGCCGTATCGGTCGTAGACGCCGGGGATGCCATTTCCACTGGCGATGTAGATGGATTTGCCACGCAATCCCTCCGCCTGCACGTAGGGATCATTGGCCACCCATTGCGGGTCGCCCGCGGGCCCCCACATGTTGTCCAGTTCCGCGAGACCCCATTCCTCGACGGTCAGCCGGACGAACTCACGGCCGACCGGATCGCTGGTCTGCGCGCAACCGCTGTATGCGGCGACGCCGGAGTACAGGTCACCCGTGGTCGCGGCGAGCGCGAGTGTCGTGGTCCCCGACATCGAGAACCCCGCGAGGGCATTGCGCCCGCTGGTCCCGAGATACGAGTCGATCAGCGGAGGCAGTTCGCGGCTCAGGAAGGTCCGCCACTTCTGGCGCCCCAACCTGGCGTCGTCCTTCTCCCAGTCCGCGTAGTAGCTGAACATGCCGCCGATCGGCGTGACCGCGTGCACGTTCTTGTCCGCGAGGAATTGCATCGCGTCGGTCTTCGTGGCCCAGGTCGAGCCGTCGATGCCACCGGCCGCGCCGAGCAGCAGATACAGCACCGGCCGGGGAACGCTGGTGTCCGCGGCGCGCTGCACTTCCACCGGAATATCGAGATCCATGGCAGCGGAATGCACCGTCAATGTCAGGTTCCGCGCACTGTGCTCCTGCACGGAAACAATAGAAGACTCCGCGGGCGCGGCCTGGGCCTGCACCGAGACCATTGCCGATGCGGCCGCAGCGCCGGCGACGACCGCCGACAGCAGCAACCGGCGGAGGTGGCTCCCTCTCATGACTCCCCTTATCCCGAATCCCGGAACGCCTCGCGTTCCGAGCTCAGGCTATGGACTGTCCCGAGCCGTTTCACGACTGAAGTTGCTGGGCCACCGATTCTGGGGGCATGCCCGTGCACCGGAATTCGCACCGTTTCGAACCGATCCGATTCCGAAATAGCGAGACCCGAATTCCTTGGGCTCGCAGGCGTGGAATAGTTGCGCTTCCGTCGGCCCACCGGATTGAATGCCCCTATGGGTGTCAGCGCGGACCGGGAAGTCGATGTGTGCGTGGTCGGGCTCGGTCCCACCGGACGGGCGCTCGCGCACCGCGCCATGATCGCGGGGCTGTCGGTGACCGCGATCGACCCGCGCCCCGAACGGCTGTGGCCGCCCACCTTCTCCTGCTGGGTGGACGAGCTGCCGCAATGGCTGCCGTCCACGGCTGTCGCGACGACCATCCCGGCGCCCAGAGTGTGGACGAAGACCGAGCATCGCATCGACCGTCCCTACTGCGTGCTGTCCAAGCCCGGCCTGCGCGCGGCGCTACCGCTCGATGACGCCACCGTCGTCGCGGGCCGCGCCACGCGGGTGGGCGCGCACGAGGTCGAACTCGCCGACGGCACGGTGCACCGGGCGGCGGCGGTGTTCGACGCCCGTGGGCTGCCCCCGCTGGGACGCCGCCGCGGGGCGAGCGCGCACGGCATCTTCGTCGACGCCGAGGCGGCCGCGCCGATGATCGCCGAAGGCGAGGGCCTGCTGCTGGACTGGCGGCCGGAGAACGGCGCGGGCCCGGACGAGCCGCCGTCGTTCCTCTACGCGGTGCCGCTCGGCGACGGCACGGTGATCTTCGAGGAGACCAGTCTCGGCCTCCGGGGCGGCATGCCGCAGCACGAACTGCGCAAGCGCACACTCGCGCGCCTCGCCGCGCACGGCATCCGCCTCGCCGGCGACGAACCGAGCGAGGCGGCGCACTATCCACTCGACCAGCCGCCGCCACGCACCGGCAAGGCGCGCGCGATTGCGTTCGGCTCGCGCGGCGGCATGATGCACCCGTGCACCGGGTACAGCGTCGCCGACTCACTGGCACTGGTCGACACCGCGATCACCGCGCTGTTGGAAGGGCGCGACCCCATCGCCGCGCTGTGGCCGCCGCGCGCACGGCTGGTGTATCGGATGCGGATGCGCGGCCTCTACGGCCTCGGCAGACTCACCACCGAGCAGTCCATCGCCATGTTCGACGCGTTCTTCAGCGCCACCCCGCGTGGTCAGCGCGCCCTGCTGTCCGCGCACGACGACTACACGGCGCTGGGCGCTGTGCTGTTCGGCACGGTCGCGCACACCTGGCCGTTCCGCTGGCGTTACGACCTGGTCGGCTGGGCCAATCGGAACCGCTGGCTGGATTACGAGTTCGCCGAACCGCGCGAAGACGCCGAACGCCGGGTCCGATGATCGGAACCCGGCGCACGGTGACGACTGGTGGCTACGGCCCCGTTTCCGCGGCCCGCCGGTATCCCCTGATCGCCGGGTAGGCGAAGACGACGATCATCCCGAGCGTCCAGGCGAGCGTCTCGAGCAGCGGGTCGGCGACCGCACCGCCGTAGGACAACCCGCGCATCGCATCGATCGCGCAACTCATCGGCTGATGCGCCACTACGTCCTGCAACCAGATCGGGTAGGCGAAAACCGGAACGAAACCCGAGTTGAAGAACATCAGCAAGGTGCTGATCATGCCGATGATGTTCACCAGCATCACGCCCTCGGACACGGTGGCAAGCGCGGTGACCAGGACGGCGAACGCCACCCCGAACAGCACCGGGATGCCGATCAACGCCAGCGCCGCGACCGGTCCCTGATCGAAGCGGAAACCGAGCAGCAGACCGACCGCGACGACGAACACCGTTGTCACCAGGACACGGATCGCCTCGGCGAGCAGCCGCCCGGTGAATCCGGCCGCACGGTGCACCGGCATCGTCCAGAACCGGCCGAGCAGCCCGGTCATCTTCTCGGTCTTGAAGCCGAGGGCGCTGACCACCGCGCCGGACATCGCCGCGACCAACGTCAACAACGGGACCGTGCCGTACACGGCGGGCATGCCGGTGGCCCCGGAGACGGGCTTGTTCAGCACGATGTAGAACATCACCAAGGTGAGCGCGGGATACACCAGCGTCTGGATGGTCGTCGCCGGATCACGCGCCCAGACCAGCAGCAGCCGCTTGCACTGGATCAGGCTCTGCACCACCCAGGTGACCAGCGAGCCTTCCGGCCTCGTCCGGACGACGGGCAGCGGTTCGGCCGGGCGTCCCTCGAACACCTCGGTCTGCGGCGCGGTGCGCTCCACGGTCGATTCCACCGAACTCATGACCGCCTCACACTCGCCCAGATCGCCAACGGGGTGAACACCGCCGCCAGCCCGATCAACCACACCAGCGGAACCCACAGCACGTGCCAGGTCACGCCGTCGGCCGCCATGTCGCGCAGCGCGAAGGAGAACTGGGAGATCGGCTGATTGCGCACGAACGGGCGAATCCATTCCGGGAAGTTGCGTTCCGGCACGAATCCGCAGGAGAGCATGCCGAAGATCAGCGTCGGCAGCGTCAGCGCCTGACTCAGCGACTCCGGGCTCTTGGTCAGACTGCCGAGCCCGTCGGCGCCGACCGCGAGCACCGTGCCGACCGCGAGAGAGAACGCGCAGAACAGCACGGCCTGCCCGACGCCTGCGACGAAGCGGAAACCGATCAGGTACCCGAACAGCACCGCGGCGGTCAGCGAGGTCACCGACCGGACCAGCCCGGCGCAGATGCGCGAGGTGAACGGCACCAGCGTGCCGATCGGCATGGTCTGCAGTCGGGTACTCAGGCCGGTCATCGCCTCGAACGCGGCCAGCTGCGCGTTCGACATCATGGTGAAGGCCATGGTCTGCAACACGATGATCGGCATGACGTACTGGGCGTAGTCGACGCCCTGGATCTTCATCACGTAGCGCAACGGCAGATAGAAACCGAGGGTGAAGATCAGCGGCGTGACCGCGGCGACGATCAGCTCGCCCTTGGTCGCCATGGTGCGGACGATGCGGCCGGTCAGCGCGCGCCACTGCGCGAACGACGACAGCCGCGCCGCGGGCAACTCGGCGAACAGCGTCACCTCGGCCTCGGTGTGCTCCGGGGCGGTCGCAGCGGTCACGCTCGCCCGCCCGAGTGGCCGGTGATGGACAGGAACACGTCGTCGAGCGAGGGGCGGCGCAGCGCGATGTCGGCCAGCTCCACACCGGCGCTGTCGAGCCTGCGCAGCGCCTCGGTCAGCGTGGCTGCGCCTTCCGGCGCCGGGATGGACAGCCGGTCGCCGCCGTCGATGTCGGCCAGCACCGCGGGCGGCACCAGGTCGCCAAGGGCGTACGCGGCGGTGCGCAGTTTCTTCTGATCCAGCGGGACGACCTCGCAGTAGCTGCCGCCGGTCTTCTCCTTGAGTTCGTCGGCGGTGCCCTCGGCGATCACCGTGCCCTTGTCGATCACGATGATGTTGTCGCTGAGCACGTCGGCTTCCTCCAGGTACTGCGTGGTCAGCAGCACCGTGATGCCCTGTGTCTTCAGCGCGGTCACCAGGTCCCAGACGCCCTGCCTGCTGCGCGGGTCCAGGCCGGTGGTCGGCTCGTCCAGGAACACCACCTCGGGACGCACCACCAGCCCGCAGGCGATGTCCACGCGGCGGCGCATGCCGCCCGAGTAGTGGCGCACGGCCCGGCGGCCCGCGCTCACCAGATCGAATTCCTCGAGCAAGGTGTCGGCGCGCTTGCGGGCCGTGGACTTGCCCAGGCCCATCAGTCTGCCGAACAGCTCGAGGTTCTCCCGGCCGGAGAGGTTCTCGTCCAGCGCCGCGTACTGGCCGGTCATCATGATCGAGCGGCGCACGCCCGCCGGGTCCTTCGACACGTCGTACCCGGCCACGACGGCGGTGCCGGAGTCGGCACGCAGCAGCGTGGAGAGGACCTTCACCATGGTCGTCTTGCCCGCGCCGTTCGGCCCCAGGATGCCGAGGACGGAAGCGCGTTCGGCGACGAAGCTGACGCCCTGCAGTGCGTGCACATCGCCGAACGACTTGCGAACGTCCGTTACCCGGACCGCAGGCTCACTCGCATGCGAATCCGCTTGGTTGGAACTCGGCATCAACTCTCCACTATCGGCCGGTACGGCGACCAGGTCGCCCGAGCGCGGGCGCACGCTCGGATTGGTGATCCGTCGCGCTCGGCGTGATGTTACCGGCCCGATCGCCCGGGCTGCCGCGTCGCGTGAGGTACCCGCACCAGCGTGCGCCCATTGTGTCCTTACTCACATTTTCCGCCGCCCGTTCGCCGTGCGGAGAATCGGCGCTGGTGAGCGCGATCCGATCCGGACACCGAGGCCGCGGCCGAGCCTTGTCGGCCCGCTGCGCCAGACCATAGTCTGCTTTGCGGGGGAAAACACTCACTCGTCCACGGATGTGGCCCAGCTGAGCGGTCCGCACGCCGGTTTCGACACTGCGAGAGGTGATCATGGCCGAGTCCGCGCAGTCACGGTTGGCGGCGCGTCCGGGAGGAACGGGCCGAACGAACGTCCTGACGTCCTATGACCCGCGCACCGGCGAGGTCGTCGGCAACTACGCCGTGATGAGCGCGGGCGAACTGAATCGCGCCGTGCGAGCGGCTCGCTCCGCCGAAAAATGGTGGGCCGAACTCGGATTCAGCAGCCGGAAGCGGTGGCTGCTGGACTGGAAACGCGAGATCGCCCGGCGCTCGGGCGAATTGGTCTCACTGCTGTGCGAGGAGACCGGGAAGCCGGTAGCCGACGCCGCGATCGAGGTGATGCTCGCGGTGGAGAACCTCGACTGGGCCGCGCGCAACGCGGGCCGCGCACTCGACCGGCGGCGCATCGGTTCCAACTGGCTCACCCGCAATCAGCGGGCCTCCGTCGGGTATCTGCCGCTGGGCGTCGTCGGCGTGCTCGGCCCGTGGAACAACCCGGTGTTCACCCCGATGGGTTCGATCGCCTACGCGATGGCGGCGGGCAACGCCGTGGTGTTCAAGCCGCACGAGCTGACCACCGGCGTCGGCGTGTGGCTGGCCGACAGCTGGTCCCGGCTCGCACCGAACCAGCCTGTGCTGCAAGTGGTTACGGGAGACAAGGCCACCGGCACCGCGCTGTGCCGCGCGAAGGTCGACAAGATCGCCTACGCCGGCTCCGAAGCCGGTGCGCGCGAGGTGATCTCGGTGTGCGCCCAGACCATGACGCCGGTCGTCGTGGAGCGCAGCGGCAAGGGCAGCATGGTCGTGCACGTCGACGCGAAACTCGACGACGCCGCCGAGGCCGCCGTGTTCGGCGCGATGGCCAACGCCGGGCAGAACGCCACCGGCATCCAACGGGCCTACGTCGCCCAATCCGTCTACGACCGCTTCCTGGAGCTGGTCGCGGATCAGGCCCGCAAGCTGCGGCCGGGCGCGGACCGGAAGGCGTCCTACGGCCCGATGATCATGGAGTCACAGATCGAAGTGGTGCGCAGGCAGGTGCGCGACGCGGTGGCCCGCGGCGGCCGCGCGGTCGTCGGCGGGCTGGACTCCATCCGCGATCCCTACATCGAGCCGATCGTGCTGGCCGAAGTGCCGGAGGAGAGCACCGCGATCACCGGCGAGGGCATCGGCCCGGTGCTCATCGTGAACAAGGTGGCGAGCATGGACGAGGCCGCCGAGCGGATCAACGCGGTGGGCACCGACGTCGCGGTGTCGGTGTTCACCAGGGACGTGCACGAGATCGAGGCGTTCGCCGAGCAACTGCGCGCCGGGGTGGTGACCATCAACTCCTCGACCGCGTACGCGGGCATTCCCGCGCTGCCTTTCGGCGGTGTGGGCGAATACGGCCAGGGCCACAGCCACGGCGACCAGGGACTACGAGAGTTCAGCCGGACCCTGGCCATCACCCGCAAGCGGTATCAGGCGCCGGTGAATCTGTCCACGTTCGACCGGCACCCGCGCCATCTCCGCCTGGCCAGAACGATCTTCCGGATCCGGCACGGCCGCCGCCCCTGAGCGGCGCGCCCACGCGTACCTCCGCCTTCGCTGCGGCGATGCGCGGATCAACCACGGACACTGCACGGCCGCACCCTATCGGCGTACCTCCGACCTCCGAGGCGGCCATACGCGGATCAACGACGGACACTGCCCGGCCGCGCCCCATCGGCGTACCTCCGGCCTCCCCCGCGGCCATACGCGGATCAACCACGGACACTGCACGGCCGCACCCTATCGGCGTACCTCCGACCTCCGCTGCGGCCATGCGCGGGCTAACGGCGGGCGTCGTCCGGGCGCGCCTTGTCGGCGAGCAGCACCGCGTCCATCAGCGCGGTGACCCGGGCCAGTTGCTCGGGCCGGGAATCGAATCGGATCAGCCTGCCCACATCGATCACCTGACTGATGGCGGCGTGCACCCGGAAACGCGCTTCCACCGGGTCGCCGTCCAGCAGGTTGGCCCATTCCAGCACGTTCTGCCGCTGGATGGCGCGCAGCTTGTGCTGCTCGGCCTGCGGCAGGTTGCCGAACTCGGCGTAGTACACCGCCATGATCTCGGGCATGGCGAAACTCAATTTGGCGTAGCGGTCGGCCACGTTGCGCGCGGCGTCCGCCCGGCTCGTGGCTTCGGCCAGCGCCTCGGTGATCGCGATGGCCAGCCGGTCGCCGGTGCGGTGGAACGCCGCGGCGAGCAGGTCGGCCTTACTCGCGAAGTACCGGTACACGCTGGAAGCGTTGATGCCGACGGCGGCGCCGATCTCCTCGATGCTCGCCTCGTGATACCCCTGCCTGCCGAAGATCCGGATGGCCTCGGTGAGCAATTGTTCGCGCTTGGAGGTCACCGGGATGCCGCGCACGTGCGGGCCGGGATCCGGCTCGGCCGGCGCGGGAGGCAGTTCGGTGCGCAGGATGGCCCAGGACATCTGGCGCAACAGCGGAAGCAGCCGAGCGCTCGACAGTGCGGTGCGGTGCGCGGCGATGCTGGCGATCGCGCTGAGCACGCCCGCGGCCAGCATCGCCACGTCCGCGGGCGGCGCCTCGGGTCGCAGCAGCGCGATCGGCGCCGCGAGGGTGTTGTTCAGGTCGTCGTAGATCTTCTTGATCCGGACGCGGTCGTCCCGCTCGAGATAGCGCCGCTCCCAGCGGTAGAGCCCGGCCTCGCGGCGGATGTCGACGGTGTGCTCGCTGATCGCGCGGATCAGCGCGTCGGCGCGCCGCACCGGGTCCAGCCGAGTGTCGTCGGCCCCCTCGGCGACGTTCAGCAGGTGTTGCGCGCCCTCCTCCGCGGCGGCGACCAGCAACGCGTACTTGTTCGTGAAATGCCGGTAGAGGGCGGGACCGGAGATGCCGACCTCGGCGGCGATCTCGTCCACGCCGACCGGGTAGTACCCGCGTTCGCTGAACGCGCGGGCGGCCGCCCGGATGATCTGTACCTTGCGGTCCTTCGGACGGCGGCGCACCGACGGCACGCCCTCAGCGCTCGCCCGCCTGCCCGGTTCGGGGCGCGCGGGAGCGAGATCGACCTCGCTGCGATCCGCGACCATGCACCTCTCCGTTCTCCGGCGGCGCTGGTTGACAGCGCCCGACAATGGAACCTAAGTTAACCACAATTCGCAAAGTTAACCACTATTCACAGCCTGGCGTCCGGCGAATTGCAGCTTAGGAGCAAACGTGAGCAACAATGATTCCGCGGCCCCGGCCGCCCCCTCCGCCGCGAAGTTCAGCGCGGTCCAGGACGGCAAGGTGCTCCGGATCACGATCACCAACCCGAAGCGGAAGAACGCCATCGATTACGACACCATGGTCGCGCTCGGGGACGCCTTCCGCGCGGCGGCGGACGACCGCGCGGTGCGGGCGATCGTACTGACCGGCGAGGGCGGCGATTTCTGCACCGGCGCCGATCTCTCCGCGAGCGCGGACGAGGCGCAGCGGGGCATCACCTCGGACATGGTGATGGACGCGGCGAACCGGCTGGTGCGGGCCATCGTCGACGCGCCGGTCCCGGTGATCGTGCGCATCCGCGGCGCCGCGGCGGGCGTCGGCGTCGGCATCGCGCTGGCCGCCGACCTGGTCTACGCGAGCGAGGACTCCTACCTGCTGCTGGCCTTCATCAACATCGGCTTGATGCCCGACGGCGGGGCGGCCGCGCTGGTGGCCGCGGCGGCGGGCCGCCCGCTGGCGGCGCGGATGGCACTGCTCGGCGAACGGCTGCCCGCCCGGGAAGCCGCGGCCGCCGGTCTGTTCACCGCCGTCGTGCCCGACGACGAACTCGACGCCGCGGTCGAGGCCGGGGTCGAGAAGATCGCCACGGGTCCGCGCCGCGCGCTGGAACTCACCAAGCACGCGCTGAACCAGGCCACGCTGACGGCGCTGGACGCGGCCCTGGCCGCCGAGAAGGCGGGTCAGACCGAGCTGCTGCGCTCCCCCGATTTCATCGAGGGCGCCACCGCGATGCTCAGCAAGCGCAAGCCCGTCTTCGCCGACTGATCAGCCCGCCGGAACGTAGCCACCGACAGGCGACTATGTTCATCGGCTATGACTTACCTGGTTACCGGGGCAACTGGGTTCATCGGTCGTTTTCTCATCCCTGAGCTCCTGAAACGCGAGGGTGATATTCACGTGCTGGTTCGGCCGGGCGACGCCTCGGCCGACCGGTTCGCCTGCTGCGCGCAGGAATGGGCGGGCGGCGACCGCGTCCGTCCGGTGCGCGGCGATCTGGGCGCCCCGGGACTCGGCATCGATCCGACCTGGCTGGCCCGGCATCGCGGCGCCATCGAGCACGTCTTCCATCTGGCCGGGGGCTACGACCTGACCGAGCGCGGCGGCGGGACCAGGCACCTGGTCGACGTCGCCGAGGAGCTGGGCGTCGGCTTGCTGCACCACGTCTCGACCGTGGAGGTGGCCGGGTCCACCGAGGGCCTGTTCACCGAGGACATGTTCGATCACGGGCAGGCGCTGGCCACCCCGATGCAGCGAGCGAAGTTCGAGGGCGAGCGGATCGTCCGGGAATCGTCGCTGCGCTGGCGGATCTATCGCCCGTCGATCGTGATCGGGCATTCCAGGACCGGCGAGATCGATCGGATCGACGGCCCGTACTACTTCTTCCGCCTACTGCGCATGGGCGCGCAGCTGCCGAGGCTGCTGCCGGTCCTGGTGCCCAAACTGGGCGAGACGAACATGGTCCCGGTGGATTTCGTGGCTCGCGCCCTCGATCACATCGCGCATCGCGCCGGCTCGGACAAGATCACCTATCACCTGGTGGATCCGCGCAGGCAGAGCGCGGTCGACGCGCTGAACCTGTTCGCCGACGAGGCGGGCGCGCCGCATCTGGTCGAGGTGATGCCCAAGCGCACGTTGGACATGATGTTGCGGGTCCCCGGCGCGAACTGGCTGCTGCCCCGGGTCGGTGTGCCGCTGGACGTGCTGGAGCACAGTGAATTCGCCTGCTGGTTCGACTGCAGGCACACCAGCGCGGCCCTGGCGGGCACCGACATCAGGGTTCCGCCGTTGGACGCCTACGCACCACGGATCTGGAAGTACTGGATCGAGAACTGGGTCTGATCGGCGCGCCGCGCCGGGCGGCCTACCGCCCGGTGACGGTGAGATAGATCAGGGCGGCATTGAGCACGGAGATGATCGCCGCGACCGTCCAGGCCAACGCGGTGGTCACGCGATGGTTGACGTCCGCGCCCATCAGCGTGGGGTCACTCGTGAAGCGCACCAAGGGAATCAGCGCGAACGGGATGCCGAACGACAGCACCACCTGGGAGATGATGAGCGCGCGGGTCGGGTCGATCCCCAGCGCCAGGACCGCGATGGCGGGGATCAACGTGATCAGCCTGCGTGTGATCAGTGGGATTCGCCGGTGCAACAGGCCCTGCATGATCATCGCGCCCGCGTAGGCGCCGACCGACGTCGAGGCCAGGCCGGAGGCGAGCAGGCCGATCGCGAGCAGCAGCGCGGCGGCCGGGCCGAGCACGTCGCCGACGGCCGCGTGCGCGTCCTCGATGGTCTCGACGTTTCGGCCCCGCAGGGTGTTGGCCGCCATGAGCAGCATGGCCAGGTTCACCGTGCCCGCCAAGATCATGGCCAGCCCGACGTCGACCTTGGTGATCCGCAGCAGCCTCGCGCGAAGCGGCCCCGGCGCCGGTTGCCCGTGCCGGTCGCGGGCCAGGCCGGAGTGCAAGTAGACCGCGTGCGGCATGACCGTGGCGCCGATCATGGCGGCGGCGAGCAGCACGCTCTCGGTGCCCTGGAAGCGCGGCAGGAGACCGCCCACCGTGCCCCCGGCCGACGGCGGGGCGATGACCACGCTCGCCAGGAATCCGATCGCGATGATCGCGAGCATCCCGGTGATCACCCGCTCGAACGGTTGCTGGCCGCGACGGTCCTGCACCAGCAGCAGAACCATCGACACCGCGCCGGTGATCACGCCGCCGACCAGCAGGGGCAGGCCGAACAGCAGATGGAGCGCGATGGCGCCGCCGACCACCTCGGCCAGGTCGGTGGCGATCGCGACCGTCTCCGCCTGGCCCCAGTAGGCCAGCCGGACCGGACCGCTCGCCTTCGCGCGCACCGCCTCCGGCAGCGACCACCCGGTGACCAGGCCGAGCTTGGCCGAGAGGAACTGGACCAGCCCCGCCATCACGTTGGCCAGCACGATGACCCAGACCAGGAGGTAGCCGAACTGCGCGCCCGCGCTGATGTTGGACGCGACGTTGCCGGGATCGACGTACGCGATGGCCGCGACGAACGCGGGCCCCAGCAGAACGGTCGCGGCACGCGCGCGCCCGGTGACGGACTTGGTCGACTCGACCAACGTAATACCCACGAACTGAATTTTACGGGTTCCCGAACTTTTTTGTGAAGGCTACCCCATAAAGACGACCGCCTGGTCGCGCGACAGCGGCGACCAGGCGGTCGGAGGAATCTGGCCGGGCGGTCCCGGCTCGATTCGGATCAGATACCGAGCCCCTTCGCGAGCACGGGCCACGACAGCTGGAACTCGTCGCGCCAGTAGCCCCACGAGTGGGTGCCCGAGTCGCGGAAGTTGTAGGTGGCCGGGATGCCCAGCTGGTCCAGCTTGTTCTTCAGGTTGTGCGTGCAGTAGTTGGTGCCCGCCTCGATCACGCCTCCGATGACGATCTGGTTGGCCAGACCGTATGCGCCGGGCAGCGCGTACGGACCGTTGAGCGTGTCGTACTGGCCGGGCAGGCCGTTGCCGGTGGAGATGTAGAGGTCGAGCCCGCGCAACCCCTCGGCGTTCACGTACGGGTCGTTGGCCACCCAGTCCGGCGAGCCTTCCGGACCCCACATGTTGTCGGTGTTGCCGCCGCCCCAGGTCTCGACGGTCAGCTTGACGAACTCGGAGCCGACCGGGTCACTGGTCTGCGCGCAACCGCTGTAGGCCGCGGCCGCCCGGTACAGGCCCGGCTTGGCGATCGGCAGCGCAAGCACCGTGGTGCCCGAGGTGGACAGGCCCGCGATGGCGTTCACGCCGTTGGTGCCCAGCGCGCCGTCGACCAGCGGGGGCAGCTCCTCGGTGAAGAAGGTCTTCCACTTGTTGCGGCCGAGTACCGGGTCGTCCTTGATCCAGTCGGTGTAGTAGCTCCACTTGCCGCCGATCGGCTGGATCACGTTGACGTTCTTGTCCGACAGGAACTGCAGCGCGTCGGTCTTCGCCTGCCACGAGGCTTCGTCCTCGCCGCCGCCCGCGCCGTTGAGCAGGTACAGCGTCGGACGCGGCACGGAGGCGTCGGCCGGGCGCTGGACGTCGATGATGACCTTCTCGTCCATCGCCGCCGAGTACACGTACAGCCGGATGCTGCGCGCGTCCTTGTACTCGGCCTTGGTGATACGCGAACCGTCCGGGGCGACCGGGTTGCCCAACAGAGTCTTGGAATCGATGATCGGATCAGCTGTCGCGCTGGACGCGCCGAGACCGGTCATCATCCCCGCGAGCACCGCGGTTGCCGCGATGGCGGCCGCGGCCCGCAGGCCACCGCGCCGGCTCTGTCGACGTATCAATTTCGCACCTTCGCTTCGTCTCGAGATTCGCTCTGCATGCCCCACACGCCGGGGTGGATGCCCAGGCATCCCGCCCGACCATACGGCCTATGTAGTCGTCACAACAGTGGACTTCGTTACCGCACCGTTGCCCTATCATGCCGGAACGGTGTCGGCTCGATCATGACCGCCCCATGTTCCGTGTCGCTTCCCACCCCGGGGGATCGAGCAACTCGGACAATCTGGGACCTATCTGCGCGAGCGCTTCCGGCGATGTCATCTGATCGTGCGATACACCGACGGGATGGTCGTCCACCCGGCCGTCGACATAAGGTTGCCAGCCGGCCGCCGCGGTGTCGTGACCGGCCGCGCTGAAGTAGTCCAATCGGCCCCGGAAGACGTCCGGCCGGTGCTCGGCGATCAACTCGGCCGAGCGCACCGCGCTGCGGTAGATCCGGCGCACCCGGTCCGGGGTGAGCACCGCCATGTCCGGCGGGATGGTGGCGTGCAGCGCGGCCAGCGCGTCCTCGCTCAGATCGTGGACGTCGCCCTCGCCGGGCAGCAGGGCGTCCGCGCCGATGCCGAGTTCGGCCAGCGCCTCGCGGATCGCCGCCCGGAAATCCGTGACGTCGATGTCGGGGTGACTGTCGAGCATGGTCAGCAGGCCGATCTCTTCGCCCGCGGCCTGGAGCTCGGTCGCCACCGCGTGCGCCAGCACACCACCGAGCGACCAGCCGAGCAGCCGGTAGGGCCCGTGCGGCTGCACCGCGCGGATCTCGGCCACGTAGCGGTGCGCCATCTCGAACAGCGACTCCGGCAGGTAGCCCTCTTCGGTGAGCGCGGGGGACTGCAGGCCGAAGATCGGCGTGCCTGCGGGCACGTAGCGCGCGAGGCCCGCGTAGCACCAGGACAACCCGTACATCGGATGCAGGCAGAACAGCGGCTCGGCGGCGGCCACGTCGTGCGGCACCATGGTGCGGATCGGCAGCAGCACGCCGAGCGCCGCGTTCGAGTCCTGGTCGTAGTCGTGATCGTCGGCCAGCGCGGCCATGATCCGGGCCGCCAGCGCCGCCGGGGTCGGGTCGGTGAAGAACCACTGCACCCGCACCTCGGCGCCGGTGAGCGTGCGCAGCCTGCTGACCGCCCGCGTGGCGACCAGCGAGGTGCCGCCGAGGCCGAAGAAGTCGTCGTCCATCCCGACCCGATGCACCGGGCCGGGTTCGAGGACCTCGTCGAACACCTCGAGCACGGTCCGCTCCAGCGGCGTGCCCGGCGCGCGGTACGGACGCGCCACCAACGGCGGCGCGGGCAGCGCCTTGCGGTCGAGTTTGCCGCTGGCGTTGAGCGGAAGCTCGGCGAGCGCGACGACAGCCGAGGGCACCATGTACGACGGCAGCGCGGCGCGGGCGTGCGCCGCCAACGCGGCTTCGTCGAGGGTCGTCCCCGGCGCGCCGACGACGTACGCGACCAGCCGATCGCCGGTGGCGCCACGCACCACCGAGACCGCGGCGTGCCGCACCTGCGGATGACTCGTCAGCACGGCCTCGATCTCACCGAGTTCCACGCGCTGGCCGCGCAGTTTGACCTGGAAGTCGCTGCGGCCCAGGTATTCCAGCGCGCCGTCGTGCCAGCGCACGATATCCCCGGTGCGATAGAGCCGGGTGCCGCCCGCATGGGCGACGAAACGCTCGGCCGTCAGGGCCGGGGCTCCGAGATAGCCGCGCGACAATTGCGCACCCGCGACGTACAACTCGCCCGCCGCGCCCGGCGGCACCGGCTGCAACTGCCGGTCGAGCACGTGCACGCGGGTATTGGCCGCCGGGACGCCGATCGGAACCGCCGCCGCGGCGGTGTCGCGCACGCGATGGCCGGTGACCACGGTGGCCTCGGCGGGGCCGTACCAGTTGATCAGCTCGGCGCCCGGCACGGCCGCGGCGAACTTCCTCGCGGTCGCCCCGGACAACGCCTCGCCCGCGGCGAACACCCGGCGCAGCGAGGGGTACGCCACGGTCGGGCCTGCCACCGGATCCGAGAACGCGTCCAGCATCGATGGCACGAAATGCGCCGTGGTCACCGCGTTGTCGACGATGACGCGGGCCAGATAGGCCGGGTCGCGATGCCCGTCGGGCGCGGCGACCACGATCGACGCCCCGGTCTGCAACGGCCAGAACAACTCCCAGGCGGAGATGTCGAACGTGATCGGCGTCTTGTGCAGCACCACGTCGTCGCCGCCGTGCGGGTAGGCCGACTGCGCCCAGCGGAACTGATTCACCATCTGCCGGTGCGTGATCATCACGCCTTTGGGGTGGCCGGTGGAGCCGGAGGTGTAGATGACGTAGGCGACGGTGTCCGGACGCACCTCCTCCTGCGGCCAAGGGCCCTCGTACGGAAGCAGATACAGCGTGTCCACGGCGACCACCGGCACACCGGTCGCGGTGTCGAACGCGTCCGCGGTGGTGGTCAGAACGCAGATCGGGGCGGCGCTGCCGAGGACGTACTCGTTGCGTTCGGCCGGGTGGTCCGGGTCGATCGGGACGTAACCGCCACCGGCGCGCAGCACCGCGTAGATCGCGACGACCAGGTCGATGCCGCGCCGCATGGCCACGGCGACCAGCGTCTCCGGGCCGACGCCCCAGCGCATCAGCTCGACGGCCAACGACCGGGCGCGCGAGTCGAGTTCGGCGTAGGTGAGCGTGGTGTCGCCGAAGCGGACCGCCGGCGCGTCCGGCGTGCGCGCCACCTGCGCGTCGAACAGGGAGGTCAACGTCGCGCCGTCGAGCAGTTCCGGCACGTCGGTGGCGTTGTGCGCGGCCAGCTCGGCGCGCTCGGCGTCCAGCAGCACGTCGATATCGCCGACGCGCGCCTGAGGAGTGGTCACGAAGCGGCCGATCAGCGCCGAGAGCCGCTGTGCGAGCGCGAGCGCCGCCGGTTCGTCGATGACGTCGCGCAGGTATTTCACCGAGACGCGCAATTGGTTGTCCAGCACCACCATGACCGTGAACGGGTAATGGGTTCCGTTGACCGCGCCGACGCCGGTGACGCTCATACCGTCGATGGCGCCCGCCCGGTCCAGGCCCTCCCGGTCCACCGGGAACGACTCGAACACGACGAGCGAGTCGAACAGCCCCTCCACGCCGACGGCTTCCTGAATGTCGCTCAGCCCCAGGTAGTGATAGTCCAGCAGGGCGGCCTGCTCGGCCTGTAGCTGCCGCAGCAGCCCGCCCAGCGTGCCGGTCGGGTCGAGCCGCACCCGCACCGGGATCGCGTTGAGGAACAGGCCGACCATCGCCTCGACACCGTCCAGCTGAGGCGGCCTGCCGGACACGGTGGCGCCGAAGACAACGTCGTCACGGTCGGCGGTGCGACCGATCAACAGCCCCCAGGCCGCCTGCACCACGGTGTTCACCGTGACGCCCAGCCCCGACGCGAGCCGGGTCAGCGCGGTGGTGTCGGCCGGGGACAACTCGAACCCGACTTCGCCCACGCCCGAGGCGATCTCGCGGCCGGGATCGACCGGCGCCAGCGGCGTCGGCTCGGTGACACCGGCCAGCGCGGCGCGCCACGCGGAACGGGCCGCTTCCGCGTCCTGAGCGACCAGCCAGGCCAGATAGTCGCGGTAGGACGGCACCGAGGGCAGGTGCCGGGATTTGCCGCCGAACGCGTACAGGGTGAGCAGATCCTTCATCAACAGCGGCATGGACCAGCCGTCGACGAGGATGTGGTGACTGGTCACCAGCAGGTGGTAGCGGGCCGCGGCGGAGCGGATCAGCGCGAACCGCAGCAGCGGCGCGGTCCGCATGTCGAAGTGGTCGGCCAGATCCGCCGCCTTGATCCGCTCCAGTTCGGCTCGGGCCGCTTCGGGTTCCAGCTGACCCAGATCGATCAGCCGCCACGGCACCTCCAGCGAATCCTGCACGATCTGTACGGGCTTGCCCTCGCTGTCGTCGGCGAAGGCGACGCGCAGGTTGTCGTGCCGGTCCAGCACCGCTTGCGCGGCCGCGCGCATCCGGCGGGCGTCCACCGCGCCGCTGAGATCGAGCACGAACTGGGTGGTGTAGACGTCCACCGAGCGCTCCGCGAGCAGGGCGTGGAACAACATGCCCGATTGCAGCGGGGTGAGCGGCCAGGCGTCGGACAGGTCGGGGTAGGCGCGGGCGAAGCGGTCGATGTCGGGCTGTTTGAGCCGCACCAGCGGAAAATCGGAGGGGGTGTAGCCGCCCGCGTCCGGGCGCAGTCCGTGCTCGGCGAGGCCGCCGAGCGCGCGGATCCAGTGCTCGGCGAACGTTTTCGCGTCCTCACCGCGGAACGCGGCGGCGGCGAAGTCGAACCGGGCGAGCAGGCCGTCGTCGGTGGCGTCGACGGTCAGTACGAGCAGCAGGTCGTCGGACGGGATGTCGGTGTGCACCCGCGCCGGACGCAGATCCCGGTAGCGCAGCGCGAACCGGCCACGCCCGAGGCCACGCAGCTCGGCGGCGGTCTCGGCATTGAGATGGCGCAACAGGCCGTAGCCGACACCGCGCGAGGGCACCGACCGACGCAACTCCTTGATCTGCGCGATCGCGATGCCCGCCGCCGGTCCGCCGATCAGGGCCTCATCGATGTCGATGCGGCTCAACCGCAACGGCAGCGGATATTCGGTGACGAAGCCGCCCACCGTGCTCGCCCCATCGGCGTCGGTGGCCGCGCGACCGTCGGCGGACAGCCGGACGACCGAACCGATGGCGCGTGTAACGGTCTCTCCCGCGGAGGTCTGCAGTGCCAGCGCCAGCGCGGTGAGCAGGATGTCCTCCACCCCGGCGTGGTAGGCCTCGGCGGCCGCGGCGACGGCCGCCGCACCCTCCGCGGTGATGGTGAGCGATACCCGGCTGCGTGCGTGCAGATCCCGTCCCTCGGTTCCCGCGCCCTCCGGGACGGAGCCGAGCGCTGGTCGCCACCAATCCATTTCGGCGACGGTGACCGGATCGTGCGCCTTGGCCGAGAGGGCGCGGATGAGCACGCCGAGGTCGGCTTCGGCGCTCGCGGGCGCGGCGTGGCGCGCCCGCTCCCATCGTGCGGTGAGCTGGTCGACGACCGCCCGCCAGGAAACGTCGTCGATGACGAGGCTGCTGGCCACGACGATCAGTGTGGAGCGAGCCTCGGGTCCGCCGGTGAGCACGAAGTAGATGTTGCGGCCCTGTTCGGGGTCGAGGGCGGCCGCGACCGCCTGCACAACGTCGTCGATGGGCAGCGAAGTCTCGCCGCGCTGCGGGTCCAGCCTGCGGAACGCCTCGCCGGTGCGTTCGGCGGCGGCGGGAATGCGCAGCACCGGCGTGCCGTCCTCGCCGTAGCGCAGCTGTACCCACAACATCGGATGCCGCTCGAGCACGGCGGCGACCGCGCCGTGCACCGTATCCACGGAGCAGGTCTCGGGGATGTCGAGCGCGATGGCCCGCACTTCGATGCCTTCGTCCAGCATCCGCGCGGCGTCCGGCGTCAGCGGTAGTTCGCCCGCCTCGTCACCGGGGCCGCCGCCCTCCACCGCGGCGGCGCGGGCCAGCGCGGCGACGGTCCGGCATTCGAAGACGTCCCGCGGCGCGAAGGTCACACCTCGTGCGCGCGAGCGGGAGACCACTTGGATGGACACGATGCTGTCGCCGCCGAGGGCGAAGAAGTCGTCATCGATCCCGACCCGTTCGAGACCGAGCACCTCGCCGATCACCTCGGCGATCACCAGTTCGGCGGGGGTTCGCGGCGCGCGGTAGGCGCGGAGGGCCGGCTCGGGCGCGGGCAGCGCCTTGCGGTCCAGTTTGCCCGCTGGGGTCAGCGGAATCGCGTCGAGCACGACGATCGCCGCCGGAACCATGTACTCCGGCAGTCTGCGTCCGATCCGTTCGGTCAGCACGGACGGGTCGGCCGTCGCCCCCTCGGCGGGTAGCACGTACGAGACCAGCATGGTGGCGCCCGAACCGGTTTCGCGGCCGAGTGTCACGGCGAAGTCGACTTCGGGCTGGGCTGTGAGCGCGGCGTCGATCTCGCCGAGTTCGATGCGGAAGCCGCGCACCTTGACCTGGAAGTCGTTGCGGCCCAGGTACTCCAGGACCGGCGCACCGCTGCCGCGGCGCCAGCGCACCAGATCGCCGGTGCGGTAGAGACGCTCGCCGGGCACGCCGTACGGGTCCGCCACGAAGCGAGCGGCGGTCAGTGCCGAGCGCGCGTGATAGCCGCGCGCGAGCTGGATGCCGCCCAGATACAACTCGCCCGCGACGCCCTCGGGCACCGGGCGCAGCCTGCTGTCGAGCACCAACGACCGCATCCCGCGGATCGGTCCGCCGATCGTGACCGGTTCGCCGGGCCGGAGCGGGTCGCTGATGTTGGTCATGATGGTGGTTTCGGTCGGCCCGTAACCATTGTGGAAATCGCGTTCGGACACGGTCGTCCACTTGGCCGCCAGATCGGCGGGCACCGCTTCGCCGCCCGCCACGACGGCCCGCATTCCCGGCAACGCGTCCGGATCGAGCGAGGCGAGCACCGACGGCGTGAGGAAGGCGTGCGTGACGCCTCCGGCGCGGATCAGCTCGGCCAGTTCCGCGCCACCGAAGGTCGATGGCGGCGCAACCACGAGCACGCCCGCGGAACCCAGGGCGAGCAGCAGTTCCAGCACCGACGCGTCGAACGAAGGCGACGCGAACGCCAGAGCACGGGTGGAACTGTCGAGCCGATAGCGCTCCACCTGTTCGGCGCTGAAATTCGCCAGGCCTTCGTGGGTCACCACGACGCCCTTCGGCACGCCGGTGGAGCCGGATGTGTAGATCACATACGCGGCGTTGCTCGCGCGCAGCGGTCCGCGCAGCTCGTCGGGCCGCAATGGCTTATCCGAGCGCATTGCGACGTCGAGGGTGAAGTCCTGATCGTCCAAGGCGAGCCAGCCGCCGGGCAGGGGCAGGTTGTCCAGTTCGGCGGTGAGCGTCACGCCGAGTGCTACGCCGGAGTCCGCGACCATGCGCGCGACGCGGTCGGCCGGATAGGTCGGGTCGATCGGAACGAACGCCGCCCCGGTCTTGGTCACCGCCCACAGTGCCAGCACGGATTCCACCGAACGACGGATCGCGATGGCGACCGGCACTTCCGGTCCCGCGCCGCGGTCGATCAGCGCCCGCGCCAATTGCGCCGAAGCCGCGTCGAGTTCTGCGTAACTGAAGGTGCGGTCGTCCGCGACCACGGCGATTCCGGCCGGATTCCCGGCGACGGCCGCGGCCATCAGTTCCGGCAGCGTGCGCGGCGGCACGGCGGGTGCGCCGGTACGGGCGATCAGCTCCGCGCGCTCGGAGTCGTCCAAGATCTCCAGATCCCCGACGGCGGTGTCCGGGCGCTGGGCGACCGCGGACAGGATGCGACGGAACCTGCGGCCGAACTCGACCACGGTCGCTTCGTCGAACAGGTCACGAGCGTAGGTGAATTCGGCGGCCAGGCCGGCTTCCGCACCGGATTCGGCGCGCTGCTCGCGCACGGTCAGCAGCAGGTCGAACTTGGCGGTGTCGGCGGCCGGGTCGAGCGCGGTGAGGCTCAGACCGGGTAGCTCGAAGCCGGTCGCGGACAGGTTCTCGAACGACAGCGCCACCTGGAACAGCGGATGGCGACCGGCCGAGCGTTCGGGGGCGAGCACTTCGACCAGTCGCTCGAACGGGATGTCGGCGTTGGCGAAGGCGCGCAGGTCCGTTTCCCGCGTGCGGGCCAGCAGTTCGGTGAAGCCGAGACCGGGCGTGACCCGGCTGCGCAGCACCAGCGTGTTGACGAACATGCCGATCAGGTCGTCCAGTTCGGCTTCGCCGCGGCCCGCGACGGGCGTGCCGATGGCGATGTCCTCGGTGCCGGACAGACGAGCCGATAACACCGCGAACGCGGCGTGTACCACCATGAACAGCGTGGCGTTGTGCCGCCGCGCGAGATCGGCCAGCGCGGCGTGCACGTCGGCCTCGACGACGAAATCCGTTCTTCCGCCCGCGAAGGACTGGGCGGGCGGGCGCGGCCGGTCCGCGGGCAGGTTCAGCTCGTCGGGCAGGTCGGCGAGTTCGGTGGTCCAGTAATCCAATTGCTCGCCCGCCGGCGACTCGGGGTCGTCGTCGGGGCCGAGCGCGTCGCGCTGCCAGAGCGCGTAGTCGGCGTACTGGATGGGCAGCGGGGCCCAGGACGGCGCCTGGCCGCCGGTGCGCGCCACGTAGGCCAGCATCAGGTCCCTGGTCAGCGGGCCCATCGACCAGCCGTCGGCGCTGATGTGGTGGGCGACGAAGACCAGCACGTATTCGGTGCCCGCGAGCTGGAACAGCTTCGCGCGCAACGGCGCCTCGACCGTCACGTCGAAGCCCGCGGCGACGACCCGCTGAATCTCGCCCGCGACGTGCTCGTCGCCGATCTGCACGGGAGCCAGATCCACCGCAACCTCGTGCGGAGCGAGGACCCGCTGTACCGGGCCGTCCGGCGTCTGCGGGTAGATCGTGCGCAGGATCTCGTGACGGGCGACGAGGTCGGCGACGGCAAGCCGCAACGCGGCCACGTCCAGGTCGCCGGACAAGCGGATAGCGGCCGAGATGTTGTAGACCGAGGCCGAGGTGTCGAACTGGTTGAGGAACCACATGCGCTGTTGCGCGAACGACAGCGGGATGCGGTCCGGACGCGGACCCGCGACGAGCGGGATGCGTTTGCGTTCACCGGAGCCCCGCTCGACCTTGATCGCGAGTGCGGCGACGGTCGCTGCCTCGAAGATCGCGCGGACCGGCACACGGGCATCCAGTGCCGCGCCGATCCGCGCCGCCACCTGCGTCGCCAACAGCGAATTACCACCCAAAGCGAAGAAATCGTCATCCGCACCGACACGCTCCACCCCGAGCACCTCGGCGAACACCGACGCCACGATCTCCTCGATCGGAGTCGACGGTGCCCGGAAGGCTTGGACCTCGAACTCCGGCTCCGGCAACGCCTTACGATCCAACTTGCCATTGACGTTCAACGGCAGAGCATCCAACACCACGAACGCCGACGGCACCATGTACGACGGCAGGTTGGCGGTGAGCTCCGACTTCACCTGCGCCACATCCACACCGACCTCGGCGTCACTCGCCACCAGGTAAGCCACCAACCGGTCACCCGTCCTGGGGTCGGACTTCGCGATCACCGCCGTCTGCGCGATCTGCGGCAGGGCGAGCAACGCTGCTTCGATCTCACCGAGCTCGATACGGAAACCACGGATCTTCACCTGGAAGTCCGTACGACCCCGATACTCGAGCTCACCCGTACCGGTCCAAGCGACCAAATCACCGGTGCGATACATCCGCGCACCCGGCTCGAACGGATTCGCCACGAACCGATCCGCCGTCAGATCCGCACGACCGAAATAGCCACGCGCCAACTGCGCACCAGCCAAATACAACTCACCCGACACACCCACCGGCACCGGACGCAAACGCCCATCCAGCACAAACACCCGACTGTTCCACACCGGCGCACCAATGGGAACCGAAACCCGGTCGGTATCACCGACCCGGTGGCTGGTGATGGACACCGCCGCCTCGGTCGGACCATACAAATTGAACAATTCCGTACGCGGATTCTCACGCAAGAACCGCTGCGCCAACGCACCCGGCAACGCTTCACCGATCGCCAACACCCGCCGTGGCGACCAGTCGTCCGCCGCAGGCCGGTGTGCCGACAGCGCCCTCAGCATCGACGGCACCGCGTGCAGGGTGGTGACCGATTCCCGCACCATAAGCTCGTGCAGATACGCGGGGTCCCGATGACCATCCGGCGCGGCGATCACCAGACGGCCACCGCAGACCGCGGCCGACCAGAACTCCCACACCGACAAGTCGAACGTGGCCGCCGTCTTCAGCAGCACCGAGTCGTCCTGCGTCAGCTCGAACTCGGCCGTCTTCCATAGCAACTGGTTCACGACCGCCGCGTGTGGCACCGCGACGCCCTTCGGGCGTCCGGTCGAACCCGACGTGAAGATGACATAGGCCGTGTTCTCCGGCCGTAGGGGCACGCCCCGCTCGGAGTCGGTGAGCGGCACGCTCGCGACCGCGGTCAGTTCCAGGTCTTCGAGCCGCACCACCGGAGCGACATCGGTATCGAAGTCCGACTCCGCGTTGCTCAGCACACACACCGGGGCGGAGACGGAGAGGATGTAGTCGGTCCGGTCCGCGGCTTGGTCGGGGTCGACCGGTACATACGCCCCACCGGCTTCGGCCACCGCGTACATCGCCACGACCAGATCCACCGATCGGCGGAACGCGAGCGCGACCCGGGTTTCGGGGCCGACGCCCACCGAGATCAGGTAACGGGCTAGGCGGTTCACCCGGGCGGCCAGCTCGGCGTAGCTGAGCTCGACGCGGTCGCCGCCGGATAGGTCCGCGACCAGCGCGACGGCTCCCGGCGTCGCCGCGACGGTCCGGCGCAGTAGCGATGCCAATGTGGCGGGTTCCACCGGATGGGTGGTGTCGTTCCACGCGGTGAGCACGTCGGTGCGCTCGGTGTCGGCGAGTAGGTCTATATCCCCGACCGGGACGGTGGGATCGGCGACCACGGCGGCGAGGATGCGCGAGAGCCGATCAGCGAACCCTTCGACCGTCGCCCGATCGAAAAGATCGGTCGCATACGTCAAAAACCCACCGATACCCCCAGCAGCACCCGACTCCGCATAAGCATCACCCACGATCAAATGCAGATCGAACTGCGACACATCCAAATCCGCGTCCACACCAGCCACCGACAAACCCGGCAACTCCAACACCGCCCGCGCGACGTTCTGAAACGACAACCCCACCTGGAACAACGGATGACGCGCCGTCGACCGCGGCGGATTCAACACCTCCACCAACCGCTCGAACGGCACATCCGCATGCGCGAACGCAGCCAGATCGATATCCCGCTGACGGGCGAGCACATCCGCGAACGACTCGCCGCCATCGATCCGGGACCGGAACACCACGGTATTGACGAACATACCGATCAGATCATC
>NZ_JBHWFB010000004.1:0-528916 GCF_042733915.1 Nocardia sp. NPDC059691 | reverse complement strand
CGGCCGCCGCGTCCGCGACGAAGTCGCCAGAGGCGGTCGCTCGGACGCGAGCCACAAGGGGGCCGCGAACACGCCGCGACGCAGTCGCGGCAAATCCAGCACAGTACTGTGGTGAGGCACCTATTTCGAGATGGAGCACAGCAGACGTGACCAGGTTCGACAGCATCGAGCGCGCAGTCGCCGATATCGCCGCCGGTAAGGCGGTCGTCGTCGTCGACGACGAGGACCGCGAGAACGAGGGCGACCTCATCTTCGCGGCGGAGAAGGCCACCCCGGAACTGGTCGCCTTCATGATCCGCTACACGTCCGGTTACATCTGTGTGCCGCTCACCGGCGACGACTGCGATCGGCTCGGCCTGCCGCCGATGTACGCGATGAACCAGGACAAGCACGGCACCGCCTACACCGTCTCGGTGGACGCGCGCGAGGGTGTCACGACCGGTATCTCCGGCGCCGACCGCGCCACCACGATGCGGTTGCTGGCCGACGCCGACGCGAAGGCCGACGATTTCACCAGGCCCGGCCATGTGGTGCCGTTGCGCGCCAAGGATGGTGGTGTGCTGCGCAGGCCGGGTCATACCGAGGCCGCGGTGGATCTGGCACGCATGGCCGGCTTGCGTCCGGCGGGCGTGATCTGCGAGATCGTCAGCCAGAAGGACGAGGGCCACATGGCCCGGACCGAGGAGTTGCGCGTCTTCGCCGACGAGCACGAGCTCGCGCTGATCTCGATCGCGGACATGATCGCGTGGCGGCGCAGGCACGAGAAGCATGTGGTGCGCGTGGCCGAGGCGCGCATCCCCACCGCGCACGGCGAGTTCATGGCCGTCGGCTATCAGAGCATCTACGACGAGGTCGAGCACGTCGCGCTGGTGCGTGGCGACATCACCGACGGCGACGACATCCTGGTCCGCGTGCACTCGGAGTGCCTGACCGGTGACGTGTTCGGGTCGTTGCGCTGCGACTGCGGTCCGCAGCTGGATGCCGCGTTGGAGATGGTCGCGGCCGAGGGGCGCGGTGTCGTGCTGTACATGCGCGGTCACGAAGGCCGCGGCATCGGCCTGATGCACAAGTTGCAGGCCTACCAGCTGCAGGACTCCGGCCACGACACGGTCGACGCGAATCTGGAACTCGGCCTGCCCGCGGATGCCCGCGATTACGGCACCGGCGCGCAGATCCTGGTGGATCTGGGCATCCGGTCGATGCGATTGCTCACCAACAATCCGGCCAAGCGGGTCGGCTTGGACGGCTACGGCCTGCGGATCACCGAGCGGGTGCCGATGCCGTTGCGCGCGAACGCGGAGAACCTGCGCTACCTGCGCACCAAGCGGGACCGAATGGGTCACGACCTGATCGGCCTCGACGAGCTGGATCTCGGCGAGACCGCGCACTGAACTGCGAACAGACTCCGAAAGGCGGACATCGATGAGCGGTACCGGGGTACCGACTTTCGCGCTGGCGGACGCCAAGGACCTCTCCTTGGGCATCGTCGCCTCGCGCTGGCACACCCAGATCTGCGACACCTTGCTGGCGAACGCCGAGCGGGTGGCCAAGGACGCGGGCGTCCAGCAGATCACCGTGGTGCGCTGCGCGGGCGCGATGGAGCTGCCTGTGGTGGCCCAGGAGCTGGCCAAGTCGCATGACGCGGTGGTGGCGCTCGGTGTGGTGATCCGCGGTGACACCCCGCATTTCGAGTACGTCTGCGACGCGGTGACCGCGGGGCTCACGCGGGTTTCGCTGGACGAGGGCACGCCGGTCGCGAACGGAGTGCTCACCACCAACAACGAGCGGCAGGCCCTGGATCGGGCCGGGCTGCCGGAGTCCCAAGAGAACAAGGGCGAGCAGGCGGCCGCCGCGGCGCTGGACGCCGCGCTGACACTGCGCGCTCTGCGACAGTCCGCGTAGCGATGCCGGTCGTTCGCATCTTTCGCAGGAACGTGGGCCCGGCCGACGACACGTCGGAGTGGGATTTCGAGGTGCGGCCCCGGCGCGCGGTGCGGACGGCCTGGATCGCGGCGGTGCTGGTGGCGGCCGCGTTCACCGTGGGTGGTATCTGGCTGCGCACCGGGTCTACCGGCGTCAACTTCCGGGTGGCCGATCAGCTCGCGATGATCGGGATCGGTGTGCTCGGCGCCGCGGCCGTGCTGTTGCTGACCAGGCCACGGGTGCGGGTCGGCGCGCGGGGCGTGTCGGTGCGGAATATTCTGGGCGACAAAGATTTTCCCTGGGACTACATCCGAGGCGTGTCGTTCCCGGATCGGAAGTCCTGGGCGCGCCTGGAGTTGGTCGACGACGACTACGTCCCGCTGCTGGCGATCCGCTCGAACGACAAGGAGCACGCGGCGCGGGCGATGGCCCGGTTGCGGGAACTGGGCGCGAAATATTCCGGGAGGAAGTGATCGGGTGCGGCGTGCGGCCATCCGGCTCGCGCGGCCCCGCGTGCTGATCTAACCTCACCGCCATGGAGCCAGGTGCGTTCGTCCTCGCGGCGGCTTTCGCCGACGATCCACTGATGACCTACTTCTGGCCGGGAACGTCAAGGCGGCGGAAAGCGTTGCCGCCGTTTTGGGATTCGCGCATCGCGTCGCGCCGGGAGAACGGTCTGGTCGACCTCGCGCACGACACGGAGGGCAACCTCGCCTGTGTGGCGCTGTGGGAACCGGCGCACGTGGTGTCACCGACGGCGAAGCCGTTGACCTTGCTGCGCGCCTTGGGGTCGAGCGCCGCTCGGGCGCTGGCCGCCGGGCGGCACATGGAGCATGCGCGACCGGCGACACCACATCTGTATCTGGCCGCCATCGGGACGTTGCCCCGCGCGCAGGGCCGGGGACTGGCGACCGCGCTGCTCGAGCGTCGGTTGACGGCGGCCGAGGAGGACTGCTTCCTCATCTCGAACACCAGCGGCACGGTGCCCTTCTACGAGCGATTCGGTTTCGTGCGGCAAGGTGAGCTGCCGATCGGCCGAGGTCCGATCGTGTATCCCATGGTCCGGAGTAAATAGCCGCAGTGCGCCCCGGCGGGCACGCCGATCACTCGATGTGCCACAGCCGGGGCGCGGACGGGCGGTCGCGACCGAGCCCGCTGGTTCGATCAATGCGTATCGCCGAGGACCGCGCCTTCTCGTCGCGGATCCGCGCCGCCGATCCAGCCGTCGGAGCCGTTGCGTTTCAGGGCGCTGAGGCCGCTGGACTGGGGCGCCACCGAGACCTGATGGCCCAGTTGGCGCAACCGCAGCACCAGCGGGTCGTGGTCGCCGTTGTCGGTGGCGTTGATCGCCGGATGCTCACCGCCGATACCGGTGGACGGACTGTTGCCAGCGCCGAACGCGACCGCGGAGACCGCCTGCTGCGGATCCAGGCCCCAGTCGAACATGTTGACCAGCGTTTTCACCACGAACTGGATGATCACCGAACCGCCGGGCGAGCCCGCGACATGCGTGAGTTCGCCGCGCGAGCCGTCGGGCGCCTTGCCGAAGATCAGCGTCGGGCTCATGGAGCTGCGCGGGCGCTTGCCCGGCTGGACCCGGTTGGCCATCGGCACGCCGTCGGCGCCGAGCGGGTCGGCGTTGAAGTCGGTGAGCTGATTGTTCAGCACGAAGCCGTCGACCAGGTGGAACGAACCGAACGCCGACTCCACGGTGGTGGTCATCGCCGCGGCGTTGCCGTACTTGTCGACCACCGAGATGTGGCTGGTGCCGTGCTCGGGCGGTTGCGGGCCGACGCCGAGCGGCACGGGGCCGAAGTCACCCGGCTGCGCGGTGCCCATGCTGCGGTTCGGATCGATCAGCCCGGCACGCTGTCGCAGATAGTCGCGATTCAGCAAGGTTTGCGCCGAATTGCCCGGGAGCGGCACGAAATCCGTGTCGGCCACGTACTTGTTGCGATCGGCGTAGGCGAGGCGTTCGGCCTCCGTGATCAAGTGCACGGCCTGGGCGTTGGGCTTGCCGCCGTTGCGGTCGATGCTGTCCGGACGCAGGGCGGCCAGGTCGAAGTTCTCCAGGATGCCCAAGGTCGCGGCGACGGTGATGCCGCCCGACGAGGGACTCGGCATGCCGCAGAGTTCGTGCTCGCGGTAGCTCGTGCACAGCGCGGTGCGCTTCTTCGCCTGGTAACCGGCCAAGTCCTGGGTGGCGATCAGGCCGGGAGTGCGCCCGCCGGAGGCCCGGCCCGCGGCCGCGACGATGTCCTGGGCGATGGCGCCGGTGTAGAAGGCCTGCGCGCCCTCGGTGGCGACGGCGCCGAGCGTCTTGGCCATGGCGGGGTTGGTCAGGACGGTGTCGGCGGCCTTCGGGCTACCGTCCGGATTGAGGAAATACGCCTTGGCGTCTTCGTCCGCGGCCAGGTCCTTGGCCGACTCCGCGATCTGTCCCGCGAGGCGGGGACTGATCGGGAAGCCCTGATCCGCCAGTCCGATGGCGGGGTCGAACAGATCGCGCCACGCGGTCTTGCCGTGGTCGTGGTGCGCCAGTTCGAGCATCCGAAGTACGCCGGGCACGCCGATGGAGCGGCCGCTGGCCCGCGTGTTCGGCTTGGGTTCGGTGCGATCGATGTCGCTGATCCAGCGCAGATAGTTCTCGGTGGCCGCGGCGGGCGCCACCTCGCGGCCGTCGTAGGCGTCCACGGACTTGGTGTTCGCGTCGTAGTAGACCAGGAACGCACCGCCGCCGATGCCGGACGCCTGCGGCTCGACCAGGCCGAGCACCGTCTGCGCCGCGATCAGCGCGTCGGCCGCGGTGCCACCGTCGCGCAGCACCTCACACGCGGCTTTGGTCGACAGCGGGTTCGCCGTGGACACCGCGAAGGTATGTGTACGCACCGGCGTCATGTTCGCGCGATAGCCGGTCGCTATCTCCGGGTTGGTGCTGAGATCCTTGGTGCCGCTGCCCGCGGGCCCCGCCGCGGTGGCCGACACCGGTGTG
Organism: Nocardia sp. NPDC059691; assembly: GCF_042733915.1. NCBI lineage: Bacteria > Bacillati > Actinomycetota > Actinomycetes > Mycobacteriales > Nocardiaceae > Nocardia > Nocardia sp. NPDC059691. Next base: position 524,001 of record NZ_JBHWFB010000004.1, on the reverse strand, counting down.
CCGTTCGGCACCGTCTCGCAGACGCCGCCCGCCTGGCTCTCGCCGGACGAGCAGGCGGTGGCCATGCCGACGGTTAGTGCGAACGCCGCCGCCGCGGCGACCCAAGTTCCTCGCTTGCGCCCCATGCCGGGACTCTAACGCTCGGTACCGACAGTCGCGCCGGTTTCCTTCCCACCGGCGAAATCCCCCTGGCCGCAGCGTGTGTCGAGGTCGAGACGGTATGGCTGGTCGCCGCGTGCACCGGCGGTGCGCCATGCTCGGCCGGTAGGCTGGGCCGAGTGGCGATCGAGGCGGTGCTGTTCGACTTCTCCGGGACCTTGTTCCGCCTGGAGGCCGACGAATCCTGGTACGCGGACCTGACCCGGCCGGACGGGCAGGCGTTCGACGTGGACGAGAAGGCCGAGATCATGCGGCGGATGACGGCGCCGGTCCACCACGTCGTCGAATTCGACGACGAGACGCAGTACGCCTGGGACCACCGCGACCTGGACCCCGCGCTGCATCGCAAGGTGATGATGAAGGTGCTTCGCACATCGGGAGTGCCCACCGACGAGGACGCCGAACGACTGTACGCCCGGCTGCTGGACCCGCTGGAGTGGACGCCGTACCCCGACAGCGAAGCCGTCCTCGATCTGCTTGCGGCGCAGGGCGTTCCGGTCGCTGTGGTGAGCAATATCCCGTTCGACATCCGTCCGTCGTTCGCGGCGCGCGGCTGGGATCGGCTGGTCGGCGCGTTCACCCTCTCCTACGAGGTCGGTGTCATGAAGCCCGATCCGGAGATCTTCCGTTCCGCCTTGGGCGAACTGGGTGTGCCCGCCGAGGCCGCGCTGATGATCGGTGACAGCGCCGAGGCCGACGGCGGCGCCGAGGCGCTGGGCAGCCGCTTCGCTCTGGTCGAGGCCCTGCCCACCACCGAGCGCCCGGACGCGCTGCTGGCCGCGCTGCGGCGGCACGGTCTCGTGGAGTAACCCGCCCGGATCCCGCCGGGTTCATTTGCCGAAGTCCGAGTTGTGCGCGATGTCACCGTGTTACGGTGCGATTCCGGCGTGTTCGAAGTTGCGCCGGAAGGTTCGGTACCAACGGGGGTACGGCTGTGAGCTTGGCGTTCTCCGGTGAGGAGCCCTCCGTCGGCGTGGAAACGGCCATGCCGGAGGCGGTTAGGGACGTGCGGGAAGCCGTCGCCGGGATGGCGGGATTCGGACTCGCCTATCCCGTGCTGATGAATCTGACGCGCGGCGGCGACGCGGCCGCCACGGCATCCACCCAGTTCTGCGTCGCGTGGGCGCTGGGGCTGCTCGTGCTCGGATTCGCCGAGGGCGCGCCGGCCGTCCGCAAGCTGACGATCGCGCTGGCGCTCCTGCAGGCGGTCGTCGGGTGCTGGGCGATCAGGGACCTCGCGAGCGTACCGCCCGTCGTCGGCGTCGTCGCCGCGGGGTACTCGGTGGCTACCTCGGTGGCCGTCGTGCACCTGCTGCGCCGTCCGGAAGCCAAGGGCTGGTTCGGCGTCCCCGTGCCATGACCGCAGCCGGGAGCCGCCGTCGGCCGGGCTGTCGGTCCCGGTCTATACGCTGGATGGGTGGCAGATCCAGCGACGTACCGGCCCGCGCCGGGCACGATCCCCGTCGAACCCGGTGTCTACAAATTCCGGGACGCCCATCGGCAGGTCATCTACGTCGGCAAGGCCAAGAGCCTGCGCAGCAGGCTGAACTCGTATTTCGCCGACGTCGCCGGGCTGCATCCACGGACAAGGCAGATGGTCACCACGGCCGCGAGCGTCGAGTGGACGGTCGTCTCCACCGAGGTGGAGGCGCTGCAGCTGGAATACAACTGGATCAAGGAGTTCGATCCGCGCTTCAACGTCCGCTACCGCGACGACAAGTCCTACCCGGTACTCGCCGTCACCTTGAACGAGGAATATCCGCGGTTGTTCGTCTACCGCGGCGCGCGCCGCAAAGGCGTCCGCTATTTCGGCCCCTTCGCCCACGCTTGGGCCATCCGCGAGACGCTCGATCTGCTGCTGCGAGTGTTTCCCGCGCGCACCTGCTCCAACGGAGTCTTCCGGCGGCATAGTCAGATCGGGCGTCCCTGCCTGCTCGGCTACATCGACAAATGCTCGGCCCCGTGCGTCGGGCGGGTGAGCGCCGAAGAACACCGCGCGATCGTCGACGACTTCTGCGACTTCCTCGCAGGCCGCACCGATCGCTTGGTCCGGGAGCTGGAGCGCCGCATGCACGCGGCCGCCGAAGACCTGGACTTCGAGACCGCCGCCCGGCTGCGTGATGACGTCCAGGCGCTGCGCCGCGCGCTGGAGAAGCAGGCGGTGGTGCTCGGCACGGGCACCGACGCCGACGTCATCGCCTTCGCCACCGACGAACTGGAAGTGGCGGTGCAGGTCTTCCATGTGCGCGACGGCCGGGTGCGCGGCCAGCGCGGCTGGGTGGTCGACAAGTCGGGCGACGCGGTCGACGTCCCGGAGGCGGGCGGGGAACTCGCCGCGCTGGTCGAGCAGTTCCTCACCCAGTTCTACGGCGAGCAGGTCGCGGTGGCCGAGCAGGCGGCCGACGAGCAGCCCGCCGCCGTGGTGCCCCGGGAAGTACTCGTGCCCGAGTTGCCCGCCGACGTCGAGCAGATCCAGCAGTGGTTGTCGGACCTGCGCGGTTCGGCGGTGAAGCTGCGCGTGCCCCAGCGCGGGGACAAGAAGGCGCTGGCCGAGACCGTGCAGCGCAACGCGATGGAGGCGCTGGCCCAGCACAAGCTGAAGCGAGCGGGCGATCTGACGTCGAGATCGCAAGCGCTGCAAGAGATCCAGGACGCCCTCGAGCTGGACACCGCGCCGCTGCGCATCGAGTGCGTCGACGTCAGCCACGTGCAGGGGACCGATGTGGTCGCCTCGCTCGTGGTCTTCGAGGACGGTCTGGCCCGCAAGTCGGAGTACCGCCACTACACGATCCGGGAGGCGGCGGGCGAAGGCCGCTCCGACGACGTCGGCAGCATCGCCGAGGTGACCCGCCGCCGGTTCCTCAAGTTGCGTCGCGAGCGCGACATGATGGAGCACGAGGACCTCGCCGCGACCGGAAGCGACGACGACGCGCTGGACCTCACCTCCCGTCCCGGCATCGATCCCAGCACCGGACGCCCGCGCAAGTTCTCCTATCCGCCCAACCTGTTCGTCGTCGACGGCGGCGCGCCCCAGGTCGCCGCGGCGGCCGAGGTGCTCGACGAGCTGGGCATCACCGACGTCGCGGTGGTCGGCCTGGCCAAACGGCTCGAGGAGGTGTGGGTGCCCGGCGAGAGCGACCCGGTGATCCTGCCGCGCACGAGCGAGGCGCTGTATCTGCTGCAACGGGTCCGCGACGAGGCGCACCGCTTCGCCATCACGTTCCATCGCAGCAAACGCTCTCGCCGGATGACCGCCTCGGCCCTGGACTCGGTGCCGGGGCTCGGAACGGCGCGCCGGACCGCGCTGGTCACCCATTTCGGATCGGTGGCCAAGCTGAAGCAGGCCACGGTCGAGGAGATCACCGAGGTGCCCGGCATCGGGTTGGCGACCGCGAAAGCGGTCCTTGCGGCGCTCGAGTCCGAATAGTCAGTCGACAGTGCACCGGAAGTTTCGGTTTCGCGTACGTTGTGTCTGCGGCCGATACCGAAACCGGTGCGCGATGATCGGAAGGCACCCCAGAGACGGATCCGGTAGGACATGACACGCGTCGAATCGAACAGCAGTGCGGGCAACCCGCCGACGAGCGCGGGACGAGTGGCCTCGTCCAGCGCCGTCGGCGGGGCGAACCCGCAGGTCGAGGTCGTGATCGTGACCGGGCTCTCTGGCGCGGGCCGAGGCACCGCCGCCCGCGTGCTCGAGGACCTCGGCTGGTACGTGGCCGACAACCTGCCCCCGGAGCTGTTCGGGCGGATGGTGGAACTGGGCGCTTCCGCCAAGCCGCCGATCCGCCGTCTCGCGCTGGTCATGGACGTGCGCAGCCGGTTCTTCACCGGCGATCTGTCGGTGGTCACCGAGCAGTTGCGGACGCTCGGCGTGCGCACCAGGGTCCTCTTCCTCGAGGCTTCCGATGACGTGCTGATCCGCCGTTTCGGTTTCGCGCGGCGGAGGCATCCGCTGCAGAGCGAGAGCAAGGACGGCACGCTCTCGGCCGGCATCGCCGCCGAGCGAGTGCGGCTTTCCGCCGTGAAGGCCGCCGCCGACCTGGTGATCGACACCACCGAGCTGTCCATCCATCAGCTGCACCGCAAGATGGAGGAGGCCTACGGTGGCGGCGCGCCCTCCGCGTTGCAGCTCACCGTGCAGTCGTTCGGCTTCAAGTACGGAGTTCCGCTGGACGCCGACATGGTGTTAGATGTCCGTTTTCTACCCAATCCGCATTGGATACCGGAGTTGCGGGAACATACCGGTCAGGAGACGGTGGTCAGCGAGTACGTGCTGTCGCGTCCCGGTGCGGAGGATTACCTGCGTACCTGCCACCACCTGGTCGAGCTGACCACGAACGGTTACCGCCAAGAGGGGAAGCGATACATGACGGTCGCAGTGGGCTGCACCGGAGGCAAGCATCGGAGCGTCGCGATTGCCGAGGCACTGGGCGAGTTGATGAGCGAGGTCACCGGCGGCGCGGAGGAGTCCGCCGACGTGGTCCGGGTCGTGCATCGAGATCTGGGGCGAGAATGACCGGTTGGGAATCCAATCCCAGCATCGTCGCGCTGGGTGGCGGACACGGCCTGTACGCGACACTGACCGCGGTGCGGCGGCTGACCAGGAAGATCTGCGCGGTGGTCACCGTCGCCGACGACGGCGGCTCCTCGGGGCGACTACGCGCCGAGTTGGGGGTGCTGCCGCCGGGCGATCTCCGGATGGCGCTGGCCGCCTTGGCCGCGGACGCCGACGGCGTCTGGACGCGGACCGTGCAGCATCGGTTCGGCGGAACCGGCGCGCTGGCCGGGCACTCCGTGGGCAACCTGATCCTGGCCGGGCTCACCGAGGTGCTCGGTGATCCGGTGGCCGCCCTGGACGAAGTCGCCCGTATGTTGCGCATCACCGGCCGGGTGCTGCCCATGTCGCCGATCGCGCTGGACATCGAGGCGGATGTATCCGGGCTGGAGGCCGATCCGCGGGTGAGCCGGTGCATTCGCGGCCAAGTTGCCATCGCCACCACGCCGGGTAAGGTGCGGCGGGTGCGGCTGATTCCGTCCGATCCACCGGCCGGTCCGGAGGCGACCTCGGCGATCGAACACGCCGATGTCGTGGTGCTGGGCCCGGGATCGTGGTTCACCAGCGTGATTCCGCACGTCCTGGTCCCCGAGCTACGGGAAGCCCTGGTGTACACCAGGGCGCGGAAAGTGCTGGTGCTCAATCTCGCCGCGGAGCCGGGGGAGACCGCGGGGTTCTCCGCGGAGCGGCATTTGCATGTATTGTCCCAGCACGCACCGGAATTCGTCGTCGATGAGGTGCTTGTCGATTCCGGCTGCGTGCCGGAGGGCCGCGAGCGGGAACATGTGGCCAGGGCTGCCGAACAGTTGCGGGCACGAGTAACCTTCTCCGATGTCGCCGAAGCGGGAACGGACCGGCATCACCCCGGAAAGCTTGCCGCCGCACTGGATCAACTGATCCGGCAACCTCGGCCGCAAATGGCAGGGCTTCGAGTCGAGGGACGGCACATGGGTCAGGATGTGCGTTCCGGGTTGGGTGGAAAGGAGCGCGTCCCGTGGCGATGACAGCCGATGTGAAAGACGAGCTGAGCAGGCTCACGGTGTCGCAGGTGAGTTCCCGCAAGGCGGAACTGTCCGCTCTGCTGCGTTTCGCGGGTGGCCTGCACATCGTCGGCGGCCGGGTGATCGTCGAGGCCGAGGTGGACATGGGGTCCATCGCGCGCAGGCTGCGCCGGGAGATCTTCGAGCTCTACGGCTATGGCTCCGACGTGCACGTGCTCGGCGCGGGTGGACTGCGCAAGACCTCCCGGTACGTGGTGCGGGTGTCGAAGGAGGGCGAGGCGCTGGCCCGGCAGACCGGTCTGCTCGACGTCCGCGGCCGTCCGGTGCGCGGCCTGCCCGCGCAGGTGGTCGGCGGCAGCATCGCCGACGCCGAAGCCGCTTGGCGCGGTGCGTTTCTCGCCCATGGCTCGCTCACCGAGCCCGGACGTTCCTCGGCGCTCGAGGTCAGCTGCCCCGGCCCGGAGGCGGCGCTGGCGCTGGTCGGCGCGGCCCGGCGGCTCGGCATCACGGCCAAGGCACGGGAGGTGCGCGGCACCGATCGCGTGGTGGTGCGCGACGGTGAGGCGATCGGCGCGCTGCTGACCAGGATGGGCGCGCACGGCACCAGGATGGTGTGGGAGGAGCGCAGGCTACGCCGCGAGGTGCGCGCGACCGCGAATCGGCTGGCCAACTTCGACGACGCCAACCTGCGCCGCTCGGCGCGGGCGGCGGTCGCCGCGGCGGCGCGGGTGGAACGCGCGCTGGAGATCCTCAGCGACGACGTGCCCGATCATCTCGCCGCCGCAGGCCGGTTGCGAGTGCAGCACCGGCAGGCCTCGCTGGAGGAACTCGGCCAGCTCGCCGATCCGCCGATGACGAAAGACGCTGTCGCGGGCCGCATCCGGCGGCTGCTGTCGATGGCCGACCGGCGGGCCAAGGAACTGGGCGTACCGGACACCGAATCGGCCGTCACGGCCGAACTGCTCGACGAAGCCTGAGCTCACGTTTCCCGCGATCCCCGCGCCGCCCCCGGCGCGGGGATCGCGGCGTTTCCGGCGGCCGGAACTCGTCCTGGTCGGGCGTCTGACCAGGCATCCCCGCGCTCACGAAAGCCAGGTGCGTGTCGGAGAGGTCACGGCAGGACGTTAGTGTGAGTGGACATCGGAATGATCCGCTGGAAAGTTGAGGAGCGATAACGTGACTGTCCGTGTAGGCATCAACGGCTTCGGTCGTATCGGACGTAACTTCTTCCGGGCGGTGGAGGCGCAGAAGGCGCTCGGCACCACCGACATCGAGATCGTCGCGGTCAACGACCTCACCGACAACGCGACCCTCGCGACCCTGCTCAAGTACGACTCGATCCTGGGCCGTCTGCCCCAGGACGTCTCGCTCGACGGCGACGACACCATCGTGGTGGGCGACCAGCGGATCAAGGCGCTGGCCATCAAGGAGGGCCCCGCCGCGCTGCCCTGGGGTGACCTGGGCGTCGACGTGGTCGTCGAGTCCACCGGCATCTTCACCGATGCCACCAAGGCCAAGGGCCACCTGGCCGCGGGCGCCAAGAAGGTGATCATCTCCGCGCCGGCCAAGGGCGAGGACATCACCATCGTCATGGGTGTCAACGACGACAAGTACGACGGCAGCCAGAACATCATCTCCAACGCCTCGTGCACCACCAACTGCCTCGGCCCGCTGGCCAAGGTGCTCAACGACGAGTTCGGCATCGAGCACGGCCTGATGACCACCATCCACGCCTACACCCAGGACCAGAACCTGCAGGACGGCCCGCACAGCGACCTGCGCCGCGCCCGCGCCGCCGCGCTGAACATCGTGCCCACCGGCACCGGCGCCGCCAAGGCCATCGGCTTGGTGCTGCCCGAGCTGCAGGGCAAGCTGGACGGCTACGCGCTGCGCGTCCCGGTGCCGACGGGCTCGGTCACCGACCTGACCGCCACCCTGCGCAAGCCGGCCTCGATCGAGGAGATCAACGCCGCCTACAAGGCCGCCGCCGAGGGCCCGCTGAAGGGCATCCTGAAGTACAACACCGACCCGATCGTCTCCAGCGACATCGTCACCGACCCGGCCTCCTCGATCTACGACGCGCCGCTCACCAAGGTGATCGACAACCAGGTCAAGGTCGTGTCCTGGTACGACAACGAGTGGGGCTACTCGAACCGTCTCGCCGATCTCATCGGCCTCGTCGGCAAGTCGCTCTGACGCGCATGGCTGTCAAGACACTCGCGGATCTGCTCGACGAGGGTGTCGAGGGCCGGGGCGTACTGGTGCGCTCCGATCTGAACGTGCCCCTCGACGACCAGGGACAGATCACCGACCCGGGCCGCATCATCGCCTCGGCGCCGACCATCAAGGCGCTCGCCGAAGCGGGCGCCAAGGTCGTCGTGACCGCGCACCTCGGCAGGCCGAAGGGCGGACCGGACCCGAAGCTGTCGCTGGCGCCGGTGGCCGCCAGGCTCGCCGAGGAGCTGGGCCGCAACGTGCAGCTCGCCGGTGACGTGGTGGGCCAGGACGCGCTCGCGCGGTCCGAGGGCCTCACCGACGGCGACGTGCTGCTGCTGGAGAACATCCGCTTCGACCCGCGCGAGACCAGCAAGGACGACGCCGACCGGGCCAAGCTGGCCGCGGCGCTGGTCGAGCTGGTCGGCGACGACGGCGCGTTCGTCTCCGACGGGTTCGGTGTGGTGCACCGCAAGCAGGCGTCGGTGTACGACGTCGCGCAGTCGCTGCCGCACTACGCGGGCAAGCTGGTCGCGGCCGAGGTCGAGGTACTGGCCAAGCTGACCGAGACGCCCGACCGGCCGTACGCGGTCGTGCTCGGCGGGTCCAAGGTCTCCGACAAACTGGCGGTCATCGAAGCGCTCGCGCCGAAGGTCGACACGCTGGTGATCGGCGGCGGCATGTGCTTTACCTTCCTTGCCGCACAGGGCCTTTCGGTAGGCGCCTCGCTGTTGCAGCAAGAGATGGTCGACACCTGCAAGCGGCTGCTCGAGCAGTACGCCGACGTCATCCACCTGCCGCGCGACATCGTGGTGGCCGACAAGTTCGCCGCGGACGCGGAGACGAAGGTCGTGCCCGCGCACGAGATCCCGGACGGCTGGCTGGGCCTGGACATCGGACCGGATTCGGTGGACCGCTTCTCGGCGCTGCTGACCGAGGCGCGGACCGTGTTCTGGAACGGGCCGATGGGCGTGTTCGAGTTCGAGAAGTTCGCCGCGGGCACCCGCGGGGTGGCCGAGGCGATCGTGACGGCCACCGGCAAGGGCGCGTTCACCGTGGTCGGCGGCGGCGACTCGGCCGCGGCCGTGCGGGCGCTCGGCCTGCCCGAGGACGGCTTCTCGCACATCTCCACCGGTGGCGGCGCGTCGCTGGAGTACCTGGAGGGCAAAGAGCTGCCCGGTATCGCGGTGTTGGAGGGCTGAGCATGGCACGCAAACCGCTCATCGCGGGCAACTGGAAGATGAACCTCAATCACCTCGAGGCCATCGCCCTGGTGCAGAAGATCGCATTCGCCCTGCCGGAGAAGTACTTCGACAAGGTGGACGTGGCGGTGATCCCGCCGTTCACCGACCTTCGCAGCGTGCAGACGCTGGTCGAAGGGGACAAGCTCTTGCTCACCTACGGTGGCCAGGACGTCTCGGTGCACGAGTCGGGCGCCTACACGGGCGAGATCAGCGCGAGCATGCTCGCCAAGCTGGGGTGCGCCTTCGTCGTGGTCGGGCACTCCGAACGGCGGCAGTACCACAACGAGGACGACGCCACGGTGCTGGCCAAGGCCAAGCAGGCGCTGAAGCACGGGATCACCCCGATCGTGTGCATCGGCGAGGGCTTGAACGTCCGCGAGGCGGGCACGCACGTCGAGTACAACCTCGAGCAGCTGCGCGGTTCGCTGAAAGGCCTGACGGCGGAAGAGATCTCGAAGGTCGTCATCGCCTACGAGCCGGTGTGGGCGATCGGCACCGGCAAGGTCGCCACCCCCGCTGACGCGCAAGAGGTCTGCGGCGCGATCCGCGGGGAACTCGAGAAGCTCGCCTCGCCGGAGGTCGCGGCGGGCGTCCGCGTGCTCTACGGCGGGTCGGTGAACGCCAAGAACGTCGGAGAACTGGTCGCGCAGAGCGACATCGACGGCGCACTGGTCGGCGGCGCTTCGCTCAAGGGTGACGAATTCGCCACTCTCTCCGCCATCGCCGCGGGCGGCCCCCTGCCCTGATACGGCGCTACGCGCGACAGCCCGGTATCGCCGCTCCCGCGATGCCGGGCTGTTCGGCGTTTCCCAACGGTGAACCGCGGGCGCCAGTCGGCCATGCGATGATGACGCAACTCGATTCGCCAGTCGGACAAGGACTTCCGTGATAGCACGCAAGCTGTACGCCGCACTCCCGGTCGCGCTCGTCGCGCTGGCCACCCTCGCCGGCTGTTCCGGGGACGCCTCGCATGACGATCACGTCCACCAAGACGCGGCGCAGGCCACCCCGGCAGCGGTGCAGCAGCAGGACGCCGGGCACCGCAGGCTGAACCAGCTCGTGGGGGAGTGGAAGGGCGAGAAATCGACCTACATCGCGGGCGGCACGGCGGAGAACCCGATCCGAAGCGAGATAGTCTCGCGGTGGGTATGGATCGCCGAGACCGGCGGCAATTTCCTGCGGGAGGAAGCGACGGGAGTCTTCGGCGACAAGCCGTACTATCGGCTCGGTCTGCTCGGATTCGCACCGACGGATAACCGCTACGAGTGGACGACCGTCGACAGCGTCACGCCGATGACGATGAGTTACAAGGGCGCGAAGAACAGTGGCGGCGACACCGATATCGTCATGGCCGGGGAATTCACCGACCCCGGTGTGCTCGGGCCGCAGTTCGTCGGCAAGACCATCCCTATGCGCACGGTGATCCTGCCGGAGTCGGCCGATCGGGTGGTGATGGAGATCTACTTCGCGCCGCCCGGCGAGGCGGAGCGGGTCGCCGATCGCGTGGTACTCACGCGGAAGAAGTAGCGGGCACGTTCACTGCGCGTGCAGGACCAGTCCCGCGCCGTTGTCGTTGCGCACGGTCAGCGTGTCGGCGTCCACCGTGGCGGTGGTCTTGCCGTCCAGGGCTTTCAGAACGGCCTGCTCGACCTCCATCACCTCCGGCGAGCACATCATCTTCGTGGTGGCGATCCGGAAGGTGATCCGGGTGCCGGACACCTCGGCGCTGCCGGTCATGCGGTTGCATCCGGCGTTGCCGGAGACGCCGTTGTCCTCGGCGATGACGAGCGTCGGCTGCGCCTCGTCGAGAGCGCGTGAGCGGACCTGGCTGTTGTCGGTGATGAGCGCGGTGACCAGCCACTGCGTGCCCTTGACCGGTTTGTCCGGCCGGACGATCTTCTTGTCGAGCAGAGTCACGGTGCGATCGGGGCTGTGCAGCGTGAGCCGGGTGTCCTCGAGCCGCCAGCTGGGCTCGGAATTCAGCAGCCCGCTGAGCCACTCGTCGGCGCCGCGCCGATCGTCCTCGCAGGCCATGAGGGTGGTGGCCAGGCCGGACACGTGGAGGACGTGGTCGTCGAAGGAGACCGCGCCGGTGAACTTGTTGCAGCCCGCGTCCGCGGCGATGCGGCTGTCGGTGAAACCGAGCGTCAGCGGACCGCCCCCGGGAATCGGAGTGCCCTGGACATCGGTCGAGAGGAAGGTGCGGCCCGCCGGGGTCGGTTCGTCGGCGCCTCGCTTCGGTTCGCCACTCGAGCACCCGGTGATCGCCCAGAGGGCGAGCAGGACGACGGGTCCCAGCCGCGCCAAGTGTGCCACCATGCGGCGATGCTACCGATGATGCGCCGTCGCACCCGGATTTCGACGGTCGCGGCGTCGATGACTCGCCCCCACGCCTCGTACTCGTACTAGCATCTGTGCCGTGCACCGGTGCTTCCCCATCACCCCGCCGCCCGCCTCCTGAGCGAGGTGTAGGTATCCAGCGCGCCACCGATCGGTGAGCGCGCGCTTCTCGGCATCGCTGTGCACCTCGCTTCCGCGACCCTATCCCTTTTGTCGCAGGAGCGCGATCTTTCATGTCCTCATCTGTGTCCTCGGCCGGCCGTTCCGGGCTGGTCCATCTCGTCGGCGCCGGAATCCTTTGGGGCACCGGCGGTTTACTCGGCACGCTGTTGCACCGGGCCACCGGCCTGTCGCCCGTCGCGGTCGCCACCTGCCGCCTCGCGGTCGGCGGGCTGCTGCTGGTGGTCCTGCTCGCGGGAACGCGGCGGCCGTGGCCGCGAGATCCCCTGGCGTGGCGGCGGATCGGTGCGGTGGCCGGACTCGCGGCGGTTTTCCAGGGCGCCTATTTCGGCGCCGTGACGGCGTCGTCGGTGAGCCTCGCCACATTGCTCACGATCGGCATGTCGCCGGTGGTGGTCGCCGTGCTCGAGCACTGCACCGGAAGGCGTGCGGTGGACCGGCGCAGGGCGGCGACCATCGGCATCGCCCTCTGCGGACTGGCTCTGCTGGTCGGCGTGCCGACCGGCCACGCGGGCGCGGGCGGGTTACTGGCGGGTGCGGCGCTCGCCTCGACGGCCGCGGCGGCGTTCGCGACGGTCACCGTGATCAACGCGGCGCCGGTACCGGGGCTCGACGCGATGACCACCACGGGCCTCGGGTTCACCGGAGGCGCGCTGTTGCTGGCTCCGCTCGCGGCTACCAGCGGTGTGGCGTTCGACCTGACGCCTCGCAGCGTCGCGCTGGTGCTCTTGCTCGGGCTGGCGCCGACCGCGGTGGCCTACACCCTGTACTTCCGCGGGCTGGCGGCGGCCGGTCCAGGGATCGCCGCGGTGCTCGCCCTGCTCGAGCCGCTGACGGGGGCGGTGCTGGCGGCGGTGGTCCTGGGCGAACGCCTTACCGCCTCGGGACTGGCGGGCGCCGCCTTGTTGATCGCCGCGGTGCTGCTCGCGGCGACCCAGGCACGACCGGCGGCACAGGCACCGGATGCGACGTCGGGGCGGTGTCTGTCCCACGACTAAGCTTCGGCGAGTGACGACCGCCGCGACGCTCCCGATTTCCACGTGGGCGCCGCTGCGTTCTCCGATCTACCGGGCGCTGTGGGTGGCCCAATTGGTGTCGAACCTGGGCACCTGGATGCAGACCGTCGGCGCGCAGTGGATCATGGTCGACCAGCCCAATGCGGCGGCGCTGGTGTCGTTCGTGCAGACCGCGATCACGCTTCCGGTGATGCTGCTGGCCATTCCGTCCGGCGTGATCGCCGACCTGCTGGATCGGCGCAGGCTGCTGCTCGGCGCGCAATCCACGATGGCGGTGCTGGCCATGGTCCTCGCGGTCTCGACCGCGACCGGGCACACCACGCCGGCGGTGCTGCTCACCTTGCTGTTCCTGCTCGGTTGCGGTCAGGCGCTGACCGCACCGGCCTGGCAGGCGATCCAGCCGGAACTGGTCCCGCGCGAGCAGATCCCGGCGGCGTCGGCGCTGGGCAGCATGAACATCAATATCGGAAGGGCGGTGGGTCCGGCGCTGGCCGGTGTGCTGGTGTCGCTGTCCGGGCCGACGCTGGTGTTCGGGTTGAACGCGGTGTCGTTCGTCGGCATCGTCGCGGTGCTGACGGTGTGGCGCCGCCCCGCGACCGATCGGCGCCTGCCCACCGAGCGTCCGCTGGCGGCCTTGCAGGCGGGTACCCGGTTCATCCGCGCGGCGCCCGCCATTCGCCGGGTGCTGTTGCGCTCGATCCTGTTCATCGCACCCGCCAGCGCGGTGTGGGCGCTGCTGCCGGTGATCGCGCGGGATCAACTCGGGCTGTCGTCGTCCGGGTACGGCCTCATGCTCGGCGCCCTCGGCATCGGCGCGGTGCTCGGCGCCGCGGCGCTGTCGCGGTTGCGCGCGTGGCTGACCCCCACGCAGCGGTTGACCACCGCCGCGATCCTGTTCGGACTGGCGAGCGCGGGCACCGCGCTGCTACACGTCGTGCCGGTGGTACTGCTGCTGCTGGTGTTCGCGGGCCTGGCCTGGCTGCTGGCGATGTCCACCATGAACTCGACCATGCAGCTGCTGCTGCCGTCCTGGGTGCGTGCCCGAGGGCTCTCGGTGTATCTGCTGGTCTTCATGGGTGGGCAGGCGATCGGCTCGCTGGTCTGGGGCGTGGTCGCAGGCGCGATCGGCTCGGTGCCCGCGCTGCTGTGGGCCGCCGGGCTGCTGGCGTTCTGCGCGGTGAGCACGGTGTGGCTGCCCATCCGCAACGATCCCGAGTTGCTCGATCTCACCCCTTCGGCGTTCTGGCCGGAACCCGAGCTGGTTGTCGAACCCGATCCCGACGACGGCCCGGTGCTGATCCTGCGCGGTTACGACGTCCCGGAGGGGTGCGTCGAGGAATTCCTCACCGCCATGGCCTTCGTCGGGCGGTCCCGGCAGCGCACCGGAGCGATGGAATGGCGCCTGTATCGCGACGTCGGGGTGATCGACCGGTATGTCGAGGCGTTCGTCGTGCGGTCCTGGGCCGAGCACATGCACCAGCACCAGGTCCGGCTCACCGCTCAGGACCAGCTGCGGGAAGAGGCCGTCGCGAAGTTCCGCGCCGACGAAGCGGAGCAGGTCACCCATCTGGTCGCGGTCGACCGGCGCTAGCGCCCGCCGAGTGCCTGATTCGGTGCCGTCGCATCGACCGCATACACTGTCCGGCATGCGGATGTTCCTGGATATCCTCCTGATCATCACCAGCGTGCTGCTGGTGCTGCTGGTGCTGTTGCACCGCGCCAAGGGTGGAGGTCTGTCCAGCCTGTTCGGCGGCGGCGTGCAGTCCAGCCTGTCCGGGTCCACTGTCGTGGAGAAGAACCTCGACCGCGTCACCATCTTCACCGGCCTCATCTGGCTGATCGCCATCCTCGGCATCGGCCTGGAGATCAAGTTCGCCTGATCCCGGCGGTCACCGCTCCTGCCGTCAGCGCCGCCGCGCCGAGCACCACCGCGGCGATGACGAACGCGGCGGAATAGCTCGTCCCGAGCACAGGGGCCACCATCACGGGGCCGAGGATCTGGCCCGCGCCGTAACCGGCCGTCAGCGGCGCCGCGGCGCCATCGGTCAACTCGGCGCCGACCCGCATCGCGAGCATGACGATGCCGACGAACGTCCCGCCGAACACGGCCGCCGCCGTCACCGCGGCCCAGAGCGCGCCGGACACGGCCGGGAGCACGGCCGATACGCATTGCGCCGCCAACGCGACGGGTAACAGCAGCGCCGGAGACCAGCGCCGGGCGGCCACGCTCCACAGCACGGTCGAGACCGAGGCTGCCGCGCCGACGACGATCCACATCGCCGAGCCGGCCACCGGCCCGCGTTCCGCGCTGACCGCCGCCACCGCGAAGGTTCCGATCACGATGTACCCGACGCCTTCGAGGAAGTAGGCGACGAGCAGGGCGCGCCAGACGCGCGAGCCGCGTGCCGCACCACGTGGGACGCGCTGCCCGGGACGAATATCCAAGCGCCACACGGGAATCAGCAAGACCGCGGTGAGCGCCGCGGAGACCAGCCACAGCAGCTGCCAGGACAGCACCGGCCGCAACGCCAGCACCAGCAGGCCGGTCCACGCGATGCCGAATCCGATGCCGCCGAACACTATTCCCGCCGACTGCCTGCCGCTGCCGGGACGGCTCGCGAAACTGGCGCAAGCGACGAAGATCACCGCGCTGGCGACGCCAGCGACCAGGCGCAGCACGGCGGGGAACAGGATCGGCCCCGGCGCCGCCATCAGCGCCTCGCTCGCGATCAGCAGCGCTGCAGACGCCAGGAAGACCCTGCGGTCGTGCAGCGCCGGACGCCAGGTGAGCAGCAGCGCGCCGAGCAGATAACCGGCGTAGTTCGCGGTCGCGATCAAGGCGCCGTCGTGCGCGGTGATGCGGTGCGCGTCGACCATGAGCGGTAGCAAGGGGGTGTAGACGAAGCGCCCCACCCCCATCGCGGCGGCCAGGCCGGATGCCGCGGCCACCGCGGGAGCGAGGCCGCGGCGCTGGGGTGCGGCGAGGGCAACAGTGGTCACGGTTCGACCGTAAGAGCGCAGGGCAGCGCCGCGGAAATGCTTTCCACGCACGATGTATACGCTCAACGCATGGATATCGAGTTGCGGCATCTGCGGGCCTACCTCGCATTGTGCGAGGAGGCGAACTACACCCGCGCCGCGACCCGGCTGCACCTGAGCCAGCCCGCCTTGACCCGGACGATCCAGCAACTGGAGCGCTTGGTCGACTGCCGGTTGGTGGAGCGCACGTCCCGGCGGTTCGCGCTCACCGCCGAGGGCGCCGAATTGCTGTCCCACACCCGCCGCATCCTCGCCGACGTCGACGGGGTCGCCGCGGAACTGCGTTCGCGCGCCACGCTGGACGTCGGATTCTCCTGGTTGCTGCCGGACGCTTGGTTCGCCGCGACCCGTCGTCGTTACGAGGAACAGGGCGGCCGGATCACCCTACGGCGCGTGGACGATCCGCTCGCCGCGCTCGATGAGCGGACGGTCGATATCGCCATCTATCGCAAGGAGGCCCGGCTACCGCGTCATCTGGCGTCGCGGATCATCGCGACCGAACGGCGGGTGCTCGCGGTGGCCACCCACTCGCCGCTGGCGAGTGCGCCGCGCCTTTCCTGGTCGGAACTGGCCGATCGGCCGCTGGTGGTCAACACCGTCTCGGGCACCACCGACGCGGCGTCCTGGCAGCCGGTCGACCCGGATCGCGTCGTCATCGCCTGTACGAACTTCGACGAATGGATCGAATTGGTGGCGGCCGATCGCGGTATCGGCGTGGTGCCGGATCTGGCGCGCACCAGGGCGCCGCACCCCGGCGTGGTCTATCTGGACATCCCCGACGCGCCGCCCTCACACGTGTACGTGGCGTGGCGCGCCAGGCCGGTCCCGCCACGCTCGGTGCAGCGCTTTCTCGGGGTGCTCTGATCACGGTCGGTCGACGCGATGAATGCGCCCGTCGATGTCGGTGAACCCGTAGTACTCGGCGAGATCCGCTACCGGCCAGGGCAACCCGGTGCGGGAGCGACGCCCCGCGTCGGTGGCGAGCGCGACGACGGCGCGGCCGGAGAAGCGCGGTGTCTGCGCGTCGCCGAGATCGAAGGTGCCCTCGCCGGGCAGCGTGACCAGCCGCCTGCCGTCGGTGCCTGCCGGAACCAGTTGCAGCAGTTCGGTGTCCACGATGCCGGGCCAGAGCGAGACCACGGTGACCTCGGTACCGGCGAGGTTGTGCGCCATGTCGGCGGTGAGCCGGTCCACGGCGGATTTCGCGACGCCGTAGACCGCGTTGTGCATGTATCGGCGCGCGCCTGGCGACGAGATATTGACGATCAGCCCGCCCGACTCGATCAACAGGGGCGCGGCGAAAAAGCTTGCCACGTAATGGGATCGGACGCCCACGTCGAACGACTCGTCCCATGCCGCAGGCGGGACCTCCCAGAACGGCTTGCCCAGCCAGCGGGCCGCGGCGGGGGAGTTGTAGACGTTGTTCACCAGCACGTCCAGCCTGCCGTGCTCGGCGCGGATCAACTCGAACAGCCGCTCCACCGCGTCGTCGTCGCGGTGGTCGCACACGAACGGGATGCCGCTCCCGCCCGCGGCATCGATTTCCGCGGCCGTGGCGTGTACGGTGCCGGGTAGCCGTCCCTGCGCCGCCGAGCGGCCGGTGACGAACACCGTGGCGCCCGCGGCGCCCAGCTCCAGTGCGATGCCCTTGCCTATGCCGCGGCTGGCGCCGGTGACCACCGCGACCTTGCCTTCGAGCCTTTCGGGTATTCCGCTCACGAAACCGGAACATTACCGTGAAACGATAACGTGTTCTAGGCTTTGGAGGCTCGAGTGGAGCTGACGCATCGGTTCGTGACGACCGGCGGGGTCCGTATGCACGTCGCCGAGCAGGGAACAGGACAGCCGGTGGTCTTCTGCCACGGCTTCCCGCACACCTGGTACATCTGGCACCGCCAGCTGCCCGCGATCGCGGCGGCCGGGTACCGCGCCATCGCGCCGGATCTGCGCGGTTACGGACAGACCGATGTCCCGGCCGATCCGGAGGAGTACACCAATCGCGCGGTCTGCGGTGATCTGCTCGCTCTGCTCGATGACATCGGCGCCGAGCAGGCGGTGTTCGTCGGCTTGGACTTCGGCGCGGCGCTGGTGTGGGAACTGGCGTTACGCGCGCCGGAGCGGGTGCGCGGCATCATCGTCCTGAACAATCCGTTCGCGCCACGCCCGCCGCGTGCTCCGTCGCAGCTGTGGGCCAAGGCGGCGGCCCGGCACTTCCTGCACCTGCACTACTTCCAGACCCCCGGCCCGGCGGACGAGGAACTCGGCGCACGTCCCCGGGAGTTCCTCGCCCGCGTGTACTACGCGCTGAGCGCCGACTATCACTACCTGGACACCTGGCGTTTCCCGGCGGAGGGCACCGGTTATCTCGACGTGCTGCCGGAGGCGCCCGCGCTGCCGTGGCGCTGGCTCGGCGCGGACGAGCTGGACGTGCTGACACGGGATTTCGAACGCACCGGATTCACCGGCGGACTGAACTGGTACCGCAACTTGGATCGCAACTGGGAGCTCACCGCCGACTACGCGGACGCGAAAGTCACCGCGCCCGCTTATTTCCTGTACGGCGACCGGGATCCCGACATGGAAGGTTTCAGCGGCCGCGATCCGCTGGCGACCATGCGCGGGCACGTCACCGACCTGCGCGCGGTGACCGAGATAGGCGGCGCGGGCCACCTCGTCCAGTTGGAGCGGACCGAGCAGGTGAACGCGTTGCTCACCACTCATCTCGCCCATCTGGCCGCGCATCCGGCCGGGCTTCCGGCCTGAGCCGAAACGCGTTCGGGCTCAGCGGCGTTCGGTGTCGGTGGGCACCGCTAATGTTCGGTGAATGAGTTATAGCCTGAGCATCTACGTCGTCGAGCTGGACCGGATCAAGGGCGCCATCGGGTGCGGGGACGACAAGCTCCGGCGGATGATCGGCGGCCGGTTCAAAGCCCAGCTCACCCATGACGACGACTGGTTCGCCGAGGAGATCGCGGCCGGTGCGCCCACTCGCTACGAGGCGGTGCGCGCCGTCATCGACGGCGGCCCGTTCGACCCGGCCTACGGTTTCCAGTACGGCTACGCCTACCAGACGATCTGCCAGTTCTACGGCCGGTTCGTGGACAACCGCTACTTCTCGGCGTTCCGTGGTCGCTGGCTGGACCACATCGACGACGGCTTGGCCACGCTCGGCATCAAAGCGGTCAGCGTCCGCGCGTTCATGTACCACTCGCTGCCGCCCTCGCTGCCGCAGCCCGACGAGTTGCCCGGCTACGGCGAATGGACGCCGGAGCAGTGCGCGGAAGCGCTCGTGCAGTGGGAGTCCACCACGCCACCGCAGCGCGAGGAGGTCGACCACGAGGTACTCGCCGCTATCGAGTCCTGCGTCGAGTGGATCCGGGAGGCGCAGGCCCGTCCCGGCTGGGGCGTCGCCGGGTTCTTCTACTGAGCCGTGGGCCTAACGGTATTCCCCGGCCAGTTTCGGATAGTCCGACCACCGCGGCAGCGGCTGGTAGTCGAGGTAGGCGGTGAGCCGGTCGAGCAGATACTGCCAGCGGGGACCGATCGCGCCCGCGTCGGCGGGACTCACGTGGCGGCGGGTCAGTTCCACCGTGGTGACCACGCCGACCTGGGTCATCCGGACTTCGAGCAGGCAACCGTCGATGTGCACGACCAGTTCGTGCGGCGCCTGACAGTGGTCGACGCGCACCGCGACCGGGCCGGGGACGGGACCGTCGAACAGCTCGATGGTCAGGTTGCCGTTGCCGCCGGAGACGGCGCCGAGCCAGCGGCCGAGCTGGCCCCGTTCGGTGGCCGCCGACCACACGTCCAGCACGGGCTTGTGGAACGACCGCAAGTAGTGCAAGAGCACCAGGTCGCCGTCGGCCGTGTGCTCGTGCTCCGGTCGTACCTCGCCGAGCATGGACATCGTGGTCATCGCGAGTCCTTTCCGCTGCTGGTCACCGTCGTCCTCACTGTATTTCCACTATTCCCCGGTCGAATCGAATTCCGGGGAATGCCGGGCCTCGGCGCGCCGAGGCCGCGTGCCGGTCGCGTCGCTCAGCAGGCGGAGGGCCGCGGCTTCGATCCGGTCCTCGTCGAGTAGCACCGTCGCGGCGGCCGGACCCAGTGGCACGAAACTGTCCTCGCTGGTCACGCGCCCGAGGTGGCCGGTGAAACCGGCGTCGACCAGCGCGGCGCACACGGCCTCCGACACGCCACCACCACGGCGGGTCTCGTCCGCGACGAGGACCCGCCCGGTCACGCGC
The DNA here is from genome assembly GCF_042733915.1 of Nocardia sp. NPDC059691. Classification (NCBI taxonomy): domain Bacteria; kingdom Bacillati; phylum Actinomycetota; class Actinomycetes; order Mycobacteriales; family Nocardiaceae; genus Nocardia; species Nocardia sp. NPDC059691. Next base: position 504,003 of record NZ_JBHWFB010000004.1, on the reverse strand, counting down.
GCGTGGCGCAGCAGATCGTCCACCGGCAGGGGAGCGAGCCAGCGCAGGTCGAGCACGCGCGCGTCGATTCCGTGCCGGGCCAAGCGCCGCGCCGCGCGCAGGCTCATCGGCACGCCGTTGGCGAAACTCACCAGGGTCAGATCGGGGCCGTCGCCGTAGACGCGCGCGCGGCCGATTTCGGCGTGCTCGGCCGGAGCCGGGTGTGCCAGCCAGCCGTCGTCGCCGGGACGGTGCAGGTCGCGGGTGTGATACAGCGCGATGGGCTCGAGATACAGGCACACTCTGCCGTCCACGCGGGCCGCCGATACGCACGTGCGCAGCATCGCCGCGGCGTCGTCGGCCCGGGCCGGGGAGGCGAGCACGACGCCGGGGATGTCGCGTAGCGCGGCCACCGAGTTGTCGTTGTGGAAATGGCCGCCGAAACCCTTTTGATAGGCGTATCCGGCGATCCGCACCACCATCGGATTCCGGTAACGGCCGTCGGAGAAGAACGACAGCGTGGCCGCTTCGCCGCGGATCTGATCGACGGCGTTGTGCAGGTAGGCGAGGTACTGGATCTCCGGAATCGGCACGAACCCGGCCAGCGCCGAGCCCAGCGCGGTGCCGAGGACGCTCTGCTCGTCCAGCAGGGTGTCGAACACCCGGCGCGCGCCGAAGGTCTTCTGCAGACCCTTCGTCACGCCGTACACGCCACCCTTGCGGCCGACGTCCTCGCCGAAGACGAGCAGGTCGCGATCGCGCGCCAGGAGGCTTGCGAGGGTTTCGTTGATCGCCTGCGCCAAGGTCATCGGCTCGGTATGCGCGGCGCCATTGCGGCGCTGCGGCGCACCGCGGCCCGCGATCGTGTCCTCGGTCTCCGCGTGTTCGCGCTCGTTGGGTGGGAGGGGTTCGGTCCGCAGCGCGTCGGCGCGCACGAGCGCAGGGCGGGCGGGAGCGATCGGCGCGATCACGGCCGCCGCCGAGGCGAGTTTCGGTTCCGCCGAGGCGAGTTCGGCGGCCGTGGCGACCCGGCGGCCGATGTCGGCATAGCGGTCGAGCACGCAGGCGGGTGTGGCCACTCCGGACTCGATCAGCAGCCGTGCGGTGGCCACGACCGGATCGCGGGCGAGATCGGCGGCGATCTCGGCGGGGCGGCGATAGGCGGCTTCGACATCGGATCCCGCGTGACCGAGCAGACGCACGGTCCGCAGCCGCAGGAACGCGGGCGCGCGGCGGTCCCGCACCCACCGCGCCGCCGTATTCGCGGTGCTCAGCGCGTCGAGGGCGGCGCAGCCGTCCGCGGCGAAGTAGGCCAGGCCCGGGCGGCTGCCGTAGGCCTGCTCGATCCAATCCGGTGGCGTGGGAACACTGATTCCGATGCCGTTGTCCTCGCAGACGAACAGGATGGGCATGGCGATTCCCTGACCGGCGGTGTGGATCGCGGCATTGATCGCCCCGGCCGCGGTGGAATGGTTGGCCGACGCGTCACCGAAGCTGCACACCACCACCGAGTCGGCGGGCCAGGGACCGGCGACACCGAGCCGGGCCGCGCGATCGATCGCGAACGCCAGCCCAACCGCGCGCGGAAGGTGCGAGGCGATGGTCGAGGTCTGCGGGATGACGTTGGCCGCGGCGCTGCCGAACACCTTGTGCCTGCCACCGGAAATCGGGTCCGCCGCCGCGGCCGCCACCCCGAGCAGAACGTCCCGGATCGGGTCGAGCCCAGGCACGCGCCGGGCCCGATGCACGAAGAACGCCCCCGATCGGTAGTGCAGCAGGGCGGGATCGGTGACCCGCAGGGCCGCCGCCACAGCGGCATTGCCCTCGTGACCGGACGATCCGATGCTGTAATAACCGCGCCGGGCGCTGCCGAGGCGGCGTGCCGCGAGATCGAGATGCCTGCTCGTCGCCTGCGCTTCGAACAGCTCGAGGCACGCCGCACCGGTGATCGCGCCGCCGGGTGCGATCGGTTGGTCCGCCGGACGGCCGGGGCGGGCGACGAGTGCGGCGACGGCGGTGCGGAACCGCTCGTCGAGATCCACTGCCTGCTCGGTCATCGACCGATCATCTCGTAAACTTCGCCGCTCGGCGGCGTTATCCGGCGGTGTTCTTCCGGAAAACTAGGGCCGCGATGTGCAAATTTACAAGAGGAAGGAGTTGGTAGCGAGCGCGCTCAGCGCAGCGCGGACGCCGCCTCCTGATCGAGCAGCCAGGTGGTGGAGTCCGTACCGGTCGCTCCCGCCGCGGGCACGTCCACCGGGTCCGCGCCGCCGATGGCGGCGGCGACCGCTTCGGCCTTCGAAGCGCCGCCGACCACCAGCACGACGTGCCTGCTGCGGCGGATCGCGGGCAGGGTCAATGTCACCCGAACCGGCGGGGGCTTGGGCGAATTCGTCACGGCGACGACGAGTTCGTGGGATTCGCGCACCGCGTCGGTATCCGGGAACAGCGAATTCACGTGTCCCTCGCCGCCCATGCCGAGCAGGTGCAGATCGAACGCGCCGTGTTCGGCTAGGTGGGCGTGCACCGTCGCGGAGTACTCGGCGGCGGCCTCCACCGGGTCGGGGTACTCGCCGTCGGAGACGGCCACCGGATGCACCCGCGCCGGATCCACCGGCACATGGTCGAACAGCGCCTGCCTGGCTTGCAGGTCGTTGCGCTCGGGGTCGTTCGCGGGCACGAAACGCTCGTCGCCCCAGAACACCTCGACTCGGGACCAGTCGATATCGCCGGGCGACTTGCGCACCTGTTCGAGCAGGGCGATGCCGGTCCCGCCGCCGGTCACCACCACCGACGCGGAGCCGCGCTCGGCCTGGGCGGCGACGACGACGGAGACGAAGCGGGCCGCGGCGGCGGCCACCAGCGACTCGGTGTCGAGATGCACCTCGACGGTGTCGCTGGGGAACGGCGAATCGGTGTGCTCACTCATAGATCACCTTCTCGATTCCGGCCAGCGCCTCGGCGTAGGTCTCGTCGGCGTCCAGCCTGCGTAGGTCCTCGGCGAGGCAGTCACGAGTCTCCCGGCGCGCCAGGGCGATTCGCTGCACCGGTTCGCCGGTGCGGGTCAGCGTCGCGGTGCGGCCGGTCTGCGGACGTTCGATCGCGATGGAGACGGTGGGACGATGCAGTTCCACCCGCAGCGGGCCGGTGCGCCGGTGTACCGGGCAGCCCAGCCGGGCGGCCAGCCAGCCGGCCAGCATGTCCAAGGCGGGCTCGTCGCGCAGCCCGGACACCGTCACCGAATCCACCGACTCGAACGGCGGCTCGTCCATGGCCGCTGCCAGCAGGGCCCGCCAGTACGTGATCCGGCTCCAGGCCAGATCGGTGTCGCCGCTGGCATAGGACTGCAGCCGCCTCTTGATCGCCGCCTGGGGATCGGACGCGAACGTGGCGTCGGTGATGCGGCGGCCCGCCAGGCGGCCCACCGAATCCTTCGACGGGAACTCCGGCGCTCCGCGCGGCCACCAAGCCACCACCGGAGTATCCGGCAGTAGGAACGGGGTGACGACGCTGCTCTCGTGGTTGACCAGTTCGCCTTGCAGCCGCAGCACGATGACCTCGGCCGCCCCCGCGTCGCCGCCCACCCGGATCTGCGCGTCCAGCCGGGTGGCGGCCTCCCGGTCGCCGCGCGCGAGCACCACCACGCGACAGGGGTGCTCGCGGCTGGCCTCGTTCGCCGCTTCGATCGCGTGCTCGGCCTCGGAGCTGTCCAGCGTGCACACCACCAGCGTGAGCACGCGGCCCATGGTGATCACGCCGTTGCTCTCGCGCAACTGCACGATGCGCTTGGTGACCTCGCTGGTCTTGGTGTCGGGCATGTCGACGATCACGGGCGCCGCCATTCCCGCCCGGTGCGGGCGATCATCTCGTCCGCGGACGACGGGCCCCAGGTGCCCGCCTCGTACGGCTCCGGCCTGCCGTCGCCCGCCCAGTGGTCGAGCACCGGATCGAGGATGCGCCAGGACAATTCGACCTCCGCGTTCACCGGGAACAGCGACGGCTCCCCGAGCAGCACGTCGAGGATCAGGCGTTCGTAGGCCTCCGGCGATGATTCGGTGAACGCCTCGCCGTAGCTGAAGTCCATGTTGACGTCGCGCACCTCCATGCTGGAGCCCGGCACCTTCGAGCCGAACCGCGTGGTGATGCCCTCGTCCGGCTGCACCCGGATGACCAGCGCGTTCTGCCCGAGTTCCTCGGTCATGGTCTGGTCGAACGGAAGGTGCGGCGCCCGCTTGAAGATCACCGCGATCTCGGTGACCCTGCGGCCGAGCCGCTTTCCGGTGCGCAGGAAGAACGGAACACCCGCCCAGCGGCGGGTATCGATCTCCAGCCGGATCGCGGCATAGGTCTCGGTCTTCGAGTTCGGGTCGAAGCCTTCTTCTTCCAACAGCCCGACCACGTGCTCGCTGCCCTGCCAGCCTTCGGTGTACTGGCCGCGCGCGGTGGTGTCGTCCAGCGGTTCGATGAGCCTGGTCGCCGAGAGCACCTTGATCTTCTCGGTCTGCAATTGCTTGGGCTCGAAGCTGATCGGCTCCTCCATGGCGGTGAGGGCCAGCAGTTGCAGCAGGTGGTTCTGGATCACGTCGCGCGCGGCGCCGATGCCGTCGTAGTAGCCCGCGCGTCCGCCGAGGCCGATGTCCTCGGCCATGGTGATCTGCACGTGGTCGACGAAGTTGGCGTTCCAGATCGGCTCGTACTGCTGGTTGGCGAAGCGCAGCGCCAGGATGTTCTGCACCGTCTCCTTGCCGAGGTAATGGTCGATGCGGAAGACCCGCTCCTCGGGGAACACGCCGTTGACCAGTGCGTTGAGTTCTTGCGCGCTCTTCAGGTCGTGCCCGAACGGCTTCTCGATCACCACTCGCCGCCAGGGCTTGCGCGCAGCGTCGGGCCCGGTGGTCTGGGCCAGGCCGTGCGCGCAGAGCTGGTCGAGCACGAGCGGGAACATGTTCGGCGGGATGGACAGATAGAACGCGTGATTGCCGCCGGTGCCGCGCTCCTTGTCCAGCGTGGTCAAGGTGTCGGCGAGCCGGTCGAAGGCCGCGTCGTCGTCGAAGGTGCCCTGGACGAACCGGATGCCCTCCAGGAGCTGGTCCCAGACCTCTTGACGGAAGGGGGTACGCGCGTGCGCCTTGACCGCTTCCAGCACCACCTGCGCGAAGTCCTCGTCCGCGTAGTCGCGGCGCGCGAAACCGACCAGGCCGAAGGCCGGGGGCAGCAGCCCCCGGTTGGCCAGGTCGTAGATGGCCGGCATCAGCTTCTTGCGAGACAGGTCACCGGTGACGCCGAAGATGACCATGCTGCACGGTCCGGCGATGCGCGGAAGCCGTTTGTCCCGTTTGTCCCGCAGCGGGTTCTGCCATTCGACTGCGTCCGGTCGATCCGCGGGTGCTGCCCCGGCCATCGATCAGCCGTTCCCGGTCGACGCCGACTTCAGCTCGACGGCGGTGGCGGAAAGCAGCTCCTCCCAGGACTTCTCGAACTTGTCCACGCCCTCGCGCTCGAGCACCGCGAACACGTCGTCGAGGTCGACGCCGACGGCGGTGAGCCGATCGAAGACGTCCTTGGCCTCCGCCGCCTTGCCGCTGACCGTGTCGCCGGAGACCACGCCGTGGTCGGCGACCGCCTGGAGCGTCTTCTCCGGCAGCGTGTTCACCGTGTTGGGGGCGACCAGTTCGGTGACGTACATCGTGTCGGCGTACTCCGGGTTCTTCACGCCGGTCGACGCCCACAGCGGACGCTGCCGATTCGCGCCCGAGGAGGCCAGGTTCAGGAACGTGGAGGTGTGCTTGCCTCCGTCGAACACATCCTGGTACTCGGCGTAGGCGAGGCGGGCATTGGCGATACCCGCCTTGCCGCGCAGCGCGAGCGCCTCGTCGGTGCCGAGCGCCTCCAGTCGCTTGTCGATCTCGGTATCCACGCGGGAGACGAAGAACGAGGCGACGGAGTGGATCCTGGCCGGGTCGTGACCGGCGATCTTGGCCTTCTTCACGCCCTCCAGGTAGGCGCCCATCACCGCGCGATAGCGCTGCACCGAGAAGATCAGCGTGACGTTCACGCTGATGCCCTCGCCGATCACGGCCGCGATGGCGGGCAGGCCCTCCTCGGTGGCCGGGATCTTGATGAACAGGTTGGGCCGGTCGACGATCTTCCACAGTTCGACCGCCTGCGCGACGGTCCGGTCGGTGTCGAACGCCAGGCGGGGGTCGACCTCGATGGAGACCCGGCCGTCCACGCCACCGGTCGCCTCGAAGACCGGAGCGAACACGTCGCAGGCGGCGCGGACGTCATCAGTGGTGATGGTGCGGATCGCGGCGTCGGCGTCGGCGCCTTGCGCGGCAAGCTCTTTCAGCTGGCCGTCGTAGGCGTGGCCCTGGCTGAGCGCACCCTGGAAGATCGTCGGGTTGGTGGTGACCCCGACGACGGACCGGGTCTCGATCAGCTCGAGCAGGTTGCCGGACTGGATCCGGTCCCTGGACAGATCGTCGAGCCATACGGACACTCCCGCCGCCGAGAGGGCGGCGAGATTCTCGTTCTGAGCCATGAGCGCTTATCCCTTCACGTTCTCGAGCGTGCGCTGCGCGGCGGCAACGACGGCTTCCGGAGTGAAGCCGAATTCGCGGAACAGGGTCTTGTAGTCGGCGGAGGCGCCGAAGTGCTCGATCGACACGATCTCGCCCGCGTCACCGGCGAACCGGTGCCACGGCATCGCGATACCGGCTTCGACGACGACGCGCGCGGCGATCGCGGGGGGAAGCACTTCATCCCGGTAAGCCTTGTCCTGCGCGTCGAACCACTCCACGCACGGCATCGACACCACGCGGGTGGCGATGCCCTGCTCCTCCAGCGTAATGCGGGCGGCGACCGCGAGCTGCAGCTCCGAACCGGTGGCGATCAGGATCACTTGCGGTGTGCCCGTGGACGCCTCGGCCAGGATGTAGCCGCCCTTCTTCACGCCTTCGTAGCTGGTGCCCTCGAGAATCGGCAGGTCCTGGCGGGTCAGCGCCAGCCCGGACGGGCCGTCCTGGTGCGGCGGCTCGGACACCGAGAAGTGCGAGCTGTGCTCGCTGCTGTCGCGCTCCAGGATGGTGCGCCAGGCGTAGGTGGTCTCGTTGGCGTCACCGGGCCGGACCACGTTCAGGCCCGGGATGGCGCGCAGCGCGGCGAGGTGCTCGATCGGCTGGTGCGTGGGGCCGTCCTCACCGAGACCGATGGAGTCGTGGGTCCAGACGTAGATCGCGGGCACGCGCATCAGCGCGGCCAGGCGGACCGACGGGCGCATGTAGTCGCTGAACACCAGGAAGGTGCCGCCGTACGGACGGGTCGGGCCGTGCAGGGCGATGCCGTTGAGGATCGCGCCCATCGCGTGCTCGCGCACACCGAAGTGCAGGGTGCGGCCGTACGGATCGGCCTTCCACATGCCGGTGGAGATCGACTCAGGCCCGAAGCTGCGCTGGTCGGGCATGGTGGTGTTGTTGGACTCGGCCAGGTCGGCCGAACCGCCCCACAGCTCCGGCAGCACCGGCGCCAGCGCGGCGAGCACCTTGCCGGACGCCTTGCGGGTGGCCATGCCCTTCGGATCCGGTTCGTAGCTGGGCAGATTCGCGGTCCAGTTCTCCGGCAGGCGCCGCGCGAAGAGGCGGTCGAACAGCGCCTTGTTCTCCGGGTTGGCCGCGGCCCACGCGTCGAACGACTGCTGCCACTGCTCGTGCGCCTTCCGGCCGCGCTCGATGGCCTTGCGGGTGTGCTCGATGACGGCCGGGTCCACGTCGAAGCTCTTGTCCGGGTCGAAGCCGAGGACCTTCTTGGTGGCGGCCACCTCGTCGGCGCCCAGCGCCGCGCCGTGGGCGGTGCCGGTGTTCATCTTGCTGGGGGCGGGGTAGCCGATGATGGTGCGCAGCACGATGATCGAGGGCTTGCCGGTCTCGGCCTTGGCGGCTTCCAGCGCGGCCTCGATGGCGACGACGTCTTCGCCGCCCTCGACCACCTGCACGTGCCAGCCGTATGCCTCGTAGCGCTCGGCGACGTCCTCGGTGAACGCGATGGTGGTGTCGTCCTCGATGGAGATCTTGTTGTCGTCGTAGATGACGACGAGATTGCCCAGCTGCTGGGTGCCCGCGAGCGACGACGCCTCGGAGGTGACGCCCTCCTCGAGGTCGCCGTCGGAGGCGATGGCGTAGATGAAGTGGTCGAACGGGCTGGTGCCCGGCGCGGCGGCGGGATCGAACAGTCCGCGCTCGCGGCGCGCCGCCATCGCCATGCCGACCGCCGACGCCAGGCCCTGGCCGAGCGGGCCGGTGGTGATCTCGACGCCGTCGGTGTGCCGGAACTCGGGGTGGCCAGGGGTGAGCGAGCCCCACTTGCGCAGGTTCTTCAGGTCGTCCAGCTCGAGACCGTAACCCGCCAGGTAGAGCTGGATGTACTGGGTGAGGCTGGAGTGCCCGCAGGACAGCACGAACCGGTCCCGGCCGACCCAGCTCGGATCGCTCGGGTCGATGCGCATGGTCCGCTGGTACAGCGTGTACGCAAGCGGCGCCAGGCTCATCGCGGTGCCGGGGTGGCCGTTTCCGGCGTTCTGCACCGCCTCGGCGGCCAGGACCCGGATGGTGTCGACAGCCTTGGTGTCCAGATCCGTCCAGTCGTCCGGGTGGTTCGGCTGAGTGAGGGCGCGGATGTCGTCTGTGATCGACACGACCGAGGTTCTCCTGACATTGGTTCGTCGACGGCGGGTGGGTTTCTGACGGCGATGATCGCGCGGCAGCTACGGCGTGCTAACCGGGTATACCCACTTACCCTAGATGTGCCCGGTGACCGGCACACCATTAACCCTGTGTTGGTTTCGCGGCGCTCGTTGCGCTGCGCGTTCGCAGGTGGTTTCGCACAGGCCGCGACTGCGACGGCGGCGGGTTGGCGGCCTTGCATCAGGGGCGCCGGAACGGGTGGGCCGGGTGTCTTCGGTGCTCGCGTCACGCGCATGCGTGACGCGTGACGGGTCGTGAACGCCCTCGTAGGGCGGGTGTTCGGTGTGATGGGAAAGTATTGAGCAAGCGACTGCTTTGTGGCACGCGCCGGTGCGGTGGCGAAAGTTGCCGCACCATGCGGTGCGGGGCATGCGGTGGGTTCGCCGGGTTCGGTGGAGTCGACGAATTTTTTTCGCGGCGCGGAATCCGCGTCGCGCGTGCGCACGGCTCCGCGCGAGTCGAGGACGTGGACAGGGGGAGGGCAAGGGCTCCGAACCGGGTGGCGCGGACGAGCCGAACGAGCCGTCGCCCCCGTCACATTCCGGTCCTCTAGCGCGGGGGCGACGGGAGGGGCGCGCGCGGCGGGGGTCTACCATCCTTTGTAGTAGTAGTAGTCGCGCCGCACCGGTCGGAAGGGGCGCCGGGGCGGACGGAAGTCCGGCGCGGGCGCACCCGTACCACCGGGACGAGTGCACTGCTGGTCGATGCCGGATGCGATGCACAGCGTGCGAGGAGAGACAGTGCGGATTGGGCAACAGCCGGGTGGCGATGGTGCGCACGGCTCCTCCGCGACGGCGCTGGCCGACCGGTTCACGGGTCCCGGCCTACCGTCCCGGCTGATTCGACGGGTACTGGCCTACGTCGCGCTGACCAAGCCCAGGGTCATCGAGCTGTTGCTCGTCGCCACGATTCCGACCATGCTGCTGGCCGACCGCGGCACCGTCGACATCCGTCTGATCCTCGCGACGCTGTTCGGCGGCTGGATGGGCGCGGCGAGCGCGAACACGCTCAACTGCGTCGCGGACGCCGACATCGACAAGGTCATGAAGCGCACCGCCAAGCGGCCGCTGGCCAGGGACGCGGTGCCGACCCGCAACGCGTTCGTGTTCGGCGTCGTGCTCGGGTTGGGCTCGTTCGCCTGGCTGTGGTGGCAGGCCAACCTGCTCAGCGGCGTGCTCGTCGTCGCCACGATCCTGTTCTACGTCTTCGTCTACACGCTGGGCCTCAAGCGCCGCACCTCGCAGAACGTGGTGTGGGGCGGCGCGGCGGGCTGCATGCCCGCGCTGGTGGGCTGGTCGGCGGTGACCGGCGGCATCGGCTGGCCCGCCATCGCGCTGTTCGGCGTCATCTTCTTCTGGACACCGCCGCACACTTGGGCGCTGGCCATGCGCTACAAGGAGGACTACCGCGCGGCGGGCGTGCCGATGCTGCCGGTGGTTGCCACCGAGAAGACCGTCACCAAGCAGATCGTCGTCTACACCTGGCTGACCGTGCTCACCACGCTCGCCCTGGTGCCCGCCACCGGCGTGATCTACGCGGCCGTGGCGCTGGTGGCCGGAGCATGGTTCCTGCTCATGGCGCACCAGCTGTACGCGGGCGTGCGGCGCGGCGAGTCGGTGAAGCCGCTTCGGCTGTTCCTCCAGTCGAACAACTACCTGGCCGTGGTGTTCTGCGGCCTCGCGGTGGACTCGGTGCTCGGCTGGGACACCGTCGGCAGCTTCTTCAGCTGAGCGCGCCGACGTAGCCGTCCGGGCGGACGAACACCCTGGTGCCCTCGGCCGCGGCGTAGGCCGCGTGGGCATGCCCGTCGACATCCACCACGTGCGGCCCTTCCACCTGCTCACCGGGACGCACCACCGCGTACGCGTACGGCCCGGCTTCCGCCTGGGCGCCGAATGACAGCACCGTCGCGTGGGGCCCGCGGAACAGGTCGAACAACCGGACGGGCCGTCCGTGCTCGTCTTTCACCGGCGCGTCCGGCGCCCGGTCGCCGACGGCGAACCAGCCGCGCTCGGCCGGGTCTCGATAGCTGATGTCCAGTTGCTGGGTCTCCGCTCCGCGCTCCATCGCGTCCTCGTCGCCGTCGACCAATTTGTCCAGCAGTTCGGAGCTGAGCCCGAGCACCTTGGCGGCCACGGTCCTGCGCTCGGCCTCGTAGCTGTCCAGGAGCGTGTCGTCCCCGGCGAGCGCGGCGGCCAGCTTCCAGCCGAGGTTGTAGGCGTCCTGGATGCCGGTGTTCATGCCTTGGCCGCCGGTGGGCGGATGCGCGTGCGCGGCGTCGCCGGCCAGGAACACCCTGCCGTCGCGGAAGCGCTGCGCGAGGCGGATATTCGGGCGCCACACGGTCACCCAGGTCAGGTCGGTGAGGGTGACGTCGTCGCGTCCGCAATAGCGGTCCACGTATTCCTGGAGCAGCTCGAGGCTCGGCTCCGCGTCGCCGGTCAACGGGGCGGCGAATTGGAATTGACGCCCACCGGGCAGCGGTGACAACGCGATGCCCCGCATGGGCTCGTCGGCGGCGGCGAACCAGTAGCCGAACTCGTGGTCGAGCGCGTCGGCGCGCACGTCGCCGAGCAGCATGCGCAGCGATTCGTCGGTGCTGCCCTCGAACGGGATGCCGAGTGTCTTGCGCACGGTGCTCTTGCCGCCGTCCGCGCCGATCAGGTAGGCGGCGCGCACGGTCTCCGGCGTGCCGTCGTGTTCCAGCGTCACGGTGACGCCGTCGTCGTCCTGTGTGAAGCCGGTCAGCGCGGTGCCCAGTTCCACGTGCACCCCGAACTCGGCGAGCCGCTCGCGCAGGATGGCCTCGGTGCGGGACTGGCCGAGCACCCACAGGTTCGGGTAGGGGACGGCGGGCGTCGGCTCGACCGGTTCGCTCATTCGGCGTTCGGTGACGAACTCGCCGCCCAGATGTACGCGCATTACCGGTGTCGGCATTCCGGCCGCCAGCGCCGCGTCCAATACCCCCAGGTCGTCGAACACTTCCAGGGTGCGCGGCTGGATGCCGTCGCCGCGCGAGCCGGCGAAGAAGGTGGCCGCCTTGTCGACGATCCGGACCGGGATGTCCCGGCGAGCGAGATCGAGGGCGAGGGTGAGGCCGGTGGGTCCGGCGCCCGCGACGAGAACGAGCTGTGCCATGGCGTACTCCTGCTGAATCAATATTCACTGAATGAGTATTCAGTGTCATGCTTGGTACGTTGCGTTGTCAAGGAGGTGAGGTGGGTGTCGCTGAGTCGCAAGGAGAAGTCGGCCGAAACCGAGCAGGTGTTGAAGGCCGCCGCGCTGCGGTTGTTCGCCGAGCGCGGCTACCTGAACACCAAGATCACCGACATCACGACGGCCGCGGGACGGGCGGCCGGGTCGTTCTACAACCACTTCGCGAGCAAGGAAGAACTGCTCCAGGCGCTGCTGAGCGATCTGGCCGCGGCAGGGGACGAGCGCGCGGAAGGACCCGATCACAACCCGGATTTCAGCGATCCGGAGGCGGTGCGTTACCACGTCGCGGGGTATTGGACCTTCGCGCGGGAGCACGGGCCCGTGCTGCGCGCGGTGAATCAGGCGGCCCTGGTCAACGAGGAATTCGCGCAGATGGTCGCGCGGTTCGGCAGACAACAGCGGGCGGACATCGCCGACCATGTCGAAGGATTCGCCGACCGGGGCCTGCGGCTGCCGAGCACGCCCGACGCCAGCCTCGCGATGATGTTCATGCTCACCCAGAGCCTGCTGGCCGCGGTGGAAGAGGGGAGCGTCGAGCTGACCGACGAACAGGCCGTGGAGGGCCTGACCCGGTTCATCTATCGCGGTCTCACCGGCCGCGACTACTGAGCGGGCGGGGGACGGCCCATCGGACCGTCCCCCGCCCGTGGCTCACGGCAGCAGGACGATGGAACCGGTGGTCTTGCGGCCTTCCAGGTCGCGGTGTGCCCGCTCGGCGTCGGCGAGGGGGTAGGTCGCGCCGATCCGGATGTTCAGCGTGCCTCGCGCGATGGCGTCGAAGACGTCGCCAGCGCGCCAGGTGAGTTCGGCGCGGTCCCGGATGTAGTGCATCAACGTGGGACGGGTGACGAACAGCGAACCGGCCCCGCCCAGCCGTTGCAGGTCGAACGGCGGCACCGGGCCGCTCGCGCCCCCGAAGAGGGCGAGCGTGCCCCGCACGCGCAGCGCGGCCAGACTCGACTCGAAGGTCGCCGCGCCGACGCCGTCGTAGACCGCCGCCACGCCGACGCCGTCGGTGAGCTCGCGCACGCGACCGGCCAGTCCGTGGCCGTAACGCAGCACCTCGTCGGCTCCCGCCGCGCGCGACAGCGTCTCCTTCTCGTCGGAGGACACCGTCGTGATCACCCGGACGCCGCGCGCGTTGAGGAGCTGGGTCAGGATCAGCCCGACCCCGCCCGCGCCCGCGTGCACGAGCACCGCCTCCCCTGGCTCGGGCCGGTAGATGGACTCGATGAGATAGTGCGCCGTCATGCCCTGCAACAGCGCCGACGCGGCCACGGGCGGATCGACGCCGTCCGGTACCCGGATGGCGACGGCGGCGGGCACCGCGACCTTCGGGGCGTAGCTGCCCGGGGCGGCGGCCCAGGCCACCCGGTCGCCGACCGCGAACTCCGTGACATCCGAGCCGACCTCGGCGACGACGCCGGTGCCCTCCGCGCCGGGAACGTAGGGGACGTCCTGCGGATAGCGCCCGGTACGGATGTAGGTATCGATGAAGTTGACGCCGATCGCCTGTGTGTCGACCAGGAGCTGGTCCGGTCCGATCCGCGGATCGGGCGCCTCCACGTACTTCAGGACCTCGGGACCACCGTGTTCGGAAACCTGAATGGCGTGCATGAGATCCAGTTCTACACCCGAGCGGCGGGCACGCTGCCTACCGGTCGGTAAACTGCGTGCCATGAGTTCTGAAACCGCCACGGCGCCGCAGAAGCTGTCGGGCGCCCTCGTCGAGTCCGTCAAGGGGTTCGTCGCCGATCACGGACGTTCCGCCACGGCCGTGCTCCAGCCGATCGGTCGCGCTGGTGTGCGGGTCACCCTGGTCGGTTCCGACGGTGTGCTCGGTGACCGGGTGGTCCCGGACCTGGAGACAGCCAAGGAACTGGTCGCCACGATCGACGGCCTCACCGAGGCCGACGAATGGGATCGTGAGCTCACCTCGATCGTCACCCCGCGCAAGGGGCACTGGGCCAAGATGGCGGGCTGGGTCGCCAAGCAGGCCCGTTTCCCCAAGGCGCGCAACGAGAAGTGATCGTTGCGTAACCTGACGCTGCCCGGCCGGATCGGCGCGGTGCTGATCGCCGGGTGGACGGTGCTCGCCGCCGTGGCGACTCCCGCGGCCGCGCAGGCCTCGAACGCGGTGCGTGCCTGCACGCCCGGCGACTATCCGCCGTACTCGATCAGGGACGACGCGGGCGAGCACCGCGGGGTGGACGTCGATCTCGCGCGGGGTTTCGCCGCGCTGCTCGGCCGTCCGGTCGAGTTCGTGCCCGTCACCTGGGCGACGCTGAAAACCGACTTCGCCGAAAGGAACTGCGACCTCGCGGTCGGAGGTATCTCCGACCTGCCGTCGCGGCGCGCGTTCGCGGACTTCTCGATCACCTACGGCACCGACGGCAAGGCCCCGATCACCCACCGCGCGAACGGCGCGGCGTATTCGACCGTCGCGGAGATCAACCGTCCCGGTGTTCGCGTGATCGCCAATCGGGGTGGGACGAACGAGGATTTCGCCCGCAAGAATTTCCCCGACGCGCAACTCACCTTGTGGCCGGACAATCTGACAATCTTCGGTGAGATCGAGCAGGGCCGCGCCGACGTGTTCGTCACCGATTCGGTCGAGGGCCGCTACCGCGTTCGTCAGCATCCGGATCTGCAAGTGCTGCATCCCGAAGCGCCGTTCGACTCGTTCGGGAAAGTGCTGCTGGTGCGCAAGGACGATCCCGTTCTGGCGGCCTTACTGGACGCGTACTTGACCACCCAGCTCGCGACGGGGGCGGTGGATCGGTTGTTCGACCAGTGGATCGGGCCGAACGCCCCGGTGGGCTGAGTAGGGTCGCTGTCTACGGCCGATTCGGTGCGGCCCCGTCCCGGCGTGGATGCTCGAGGAGCGCTTTCCAGGCCGCCTGCCAGGGGAAAAGGGGCAGGCGCGCCGCTCCGGTGCCCCGCTCGTGCGGCTCGCCCTCGCCGATCACGATGGTGACGCCCCACTCGGACAGTTTGCGCATCCCCTCCTGGATCGCGGGAAAGCTGATCTGCGCTCGGTTCGAGTACGGCACGCCGACGATGGGCAGGCCCTTGCCGAGCCCTTCGACCAGCAGACCGAGCAGGAGCGTATCCGAGATCCCCGCAGCCCATTTCGCGATCGAATTGCCGGTGAGCGGTGCGGCGATGATGCCGTCGGCGGGTGGCAGCACATCCGGCGTGCCCGGTTCCTTGTACTGGCTGCGCACGGGATAACCGGTCTGCGCGCGCAGCGCGTCGACGTCGATGAACCCGGTTCCCGAAGGGGAGGCGATGACGCACACCTCCCAGCCGCCGGCCTGGGCCAGGGCGATCAACTTGCCGACATCGCGGGCGGGGGGCGAACCGGTCACGAGGGCGTACAGCACGGGATTTCCGTTGGCGTCCACGACTTTCATGGTGCCATGCCGACGGGAGCGGTTGGATGGCACGGGAAGCATCACTCCACCGCCAGTGGACCGGTCAGCTCGCGGCGCCCGGTTGCGCTGATTCGTTGCGAAGTATGGCCTTGTGCACCTTGCCGGATGGAGTCAAGGGAAGGTTGGGCATGATGATGATTTGCTTGGGGACCTTGTAATCCGCGATTCTGTCCGCGCAGAATCGTTCGAGGTCGCCTTCGGCGAGCCGAGCGTCCGGCGTGAGGACAACGTAGTAGCGGCCGATCTCGCCGAGCACCGGATCGGGTACACCGATACCGGCCGCCATGAGGACCTGCGGGTGCTCCGCCAGTATGTTCTCGACTTCGATCGGGTAGATGTTGTATCCGCCTTGGACGAACATGTCCTTGGCCCGGCCGTGCAGGGTGATCAAGCCGTCGTTGTCGGTCCAGGCTATGTCGCCCGTGCGCAGCCAGCCGTCGCTACCGATGGCGTCGGCCGTTTCCGCGGGCATGTTGTGGTAGCCCGCCATGACCGAAGGGGTTCGGAGCAGGAGTTCGCCGGCTTCGCCGATGGCGACTTCGGTCCCGTCGGCATCGGCGATCTTGATCTGCACGTTCGGAAGCGGTCGGCCGATCGCGCGCACGGTCGACTCCATGTCACTGCCCCACGGGGTCATCACAACTGCACCCGAGGACTCACTGAGCCCGTAGAGGTTCATCACGGTGGCGTTCGGAAAGAATCTGGTCAAACGTTCCAGCAAGGCTGGTTCGGCGTTGGCGCCGCCGGTGACCACGAGCCGAACCGCGGCTGTGTCCACCGTGGTGAACCGAGACCGGTCGAGTAGCAGAATGTGCATGGTCGGTACCCCGACCCAGATCGTGAGGTCCGCTGAGTGGAACAGGTCGGCGACGGCCGCGGGCTGGAACGTCGGCAGCAGCACGGTGCGGGCGCAGGTGACCAGCGCGGCGAGTACGCAACAGGTGATGCCGCTGACATGGTTGAGCGGCACGGCGACCGGTAGCGTGTCGCCAGGTCCGAGCCGCATGTGCTCCGCTTGTGCGGTAGCGGCTGCGAGTTGGCCGCGATGCGTCTGCACCGCGCCTTTGGGTCGGCCGGTTGTCCCGGACGTATAGATGATCATGACCGGATCGTCCTCGCGGACCGCGTCCTTGGCTTCAGCGAGCGCCACGGTGTCCGCCGATGTCGACCAGAGCTCATCGAGCGGGTGGTCGCCGTCGGCGCCGAAGGTCACTACGGCTTCCAGCCGCGGAAGACGATTTCGCACCGGCCAGCATCTGCAGAAAGTCGATTCCCTCACTGGACGGCACGGTGACCACCGCTCGGGACCCGGAATCGCCGAGGATGCGCGCGAACTCGGTCTCCCGGTATCGGACGCTGAGCCCGACCACCACCGCACCGATTTTGGCCGCTGCGAAGTACACCGCTAGCCACTCGGGTGTGTTGGGCCCGTTGACGGCGACGCGATCACCCCGCCGGATGCCCAGCCGCAGCAATCCGCTGGCGACCCGGTCCGACCATGCGTCCATCTCAGCGAACCGGATCTTCCGGTCGTCCGCGATCCAGCCGACAGCATCCGCGGCAGTAGTGGCCGCCCCATGGAGGACGTCGTGAATACGCTGCACCGGTGTACTCCTCTCGTTACGCGTTCGACGCGAGATGCGTGGTGAGAAACTCGATCTGATCGGCGACGATCCGATCGACAGCCGGCGGATGGTAGACGGTGAAGTGGTCGGCGTCGTAATGCTTCAGGGTTGCCCGTGGTGCGGTGGCGGCCACCCGCCCCGCGATGGCGGGGTCGATGAGATTTTCTCGATCGCAGGCGCACACCAGCAGCGGGCAGCGCACGCGCGGCGCGGCGGACGCGGCGTTGTAGAACAACATGCCCAGTCCCGAGGCCGCCGTGATCCGGTTGTCGAAGCCGTAACCCGGTGGCGTCACCGACTGCCACCCCTCGAGAGCGCCGGGCTGGTTCACGAACGCCAGGTCCCCTGGCTTTCCGACCAAGGGGACGTAACGGCGCGACCGACCGAGTGCGGCACGCACCAGGTCGGACGCGATCGGAACCGTGAACCGCAACAGATGCCGCACCCCCGCCCGTGACACCACGGCTCGCCCACTGAAGACCGGACACTGAACCACCGCGGCACGAAGGTCGTCGTGGCGTGCGGCTGCGGCCAGCACGTGGCTGGCGCCGAACGACGTGCCCCACAACGCGATCCGGTGAGCGTCCAGTTCGGGGCGGGAGCGGGCGAAAGCCACGGCGGCGTCGACATCCTCGGCGTAACGGCGCTGACTCACCAGCTGGCGCGGCATGCCGCCTGATTCTCCGAGGTGGCGGAAGTCGAAGGCCACCACGGCAAGACCCGCGTCGGAGAACCACTTCTCGTACTGGGCCAGCATCATTTCGTGCGTTGCGCCACCGCCGTGGACGAGCACCACGGCCGGATGCGGACCTGGGCCGTCCGGAAGCGTCAGCCACACCGCGCATTCGTCGCGGCCGGAAGGGAAGGTGGTGCGAGTGGTCATGACACCTCGATATAGGTACGTTGTACGTGAACATGCTCAGTTAAACACGTACGTTGTACTTAAACAAGGAGAAGTATGCCCGCCCCCAGGAAATTCGCGCGCGAGCAGCTGCAAGCCGCGGCACTGGCCTTGGTCGACGACCATGGCCTGGCCGGGTTGACCATGCGCAGTCTCGCGTCGGCGCTGGGCACCGGTGCGATGACGATCTACAACTACGTCGATGGACGGGAAGGTTTGGAGCAGCTCGTCACCGAGGCCGTCATGGCCGAAGCGCACTGGGACGCCACGCCGTCCATGGACTGGGAGGACGAGGTACTCGCCGTCGCCGAGGGAATGTGGCGCGCCGTGCGCGCACATCCCCATGCGATCCCACTGATTCTCACTCGGCGCAGCCTCGACCTGGCGACCCTGCGGCCAACCGAAGCCCTGTTGCAGGCGCTCGCGCGTAGCGGCAGATCAGGAACCGCGTTGCTGGTGGCGTTCCGCGCAGTGTCCGGCTTCATCACCGGATACGCGCAAGCCGAACTCGTCGGCCCGCTATCCGTGGCGCGCGACGAGGACCTCACGACGATCACCGACCGGATCGCGGCATTGCCGCCCGAGCAGTTCCCCAAGCTCATCGAGATCGCGTACGCCGCCGCCTCGAGCGACCCGACAGCCGAATTCCGGGCCGGGATGCGCATAATCCTGGCAGGACTCGAGACCTAGACGTCCGCCAGCCAACGGGTGCGGCATCGGATGCCGCCGGACCTGCGTTCGGATGTCGCCCATCTCCGGTCCGCCGAGGCCGGACGCGTGGTACCTGAAACCTGTTGTGGCCGATGCATATGTTGCCCGGGGTATGGGTCAGGAGGGGACCGCGCCGATGCGTTTGGCGAGGCGGCCGAGGTCGCCGGTGGTGAGGTTGCGGTGGGCGGTGCGCATCATGTGGCCGACGAGTTCGCGGACGTGGGTCATGCCGCGCACTTGCTGGGGGGCGATGTGTTCGGCGCGCAGGAGGGCGTGCAGGGAGTTGTGGTAGTCGCGGCGCAGGGCGTGGGCTCGGCCGATCTCGACGAAGTATTGGGCTCTGCGGCCTTCGGCGGGGATGGTTTGCGGGTCGAGGGTGGGGGCGAGTTCGAGGACTTGGCCTGGTTCGCGTTTCTCCATTGCCGCTGACATTCGCCAGAGGATCACGTTCGTCGCGTCGAATGTCGGGTTGCGGAGAGTCGCGGTTTCCGGGGGAGCCTGGTCGAGCCTGGTGACTTGCTCGCTCGCTTCGTCCAGATGGTCGCCAGGGTCGCCGCCGAGCGCTGCGGTAACGAGCGCGGCCTGCAAGTGCAGCATGCCGTAGGTTTCGATCTCGCCGCGGCTTCGCACCTCCGGGCCCAGGCGCTCGGCAGCGTTCGTCGCGCCGTCGAGCGCGGCAGTCAATGAGCCGGGGCGCGACAGCAGGATCTGGCTTCGAGTGAAGGCTGCGGTAGCCGAACCGGAGGTGCCACCGATGTTCGCGGTGGCGTGCTCGATCTCTTGTGCTGCTGTCCAAGCCAACGCTGAGTACCCTCTGGCCTTCAAGGACGCGGCTGTCGTGTACGCCGCCGCCGCAAGCACATCCCAGGCAAGATCGCGATCGGCTCCGGCCGAATCACGAGCGTGTCGATAGCAGTCGGTGAGTAGAGCAGGCAACATCGGACCGAGTGCCGCGTAGTCGCACGCGCGTCGTAGATGGGCAGCATGACGTGCTGCCGCCGCGAGTTCGGTGAGGCTGCGGGGTGGTGCAGTCGGAGTGGTGTCGCCCCGGGTCCACAGCGCGGTTTCGATGGCGGGCACCGCGGCGTGGAACCCGGCCGACGACGGGTCGAACCGATCGTCCTGATCGCCGGTCAGATCACCGACCGCGACGCCGAGCGCTTGGGCGAGGGCGTGCAGGGTCCGCCGCGAATCGATAGGACGCTCGCCGTTCTCGTATTTGGCGATCGCGCCCCGGCTGACGCCGACCCGATCGGCCAGCACTTGCTGCGAGATCCCACGGCGCGCGCGAATGGCACGCACCTGTCGGCCGATGTACCGGCCCTCGTCGTTCCCCTGACCCTCGCTCATCGGCTCTCCCTCGCCGGATGCTGATCGAAACCTCATGCTAGACGCGCCGCCAGGTGTCCCGCACCGGGACAACGCCGATCCGGCAGCCCGCCAAGCTGTCGCGAGCACTCGCCCCCGGGACGGGCACGTCGGTGCGCGCGACAACGGGTTGCGCTCCAGGGCGCGGGTGCTCACAACGCGATGAGCAGGGGAAGGCAAACGTGATGCGGGGAGTGGCAGTCGATTTCGCGTGGAACGACACGTTCGTGAAGCGGCACGGTGACGCGATCGCGACGGTGGCGATCGGTGATCGAAACGAGCTCGGTGCGATTCGCGCGGTGTCGGCGTCCGCGCCCGGCTCCACGCTATCCCTACCGGATCACTTGGCTCGCAACGATTTCCGGGCGCGAGTCGTCCAGTGTCACGCACACCGACTCCGCCGTCGCCGTCCGCGAGTCGCCGATAGCAACCGACCGCGCCTCGACGTGATGCCGTCGCGACCGCTGCGCGGACACGATCGGCGCGCGACGGCCTCGCACCGCGTCGGTGATCCCGGCGCGGCGGGGCGGGAGGGCACGCGGTGAGCGACCTGTGCGATCCGGCGGCCGACACCCCGGCCAGCCGGTGCCGTTTCTACCGGCAGTGCGGGCTTCCGGCGGCCGTGCAACCGGAACTCGGCCGCATCATCGTGCCCGCGGGCCGAGTCGGCGCGATCACCATGCCCGCTCGGCTCGGCCAGGAGGTGAAGGCGCTGTTGCAGGTCCGGCGGTCCGCGCTCGGGCCGATCATCTCGCATCCACGCTCGAAGCGCTGGACCTATCTGGTGCGGCCGGACCTGCCCGACGAAGTCGGCTTGTTCGCCGAGCTGTTCCGGCTGGACGTGTCGGTCGCACGGTGCGGCGCGCAGATCGCCCTGCCGTCGCCCGCCGACCGGTCACCGTGCTTCCGCGTGTGGGTGGAACCGCCGCGCGATACGTTCCGGCCGTCGGGTTCGGTCGTCGTCGCGGCGATCCGGGTACGCGCGGGACGCCGGTGGTGACCGGGCCGCAGCAGCGGTCGCCGCGCCCGGAAGAGCCCGATGTCCATGTATCGGTCCAATTCCACGACGTGCGTCTGAACTTCGCGGCCTGTGCGAGCGCTGCCGCGCTGTTCGTCCAGGAGTGGCGCGCCCGCCACTACGAGGACGCGGCCACGGTGCTCCCGGGCGATCCGACGGGCCTGCCCCGCCTGCCGAACGAGCGGTTGTTCCTCGACCCGTGAGCAGCGCTCGGCCTGGCAGCGCACGCGGCGGCGTCCGAGCGCCGAGCCGGACTCGGCGGGGTGACGCGCTGCCCGTGCAATCGGGACCCGGCCGCATCATCGTGCCCGCTCGGCTGGGTGAGGATGCGAAGGCGCTGACGCAGGTCCCGCGGTCCGGTTCCCGTCCTGGCCCAACTCGTCGCGTCACCCTGTCCGCTTATGGGCGGTCCCGGTTAGCTGTTCCTCAGCGCTACGTTCACCGGGTCGACAGGGGCGGCAGGCATGCTCGCGGTGTTTCCGGTGTTCTCGGCGCTGCCCGGCGTCCGATCTGTCGGCCGGTCTTCCGTCGACCGCCCCGGTGTACTCGGAGACGGATCGTGGTGTCCAGGTCGAGCGCTGGCCCCGCCGCACCTAGGAAGTCGAGGTTTGCCGGGCATATCGGCCGCCGTGCAGATGTGCGGGGCGGTGTCCTAGGTCTCGCGGCGCGTGTTCTACTCGTGGGAGGTTTTCGCCGCCCGTTCCCGCCGGATGAGCGGATACCAGTGGTCTCGAGCACCACCTCGGCGATGCCATTCCCGGCAGTTCGGACGATCGGACGGCGACCGAACCCGAGTCGAGCGCGGGGCGCGAGTGCCCGCTGAGCAATCACTCGGCGGCGTTGGCGCTGATGCCGCGAAGCCCCCGCTCGGAGCGATACCCTTGAGCAGGGTAATTCGACGTCAAGGAGCTGATGTGGAACACCTGCGAGGCAAGGGCGCATCGTGTGTAGCCGTCGTCTGACCGGCAACGGCTGACTCCGAGCTACCCATGCGCGAACCGATCGATCTCGCCGATTCGGCGGAACGGACCCGTGCGGCGCTCGCCGCCGCCGTGGCGCGATTCTCCGAGGCCTGGGCGTCGGGATTCCCGCCCGATCTGTCCTCCTATCTGCCCCGCGAACCGGCCGATCGGCACACGATGCTGATCGAATTGATCAAGGTGGACCTCGAGTTCCGCTGGCTTCGCTACCACTTCCCCAAACGGCTGATCGACTACCGCGCGGAATTCCCCGAGCTGCGCAGCGCTCCGTTCCCGGCCGATCTGGTCTACGAGGAATTCCACGCCATGCGCCGTAGCGGCCGCCGCGACGCCGCCGATTCGGACGGCACCGCCACCGCGACGGCGGCCGATCCGGAGCTCGACCGGTTCACCAGCGACTACCGCAGCACGATGATCGCGCGGCCGAGCGCCCAAGTCGCGCTCGACGCCATCGACGTCGGCGATCGGGTCGATGATTTCGACCTCCTGATGCGGATCGGTGTCGGCGCGTTCGCCCAGGTGTACCTCGCGCGGCAGCAGTCGATGCAGCGACTGGTCGCGGTCAAGATCTCGCACAACCACGGCAACGAGCCGCAGACGCTCGCCCAGCTCGACCACGAATACATCGTGCGGATCTTCGACCAGCGACTCATCGCCGACGGCGAGCTGAAGCTGCTCTACATGCAGTATCTGCCCGGCGGAACGCTGCTCGACGTGCTGCGCTTGTCGCGCACGACGCCGCCCGAACGTCGCAGTGGGCAACTGCTGCTGGACGCCATCGACAAGGTGCTCGCCGACAAGGGCGAGGTGCGGCCGACCGAGTCGGCTGTCCGGACCAGGATCGCCGGACTGACCTGGCCGGAGACCGTGGTATGGCTGGGGCGCCGGCTCGCGGACGCGCTGGAGCACGCGTCCGAACGTGGGGTGCTGCATCGCGACATCAAACCCGCGAACGTGCTGCTGAGCGCCGAGGGAATCCCGAAGCTGGCCGACTTCAATGTCAGCTTCAGCAAACGTGTCCGGGGCACCAGCCCGTTGGCGTACTTCGGCGGGTCGCTGGCATACATGTCGCCGGAGCAACTCGAGGCCTGCCACCCCGACCTGCCCGCGACCGCCGTGGAACTGGATACGCGAAGCGACATCTTCGCGCTCGGCGTCATGCTGTGGGAGTTGCTCACCGGGCGCCGCCCCTTCGCGGACGAGACGTCGGCGGGCGATTCGCAGACGTCGCTGGCCCGCATGATCGCACTGCGGCGCAGGCCCATCGGTCCGGCGTTCCTGTCGGAGCTGCCGCCGGACTGCCCCATGGCGCTGCGCCGCGTGCTGCTGAAGTGTTTGTCGCCCGACCGTGCGGACCGCTACTCGTCCGGCTCGGAATTGGCGCAACAACTCGACCTGTGCCTGGAGCAGCGGGCCCGCGATCTCGTCTATCCGCCCCCGGACAGCTGGCGCGCACGGCTCGCGAGCAGGCCCACTCCGGTTCTGTGGTTGTCCTCGCTGGTCGGTGTCGGCCTGGCGACGATCTACATGGCCGTGCACGTCCAGGACCTGATCAGAGAGCGCCTGCCCGATGCCACAAACGCGCAGCTCAACATGGGTGTGTACGTCTTCGTCCTCATCGCCTGCCCGCTGTCCATCGTGATCTACGCGTATATGTCGCGGGATCTGCTCGCGGTTCCGCGCGGCTTGCGCGAGGGCAGACGCTACGACGAGGCACTGCTCGCGCGAGTGCGGTCGCGAACATTGTTCTGGGGGGACATGTGTGCGCTGAACACCTTCCAGACCGGGATTACGGCAACGGTGACGGGGGTGTTCCTCTGCCTCTGGCTCACCGATCTTCCGGCGCGACTGGTGATACACGCGGCGATGACCGTTTTCATGGCGGCTGTCATCTCCGTCGCCTACACGTTCTTCCTGTCGACGTTCTACATCGTCCGCTGTGTCTATCCGATCTATTTGCGTTACAGCCGCACGACGGCGCACGACTTCGGCGTCATCCGCACGCTGCGCCGCAGAACCACGATCTATCTCGCGGTCACGGCGTCCGTGCCACTGGTCGGGGTGCTGGCCGGATTCAGCCTGCTCGAACCCGAGGAACTTCCGTTGGTGCGCGATTCGGTCCTCGGGTTGTGCGCCGTCGGCGGGCTCGCGTTCGTCGCCGTGTACTGGCTGTTCCGCACGCTGGACGCGGACTTGCGCGCGCTCCAGCGGGTGGTCCAGGCGTCAGCGGCGGACGTGGACTGATCCGCGCGCACGCCCACGACCGCTGTCCTACCGCTCACGGCAGATCACCACCGGGCTCGCGGCGTGATGCAGCAAGTTCTGGCTCGTCGATCCGAGGACGAGTCCGGTGAGGCGGTTGTGCCCACGACTGCCGGTCACCAGCAGTTGGGCTTTCTCGGCGTGGGCGAGCAGCGCCTGCGCGGGCGTGTTCTTCTCGACCACTTTGGTGACCGTGACGTCCGGGTATTTCTCGCACCATCCGGCCAAGCATTCGGACAGTAGTGCCTCCTCCTGCTGAGCCAGCACATCCCACGCGTCGGGCACCGGGGTCCACTGCAGCAGGTCCGGGTCGTTCCACGCGTGCAAGGCGGTCACTTCGACGCCGAGTGTGGACGCCAGCTCGAACGCCTCGCCGAGCGCCGCGGAACTACCCGGGCTCCCGTCGACGCCGACGAGCACGGGCCGCTCGTCCGGCTGTGGCTGGTCGAGCCTGCCTCGCCATACGGTCACCGGACAGGCCGCCTTGTTCGCGACCGTGAGCGCGGTCGATCCCAGCAACAGCGTGGACAGCCGGTCCTGGTGTTTCGCCGCGACGACGACCATGCGCGCTTCCGCGCTGTGCTTGATCAACTCGCGCGCGGGCGAGCCGTCCTCGACGGTCCGGTGGATCTCGATGTCCGGCTGATCGGCGCGCACGGCGTCGAATGCCTCCTCGACCTTCTGCTTCGCCGCCGCTCGGAGTTCGGGCAGCAGATTGACCTCGGCCAGAGCGGAGGAGGTCATGGGGTAGTCGAGGGCGGGAACCACGCCCAGCAGCACCAGCGTGGCGCGCTGCCGATTCGCGACGGCTCCGGCCCAGCGCGCTGCACCCACAGCGGTCGGGCTGCCGTCGATTCCGACGACGATCGACTGACGGTCGGCTGGTGTGCTCATTTCGTCTCCGTTTGCGGCTGTGACATGGTCACTTCCACAGTCGCAGCGGGGACCCGCTCCGCACCGGGGGCGGTGGCCCCTGATGGTCGGGACTTAAGACCCTCACCGGGCGAAATTGCCCGCCGAGGCCGGAGCGGGCTACCGAGCGAACCGGGCGATCGCCCGCAGGACGGCGGCGCCCATGGCCGTGCTGCCCGTGTGCCCGGAATCGTCGATGACCTGTAGTTCCGCGTCGGGCCACGCCTGGGCCAGCTGCCAGGCGGTGTACAGCGGGGCGCTCAGGTCGAGTCGGCCGTGGATCAGCACGCCTGGAATGCCCGTGAGCCGGTGCACGTCACGCAGCAACTGCCCGTCCTCCAGCCAGGCCGCGTTGGCGAAGTAATGCGTGCAGATTCGCACGAAGGCCATTCGCGCCGCGTCCGGCTTCGCGCTGTATTGCCCTGGGCTGCCCAGGTTCTCGTGCGCGATCACCGCGTCCTCCCAGGCGCACCACCGCCGCGCCGCCGACTCGCGGGTCTGCACGTCGGGGCTCTCGATCAGTCGGTGATAAGCGTCGACGAGGTCGCCGTGGCGGTCGGCGAGGGGAACGCCGGTGCGGAAGGTCTCCCACTGTGCTGGCAGGAGTTTCGCGACGTCCCGGTAGAGCCAGTCGATCTCCTCTTGCCGGGTCATGGTCACCCCGACCAGCACGATCTCGCTGACCCGCTCGGGGTAGCGCTGGGCGTAGGCGAGGATCAGCGTCGAGCCCCAGGAACCGCCGAAGAGCAACCACCGGTCTATTCCGAGGTGTTCGCGCAGACGTTCCATGTCCGCGATCAAGTGATGCGTGGTGTTGTGCGTGAGGTCGACCGACGGGTCGGAGGCATGCGGCAGACTCTCGCCGCAGCCACGTTGATCGAACAGGACGATTCGGTAGGCGGCCGGGTCGAAACTCCTCCGTGAACCGCGCCGCCCGCCGCCGCCCGGCCCGCCGTGCACGACCAGCGCGGCCTTCCCGTCCGGGTTACCGCTGGTCTCCCAGTAGATCCGTTGGCCGTTCCCGACGTCCAAGAGTCCGTGCGCATACGGCTCGATGTCGGGAAAGGGCTGCGGCGCATCGGATCGCGCGTGTGGCGTGGACACGGTCGACCACACTACCGGTGAGCAACCAGGTGACCTGGTGTTCGGCAACCGCGGTCTGCGTGAACAGGGCTAGTCGGAATCGTGTCGGACCCGGCCGGATAACCACGCCCCGCAGTTCGCTGAATCGGTGAGCGAGGCCGCCTTTCAGTCCGGCCCGCAACATGCGGCGGTGACGCACGTCACCCCGCGGTTTCGTTACGAAGAGCGGGTCGGCGACATCTTGTGTTCGTCCAGTGCGGCAGCACGGGACATCGGCAGTGAGGGGCCTCCTCGCTGCGCTCGCCACTGCAGAAAGAACGGAAGGACATCATGAGCAAGGTCTGGTTCGTCACCGGCTCCTCTCGCGGTCTGGGCCGAAACTTCGTCGCGGCCGCGTTGTCTCGCGGCGACAAGGTGGCCGCGGCCGCTCGCAGTACCGAACATCTCGCGGAATTGGTCACCGCCTACGGCGACGCGGTGCTCCCGCTCGAGCTGGATGTGACCGACAGGGCAGGAGTCTTCGAGAGCGTGAAGCATGCCCACGCGCATTTCGGCCACTTGGACGTCATCGTGAACAACGCGGGTTACGGGCTACTCGGCGCGGTCGAGGAACTGACCGAGCAGCAACTGCGAGATCAGTTGGAAACCAACTTCTTCGGCACGGTATGGGTCGTCCAGGCCGCGCTGCCATATCTGCGGGAGCAAGGCAGAGGGCACATCATCCAGATCTCGTCGGTGGGTGGTCTCGCCGCCTGGCCGCTCGGTGGCGCGTACCACGCTTCCAAATGGGCGCTGGAAGGCCTGAGTGAATCCCTCGCCCAGGAGGTCGCCGGCTTCGGTGTCAAGGTGACCTTGGTCGAGCCCGGCTCCTACGCGACCGACGGCGCCGCCGGAGCGGTCCACGCCCAGGCCGACCCGCGCTACGACGGACTCCGCGCGGCGTTCGCCGCCTACGCGCAGAGCCTCGATTCCGGCGACCCGTCCGCCGCGGGCCGGGCGTTGCTCGAGATCGCGGACTCCACCAACCCGCCTTTGCGCGTGTTCTTCGGTTCCGGGGGAAATCAAATCCTTCCGCAGGTCTACGCCGACCGGCTCGAGACCTGGGCCGAGTGGAAGGAGCTCTCGGCGGCGGCTCAAGGCCACACGCCCGCAGCCTGACTCGGTGCGACGCGACCGGCCTGCAGAACCCCACCTGGACACGTGTTCCGGGTGGGGAGGTGCACCCGCGGCGTCACAAAACGGCGGGCACCCGCGTCTAGTGGATTGAACAGCTGGGTCCGCTCGACCCATTCCGGTACGGCTCGCGAAACGGCGTGAGCATCGAAGCGAAGGAGTGCGAATGTCGGTCGTCAGATCTCCGCGTCAGCGGTTTCGATGGTGGCAGGTGCTCGTAATAGTGTCGGCTCTGCTGGTGGTGAACATGGCGGCGCCGGCCGGGGCCGAACCGAGCGGAGCCCGAACGCCCGATTCGACGTTTCTCGCGGAGGGGCAGTACGTCGAGACCGCGACGGCACGTTTCCACTACCGGAAAGCGGGCGAAGGACCGCCGCTCATTCTCCTGCCAGGCGGCTCGCTGTGGTCCTATACCTATCGCGACATCATTCCGGCTCTCGCCACCGCGCACACCGTGTATGCCGTCGACCTGCCCGGCAGCGGGTACACCACGCCGCACGATGCCGACTTCGGATACGACGTGGGGGCCATGTCGGACGCGTTGCGGCAGTTCATGTCCGCGGTCGGGGTTACCCGCGCGTCCGTCGTCGCGCACTCGCTGAACGGTTCGGTCGCAGTCGATTTCGCCGCACGGCATCCCGAACAGGTCGATCGTCTGGTCCTCATCGCGCCGCTCGTGTTGGACACCGACCTCAACATGAACATGCGGCTGATGCGCCAACCCGGTGCGGGCGAGCTCGCCGCCTCCGTCATGACCGAGGAGATCTACGTGGCGGGCCTGCGCGGGGCCTACGCGCACCCGGAGATTCTCACCGATGAGCTGGCGGACACGTATTGGACTCCGCTCAGCCGCACGGAGAACCGGACCGCGATGTGGAAGCAGCCACGCACTCTCGATCTGGTCGTAGTACAGCGAGAATCGAGCGCGATCGAAGCCGACACGCTGATCCTGTGGGGCGAGAACGACCATGTCGTCGACCCGTCACAGGCTCGGCCGCTCGCTCAGCTGATCCCCCACTCGACACTGCGGATCATTCCGGGCGCCGGACACAATGTCCATGAGGACGATCCCGCCGCGGTCGCGCTCGAACTGACCGGATTCCTCGGACCGCGCTAGCTCACACCCGTGCCGGGCCGGTGGCGGCCCGGCACGGCTCGTCCACAGCGGTCAACGGTCCTCGGTGAGAACAGGTTTGAGATCGAGGACCGGCGTGCCGTGCACAGCTTCGAGGTTGCGGACGTGGATGCGGGTTCCGGTGACGGCCAGGACATGGACGCTGTGCAGACCGATCGGATTGGGCCGATGCGGTGCGCGGGTGACGAAGACGCCGGTGGTCGCGCGAGTCGCGTCACCACGCGGGTGGACGGTGAGTGTTTCGCGGTCGGCACGATCGAGCCAGGTCAATACCAAGATGTCCATGCCTGCGGCGAGTCCGTCGAGGGCGCGGGCATATCGGTCATCGATGACCAGCCAGGCCGGCGGGGCTCCTTCGTCGGGTTGGCGGGGAGCGGTGGCGGGGTCGGTCAGCACGGATTCGACGTGCCCGATCGGGCACAGCGTGTAATCGGTCATGATGTCCTTGCCGTTCTCGCAGGTGGTTCGAGCCCGTTGCCCTCGGGCGTCGAATCACCCAAGAGCGACGGGCTCGGCTTTCAGAATATTGCCGATATCAGGACTGCCGGATCACCGCGAGGTCGAACTCCAGCGTCACCTTCGGAGCGACCATGCCCGCGGCCGCCTTCCAGTGCACCCCCCAGTCCTTGCGGTTGATCGTGGTTGCGCCGGTGAAGCCGACTCGGAGGGCGCCGTTCGGGTCGTTCCGCACGCTGGCCGGTTCGAAGTCGACGGTCACCGGCTTGGTGACACCGCGGATGGTCAGGTCGCCGGTGACCTGGACTGTGGTCTCGTCGACGCGCGCCACCCTGGTCAGGGCGAAGGTGATCGTCGGATGGTCATCGGCGCCGAGGAACTTTCTGCCCAGCAGGTCGTCGCGCCGCCGGTTGCGTGTGTCGATGCTCGCGGCCTGGATCCGCAGGCGGCCGCTGGATTTCGAGGGGTCGCCGAAGTGCAGATGCGCGCTGCCGTCGAATTCCCCGAAATTTCCGCGCACCCGGGTGGCCATGGCGTGCCGGGCGATGAAGCCGATTCGTGTGCGGGCGGTATCGATGACGAAGTCGCCGGTCAGGTCGGCGAGTTCGATGGTGGTTGACATGGTCGGTCACTCCTGGCGATGTCGGATGGTTCGGGCGAGCCGGCCGCTCGAAGCGTGGTGCGGTAACGCGGGTCTCACGCCCGGTCGGGATCGCGGGTGATGGTGCGCGCGATGGCGAGGGCGGCGAGTTTGTCGGGGTTACGGATGCCGTAGCCGTTGACGATCACGTCGTCGACGATGTCCAGCACGAGAACGGCCTCCAGATGGTCGCCGGTGTAGATGGCGACCGCGGGCTCGCTGTTGCAGTTCACCGGCTCGATCCGCATGCCGGGCCTGCGGTGCACTGCTTGCAGCAGGTTCAGCAGAATCGTGGCAACTTGCTCGGCGCCGGTCATCACCAACTGGCGTACCGCGGTGATCTTGCCGCCGCTGTCGGTGGTCCAAGTGACATTCGGCGCGAGCATCGACAGCAGGCCCGCCAGGTCACCGGTGGTCGCCGCCGTCATGAATTTCTCGGTGAGCTCGGCGATGCGGGCGCTGTCGTAAGGCCCGAACCGGTTGCGTCGCGACCGGACGTATTCGCGTGCGCGGTAGGCCATTTGACGCACCGCCGCCGCGGATTTGCCGACCGATGCGGCGATATCGTCGTAACCGAAGGCGAATACTTCGCGCAGCACGAACACCGCGCGTTCATCCGGGGTGAGCGATTCCAGCAGCACGAGCATCCCCATCGAAACCGACTCGGCGAGAACCAGATCACCCGCGGCATCGTGCTCGGTGAGCAGCAGCGGCTCGGGCAACCATGGTCCGATGTATTCCTCGCGGCGGCGAGCGCTGAGCCGCAGCGCGCTGAGCGCCTGCCGGGTCACCACCTGCGCGAGATACGATTTGGTGTCCCGCACCGTCGCAAGGTCCACCTGGGCCCACCGCAGGTAGCTGTCCTGCAGCACGTCGTCGGATTCGGTCGCCGAGCCGAGGATTTCGTAGGCGATCGTGAACAGCAACGGCCGCAACAGGGTGAACCGCTCGGCATGCTCATCGGTAGTGCTCACGAGTTGGCCGCCATCTCCGAATCGGACAGCGGGAGCCGCCTGCCGCCCTTGAGCCAGAACAGCGAGCCGGGCTTGCGGGCTTCCCATCGAATTCCCCACAGCGTCCACTTGGTAGCCGTCTCCTTGATCGGCGCGCCGACGCGGCCGGAGATATGGGCGTTCATGGGTGTGTCGTCCTTGTGCGCGAGCTGCACGATGCCCGCGCGGCGGCCGAGGCTGACGTTGGATCCGAGGAACGCCATGTCCAGTGCCGCGGGCGCAGTGCCTGCGATGCGGGCCAGCACCGTGTCGGCGGCGTGAGCGCCGAGCGGCCCGGCGGCTTGGCAGCTCATGCGCAGCGGCTGGTTCGACGGGGCGGCGGCGTCCCCGGCCGCGACGATACGGTTGTCGTCGACGCTGGTCAGGGTCTCGTCGGTGAGGAGCCGCCCGAGAGCGTCGGTGTGCAGGCCGCTGCGTGTGGCCAGCTCCGGCACACCGAACCCGGCGGTCCAGATGGTGACCGCGCTCGGCACCACGCAGCCGTCGGACAAGACGATCGACTCCCGCAGGACCTCGGCCACCCGCACATTCTCGAGCACCTCGACGCTGTTGCGGGCCATCCACCGGGCCACCACCCGTCGCGCCCGCTCCGAAAAACTCGGAGCCAATCGATCGCCGCATATCAGTGTGACGGCGCGCCCCTGTTCGCCCAGTTCGGCCGCTGTTTCGATCCCGGTGAGCCCGCCACCGACCACGGTGATCGGGGCCTGCGTCGGCAGCTCATCGATGGCGGCCCGCAGGCGGTGAGCGTGCTCCAGTTCCGCTATGGGGTAGGCGAATTCGACCGCTCCCGGCACTGTGGTGGGCGGGGCCGCGGTGCTGCCGACCGCGTAGACGACATAGTCGTAGTCCAGTGCGCGGCCCGATGCCAGCTCTACGGTCCGCGAGGCGGTATCGATGCGGGTGGCGTCATCGACGACCAGGCGCACACCGTCGCCGAGCAGCGGGCCGTAGTCCGCCTCGGCCTCTCCGGTACCGGCTACGAATTGATGCAGCCGCAGTCGTTGGACGAAGGTCGGGCGAGAGTTGACCACGGTGATCTCGACGTCGTCGCGCTGCCGCAGGCGATTGGCTGCCACGGTGCCCGCATAGCCGCCGCCGATGACCACGACCTTGAAGCTGGTGCTGTTGTGCTCCGTCATGCCCACGAGACGCTGCCGACCACCGAGAAATAACAGTAGGTGATGCAGTTCACTGACCGGTCAGGCCTGCCGGCGAACTCACCGCCCGCAGTCGCGGTTGTGGTGCGGCGTCCAGCGTGCGGCCCGTCCCGCCGGAGGACCCGCGGAGTGGGCGCCGCCCGAGGTCACCGCCCCCGAATCACCCCGGCTCGCTCCCCGCTGGACGATCACAGTTCGCGCAGTTTTCGTCAGGCGGCCTGTGCCGCGGGGTCCGGCTTCGGGGCGACGACCCGTTCCCGGGTGCGCAGCGAAGCCCACAATGCGGCGGTGGCGGCGGTGCACGCCGCGGCCCCGCCCACGTGCACGACGACCAGCGCCGCAGGGACGTCGGTGAAGTACTGCACGATGCCGACCAAACCCTGTGCGCACACCAGTCCCAGCAGCACGAAGAGGCGGGTGCGCACGGCGGGTGTGATACCGACCGCGAACAAACCGAAGGCCAAGCCGATCAGCAGAGCGAGGTAGCCGACGAGCAGCTGCGAATGCAGATGCACCAGGGTGACGATCTCCACCTGCAACCGCTCTACGGGACGTTCGATGCTCTTGTCGCCCGCGTGCGGGCCTGCGGCGGTCACCAGGGTGCCCGCGACCAGGACCGCCGCGAGCGCGACCCCCGCCAGCGCGGTCAGCCAGCGCAGCGGCGCGGGAGCCTGCACGGTGTCGATGCCGTCGTCGGATTCACCGATCTTCGCGTACAGCACCACCGCGAGCCACACCATCACCATGGACGCGAGCAGGTGCGTCGACACGGTCCACCACAGCAGCCCGGTGCGCACCGTGATGCCGCCGATGACCGCCTGCACGACGGTGCCACCGGGCATCAGCCACGCGTACACCAGCACCTCGCGGCGGCGGCGCGCCCGGGTCACGGCCAGCACGATCGCCGCCGCGCACAGCGTGACCACGAAAGTGAGCAGCCGGTTGGAGAACTCGACCGCCTGGTGGATGGCCGGGACCTCCGACACCGCGACCGGCGTGAAACTACCGGGGAAGCACTGCGGCCAGGTCGGGCAGCCCAGCCCGGACGCGGTGACGCGCACGACCGCGCCGGTCACCGAAATGCCCGCCTGGGAGAGGATGACCGCGAGCGCGATCAGGCGCTGCACCCGCGAGGAGGGCAGCGGCAGCTTGTCGACGAGTCGCAAGAACGCGCGATACAGCACGTCGAAAATGGTAGCCGGGCCGGATCCGGCGGTTTCATCCGGTCTACTACATTTCGTCGTTGAAGCTCAGTGGAAGCGGAACAGGCGGGTGGCCGCGACGCCCGACACCGCGCCCCACACCGCGAGCACGGCGATCCCGAACCAGTCGACGCTGGTGTGCATCGCGCTCTCCAGCGCTTCGGCCAACGCCCCCGAGGGCACCAGCCTGGCCAGTACGCTCACCACCGCGGGCAGGTCGTCGGAGGCGAACACGATGCTGGCGACGCCGAGCATGACGAACCACAGGATGTTCGCCAGCGCGAGCACCACCTCGGCCTTGAGAGTGCCGCCCAGCAGCAGGCCCATCGCCGCGAACGTCGCGGTGCCGAGCGCGATCACCGCCGCGCCAAGCAGCAACCCGAGCGGTTCCGGCCGCCAGCCCAGCGCGAAGCCGATGAGGCCGAGCAGCACGGCTTGCAGCACGACCACGATGAGCACGGCCGCGCACTTGCCCGCGATGACGCCCCAGCGCGGCAGCGCCGTCGCGCCGAGCCGCTTGAGCGCGCCGTAGCGGCGGTCGAAGCCGACCGCGATGGCCTGACCGGTGAACGCGGTGGACATGACGGCCACCATCATCACCGCGGGCACGATCTTGTCCACCCGGTCCGCGCCGAGGTCGCCGAACGGCAGCAGGCTCAGGCCGACCAGCAGGGTGATCGGGATGAACATGGTCAGCAGCAGTTGTTCGCCGTTGCGCAGCAACAGGATCAGTTCGAGCCTGGTCTGCGCGAGCAGCATCGCGGCACGGGTGCTCGGGCGCGGGGCGGGAGCGAAAGTGCCCGGCGCGAAACGGTTGGCGGTCCGGTCGTGCTCGCTCATCCGCGCAGGTCCCGTCCGGTCAGTTCGAGGAAGACGTCCTCGAGGCGGCGCTGGTCGATCCGGATGTCGGTGGCCAGCACGTTCATCCGCGCGCACCACGCGGTGACGGTGGCGAGCACTTGCGGATTGATCTCGCCCTCCACCAGATAGGTGCCCGGCGTGGTCTCCCGGGGCGCGAAGCCTTCGGGCAGGGCGTTGGCCAGCAGTTCCAGGTTCAGTTTGGGCGGCGCGCAGAAGCGCAGCTGCCCGGCCGCGCCGTGGGCGGTGACCTCGGCCGGGGTGCCGGAGGCGACGATGCGGCCGTGGTCGATGATCACCAGTTGGTCGGCGAGCTGCTCGGCCTCGTCCATCATGTGCGTGGTCAGCACGACGGTCACCCCGTCGCGGCGCAGGGCATCGATCAGCTCCCAGACGATCAACCGGGCCTGAGCGTCCAGCCCCGCGGTTGGCTCGTCGAGGAAGACGATTTCCGGCTTGCCCACCAGTGCGCAGGCGAGAGCGAGCCGTTGCTGTTGTCCGCCGGAGAGGCGGCGGTAGGGGGTCCGGCGGTTGTCCTGGAGGCCCAGCGTGCGCAGCAGCCAGTCGGGGTCGAGCGGGTCCGCGGAGTAGGCGGCCACCAAATCGAGCATCTCGCCCGCCCGCGCACCGGGATACGCGCCGCCGCCCTGCAACATGACGCCGATGCGGGGGCGCAGTCGTTCGGAATCGGCCACCGGGTCCAAGCCGAGCACGCGCACCGTGCCCGCGTCCGGCGCGGCGAATCCCTCGCACATCTCCACCGTCGTGGTCTTGCCCGCG
Source organism: Nocardia sp. NPDC059691 (assembly GCF_042733915.1). Classification (NCBI taxonomy): domain Bacteria; kingdom Bacillati; phylum Actinomycetota; class Actinomycetes; order Mycobacteriales; family Nocardiaceae; genus Nocardia; species Nocardia sp. NPDC059691. The sequence goes on along the minus strand of NZ_JBHWFB010000004.1, from coordinate 469,356 downwards.
CCGTTCGGGCCGAGCAGCGCGAGCACCCGCGCCGGTTCCACCTCGAACGTCAGGCCGTCCACGGCCGTGATGTCGCCGTACCGCTTGACGACGCCGTCCACGCTGACAGCAGGCCCGGAAGCTGTCGTCACGACGCCGCCTCGCCGGCGCTCGATTCCGGCGCACCCGGTGATGCTGTGTAGATGGCTCCCTCGCCACGCTCGGTCACGATGTCACACCGTAAGAGGTGGGCACCTGTGACGGAGCCGACACCCCCGTCTGCCCGCGCCAGGGCAGCGAATTGCGCGTGATCACGATGAACAGCACCCCGACGATCACGGTGGCGATCGCGGCGCCCACGATCTGGAACACCTCGAGATCGGCGCCGCGCGGCATCAGGATCACGCTCACGATCGCCGAGAACGCCACCGCCGGAACGCGGAACACCGGCCTGGTCGCCCACGCGGCCATCGGGACGATCGCCCACAGCAGATACCAGGGCTGCACCACCGGGAACAGCAGCACGATCGCGCCGAGCGCCACGCCGAGCGCGCCGACCGGATGCAGCCGCCCGGTGCCGGTGGCGACCAGCATGCGCACCGTGAAGAAGGCCGCGACCAGCGCCGCGATCGGGCGGGTGATGCTCAGCAGCGCGGTGGTGTGATCACCGAGCCCCAGCAGCACGCCTCCGAATCCGGTGATGATGCCCAGCACCGTGGGCAGCGACATCCAGCTGCGCACCACGCTCGCGGTGTTCAGCGTGTAGATCCAGCCGAATCCGAGCCCGCTCACCGAACTGATGAAAAGCGTTGTGCCGATGGCTATCGCGCCGAGCATGGCGGCGGCGATGGCCACCGTGCGTAGTGAGGCCCCCCACCTGCGAGCCAGTGCCATGCCGACGAAACCGAGCGCGATGATCGAGGTGAACTTGATCGACGACGACAGCGTGATGATGACCGCGCCGCCGATCAGCCGCGCATAGGCGCGGCCGTCGAACGGGTGAGTGTCCTCGATGGCGCGCAGGCAGAACTCCAGGCCCGCCAGCATCAGGCCGAGCATCAGCGCGTCGTTGTGCACGCCGCCGACCAGATGGAACAGCACCAGCGGGTTGGCCGCGCCGAGCCACAGCGCGCTGACCGGCGCGACGCCGCAGCGCACCGAGAGCCGGGGCAGTGCCCAGACGATCAGCGCGACGCCGCCGAGCGCGAGGATCCGGTGCACCCACACGCCCGCGATGATGTTGTCCCCGGTGAGTTCGGCGATGCCGCGGCCGATCCAAAGGAACAGCGGGCCATAGGGCGCGGGGGTGTCACGCCAGATGGTCGGGACGTTGTTGGTGAGGACGTTGTCGATCCCGAGCCCCGCGACCGGGCCTTCCTCGTAGGGGTCGATGCCGCGCGCGGCGATCTCGCTCTGCGCCAGATAGGAGTAGACGTCGTTGCTGAACAGCGGGGGAGCGACGCTGAGCGGGATCAGCCACAGCAGCAGCGTGCGATCGAGTTGCGAGCGGGTCAGCCGGTGCAGTGGTGAGCCGCCGATACCGCCCACCGCGAACCGGCCCAGCAGCAGCCAGGCCAGCACCACGACGACGGTGCCGGTCATGCACATGGCCAGCGATCCGGTGTGGGCGCGGGCGAAGATGCCGAGCACCCGGACGCCGGACGTGGGGTTCTGGTGCACCGGCTGCGCGCCGATGCCCAGCGCGCTGATCGCCATCAGCACCGTGCCGGTCGCGCCCATCAGGCGGATCCGGTCGAGCTGCGCCAGCTCCTTGCGGTCGAGACCGGGCACCTCCGACTCGTCGCGATGCAGCACCGCGATCGTGTGATCGGCCGCGGGCACGTCGAGTCCGAGTGCCCGGCGCCCGAACGCCAGTGTCCTGCGCCGCGCGCCCTCCAGTACCGCCACGCCACGAAGCCTAGTGGGTGTGCCCGCGACCTCGTCCGAGGTCATCCAGGGAGCGAAGCGACCATCGGCGTTCGCCCACCACCCCGTCGCGCGCCCTAATTCTCGGCGCTACGCGCTGGCACCCATAGTTCGACCGGAGATGGGCTTGCCGTTGTATATTCCGCCAGAACAATATCCAGGAGTGCCCACCGCTCCCGCCACGGCATGACCACCGCCGGCTCGGCAGATGGATTCGGTTTTCAGGAGCATGCCGCGCTGATGCTGAAGGCGGGATGTGATCGGTGCGGTCGTCGGCTCGTCACCAACCTCGGACCGGCCCGCCACTGTCCCGTATCTCCGATGGGAGTCTGTGATGCTCCTATGGATGTCAAGGAGCGGGTTGAGGGCTGTCTGTGGTGATGAGCTGGTAGAGCTCGCGGGCGACGTATCGTTTGAGGCAGCGGATGATTTCTTTCTTGGACATGCCTTCTTTGGTGCGTCGTTCGGCGTAGGCGCGGCTGCGCGGGTCCCAACGCAGGCGGCAGAGCACGACGCGGTAGAGCGCGGCGTTGGCGTGGCGGTCGCCGCCGCGGTTGAGTCGGTGCCGGTGGGTCTTGCCCGAGGACGCGGGAATCGGAGCGACGCCGCAGAGCATCGCGAACGCGGCCTCTGACCGGATGCGGTCGTGGTTCTGCCCGGCGGTGACCAGCAGTTGACCGGCGGTGTCGGTGCCGACACCGTGGGCGGCGACCAGCTTCGGGTTGATGGCGGCCACCAGCGGAGCGCGTAGTTCGTCGAGTTCGGTGATCTCGGTCGAGAGCTGCTGGTGACGCCGTGCCAGGCAGCGCAACGCGATCTTGGTGGCGGTGAGTGGGGTTGCGGCGTCGGTGTGGTCGGGTTCGAAGCCCGCGCACGTGGCGATCAGTGCGCTCACCGCCAGCCCACGCAATTGCTGGCGTAACTCGTCGGGGGCGGTGACGATCAGCGTCTTGATGCGGCGTTGGGCGTCGGCACGCTGGTCGACCGCAGACCGGCGCGCGACGCGAAGATTGCGCAGCGCTTCGACGCGGCCGTCGCGTTGTTTCGGTGTGCCGGTCCGGTGCTCAGCCAATGCCGTCCTCGCCGCCTGGATGGCGTCGATCGGATCGGACTTTCCCTGGAGACGGCGGGTCCTGCGGTCGGGACGATCGACTTCCACCACCTGGATATGGTTCTCGCGCAGTACGCGCGCCAATCCCGCACCGTAGACACCGGTGCCTTCCACTCCCACCCGGACCAGGTGGCCGAACCCGCGCATCCAATCCAACAGCGCGGCATATCCTTCGGCGTCGGCGGTGAACACGGCCGTCCCCAGGACCCGGCCGACGGTATCGAGCACGGCGGCGGTGTGAGTGTCCTGGTGGGTATCGACTCCGCCGGCGATCTCGCCCGACGCGGTGTGTTCGTGTGTAATGGAGCGCATCGTCGTCCTGTTACTCGTCAACTGGGCAGGGCGGCACGCACCAGCCGGGCACGCGGACAAGACAGAGATGGGGCCTCTGGCCAGGCTCCTATGAAGTCACAACGCCACACCCAGTGAGTGCACACGAGCACCTCCCGCCCAGGCCGACAAATCCCGTTGAAGACCCCAAGTCAGTCAGTCGATGGGTCAGACCCCGGCGGGAGGTGCTCACCCACATCCTCTCTGTCAGTCGGCGGTCGGTCGTGATCGGATCCGCGGTGGCTGCCGCAGGCGTCGGAATCGGGGCCGCAGCGGCGAAGGTGGGCGATACGGACGACGTGACCGCCGAAGATTCGTTCACTGTGGTCGACAATCGCGGCAAGCAACGGTTCCTGCTGGCAACGGCGAAGCCACCCATCCTCCTCGGAGGTAAGACGTATCCGCCACAGATGCGGCAAGGGCCTGATGCCTCGTATCTGCTGTTCAACGACGAGAATGGCGACGAAAAGGGTGGCATCACCGCCTCCAGCGTCGGGGCGCAGATCGCGTTGGACTACCCCAACGGGGATGCGATCCACCTGGGGGCCAATTGGGAGGACGCGCCTGCCGGTGCTGCACTGACCATGAAGCACATAGGTGATCCCAACACGCCGCTCGAGGAAGCGACTCATGCGATGGGTCTGCGACTGTTCGCTGACACCGAGAACGGAACGGGGCTGACACTGTGCGATCCGCAGGGACGGCCGCGGATTCAGTTGCGCGTGGCCATGGACGGCACGCCATCGATCGCAATCCTCGATGAACAAGGCGCAATCGTGAAGCAGCTGTAGATCGTTCCGCCCGGACCGGCGGCGCTCACACGGCACAATCGACGCATGGTTTCGGAGTCCAGGCGGCGGATCGAGGTGGCCGCCTCCGGGCTGCTGGCGCGGCACGGGTATCACGGGTTCGGTCTGAAGGCGTTGAGCGAGGCGGCCGAACTGCCGTACGGCTCGATCTACCACCACTTTCCGGGGGGCAAGGAGGAGATCGCGGTCGCGGCGATCACCGGGACCGGCGTGCTGACCGGCCGGATGATCCGGCAGGCGCCGACCGACGTGTTCGCCACCTTGGCCACGCTGTTCGAATTCATGGTGGGCAAGCTCGCGGATTCGGAATGGACCGACGGGTGCCCGATCGGGACGCCCGCGCTGGACGGCGGCAGCGACGTGGCGGCGGTGCGCTCGGCCTGTGTGCGCGCCTTCGACACGATGGAGCAGGCGTTCGCCGGGCTGCTCGCCGAACTCGGCCTCGGCGGGGAGGACGCGGCCGAACTCGCCGCCACTGTGGTCGCCGCCTACGAGGGCGCCACCATCCTGGCCCGGATCCGCCAGACGGACGCACCGCTGCGCACGGTCGCGAAGTCGATGGAGCGGCTGATCCGGGCGACCTTCGCGGCGGCGGGCATCGGTGGCGCGGTCTCGGCGGCAGAAGGTTCGGACGAAATCGAAGCCGATGCGGCCGTGTCGCCCGGAAATCTTCCGGAAATGCGCGCTGAGGAGAGAGATTCGAAGTGAGGCTGTTGACTAGAAAGAACGTTCTAGCGAAACTCGGACGATGAAGCGACTGATGCTGACCGGCCCCGGTGCGATGCGCTGGGAAGACCACCCCGAACCCGTCCTCGGCGGACCCGATCAGGCGCTCGTTCGGCCGGTCGCGCTGGCCACCTGCGACATCGATCCGGCCGTGCTGCGCGGCGCTTTCCCGCTACCCGGGCCGTATCCCTTCGGGCACGAGGGAGTCGCCGAAGTGGTCGAGGTGGGGCCGGAGGTCCGCGACGTCGCGGTGGGCGATCTCGTGGTGGTGCCGTTCCAGATCTCGTGCGGCGCCTGCCGGGCGTGCGCGCGCGGCCGGACCGGGAACTGCACCAGCCATCCGCGGCTGTCCACCTTCGGTCTCGGCGCCATGGGCGGGCTGGACTGGGGCGGGCTGTGGGCCGACCTCGCGCTCGTACCGCACGCCGACGCCATGCTGGTCCGCCTGCCGTCCGGTGTCGACCCGGTCGCGGTGGCCAGCGCCAGCGACAACATCCCGGACGCCTACCGCTCGGTCGGCCCCCAGCTGGCCGCCGATCCCGCTGCCGAAGTACTGGTGATCGGGGGCCCCGCCGCGCCGTCCATCGGCCTGTACGCCGCCGGGCTCGCGGTCGCGCTCGGCTCTGCCCGTGTGGTCTATCTCGACGACTCCGACCAGCGGCTCGAGATCGCGAAATCGCTCGGCGCCGAGGCGATCGAAGGCCCGCGCGACGCCCGGGTGGGACGGTTCCCGATCGTGGTCGAGGCGGCCGGCGGGGCGAAGTCGCTGCGCGCGGCGATCGATGCGGCGGCGTACGACGGCTGGTGCACGAGCGTCAGCGTGCAGTCGCAGGATGTCGCCCTGCCGATCCTGGACATGTACACCCGCTGCTGCACCTTCCACACGGGTCGCGCGCACGTCCGCCCGGTCATTCCCGAGGTGCTCGATCTCGTCGCCGCGGGTCGTTTCGATCCCTCGCTGGTCACCACGGTCACGGCCGAGTGGGACGAGGCGGTGGACGCGCTGCTGGAGACGCCGATGAAACTGGTCGCCGTGCGCTGAGCGCCTGTGACGAATCGCACTGCGTGCCCTGTCCCCGACGCCGATAGGAGGGCTGTCCGCTCGGCGCTCGACGCCCGGAGTCGTGCGGACGCGGCTCGCCTGGTTCCGAGCGGCGTTTTCTCTGCGCAGGTCAGCCGGGAAAGTTGTGCTGCGACCCGGCATCGCGTCGGGTGGACACCTGTCCGGCACGGCGGCATGGGGCCCTCCGCCGTGCCGGAATCGCCGCAGGTCGACGGGGCCGCTGACTCAGGGCACCCTTATTAGCTTTCGGGAACGAATTCCGCCACACTGATGTTGTGAAAACCGTGGGTTTGCGGAGGGACGACGAAGGAGCCGGTCGCAAGGCCGACGCCGGGTCGGTTGCTGCGCCCGCGACGGTCGGCGGCGAAGGGCATACCCGAGCGGCCATCGTCCAGCTGCTGCTGGAGGAAGGACCGATCACCGCCACCGCCATCGGGAACCGGCTCGGCCTGGCCCCGGCGGGCGTGCGCAGGCACTTGGACGCGCTGATCGATTCGGGTCAGGCGCGGGCCGGTCGATCGGCGCCCTGGCAGCAGAAAGGCCGGGGCCGCCCAGCCAAGCAGTACCAGCTCACCGCGGCCGGACGCGGCAAACTCGGCCACGCCTACGACGATCTGGCCGGAGCCGCCATCCGGCAGCTCGGAGAGATCGGCGGCGAACAGGCCATCACCGAGTTCGCCCGCAAACGAGCACGCACTATCGTGGCCGGGATCGAACCGGTCGGTGAGCACACCACGGAACAGACCACGGCCAAGGCCGAGGAGATCGCCGAGGCGTTCACCGACGCCGGGTTCGCCGCCACCACCCGCAAGGTGGGCACCGGCGTGCAGATCTGCCAGCACCACTGCCCCGTGGCGCACGTCGCCGAGGAGTTCCCGCAGCTGTGCGCGGCGGAGCTCGAGGCGTTCCGTGAGCTGCTCGGCACCCATGTGCAGCGGCTGGCCACGATCGCCAACGGCGATTGCGCGTGCACTACGCACGTGCCGCTGCTCGTCCTGCCCGCAGGCCGGACCGAAACTTCAGCACCAACCGCTGCACAGCCCGCAGCGGTACGAACGAACGACTCCGGAAGGAGTGCCGAATGACGACGACCACCGACCAGGTGCAACCGCTCACCCAGGAAGAGGCGATCGCCTCCCTGGGCAAATACGGTTACGGCTGGGCCGATTCGGATGTGGCCGGCGCCAGCGCGCAACGAGGTCTGTCCGAGGCGGTTGTCCGCGACATCTCGGCGAAGAAGAACGAGCCGGAATGGATGCTCGAACAGCGGCTGAAGGCGCTACGCATCTTCGATCGCAAGCCCATGCCGATCTGGGGCTCCAACCTCGACGGCATCGACTTCGACAACATCAAGTACTTCGTGCGCTCGACCGAGAAGCAGGCCGCGTCCTGGGACGAGCTGCCCGAGGACATCAAGAACACCTACGACAAGCTGGGCATCCCCGAAGCGGAGAAGCAGCGGCTGGTCGCCGGTGTCGCCGCGCAGTACGAGTCCGAGGTCGTGTACCACCAGATCCGCGAGGACCTGGAGGCCCAGGGCGTGATCTTCCTGGACACCGACACCGGTCTGAAAGAGCACCCGGAGATCTTCCAGCAGTACTTCGGCTCGGTGATCCCCGCGGGCGACAACAAATTCTCCGCGCTGAACACGGCCGTGTGGTCGGGCGGCTCGTTCATCTACGTGCCGCCGGGCGTGCACGTCGACATCCCGCTGCAGGCCTACTTCCGGATCAACACCGAGAACATGGGCCAGTTCGAGCGCACCCTGATCATCGTCGACGAGGGCGCCTACGTGCACTACGTCGAGGGCTGCACCGCGCCGATCTACAAGTCGGACTCGCTGCACTCCGCGGTGGTGGAGATCATCGTGAAGAAGGGCGGCCGCTGCCGCTACACCACCATCCAGAACTGGTCGAACAACGTCTACAACCTGGTCACCAAGCGGGCCAAGGCCGAGGCGGGCGCGACTATGGAGTGGATCGACGGCAACATCGGTTCCAAGGTCACCATGAAGTACCCGGCGGTCTGGATGACCGGCGAGTACGCCAAGGGCGAAGTGCTGTCGGTGGCGTTCGCCGGCGAGGGCCAGCACCAGGACACCGGTGCGAAGATGCTGCACCTCGCGCCGCACACCTCCTCGACCATCGTGTCGAAGTCGGTGGCGCGCGGCGGCGGCCGGGCCTCCTACCGCGGCCTGGTGCAGGTGAACAAGGGCGCCCACGGCTCGAAGTCGACGGTGAAGTGCGACGCGCTGCTGGTCGACACGATCAGCCGCTCCGACACCTACCCCTACGTCGACATCCGCGAGGACGACGTGACCATGGGTCACGAGGCGACCGTCTCGAAGGTCTCCGAGGACCAGCTGTTCTACCTGATGAGCCGCGGCCTCACCGAGGACGAGGCGATGGCCATGGTGGTGCGCGGCTTCGTCGAGCCGATCGCCAAGGAACTGCCCATGGAATACGCGCTCGAGCTGAACCGCCTGATCGAACTGCAGATGGAAGGAGCCGTCGGCTGATGGCCGTGGAGAACGTAGCCGAAGCCGCCGAGGCTCGTACCCCTGCGATCAACAAGGGCGAGGTCTTCACGTCGTTCGACGTGGACGCCTTCGAAGTGCCTTCCGCCAAGGACGAGGCGTGGCGGTTCACCCCGCTGCGCCGTCTGCGTGGACTGCAGGACGGCACCGCGGTCCGGGACGGCCGCACGAGCGTCGAGGTCGCGGCGGCCGAGGGCGTCACGGTGGAGACGGTCGAACGCTCCGACGCCCGCCTCGGCGAGGCCGGCGTGCCGTCCGACCGCGTTGCCGCGCAGGCGTACTCGGGCTTCGAGCAGGCCACCGTCGTGACGGTCGGCAAGGAGGTCGAGGTCGCCGAACCGGTGACGGTCACGATCACCGGGCCCGGCGAGGGCAGGACCGCCTACGGGCACCTGCAGATCCGGCTGGAGCACTTCGCCAAGGCCACCGTGGTCATCGACCAACGCGGCAGCGGAACCTACGCGGAGAACGTGGAATTCGTGCTCGGCGACTCCGCCAAGCTGACCGTGGTGGCCGTGCAGGACTGGGCCGACGACGCGGTGCACGCCACCGCCCACCACGCGAAGCTCGGCCGCGACGCCACGCTGCGGCACACCTCGGTCACCCTGGGCGGTGATCTGGTGCGGCTCACCGGCAACGTCCGCTACGACGGCCCCGGCGGCGACGCCGAACTGCTCGGCCTCTACTTCGCCGACGCGGGCCAGCACTTCGAGCAGCGTCTGCTCGTCGACCACGCCGTGCCGAACTGCAAGTCGAATGTGCTGTACAAGGGCGCGCTGCAAGGCGACCCGCACTCGCCCAAGGGCGACGCTCGCACCGTGTGGGTCGGCGACGTGCTCATCCGCGCCGCCGCCGAGGGCACCGACACCTTCGAGGTGAACCGCAACCTCGTGCTCACCGACGGCGCGCGGGCGGACTCGGTGCCGAACCTGGAGATCGAGACCGGCGAGATCGTCGGCGCCGGACACGCGTCCGCGACCGGCAGGTTCGACGACGAGCAGCTGTTCTACCTGCGCGCCCGCGGCATCCCGGAGGACGCCGCCCGCCGCCTGGTGGTGCGCGGTTTCTTCCACGAGATCATCCAGAAGATCGCGGTGCCCGAGGTCCGGGAGCGGCTGGAGGCGGCCATCGAGGCCGAACTCGCCGCCATCGGCGCCTGATCAACGACCCCATACCTGGCAAAGGAATTCGAATTCGATGACCACCCTGGAAATCAAGGACCTGCATGTCGAGGTCGCGAACCCCGACGAGTCCGGCGAGCCCATCAAGATCCTCAAGGGCGTGAACCTCACGGTGAAGTCCGGTGAGACGCACGCCATCATGGGCCCGAACGGCTCCGGCAAGTCGACGCTGTCCTACGCGATCGCCGGTCACCCGAAGTACACGGTGACCTCCGGCTCGATCACGCTCGACGGCGAGGACGTGCTGGCGATGTCGGTGGACGAGCGCGCCCGTGCGGGCCTGTTCCTCGCCATGCAGTACCCGGTCGAGGTTCCCGGCGTCTCGATGTCGAACTTCCTGCGCACCGCCGCCACCGCCGTGCGCGGCGAGGCCCCCAAGCTGCGGCACTGGGTCAAGGAGGTGAAGGAGTCGATGAGCGAACTGGAGATCGACGCCGCCTTCGCCGAGCGCAGCGTGAACGAGGGCTTCTCCGGCGGCGAGAAGAAGCGCCACGAGATCCTCCAGCTCGGCCTGCTCAAGCCGAAGATCGCGATTTTGGACGAGACCGACTCGGGTCTGGACGTCGACGCGCTGCGCATCGTCTCCGAGGGCGTCAACCGCTATAAGGAGCGCGAGAACGGCGGCATCCTGCTGATCACGCACTACACCCGCATCCTGCGCTACATCCAGCCGGAGTTCGTGCACGTCTTCGTCGGCGGCCGCATCGTCGCCGAGGGCGGCGCCGAGCTCGCCGAGGAACTCGACGCCAACGGCTACGTTCGTTTCACTCAGACCGCCACCGCTGGAGCTTGATATGACCGCTACGGTCCGCACCCTCGACGTCGCCCGTATCCGGGCCGACTTCCCGATCCTGAACCGCACGGTCCGGGACGGGAAACCGTTGGTGTACCTGGACTCCGGCGCGACCGCGCAGCGGCCGATCGAGGTGCTCGAAGCCGAACGCGACTTCCTGATCACCAGCAACTCGGCGGTGCACCGCGGCGCGCACCAGCTGGCCGAGGAGGCGACCGACGCCTACGAGGGCGCGCGGGCCGACATCGCGCGGTTCGTCGGGGTGGACGCGGGCGAGATCGTGTTCACCAAGAACGCCACCGAGTCGCTGAACCTGGTGACCTACGCCTTCGCCGACGACCGGTTCCCGCACCACGTGGGCCCTGGCGACGAGATCGTGATCACCGAGCTGGAACACCACGCGAATCTGGTGCCCTGGCAGGAGCTGGCCCGCCGCACCGGCGCCACGCTGAAGTGGTACGGCGTGACCGACGAAGGCCGGATCGACCTGGATTCGCTGGAACTGTCGCCCGCCACCAAGGTGGTCGCGTTCACCCACCAGTCCAACGTCACCGGCGCGGTCGCTCCGGTCGAGGAGCTGGTCCGCCGGGCGAAGGCGGTGGGCGCGCTGGTCGTGCTCGACGCCTGCCAGTCGGTGCCGCACATGCCGGTCGACTTCCGCGCGCTCGGTGTGGATTTCGCCGCCTTCTCCGGGCACAAGATGCTCGGCCCCTCCGGTGTCGGTGTGCTCTTCGCTCGCCGCTCGCTGCTGGAGGAGATGCCGCCGTTCATCACCGGCGGGTCCATGATCGAGACGGTCTTCATGGACCACAGCACCTACGCGCCGCCGCCGCAGCGCTTCGAAGCGGGCGTGCCGATGACCTCCCAGGTGGTCGGATTGGGCGCGGCCGTGCGGTATCTGGAAGAGATCGGCATGGACGCAGTCGCCGCGCACGAGCACACGCTGGTCGGCGCGGCGCTGGACGGGCTGGCCGGGATCGACGGCGTGCGGATCATCGGGCCTGCCGAGAACATCGATCGTGGCGGTGCGGTGTCGTTCGTGGTGGACGGCATCCACGCCCACGACGTCGGGCAGATCCTGGACGACGAGGGCGTGGCCATCCGGGTGGGCCATCACTGCGCGTGGCCGCTGCACCGGCGTTTCGGCGTCGCCGCGACCGCACGCGCCTCGTTCGCGGTCTACAACACGCTCGCCGAGGTGGACGCGCTGGTCGCCGCGGTGCGGAAGGCCCAGAGCTTCTTCGGGGTTGCATAAGTCATGCGCATGGAGCAGATGTACCAGGAAGTGATCCTGGATCACTACAAGCACCCGCACCATCGGGGGCTGCGCGAGCCGTTCGGGGCCGAGGTGCACCACGTGAACCCGACCTGCGGCGACGAGGTGACCCTGCGCGTGCAGCTCGACGACAACGGCGACGTCACCGACGTCTCCTACGACGGCCAGGGTTGCTCGATCAGCCAGGCGGCCACCTCGATCCTCACCGATCAGGTGATCGGGCTCCCGGTGCAGCAGGCGCTGAAGGTGGTCGACTCCTACAGTGAGATGATCTCCAGCCGCGGCACCATCGAGGGCGACGAGGACGTGATCGGCGACGGCGTCGCCTTGGCAGGCGTCTCGAAATACCCAGCGCGGGTGAAGTGCGCGTTGCTCGGGTGGATGGCGTTCAAGGACGCCGTCCTCAGGATCGGCCCCGAGCAGCCCGCGCCGGCCGCGGAAGAGAACTGAACCGTCCGATGGAAAACGGGGAAGCGTCATGAGTGACACACCGGCCACCGAGCAGGCCGAACAGGCCGCACCGGCCGCCGATTTGCCCGAGCTGTCCGCCGAGGACATCAAGCTGCTCGAGGACATCGAAGAGGCGATGCGTGACGTCGTCGACCCGGAACTCGGCATCAACGTCGTCGACCTCGGTTTGGTCTACGGATTGCGCGTCGAGGAGGACAGCACCGCGGTCCTGGATATGACGCTGACTTCGGCGGCCTGCCCGCTGACCGACGTCATCGAGGACCAGTCCCGCAACGCGCTGGTGCGCAGCGGCCTGGTGGAGGACTTGAAGATCAACTGGGTCTGGATGCCGCCGTGGGGTCCGGACAAGATCACCGAGGACGGCCGCGAACAGTTGCGCGCCCTCGGCTTCACGGTGTAATTCTCCGCAACTGACGCAGCCGCCGGTAGCGCCTGAACAAGGCGCCCGGCGGCTGAGTCGTATCCGCCGCATGCGCCTTCCCCGCGGAGCGCTCGGGGACGATCATCGACGCGTTCCGACCTGAGCGCGCACGGCCGAATCGACCGGCGCTCCGCTCTCGGCGAAGACGGACGCTCGAAAAAGGGGTTCGTCGCGCGGGTCGATCCGGCGCACCCGCCGATGGTGGGAAGTGCCCATTTCGACAAAAGCGCACGGGCCGAATGAAGATTTGAGCTTCGAGTCGTTCGGAACGGGGAGGATCCTCACATGTCGGTGCCGCACAAGGCTGCCCTCGGGCTCGCGGCGGTCTCCGCCGCCACCTGCGCCGTGGTCGGCGCTCCCGCGGGTGTGGCGCATGCGGCGACCTACTATGGCGCGCTGGCGCTTTCGCCCAGCACCGGCGCGGTGACATCGGCGGTGGACTATGCGAGCGCGGCCGCCGCCGATGCCGCGGCACGCGCCCAATGCGGTGTCACCGATTGCCAGACGGTCGTGCAGTTCTGGAACGCCTGCGGGTCTGTCGTGCGCGGCGCCGACGGCAAGCACGGATGGGCGTGGGGACCCACCCGCGCCGAAGCCGAACGCCGGGCCATCGATGTCCTCGGTCCCAGCGCCCCGCCGTTCCCGAGTCTCGGCAGCGCGATTCCCCGGCCCGCGAGCGTGCGCTTGACGGCATGTACCTCGACCGCCGGGTAGCTCAGCGGCGCAGGACTTTCCGCGCCAGCCAGTTGCCGAAGAACTGGATGCCCTGTACGCCCGCGATGATGATCAGCGTCGCGACGAGCGTGACCTGCCAGTCGAAGCGCTGATAGCCGTAGACGAGGGCGAAATCGCCGAGACCGCCGCCGCCGACGGTGCCCGCCATCGCGGACATGTCCACGATGGCGATCACCACGAAGGTGTAACCCAGGATGAGCGGCCCGAGCGCCTCGGGGATCAGCAGCGTCAGGATGATGCGCAGCGGTCCCGCGCCCACCGCGCGCGCCGCCTCGATCACGCCGGGATCGACGGTCACCAGGTTCTGTTCCACGATGCGCGCGATGCCGAACGACGCCGCGACGATCATGACGAACGCCGCCGCCTCGGTGCCGATCGTGGTACCCACCACCTCCAGCGTCACCGGGCCGAGCGCGGCGAGCAGGATGATGAACGGTATCGGGCGCACCACGTTGACGAGCACGTTGAGCAGCAGGTTGATCGGCGTGTTCGCCAGCAAACCGCCCTTGCGGGTGGTGTAGAGCGCGGTGCCGAGCAGCAACCCGATGAAGCCACCGACCACGAACGTGAGCGCCACCAGATAGAGCGTAGTGCCGATCGCTTCGTTCAGCACCGGCCGGAGTTTGTCCCAATCGGTATGCATGGCAACTCCTTTCAGGCCGACCGGCGCTCGAGTTCGGCGACCACCTTGTCGACGGCGTCGTCGGGGCCGTGCAGCGCCAGGGTGAGACTGCCGAAGGTCTTCTCCTGCAGGCTGCTCACCCCGCCGTAGACCACCTCGAACCTGACCTCGGCGTGCGCCGCGGCGGCCAGCGCCGCGCCGATGCCGCGCTCGTCGTCCACGTCGACGGTGACCAAACGGCCCCCATGGCGACCGGCGAGGCGACGCAGTTCCTTCTCGGAGGGGCGGTTGTGCAGGACGGTCTCGACGAAGGAGCGGGTGGGGGCCGCCTGCGGCGTGGCGAACACCTCGAAGGTGTCGGCGAGTTCCACGATGCGCCCTTCGGCGAGCACCGCGACCCGGTCGGCCACCGCGCGGATTACGTCCATCTCGTGGGTGATGACCACGATGGTGACGCCCAGTTCGCGATTGATCTTGCGCAGCAGCCGCAGCACCTCACCGGTCGTCTCCGGGTCCAGTGCCGAGGTGGACTCGTCGGCCAGCAGCAAGGACGGCGACGTGGCCAGCGCCCTGGCGATGCCCACCCGTTGCTTCTGGCCGCCCGACAGCTGATCGGGGTAACTGCGCGCCTTGCCGGACAACCCGACGAACTCCAGCAGTTCGGCTACTCGCGCCTTGCGTTCGGCGCGCTTCCAGCCCGCGACCTTCAGCGGATATTCGACGTTTCCCGCGGCCGTGCGGGAGCGGAAGAGATTGAATTGCTGGAACACCATTCCGATGTCGCGCCGCAGCCGCCGCACTTGGCGCTCCGGCACGCCGGTGATGGGTGTGCCGGAGATCTCGACCGTGCCGCTCGTCGGCTTCTCCAGCGCGTTGATCAGCCGCACCAGCGTGCTCTTGCCCGCGCCGGAATACCCGATCACGCCGAAGATCTCGCCTTGCTCGATGCGCAGGTCGATGTTGTCGAGCGCCACATTGCGCTGCGCGCCCTTGCCGAAAACCTTGGTGACCGAACGGAACTCGACGGCGGGAACGGCGGTGTCGCTCACTTGCCGTCGCGGATGGTCTGCTGCACCCGCTGCAGGATCTGCTCGAGTTCCTGGCCGCTGCGCCGCACCTCGACGGCGGTCCCCTTGGTCACCTCGTCGTGCGCCTTCTGCACCTCCGGGTCGTGCCACAGCTCGGCGAGCTGCAGATAGACCGGATTGTTCTTGTCCTCGGCGCGGGTGACCAGCGCGTTGATGTACGGCTCCGCGGCGGGATTCTTCGGATCGTCCTTGTACAGCGCCGAATGCGGATCGATGCCGGAACGCTCCAGGAAGGTGTTGTTGATGATCGATCCGTCGACCGAGGCCAGCGACAGCGCGGTCTGCGCGGCGTCGACGGGGGTGACGCGCACTTTGGACGCGCCCTTGTCGATGTCGGCAGGGGTCGGCGCCTTGGTGTCGGACGACAGTTTCAGCAGCCCGGCGGCTTGCAGCACGAACAGTGCCCGTGCCTGATTGGTGGGGTCGTTCGGGATCGCGATCTCCGCGCCCTGCGGAATGTCGGCCGGCGACTTGTGCTTCTTCGAGTAGAGACCGAGCGGCACGATGTAGGTGGAACCGATCGGCGTCAGGGTGTCGTTGTTCGCGACGTTGTAGGCGCCCAGGAATTGCAGATGCTGGAAGAGATTGATGTCGATCTGTTTCTGCGACAGCGCGAGATTCGGTTGCTTGTAGTCGGAGAAGTTGGTGATCCGCAGCGTGATGCCCTTGTCTTTGGCGCGCTGCTCGAAGACGTCCCAGGAGTGATCCTTGTCGGTGGTGCCGATGCGCACTACCTTGTCCGAGGAAGCGTCGTCACCGCCGCAGCCGGTCAGGGTCAAGGCCGCGGTCGCTACCAGGACCGGGATCGCCAGTACCCGATGGAATTTCACTCGTGCTCCCGATTGCTCGTCGCGATATGACCCGGTAATCCAAGCGACGGGGCGCAGCGGGCGACAACGGTTTCGATTGTGGTGAGCGAAACCCTCCGCACGAACTGAACGAGCGTCTAATTTGCTGATAATGCGCTCGCGTCTCCGGCTGTTGCTGATCCCGCTCGTGTCCGTATTGGCCGTCGCCGCGGTCGGCTGCGGTGGTGAAGACCGATCCGACGCGGTCCACATCGGGGTCAACGATCTGTCGCTGCCGCACTGGGAGGTCTACCGCAAGAAGGCGGCGGAGCAGGGCATCACGGTGGAGTTCACCAATTTCACCGACTACAACCAGCCGAATCCGGCCCTGGCGCAGGGGCGCATCGATCTCAACAAGTTCCAGCACGTGCGGTACCTGGCCAATTACAACGTCCGCAACAACGACACGCTGGTGCCGATCGGCGCGACCGAGATCTTCCCGCTGACGCTGTACTCGCGCAAGCACAAGTCGGTGGCCGACATTCCGAAGGGCGGCGAGATCACCCTGAGCAACAACCCGGCCAACCAGGTGCGGCCCCTGCTCGGCCTCGCCGCAGCCGGGCTCATCGTGCTGAAGGGCGGCGCGAGCTGGGACTCCAAGATCGAGGACGTCGACCCGGTCGCCTCCCGGGTGAAGCTCACGCCCATCGATCCGACCCTGACCGCCCAGTCGCTCGGCAGCGTGGACGCCGCCTTCGTCGACGACACCTTCGCCCGCCCCGCCGGACTGACATCCAACGAGGTGATCTACACCGACGACCCCGAACGTCCGGAACTGAAGCAGTACATCAATGTCTTCGCCGCCCGCGCCGCCGACAAGGACAACCCGACGCTGCTGAAACTCGCGCAGCTCTATCACGACCCAGAGGTCGAGGCCGCGGTCCGCGCGGAAACCGGGTACCAGGGCATCTTCAAAACCAACAGCCCGGCCGATCTCCAGGCGACGCTCGCCGAACTGGAGGCTCGGTTCCGGAAGTAGGAACCTGCCCCGCGCCCGCTCGGCCTGCCGAACCACGAATCGGTCCGGCCGATGGGCCGGTCGGCGGAGCCACGGGCGACCGGTAGCGCGGTTTCGGATGTGCCTGAGCGGGAATCGCGTCGGGGAGCTGACACCGAGGAGGTCTCCGTGCCGGATGGGAACACTGCGAGCCCGCAGCGGGTCGTGATCGTCGGGAGCGGGTTCGCGGGGTTCACCTGCGCCCAGAAGCTCTGCCGCATCGTGGCCAAGGCGAACCGCGACATCGAAATCGTGCTCGTCACGCCCAACGACTACATGCTCTATACGCCGCTGCTGCCGGACGTGGCCGGTGGCCTGATCGACCCTCGGTTCGTCGCCATCTCACTGGCGGATTCGCTGCCGCGGGTCCGGTTGGTGGTGGCGAACGCTAGGTCGGTCGATCTGCGGAACAAGACGATCACGGTGGAAGACGAGCATCATCCGCCGCGGCAGCTGTCATGGGATCGGCTGGTGCTCACGCCCGGGTCGGTCACCCGCCTGTTCGAAATACCGGGTCTGGCCGAGCACGCGCGCGGGCTCAAGACCGTCGCCGAAGCGCTGTACCTGCGCGAGCAGCTGCTGCGCCAGCTCGAACTCGCCGACGACGAGGAGGACCCCGAGGTGCGGCGCGCGCGCCGCACGGTGGTGGTCGTGGGGGCGTCCTACGCGGGCACCGAGCTCGTGGCGCAGTTGCGCGCCCTCGCCGACGCCTACGCCGCGCGCCGTGGGTTCGACCCCGCCGAAGTGCGTTTCCTTCTGCTCGACACGGCGCCGAGGGTGATGCCCGAGGTCGGCGAGCGGCTCAGTGACAAGGTGCTGAAGGTGCTGCGCAAACGCGGCATCGAGATCCGGCTGGAGACCTCGCTGACGAAACTCGACGAGAACTCGGTCGTGCTCACCGACGGCACGGTGGTGCCCACCCGCACGGTGGCCTGGGTGACGGGTGTGACCGGCGCACCGGTGCTCGGCACGCTCGGCCTGCCGCTGGAGAAGGGCCGCTTGGTCGTCGACGCGAAACTGAACGTGCCCGGCCACCCGGACGTCTTCGCGGGCGGCGACGCGGCGGCGGTGCCCGACCTCACCAAGCCGGGCCGGATCACTCCGCCCACCGCGCAGCACGCTACGCGACAGGGCAAGACGCTGGCCAGGAACGTCGCGGCGAGCCTGGGCATCGGCACGGCCGCCGACTACAAGCACCGCGACCTGGGTCTGGTCGTCGACCTCGGGCCGCGCTTCGCGGTCGCCAACCCGATGGGCATCCGCCTGTCCGGCCTGCCCGCCAAGGCGGTGACCCGCGCTTACCATACGTTCGCCGTGCCGCGAGCGGTCAACCGCTGGGCGATCACGGTCTCCTACCTGACCATCGCGGTCACACCCCGCCCCCTCGCCCTGCTGGGGCTGGTCAGTCACGAGGAAGCCAGCTTCGGCGCCAGCGAGGGGATTTCCGCGAAATCAGGGTGAGTGGCGACCGTCTTCCTGACAGCGCGAGGCGACCGGCCGCTTCCTGCCGAACCCGTGCGGTGGGGCGGCGGCA
Source organism: Nocardia sp. NPDC059691 (assembly GCF_042733915.1). NCBI lineage: Bacteria > Bacillati > Actinomycetota > Actinomycetes > Mycobacteriales > Nocardiaceae > Nocardia > Nocardia sp. NPDC059691. The sequence goes on along the minus strand of NZ_JBHWFB010000004.1, from coordinate 450,910 downwards.
GTGGAGATGATTCGGGGGTGGATGAGATGACATATCGGCGATCGCGCGTCGGGCTGCACGCGGTCGCGGAGTTGCTGATCGCCGGGCCGCAGTATCGACAATTCGGCACCATTCGGTTGGCAGTCGTGCACCGGGGTTTCGCCGGTGTGCGTTGGCCGGTTTCGGTGGTCGGGGAGGAACTGGTGTGGCCGGAAGGGCGGGCGCGGCTGAAGGGGACGTATCGGGAGGTCGCCGAGGCCGCGGGTTTCGAACCCGGGCCGCCGGAAGGGGTGTACGCGGACACCACCGGCGTGGATACCGATTCGGCGATCGAAGTGGATCCCTCGGCGGCGGGGCTGATCGAGGACTGGTTCGCGCTGGGGGACAAGGCGTTGCGGTGCCTGGCGTCCGGCGTGACACCGGTGCTGTGGCCGGAGCATTTCGATCTGTCGAGCACGGTCGACGAGGTGAACTACGGGGTTTCGCCGGGAGATGACGCTCATCCCGGGCCCTACGCCTACATCGGGCCGTGGACCCCGCGAGCCGGCGACTTCTGGAACGCGCCGTTCGGCGCGCTCCGGCCCCGCACCGCGGTGAACACCGTCGCGGCCCTGCTGGAGTTCTTCGAAGAGGGCAGGCAGCGCGCGGCACAAGACTGATTCGGCGGTCGTGGCGGCCCCGCCGTAGGAAGATCAGGCGCCCTTGCGAGCCGGAGCCTTTTTGGCCGCCTTCTTCGCAGGCGTCTTCTTCGCCGCGCTCTTGGACGCGCCGCTCTTGGACGCCGTGCTCTTGGCTGCCGTGCTCTTGGCGGCGCCGCTCTTGCCTTCGGCGCTCTTGGCCGCGGCCTTCTTCGCGGTCTTCTTCGGCTCGGCCCCATCGCCGCCCGCCGTCCTGCGCCCGCTGGCCTCCAGGCTGCGCTGCAACGCGGCGACCAGATCGACCACCTCGGCGTCCATCCCGCTCGGCGCGAGCTCCGGCTGTTCGGGCACCTTGCCGGTTCCGCTGGCGATCGCCTCGTCGAGCAGGCGTTTGAGCTCGATCTGGTACTCGTCGGTGAACTGCTCCGGATCGAAGTCGTCGGACATGGCCTCGACGAGCGTCTCGGCCATCTTGATCTCCTGCGGCCTGGGCTCGGCGACACCGTCGAGGGATTCGAACTCCACGGAGCGGACCTCGTCGGGCCACAGCAGCGTCTGGACCACCAGAATGCCCTCGCGTACGCGCAGCGCGGCAAGCCGGGTCTTCTGCCGCAACGTGAAGTACACCAGGGCGGTGCGTTCGATCTGCTCCAGCGTCCTGGCCAGCAGGACGTAGGCCTTCGGCGTGCTGGAGTCCGGTTCCAGGTAGTAGCTCTTCTCGAACAGGATCGGATCGATCTGCTCCGACGGCACGAACTGCAGCACCGGTATCTCGTGCTTCTCCGCTACCGGCAATTTCGCGAAGTCCTCGTCGCTGAGCACCACCTTGTCGCCGTCCGGCGACTCGTAGGCCTTGTCGATCTCGGTGTACTGGACGGATTGGCCGCACACGCTGCAGACGCGGTCGTATTTGATCCGGCCTCCATCCTTGGCGTGCACCTGATGGAACCGGATGTCGTGGTCCTCGGTGGCGGTGTACACCTTCACCGGAACGTTCACCAGCCCGAATGCGATCGAGCCCTTCCAGATCGATCTCATACCCCCATCATTGCCGAAGCCCACCGACCGCGCGGGGGAACCGGAACTCCGAGTGTCGCGGTCGCGACACGCCGACGCAGCCGTCCCGGGAGCGCGGCGAACAGTGCGCTCATCGCCGCGACCGTGCCGGCGAGGTCGGTGCGGCCGGACAGATACGCGCGTTGCGCGTCCGGGGGAAGCGCGAAGAACGTGTCGAAGAACAGCGGGAGATCATCGGGCGGCAACGCCAGCAGCGCGCGCAGCCCGGCGCCGCGCAACCGGTGGACGACGCGCGCCGCGGCCGGCCATACGTCCCGGCCCTCGGCCACCGCGTCGGCAGCGGACAGCGCGGCGCCGACGCTGTACCCGGTCGCCGGATGCAGGAACCCGCCGGCGGCCCCGAACCTGCTCGACCCAGGACGGCCTCCTTGCACCGGAAAACGGACATGCTCCACGGGTTCGTCACCGGTGAGCGGGACGCCTCTGGCGCGGAGGCGCTCCCACAAGCGTGTGCGCAGTTGCGCACCGGTCAAGGCCGGCCGGCCGGCCAGGCAAGTTTCCTCGAGCAGCACCCGCTCGTCGTCCAGCGGAACGGCGTAGAGGAACGAACGCGGCGCCTCGGGGGCGGCGCCGTTGTCCGGACGCCAGTCCATGAACAGCGGTTCGAGCCCGGCGCAGCGCCGGGCGTCCACGATGACGCCGTAGGCCGTCTGCTCTGCCCGGGCGGGCGAGCGGGCGAGTCCGCGCGCGTCGACCACCCGGCCGCCGGTGATCGTCGCGCCGGAGGCCAAGGTCACGCGCTCGGGGCCGACATCGATCGCGCGCTCGGAGACCACGCTCGCGTCGGCCAGGTGCAGCGACCTTTGCAGCCGGGCGGTGTCAAGCACCACGTACGGGCGGTCCAATCGGTGAGCGCGCGTTCCCCAGGCCATCGGCCGGGGTACCGTCGCCGCGACGACCTGAGGCGACAGCCAATCAGGCAGTTCGTCGGCCCACACCGCGTAGGTGGCGGTCCACCGGCGCTCCGGCGCGGGATCGACCACGGTGACCGTGAGTCCGCGCTCCACTGCCCGGTGTGCGAGGGCGCGTCCGGCCGGGCCGAGCCCGCAGACGACCACGTCCGGCTTCATGCCGGGCTCGTCCGGATCCGAGGAAGCGTGTTGCGATGCATGGGTTCGAGCCTCCCATCTGCTCGCTGGAGCGTCGCACAGCCACGCGTCGAACACGTTCCGGCGCGGAGGTCCGGACCCGCGAAGTGAACGTTTCGCGAAAGCTGTCGCGGGTTCCGGATCGCCCGCCCCGCGTGCGGAAGTGCGTCCGGCCTGGCTCGGTTGCCTTCCCATGCCGGAGCGTGCAGGCAGGTGGCCGGACCGGGCGCACCGACGGAATGTGTTCGGGCTCACCGCAGTTTGTCCCGCGTTGCTAGGATGCCGGGGCGCTGGCGTACGCATCCGGCTCCGGTGCCGAGTGTCAGGTGTCGGCGCACCGGCGTGCCGCGGATGGCACGCCGGGCAGGTTGCCGACCGGCGACCGCTGGAGTCCGAGCGCGAAAGCGGCACGACCGGAACGAGTTAGGGGTAGACGGAGTGTTCGAGCTGACCAGGCGGCGCAGCCGGTGGATCCTGGCCGTGTTCGTGGTGCTCGCACTGGCGATGGGCACGCTGAGCGCGACGCTGTTCGACAAAGTGCAGGGCGGCGGGTACATCGACCCCGACAGCGAATCGAGCCGGGCGACCGCGGTGCTGCGCGACACCTTCGGCGAGGCCACCCCGAATTTCGTGTTGCTGGTGCAGACTCGCCGGTCGGTGGACGACGACGCCACGGCCACCGCGGCGACGAATCTGGTCACCGAGCTGAAGTCGGAGTCCGGCGTCGCGGGCGTCACGTCGTACTGGACCGACAAATCGCCCGCGCTGCGCAGCACCGACGGGACCAAGGGCCTGATCGTGGCCAGCATCCTCGGTGAGGAGGCCGACGTCGACAAGCGGGTGGGCGATCTCGCCGACCGATTCGGCGGCACCCACGGCCCACTCGAGGTGCGCGTCGGCGGCTACGCCATGCTGCTGCACGAGACGGTGCAGCAGAGCGAGAAAGACGTCGTTCTGGGCGAATCCATCGCATTCCCGGTCACGCTGATCGCCCTGCTGCTGGTGTTCGGCGGCTTGGTCGCCGCCAGCCTGCCGCTGGTGGTCGCGATGATCACGGTGATGATCACCATGGGCGCGCTGTGGCTGATCGCGAGCGTCACCGATCTGGCGGCCACCGCGACCAACGTCGCCACCTTGCTGGGCCTCGGCTTGGCGATCGACTACAGCCTGCTGATCATCAGCCGCTACCGCGACGAGCTGGTCGCCGGTCAGCAGCCCGCCGCCGCGGTGGCCGCCACCATGCGCTCGGCGGGCCGGACCGTCGCGTTCTCGGCCGTCACGGTCGCCGTCGCGCTGTCGGGCCTGCTGTTCTTCCCGCTGCTGGCCGTGCGGTCGATGGGCTACGCGGGCCTGGCCGTGGCGGTGATCGCCGCGACGGTGTCGCTGACCGTGCTGCCCGCGATCCTGTTCCTGCTCGGCACCAAGATCGACAACGGTCAGTTGTGGTGGTTCCTGCGCGCGGCCCGTCCCGCACCCGGCGAGGGCGCCTGGCACCGCTTGGCGCGGTTCGTGATGATGCGGCCGGTGCCCATCGGCCTCGGGGTCACCGCCCTGCTGCTCGTACTGGGCGCGCCGTTCCTCGGAGTGAATCTCGGCTTCCCCGACGAACGGTCGCTGCCTGAGTCGATGAACAACCGCCAGGTCACCGAGACCATCCAGCGCGACTTCGCCGCCACCGAGCAGAACGGGCTGTTCGTAGTGCTGCCCGAAAGCGCTTACAGCGCCGCAGGCTTGGACGCCTACGCTCGTGAGCTGTCGGAGATCGAGGACGTCCGCCGGGTCGACACCGTCACCGGCAGTTACAGCCACGGCGGTCTGCTCGTCGCGCCAACCGCGGCCGCCGACCGCTTCCGCGCCGAGAACGCCGCCTATCTGACGGTGGTCCCGGACACCACCGATCCCACGGTGCTGGATCGGATCGCCGCCGACGTGCGCGGGACGCCCGCCGCCTCGCCGGTGCTGGTCGGCGGCGTGGCGGCGGCCAACACGGACGCGATCGGCTCGGTCGTCTCGGCGCTGCCGTACGCGCTGGCCTTCGTCGTGCTGATCATGGTGGTGGTCCTGTTCCTGCTCACCGGAAGCGTCGTGCTGCCGCTGCTGGCCGTCGTGCTCAGCTTCCTGAGCCTCACCGCGACTTTCGGCGCGCTGGTCTGGATCTTCCAGGACGGGCACCTGTCCGGGTTGCTCGGCTTCACCGTCACCGGCGACCTCCCGCCGACCGTCCCGGTGATGCTGTTCGGCGTCGCGTTCGGTCTCGCCATGGACTACCAGGTGTTCCTGTTGGCCCGCATCCGCGAGGAGTACCTGCGCACCAGGTCCAACGCGCTGGCCGTCACGTCCGGACTGGAGCGGATCGGCCGGATCGTCACGGCCGCCGCCGTCCTGATCTCACTGGTCTTCCTCGGCTTCCTCGCCTCGGACATCACCTTCATGAAGGCATTCGGCATCGGGCTTCCACTCGCCGTGCTGGTGGACGCGACGCTGGTGCGCGGCTTCCTGTTGCCCGCGGCGATGGAGTTGCTCGGCCACTGGAACTGGTATGCGCCCGGCCCGCTGCGCCGACTGCACGAGCGGTTCGGAATCGAGGAGGCTCCTGCCGCTCCGGCGACCGCGGGGCGCGAGGACTGGCTCCAGCCGGTCCGGCTCTGATTTCGGGGCGATCGGGGCAGGCTCGATCGGATAGGGTCGCTCGGGCGGCTCGGGGAGGCCCACGCGGGGTGGGACGGCTGCTGGGAGATGTGGGAGGGCGACCGCGATGACCTATCCGTCCGGGAAACCGGAGGACGCGCGGTACGCGCCGGACTGGGGAAGCATGTCCCCGCCGAGCGCGTACCCGATGCCGGAGTGGGAAGCGCCGCCCCTGCCGCCGCCGCCCGAGTCCCGAACCGGTGTGGTCGTCGCGCTGGTGATCGGCGTCGTCGCCGTGCTGGTCGCGGTCGGCATCGGAGTGGCGCCGGCGCCGCGCGAGGAAGGGCACCCGCAAGCCGCGGTCGCCACCGCCGAAGCGACCACCCGCGCGGGCGGCGGTACCAGCACGCGACCGGCGAGCCCGTCGTCGCGTGGTGCGCGCCCTTCGGCGGGCCGGTTGAGTTACACGGAGTTCGCGAAGGACTGGGACTTCCGGTTCGATCGCGTCGAACTGCACGCCGAGTGGGTCGACGGCCGCGATCACGCCGACTGCCACCCCATCGAGGCGGCGGGCAAACTCACCGGTCTGGGCTGCGTCTACGCGGCGGAGCTGGTGTACCGCGCCGAAGGCGGCGCGCTGATGTTCACGCAGTTCGTGCTCGGCATGGCCGACGAGGGCCGGGCCGCCGCGGCGAAGGGCCGGTTCACCGACGCCGACCTCGCGCTGCGTCCGGGCAGTTACCTGAAGGGCTACGCCACCGGCAAGTGGAAGGACGGCAGCGAGAAGGAATTCGTGGTGGTGACGCTGGCGACGGCCACCGGCGCGGTCGACGCCGCGGCCGTCGAGAAGTACCTGCGCTACCGGCACGCCGACACCATCGGCGCATTGGCGTTCCGCTAGCGCGGGCGGCTCCCGTTCGCGGTCAGATTCCGCCCGTGGAGAGCAGCCCGCCGTCCACCCGGACCGTCTCGCCGGTGATCCACGCCGCCTCGTCGGAGACCAGGAATCCGATCAAGCGCGCCACGTCCTCCGGGCTGCCCAGCCGCTTCATCGGGTACACGCTCGCGGCGCGCTCCTCGTCGGTCGAGTACAGCGCGTCGGCGAACTTCGTCTTGATCACGCCCGGCGCGACCGCGTTCACCCGGATCTTCGGCCCCAGCTGCCAGGCGAGCTCACCGGTGAGATGGATCAGCGCGGACTTGGACGCGCCGTAGGCGGCGATCACGCCGGTCGAGCGGATGCCCGCGACGCTGGCCACGTTGACCACGGCGCCGCCGTGGTCGCGCATCCACGCCTTGTACGCCTCCTGGATGTAGCCCAGGGCCGCGACCACGTTCACGTCGAAGATCTTGCGCACGGCATCGAGGTCGGCGTCCATCAGGGAGCCGAAGACCGGGTTGATGCCGGTGTTGTTGATCAGGACGTCCAGCGAACCGAACTCCGTGACCGCGCGTTCGACCGCGGCGGATCGATCCTCGGCGACGCCCGAGTTGCCCGCCAGAGCGACGACCTGACCCTGGTGCCCCAGTTCGCGCAGCTCCGCTGCGGCTTCCTCCAGCGGATCCTTCTTCCGCGCGGTGATCAGCACGTTCGCGCCGCGGGCGAGCAACTCCGCCGCGACCGCCTTGCCGATGCCACGGCTGGCCCCCGTGACCAGAGCGCTCTTGCCCAATAGATCGGTACTCATGGCATCGCACGGTAGCGCAGGCCACCGCGGGGGCCGTTATCGCCGTCACATGCGGGGTGCTGGTATGCGGGCGCACCCTGCGCCCCGGGTAAAATCGGTGGTTCTTGTGCGCGTCGGGTCGCACAATCGAGCACGCGTCCAGCACCACGATCCGCGAGGAGAAGTTTGTGATCACCGCGACCGACCTGGAGGTCCGGGCCGGAGTCCGCACCCTGCTGTCCGCTCCCGGACCGGCGCTTCGGGTGCAGGCGGGCGACCGGATCGGGTTGGTCGGGCGCAACGGCGCGGGGAAGACCACCACGCTGCGCATCCTGGCAGGCGAGGGGGAGCCGTACGCGGGCAAGATCCTGCGCTCCAGCGATATCGGTTATCTGCCGCAGGATCCGCGCGAAGGCAACCTCGACGTGCTGGCCCGCGACCGGGTGCTGTCGGCGCGCGGCCTGGACACGCTGATCCGGGAGATGGAGAAGCAACAGGCGCTGATGGCCGAGGTCGCCGACGACAAAGAGCGGGAGAAGGCGGTCCGCAAGTATGGCCGGCTCGAAGAACGCTTCTCGGCGCTGGGCGGTTACGTCGCCGAGAGCGAGGCGGCGCGCATCTGCCACAGCCTGGGTCTGCCCGACCGCGTGCTCGGTCAGCCGCTGCGCACCTTGTCCGGCGGACAGCGGCGCCGAATCGAATTGGCGCGCATCCTGTTCGCCGCCTCCGACGGCAGCGGCGGGCGGTCGGACACCATCTTGCTGCTGGACGAGCCGACCAACCATCTCGACGCCGACTCGATCACCTGGCTGCGTGGTTTCCTGCAGAACCACGACGGCGGCCTGATCGTCATCAGCCACGACGTGGACCTGCTCGCCGACGTGGTGAACAAGGTGTGGTTCCTGGACGCGGTGCGCGGCGAGGCCGACGTCTACAACATGGGCTGGAAGAAGTACCTGGACGCGCGCGCCACCGACGAGCAGCGCAGGCGGCGGGAACGCGCGAACGCCGAGAAGAAGGCGAGCGCGCTGCGCGCCCAGGCGGCCAAGCTCGGCGCCAAGGCCACGAAAGCGACTGCGGCACAGAACATGGCCAAGCGCGCCGATCGCCTGCTGGCCGAACTCGACGACGTGCGCGTCGCCGACAAGGTCGCCAGGATCAAGTTCCCCGAGCCCGCCGCCTGCGGCAAGACGCCGCTGATGGCGGAGAACCTGACCAAGGTCTACGGCTCGCTGGAGATCTTCACCGGCGTCGACCTCGCGATCGACCGCGGTAGCCGGGTGGTGGTGCTGGGGCTCAACGGCGCGGGAAAGACGACGCTGCTGCGCCTGCTCGCCGGAGTCGAGCAGCCGACGGCGGGTGGTCTGGTGCCGGGGCACGGTCTGAAGGTCGGTTACTTCGCCCAGGAGCACGACACCCTGGACGACAACGCCACCGTGTGGGAGAACATCCGCCACGCCGCGCCGGACGCCGGTGAGCAGGAGCTGCGCGGCCTGCTCGGCGCGTTCATGTTCTCCGGCCCGCAGCTCGACCAGCCCGCGGGCACGCTCTCGGGCGGTGAGAAGACCCGTCTCGCGCTGGCCGGACTGGTCTCCTCGGCGGCGAACGTGTTGCTGCTGGACGAGCCGACGAACAATCTCGACCCGGTGTCGCGGGAACAGGTTCTCGACGCCTTGCGCACCTATGCGGGCGCGGTGGTGCTCGTGACCCACGACCCGGGTGCAGCGGAGGCGTTGTCTCCGGAACGTGTGATCCTGCTCCCGGACGGGACAGAAGACCATTGGTCGGCCGAATATCTGGAACTTATTCAGCTCGCGTGAGATTCATCACAGGTACCCGTTGATCACGGCCTGCTGAGTGCTTAGCCTGGAAAGACGCTGCTCGGCGACTCGGAGGAAGCCATGAGCGACAGGCCACAGAGCAAGGCCACATTGGGTAAGGGCACACGCGTCACCGGCAAGTCACGCGATCGCCTACAAACCCAGTTGAAGAAACAGTACGAGGCCGGTGCGAGCATCCGGTCACTGGCGCGGTCCACCGGCCGCTCCTACGGTTTCATCCACAACGTCCTCGTGGAGTCGCATGTGCAGCTCCGCAGCCGGGGTGGAGCCAATCGCCGCAAGAGCCCATAGCGCCGCAACGGCGTGCTTTGCCGCCGGACGGCTACGCGGCCGCCCCGGGCGGAGCCCCCAACCGGATCGACGTCGACGCCCCCGAACTGGATGTCTACCTCGCCGAGCTGCACGGCGGCGTCGATGCCAGGTCCTCGGGCGCATCTCGGCGATCGAGTGGAAACGCAACGCAATTCAGCGGCGCTCGCGCCGTTGGTCGTCGCGCGGGACCCCGTCCAGCGACGGGCTTCGGCTGCTGTTGTCGTCCGGTGGAGCGCCGCTGCGCGGCGAATGCGGGGCCGCCGTTGCCGCATACCGTGGCGTTCCCGGTCTCGATATCGTGCCGCCGGACCTGTGACCGGGTTCAGTAGCCCTCCACCATGCCGTCACCGTCCACCAGCAGGTTGGCCAAGCTGCGAAAGATCGGCAGCCCGGTCTTGATCTCCAGGTAGGCGAACTGGCCCTGCGGGTTGACCTCCAGGAAGTAGTACTCGCCATCACGGCCGAGCCGAATGTCGAGCACGCCGAAGGACAATCCGAGTGCGCCCATCAGCGTGGCCAGTGACTTGCTCACCGAGGCGGGCAGGTGATCGTGCGCGAAATCGACCGACGTGTCCAAGCGGGAGTCGACCTTGCCGACGCCCGCTTGGGAGTCGATGCGCACGGTCCATTCGACCCCGTCCACCCACACCACGCGCAGATCGCAGGTGGCGTCGACGTAGTCCTGGAAGGTGGTCGGCGCCGAGCGGATCGCGGCCAGCCTGCCGAAATCGTCCCTGGAGATGATCCTGGTCTCGGCGAACTCCGCCCGGCTGGTGCCGGTGCGCTTGTAAACCACCGGACCGGGCCGGGATTCGACGAAGCTGCGCGCCTCGTCCGGATCGTTGGTGATCAACGTCTCCGGCACCGCGAACCCGGCCCGCAGCGCCGTCTCCAGCTGGACGATCTTGCGTGCCGCGGTGCGGTCGGCGCCCGGGTCGTTGACCCAGTGAGCGGGGATGGACCAGAGCAGCCCTTGAATGAATCCGTCGCACTCGGCCTGGCGAAACTCGTTGTCCGAGGCGCGGACACCCGCGGGCACCCGCGCGGGATGCGGGCGCCGCCACCACACCGACCGCACGTCGTCGAGGCCGATCAGGTGCGACAGCGAGCGTGTGGTGCCGAGCCGGTCCAGCCGGAAGCTGCCGGACTCCTGGGGGAAATCGCGCAGGTCGAGGTGGATCGGGCCGAGCCCGTGGTGTTCTCGCAGCGTCGCCGCCATCGCGGTGGCGTGTAGATCATCGGATTCGGACACGATCAGGACCGAACCGCGCCGGCGTGCGGCCATCCGCCTGCCGCTCAGTCGAGGCTGTCGCAGTTGATGCCGTCGTCGCTGCCGTTCATCGACTTGGTCTGGCAGTAGGTGAACGTCGCACCGCTCGCACCCGGGCAGTCGACGAGTTGCAGCCGGTCGGCCCAGGTTTCGGTGAGCCGGCGCAACTGCTCGTCGCCGAGCGCCTCCGACGGTGACTCCGGGATGGTCATCGGCCGATCGACCAGGTCGATCCGCAGCCTGCGGGTGAAATCGGCGGTGGCGCCCGCGCGAATGTCCACCAGCACCGGGCGCCCGTCCTGATCGGCGTGGGGCGCCGCGGAATCGACCACGCGCAGGACATCGGACCGACTGAAGGTCCACGTTCCCTCGGCGACGCGCACGCTGATCTGCCGGTCCGATTCCGCGACCAGCAGACCCTGGAGCGGAGGAACGCGGTCACCCCTCGGCGTCGTCCCGGGAAGGTGGATTGCGTCGGTCATAGCCGTTTCTCCGATCTGCTCGCGATTTGCCACGACCCCCAAGCGTGTGAGCGATCATATCGCGATGAGCGGCGTTATCGGCTCGGATCGCGAGATTTCCCGGCCTGTGGCAAACCGAATTCCGATTCATAACGCCCGAGTACCGAAAGTTTTCCGGTAGCCTGGAAATACTGAGATGGCAATCGAGAAGCTAATCTCCCGTGAGGCGCGGATGCTGCTCATAGCCCGATATTGGCGGCTGTGCATCTGTACTCTCGTCCTGCTGAGCGCAGGTGGCCCGCGACGACGGCTGCTGTGCGGCATCGTATTTCCTCCCGCGCCGCGCCGTGCTCGACTCGCTCCGAATTGATTGCCCGCGAGCGGATTCGGAGGGGCGCCGACTTCACTTCCGGTTCGCGTTGCGCTCCGCCCACCAAGCGGGGGCGTCGACGAAGTGGTTGTCGAACTCGTCCTGAGCGGCGGCGAGATCGGTCATCGGGGATTCGCCCGCGGCGATTCGTTCCAGCAGCCGGAAGTACTCGAAGCGCTGCACGCCGGGCGTGAGCGCGATGAGGATCCGTGCCGTGCTCTCCGGTGCGGCGCCGAAGGCGTGCGGCATGAATTTCGGGACCACGATCGAACCACCCGCGCCGACGGTGACGATGCGGTCACCGGCGAGCAGTTGCAGTTCGCCGTCCGCGACATAGAACAGTTCGTCGGAAAGCGTGTGATAGTGCGGCGCCGCGCCGTCCGCTCCACGGTCCATGTCGACCTCGAGTGTGCTCAGCCCGCCGCCCGCCTCCTTGGCATCGATCAGCAGGCGCATGGTGACAGACGTGGTACGCAGGGTCTCCGCATCCTGCGGCTGACGGATCGCGACGTCCTTGCGTGGCGCGGGAATGGCCATCGGAGCCTCCGTATTAGTTCGGTGATTGATAATTTGCTAGCGAACTATATCGTGCCGAATAAGATCCTGTCCATGACCGAGCGGAAAACGGACGCCGTGGACGCGATCGTGGCGCAGTGGCAGCGGGAACGACCCGACCTGGATCTCGAGGCGATGGCCGTGGCCGGACGTCTGGGCAGGCTGTTGGTGGTGGCGCAGCGTGAGATCGAGGCGGTGTTCGGCAAGCACGGCCTGCAGCGCGGCGAATTCGACGTACTCGCCGCGCTCCGTCGTTCGGGCGCGCCGTTCGAACTCAGCCCGTCGGTGCTCGCCGACACGCTGATGTTGTCCAGGGCGGGCATGACCGGACGGCTGGACCGGCTGGAGTCGGCGGGACTGGTGCGGCGCGTCGCGGACGCGCGGGACCGCAGGGCGGTGCGCGTCGGCCTCACCGAGGCGGGACGGGAATTGGTCGACACCGTGGTCACCGAGCACACCGCGAACGAGGCGCGGATGCTGTCCGTGCTCACCGCGGGGGAGCGACGGGAACTGGACCGGCTCGCGCGAATCCTGCTCAGCAGCATGGAACCGGACGCGTAGCCGCGGTAGCTCACGCATCCTTCGATCCGCCGAATCGCGCTCTACTTGGGCGAACTCGTGCCGCGATGAGGTAGCCCGATACTCGTGCCGAGTGGGCGTCCCTGCTCTACCTTGAGATTCCGTGCCGAAGGGGTCGGTGCGGTGGGCAAGGAGGCCACGATGATCGACATCATCACTCTCCGCGGCACCGGGGAGCCGCGCAACTCCGACGGAACGCCCGCGGGCATGCTGCACGACGTCGTGAAACTACTCGACACCGGGAAATTCAGCTGCTTCGAACCGGATTGGCCCGCTTCCGTCGGCCCCGTGCCGGAGGTCTGGGGTCCTTCGCTGGAGACGTCGGTACGGCTCGGCATCGCCGCCGGCGTGCGGGCGATCCAGGACTCGCCGAACGTCTGCGGCCTGCTGAGTTATTCGCTCGGCGGCATCTGCGCCAGCCGGATCCTGGAGGGCGTGCGGTCCGGGAAGTACAAGAACACCGACGGAACGCCGCTGGAGATCGCCTTCGTGGTGAACATCGCCAACCCGCTGCGCCGAGCCGGGCAGTCGGTCGGAAACCTCTGCCCGGCGAATACGTTCGGCCTGCACGGGCAGCGCGGCGCGTGGCCCGCGTCGATCGACGTCCGCGAGTACGCGAATCCCGGCGACATCATCACCGCGTCGCCCGCGGATTCGCCGTTGCGCGTCATCGACGTGGGTATCTCGCCGTTCTCGTTCGTGGAGGGCGCTCGGATCGGCAACGTCGCGCCGCTGATCTTCGCCGAACTGCTCGAAGTCCTGCTGCGCGACCCGATCGGGAACCTCGAGCGCTACACGACGGCCGTACGCGGCGTCATCGGCTATCTGACCCCGTGGCCCGACGGTCAGCACGTGCTCTATTCCGGACGGAACATGCCGGGGACGAACGTGCTGTGGACCACGCACGCCGCGGAGTACCTCAACGCGGCGTACTAGCCGCCCTCACTGCTTGCGTCGGACCGACGCCTCGACCAGATCCAATACGGCGGAAAGGTTCTCGTTGGTGTGGCCGGAGGCGATCCGGGCGATCAAACCGTCGAGGACGAGGTCGAGGTAGCCGAGCAGCACGTCGGTGGGCACATCGTCGCGCAGCGCGCCCGCGGCCTTACGACGTTCCAGGCGGGCCAAGGTGGCGGCGGTGAGTTCGGCCGAACGCTGGGTCCAGCCCGCCCGGAATTCGGGGTCGGTGCGCAGCCTGCGGGCGATCTCCAAACGCGTTCCGAGCCAGTTGAACTGCTCGGGGTGGGCGAGCATGTCGCGCATCACCTGCACGATGCCCTGATTGGCCGCGACATCGGCCATGCGTTCGGCGTCTTCCTGGGCGAGGGCGAGAAACAGCGCGTCCTTGTCCCGGAAGTGGTGGAAAATGGCTCCCCTGGACAGCCCGATCTCTTCCTCGAGGCGGCGCACGGTGGCGCCGTCGTAGCCGTACTCGGCGAAGCAGCGGCGTGCTCCGTCGAGGATCTGGCTGCGCCGGGCGGCGAGGTGATCGTCACTGACCTTGGGCACGGAATCCTCCAGCGGGGAAACACGGACCCCCGCGTCGGCGGTAGACCGACGCGGGGGTTGTCCGACACGAGACTTCAGTGGCGCGAACACGCGCCACCGAAGGTGGCGCGATCAGGCACGGATCATGTTGCGCAGCACGTACTGCAGGATCCCGCCGTTGCGGTAGTAGTCGGCCTCGCCGGGGGTGTCGATGCGGACCACCGCGTCGAAGGTGATCTTGTCACCGTTCTCCTTGGTGGCCGTGACCTTCAGGGTCTTCGGGGTGGCACCCTCGTTGAGCTGGGTGATGCCCTCGATGTCGAAGGTCTCGGTGCCGTCCAGCTTCAGCGACGCGGCGGACTCGCCCGCCGGGAACTGCAGCGGGATGACGCCCATGCCGATGAGGTTGGAGCGGTGGATGCGCTCGAACGACTCGGTGATGACGGCCTTCACACCCAGCAGGCTGGTGCCCTTGGCGGCCCAGTCGCGGGAGGAGCCCGAACCGTATTCCTTGCCGCCGAGCACGACCAGCGGGACGCCCGCGGCCTGGTAGTTCTGCGAGGCGTCGTAGATGAACGCCTGCGGGCCACCCTCCTGGGTGAAGTCGCGGGTGTAGCCACCCGAGACGTCGTCGAGGAGCTGGTTGCGCAGCCGGATGTTGGCGAAGGTGCCGCGGATCATCACCTCGTGGTTGCCGCGCCGCGAGCCGTAGGAGTTGTAGTCCTTGCGCTCGACGCCGTTGGCCTCCAGGTACTGCGCGGCCGGGGTGCCGGGCTTGATGTTGCCCGCCGGGGAGATGTGGTCGGTGGTGACCGAGTCGCCGAGCAGCGCGAGCACCCGGGCGCCCTTGATGTCGGTGACCGGCTCCGGGGTCTGCGGCATGCCTTCGAAGTACGGAGGCTTGCGCACGTAGGTCGACTCGGCGTCCCACTCGAAGGTCTTGCCCTCCGGGGTGGGCAGGCTGCGCCAGCGCTCGTCACCCCGGAACACGTCCTTGTAGTCCTCGAGGAACATGTCGCGGCTGATGACCCGGTCGATGGTGTCCTGGATCTCCTGCGGCGAAGGCCAGATGTCCTTCAGGAAGACGTCGTTGCCCTCGGTGTCCTTGCCCAGCGGGTCGTTCTCGAAGTCGAAGTCCATGGTTCCCGCGAGCGCGTAGGCGATGACCAGCGGCGGGGAGGCCAGGTAGTTCATCTTCACGTCGGGGGAGATGCGGCCTTCGAAGTTACGGTTGCCCGACAGCACCGCGGTGACGGTGAGGTCGTTGTCGTTGACCGCTTTGGAGATCTCCTCCGGCAGCGGGCCGGTGTTGCCGATGCAGGTGGCGCAACCGAACGCGACCAGGTTGAAGCCCAGCTTGTCCAGGTACGGCCACAGGCCCGCCTTCTCGTAGTAGCCGTTGACCACCTGCGAACCAGGAGCCATGGACGTCTTCACCCACGGCTTGCGGGCCAAGCCCTTCTCCACCGCGTTGCGGGCCAGCAGGGCCGCGCCGAGCATGACCGACGGGTTGGAGGTGTTGGTGCAGGAGGTGATCGAGGCGACCACGACGGCGCCGTGGTCGAGCACGAAGTCGCCGTACTCCTCGCTGCGCACCGTCACCGGCTTGGACGGACGGCCCTCGGCGCCGTTGGCGGCCGACACCAGCGACTCGGCGCCGTCGTCGGCGAAGGACAACACGGCAGGGTCGCTCGCGGGGAAGGACTCCTCGACGGCCTCGTCCAGCTTGCTGTGCGGGGTGTCGGCGGCGGGGCCGCTCTCCGCGTCGTTGGTGTAGTTGTGGATGTCCTTGCGGAACGCGATCTTGGACTCCGACAGCAGGATCCGGTCCTGCGGGCGCTTCGGGCCCGCGATGGACGGCACCACGGTGCTCAGATCGAGTTCGAGGTATTCGGAGTAGGCGGGCTCGGAGTCGGCGTCGTGCCAGAGGCCCTGCTCCTTGGCGTACGCCTCGACCAGCGCGACCTGCTCGTCGGAGCGGCCGGTCAGGCGCAGGTAGTCGACGGTCACGTCGTCGATCGGGAAAATCGCTGCGGTGGAACCGAATTCGGGGCTCATGTTGCCCAGGGTGGCGCGGTTGGCCAGCGGCACCTCGGCCACGCCCTTGCCGTAGAACTCGACGAACTTGCCGACCACGCCGTGCTTGCGCAGCATGTCGGTGACGGTGAGCACGACGTCGGTGGCGGTCACGCCCGGCTGGATCTCACCGGTCAGCTTGAAGCCGACGACGCGCGGGATCAGCATCGAGACGGGCTGGCCGAGCATGGCCGCCTCGGCCTCGATGCCGCCGACGCCCCAACCGAGGACGCCGAGGCCGTTGACCATGGTGGTGTGCGAGTCGGTGCCGACACAGGTGTCGGGGTAGGCCTGGCCGTTGCGGACCATGACGACGCGGGCCAGGTGCTCGATGTTGACCTGGTGCACGATGCCGGTGCTCGGCGGGACGACCTTGAAGTCGTCGAACGCGGTCTGGCCCCAGCGCAGGAACTGGTAGCGCTCGCCGTTGCGCTGGTATTCGATGTCGACGTTGCGCTCGAAGGCGTCGGCGCGGCCGAAGACGTCGATGATGACGGAGTGGTCGATGACCATCTCGGCGGGGGCGAGGGGGTTCACCTTGTCCGGGTCGCCGCCCAGGGTGGCCACGGCCTCGCGCATGGTGGCCAGGTCCACGATGCACGGCACGCCGGTGAAGTCCTGCATGATGACGCGGGCGGGCGTGAACTGGATCTCGGTGTTCGGCTGCGCCGTGGGATCCCAGCTCGCGATGGCGCGGATGTGATCGGCGGTGATGTTGGCGCCGTCCTCGGTGCGGAGGAGATTCTCCGCGAGGACCTTCAGTGCGTACGGGAGTTTCTCGGTGCCGGGCACGGCGGAGAGGCGGAAGATCTCGTAGGAGTTGCTTCCCACCTCGAGGGTGCCCTTGGCGCCGAAAGTATCGATACTTGTCGTCACGTCAGCTCCACTCGTCTGTGCGGGTGGCCACCGGCGGGGCTGTGCCGGCGGCCGAGTCTTCGGAGGTGCTCCGGCGCCGCTCCGGCGCTGGTTCCTCGCGCCTACGACCTTAACAGTACGCTTGTCCTGTGAAACACCAGGGGGCGGTTCGGCGTGCCGCGCGCGCGAGATGCGACACTCCGTCGCGTACTGTGCTTTCGAGCCAGCAAGGGGGATCTTGCTCGCCCTGCAGTGTTGGATGCCCGTCGCTTCGGTTGCCGATGCGGCTCGACAGACCGGATGGAAGATGACCGCCCCGCACAACTCGGTTTTCACCCCTATGGCCGCCGAATTGCCGCCGAATGTCACCGCCGACACCGTGCGCTCGCTCAACGCCGATCTGGCCGACGATCACGTCGCGACACTGACCGGTAAGGACAAGAAGGAACTGGCCGCCATCGCCGCGGAGGCGCGATCGCAAGGAATCCCGCTGAGCATCGTGGTCGTCCCCGGCAATCCAGGACACGACTCGAGCCTACGGGACTTGGCCACCGAGGTGGGTAAGACGCAGCACGGCACCGTGGTCGTTCTCAGCGACGACTGGGTAGGCACCTACAGCGACACGATCAGCCGTGTGCGGCTGGAGTGGGCCGAGGACGCCGCCAAGGGCACGCAGGGTAAGAGCGGAGAAGCCGCGAGCATCTTCACCGCCCGCTTGGAGACGCCGGAGTCGATGTCCTGGACTGCCATCACCTGCGCGCTGCTGGGTGGAACGGTGGCGGTCATCGCCGGACTGTACTGGGTCAAGGTCCGGCGGGCGGCGGCCGACGGACCGGAGCGTGTGGCGAGCGCCCGGCGGACACCGGACGGCGAGTCGTCCGACGCGCGCGCCATCTGAGGTCGCGGCGCCTTTCTGCGAAGCCGGCTGCGGCCGATTCGACATTCTCGTGGTTCACCGCGCCGGTAACGGCGTGGTTGTCCATCGCCACTCGGCCCCGAGCGCGGGACCTCTACGTGTCGCAGGCGTGCGTCGCTGACACCGCCTTCGCTCGATGCGAAGCCGAGCTGTGTCCGATCTGGGGCGAAATCGGGTCGTCAGCATCCAGGTAGCTAATTTTCCGAACGGTTGGTCTGTTGCGTTCGAAGAAAGCGTGGCGCGCAGTACAGCAAATTTCTAGCAATGAAGAAGATGTGGGCGGCAACAAGGTCGATGCCGTTTTGTCGGTGACGTAAGTGTCGTACGGTTCGAATGGTCCCTGATGGGGAATAAGTGTTCCCAGAGGCCATCTGTCGACCACAGTGCATCCTGGTTCGCCTGATGCCCTCGAGGATTGCCGGAATCCGGTCCTTGGAGGTGTGATGCGCAACAACGGCGGGCTCACCAACTGGCGCCGACTATCGGTCGCTGTGGGGTTGCTGATTGCGGTCGTTGTAGTGGTCACGACTGGACCTGTCGCTGCTGTGCCACCTCCTCCGCCAAATCCCAGCGACGGCGAGATCGCCCAGGCGGGCGCGCAGGTGGACGCCGGTGTCGCCGAGGTCGGCACCCTGATCAACCAGGTCGCCGTGGTCGATCAGCAACTGGGGCAACTCGACGACGCCGTCGCGCAGCGCCGGGAGGACGTCAACCGAGCGCTGGTGGACCTGCAGACCGCGCGCGACGCCGCCGACGCGGCCGCCGTCGTGGTGGTGGACACCCAGCTCGACCTCGCCGATGCCGCGGCCAAGGTGGGCCAGGCGCGACGCAACTTCGATCAGTTCGCCACCCAGGCCTATACCAATCCGGGCTCCGGCTCGATGGTCACCTACCTCGCCGCGGCCACCCCCGCGGTCGCACTGGACCGGGCCCAGCTCCTCGAGCTGGTCTCCAAAAATCGTCAGCAGGTGCTGGACGGTCTGCGGCGCGCGCAGATCGATCAAGGCAACAAGAACTCCACCGCGCGGCGGGCGAAATCGGACGCCGACACGGCCGCCGCCCTCGCCGCCGCGCGCAGGGCCGACGCCGAGAACGCGGTCGCGGCGGCGAAGGCCGAACTCGACCGGCAGACCGCCCAGCGCGACGACCTGCTGCGGCGGCGCCAGGACGCGCAGGGCAGGCTGGATCAAGCGCGGCAGAACGTGGCCGGCCTGCAGGACCAGCGTGACGCGTACCTGGCCTGGGACGCCATGCGCAAGGTGGAGGAAGCGGCGGTGCGTGCCGCCGCGGCGGCGGCCGCCGCGCGCGCGGCCGCCGACCAGGCCGCTCGCGATCGCGCCGCCGAACTCGGCACCGGAAAACGCCCGCACACTCAGCTGGAGGACGCGCCGCCACCGCGGCGGAGCGCGCCACGACCGAAGTCGCCACCGGTCGAAGGCTCCGCGGCGATCGAGATCGTGGTCGATCGCGCCATGTCACAGCTCGGCGTCACCTACGCCTGGGGTGGCGGCGACGAGGACGGGCCGACCCGCGGCATCCGGGACGGCGGCGTCGCCGACAGTTACGGGGACTTCGAGAAGGTCGGCTTCGACTGCTCGGGGTTGATGGTCTACGCGTTCGCGGGCGTCGGGGTCTCGCTGCCGCACTACAGCGGCTACCAATACAACGCGGGCACCCGGGTGCCGGTCGGCGATCGCGAGCGCGGCGACATGCTGTTCTGGGGGCCGAACGGCAGCCAGCACGTGGCGCTGTATCTCGGCGACGGGAAGATGGTGGAGGCGCCGGAATCCGGCGACGTGGTGAAGGTGTCCCCGGTCCGCGAGGGCGGCATCATGCCGTTCGCGGTGCGCGTCGTCTCCTGATATCGGACATTCCGGGTGCCCCGCCCGGCCGGAGGACCGCGGAAATTCCCATTCTGTCGGGTCCGGTTGCGGCACAGGCGGTGATTACCTGGAATAGTTGTGGCAGCACGCACAGGACCAAGGCGAAAGCGGGGATGTTGGTGACTTCGACGGACGGTGTGAGCGGAGCGAACTCGGCGAAGGATGCGCCGGTCTCGACGCCCAGCACCCTCGAGCGTGACGTCCAGACCCTGGAGAAGGCGATCTACGAGGTCAAGCGGGTGATCGTGGGCCAGGATCGCCTGGTCGAACGACTGCTCGTGGGCGTGCTCGCACGTGGTCACGTTCTGCTCGAAGGTGTCCCCGGCATCGCGAAGACCCTCGCCGTGGAGACCTTCGCCAGGGTGGTCGGCGGCTCGTTCGCCCGCGTGCAGTTCACGCCCGACCTGGTGCCCACCGACCTCATCGGTACTCGCATCTACCGGCAGGGCCGCGAAGAGTTCGACACCGAACTCGGCCCGGTCGTCGCCAACTTCGTGCTCGCCGACGAGATCAACCGCGCGCCCGCCAAGGTGCAGTCGGCGCTGCTCGAGGTGATGGCCGAGCGGCACGTGTCGATCGGCGGCAAGACCTACCCGATGCCCGACCCGTTCCTGGTCATGGCGACGCAGAACCCGATCGAGAGCGAGGGCGTGTACCCGCTGCCCGAAGCGCAGCGCGACCGCTTCTTGTTCAAGGTCGTCGTCGACTACCCCTCCGTGGAGGAGGAGCGCGAGATCATCTACCGGATGGGCGTCACCCCGCCGGAGGCGAGCCGGATCCTGGAGCCGGAGGACTTGATCCGTCTGCAGAAGGTCGCGGCCAACACCTTCGTGCACCACGCCTTGGTCGACTACGTGGTCCGGGTGATCGCGGCCACCCGCAAACCGGCCGAGTTCGGCATGCAGGACGTGGCCAGCTGGATCTCCTACGGCGCGTCGCCGCGCGCCAGCCTCGGCATCATCGCCGCGGCCCGCGCCGTCGCGCTCATCCGGGGCCGCGATTACGTGGTGCCGCAGGACGTCGTCGAAGTGATCCCGGACGTGTTGCGCCATCGCCTGGTGCTGTCCTACGACGCGCTCGCCGACGAGATCAGCCCGGAGGACGTCATCAAGCGCGTTCTGCAGACCGTCGGCCTGCCACAGGTCGCCCCGCAGGCCGTTGCGCCCGGCGTGCCCGCCGCGCCGCCGCAGGGCGCCCCGCAGCAGGTTCCCCAGCCGCCGTCGCCGCAGCAGGCCGTGCCCCAGCCGCCCAACGGGCAGCAGTCGCAGCCCGCGGGCACCGTTCCGCCGAAGTGACCTCGGCATCGGATCGGGTCGCGCCAGTGCCGACGTCGCCGTCCCACGCACCGCCGTCCTTCCACGCGGGGGAGTTGACCGACCCCAGGCTCACGGTCGCGCTCAAGACTCTCGAACTCACCGTGCGCCGCAGGCTCGACGGCGTGCTGCACGGCGATCACCTCGGTCTCATCCCAGGTCCCGGCTCCGAGCCGGGTGAGGCGCGCGCCTACCAACCGGGCGACGACGTGCGCCAGATGGATTGGTCGGTCACCGCCCGCACCACTCATCCGCACGTGCGGCAGATGATCGCCGACCGGGAGCTGGAGACCTGGATGGTGGTCGATCTGTCGGCCAGCCTCGACTTCGGCACCGCCGCCTGCCAGAAGCGTGATCTCGCCATCGCCGCCGCGGCCGCCATCACCCATCTGACCAGTGGCGGCGGCAACCGGATCGGTGCGGTCGTCGCCACCGGCGAACGGTTGACCCGCATCCCGGCGCGCGGCGGGCGCGTCCACGCCCAGTCGCTGCTGCGCGGCATCGCGACCACACCGCACGCGCGCGACGGTGTGCGCGGCGACCTGCGCGCCGGCATCGAATCGCTGCGCCGTCCGCAGCGCAAACGTGGACTCGCGGTGATCATCAGCGATTTCCTGGGTGACATCGATTGGCAGCGCTCGCTGCGCGCGATCTCGGCCAGGCACGATCTGCTCGCGGTCGAGGTGCTCGACCCGCGCGACCTCTCCCTGCCCGACATGGGCGACGTCGTACTGCACGACCCGGAGACCGGGCGCACCCGCGAGTTCAGCGTGACCTCCGCGCTGCGCGCCGATTTCGCGGCTGCCGCGCAGCGCCACCGGCAGCAGGTCGAACAGGCCCTGCGCAGCTGTGGCGCTCCGGTGCTCACCTTGCGAACCGATCGGGACTGGATCGCCGACGTGGTCCGGTTCGTGTCCACCCGGCGCCACAGCTTCGGCGCCCCGACGGGGCGGGTGCCACGCCAGTGAGTATTTCGCATTTCACCGCACAGATCTGGCTGGGATTCCTCGTCGTCATCGCGCTGATCGCGCTCGGCTACGTCCTGGTGCAGCGCAACCGGCGCAAGCACATGTTGAAGTTCACCAACATGGCGCTGCTGGAGAAGGTCGCTCCGTCGCGGCCGAGCGCGTTCCGGCATGTGGCCGTCGCGCTGCTGCTGGTCGGCCTGGTGTTCCTCACCGTCGCCGCGGCCGGACCGACCGCGGTCAAGAAGGTGCCGCGCAACCGCGCGACCGTCATGCTGGTGATGGACGTGTCGCTGTCGATGGAGGCGACCGACGTCGCCCCGAGCCGCATCCAGGTCGCCAAGAAGGCGGGCAAGGAGTTCGTCGACGGACTGCCCGAGGGCGTGAACATCGGCTTCGTCACCTTCGCGGGCACCGCCTCGGTGATGGTCTCGCCCACGACGAACCACGAATCGGTCAAAGCCGCGATCGACAATGTGCGGCTGGCCGAGCGCACCGCTACCGGTGAAGGCATTCTCACCGCGCTGCAGGCGATCGAGACGCTCGCCACGGTGCTCGGTGGCGCCCAGGAGCCACCGCCTGCCAGGATCGTGCTGATGTCGGACGGTAAGCAGACCGTTCCGGATTTCAAGGACGTCGACAACCCCCGGCACGAGTACGTCGCCGCCCGGCTCGCCAAGAGCAAGAACGTCCCCATCTCGACCATTTCCTTCGGCACTCGCTGGGGCGTCGTCGAGATCCCCCGGGAGGACGGCAGCAAGGACCAGGTACGCGTCGAGGTGGACGACGACGCCATGCGCGAGATAGCGCGACTGTCCAGCGGGGAGTTCTACACCGCGTCGTCCTTGCAGGAGTTGACCAAGGTGTACGACACCTTGGAGCAACAGATCGGGTACGAACTGACCAGAGGCGACGCCAGTCGTCCGTGGCTGCTGCTCGGACTGGTGGTCGTCGCGGCGGGAGTGGTCATCGGTCTGGTGTATCGCCAGCGTTTGCCTTAGCGCTACGAACAGCAAGGCGCGCAGGCGATTACACGGGCCATAGCCGGGAAAGTGTGTTACCGTGCCCAGGACGGGCGGTAAGGGAGTGCCGCCCTCCATTTGGGGAGGAAACATGCGAATTTCTGCAATCGTCACCGCAATCGCGTTCGCCGCGCTGGCTTTTGTCGTGGCTCCGCTTCCGGAAGCTTCAGCGGCAGGCTGTCCAACTGGCAGTCTGTGTCAGTACTCCGGTGTCGGTTTTTCCGGTACGGCGAAGGTGGTCACGCTCAACACCAAGAACTTCCGGAACTACTGCGGACCCGCGGGAGATCCGAGCACCAGATCGGTGATCAACAACACGAACGTCGAGTTGCTGTTCAGCTCCGGTTCCAACTGTGGCGGCGGACAACCGTACCGTTACGTGGGGCCGGGTAAGCAGGTGGAGGATCTGGGGTTCGACGCGCTGTCCGTGACTTGGTGCCCCAGCTGCTGAGCAGTGCCTCTCGCGTCGCTCGCCGAAGGTGAGTGAAAGGCGGCGCATCGATCGAATGCCGACCGGCCGGTGGTGTCCTGCACACCACCGGCCGGTCCGCGTGATCGGGCTTCGTTTCGCGCTGTCATTGTGGCGTTTCACGAACGCGGCCGGGCTCGGATGGCGGTCGGACGAACGTGGCGGCCCGGTCGTTGCCTGCCGATTCGACCAGGTAGGTTGAACCCCATGTCGAACATCACATCCCGGTCGGTCCTGGTGACCGGCGGAAACCGCGGCATCGGACTCGCGGTCGCGCAGCGTCTGCTTGCCGACGGTCACAAGGTGGCCGTCACGCATCGTGGCTCGGGGGTGCCGGACGGCCTGTTCGGTGTGAAATGCGATGTGACCGACAGCGAATCGGTGGACGGCGCCTTCGCCGAGGTGGAGGCGCACCAGGGTCCGGTCGAGGTGCTGGTGGCCAACGCGGGCATCACCGACGACACGCTGCTCATGCGGATGAACGAGGAGCAGTTCACCCGGGTGCTCGACGCCAATCTGACCGGTGCGTTCCGGTGCGCCAAGCGCGCGAACCGCGCCATGCTGCGCGCGCGCTGGGGCCGGATGATCTTCCTCGGCTCGGTGGTCGGCATGAGCGGCCAAGCCGGTCAGATCAACTACGCCTCCTCCAAGGCCGGTGTGATCGGTCTGGCCCGCTCGATCACCCGCGAGCTCGGCTCGCGCTCGATCACCGCGAATGTCGTCGCCCCGGGTTTCATCGAGACCGACATGACCGCCGACCTGCCCGAGGACGTGCGCGACATGGCCAAGAAGTTCATCCCCTTGCAGCGGCTGGGCCAGCCGGAGGACATCGCGGCCGTGGTCAGCTTCCTGGCTTCCGAGGACTCCGCCTACGTCTCCGGCGCCGTCATCCCGGTCGACGGCGGCATGGGCATGGGCCACTGACCACACCGAACGCGTAGCGCGGCCGGTCCAGGCCGCCCGCAGCCAACCCCACATTCGAATTTCAGGAGAACCGAGAACTCATGGGCGGACTGCTCGAAGGCAAGACCATCCTGGTCACGGGCATCATCACCGACTCGTCGATCGCGTTCCACGCGGCGGCTGTCGCGCAGGAGCAGGGCGCGAAGGTGCTCATCACCGGCATCCCGGAGCGGCTGCGGCTGATCGACCGGATCGCCAAACGCCTGCCCCAGGAGGTCCCGCCGGCCATCGGGCTCGACGTGACCAGCGAAGAGGATCTCGCAGGCCTGGCCGACAAGCTGCGGGAACTGGCTCCGCAGGGGATCGACGGGGTGCTGCACTCGATCGCGTTCGCGCCACGCACCCTCATGGGGCCGGAGGCTCGGCCGTTCCTCGACGGCCCGGGCCCGGATGCCGCCAAGGCGTTCGAGATCTCGGCGTGGAGCTACGCGTCGCTGTCGCGCGCGGTGTTGCCGGTGATGAACGAGGGCGGCTCGATCGTCGGCATGGACTTCGATCCGCGCACCGCGATGCCGTTCTACAACTGGATGGGCGTGGCGAAGGCCGCGCTGGAGTCGGTGAACCGGTATGTCGCCCGCGAGGTGGGCGCGGCCAAGAAGATCCGGTCCAACCTCATCGCTGCGGGGCCGATCAAGACGCTGGCCGCCAAGGCGATCGCGGGCACCGCGACCGACGACGCCGCCAAGCTCAATCAGCTCAACGTCTACTGGGACGGCGCCTCGCCGATCGGCTGGGACGTCGACGACCCCACGGTGGTGGCGAAGTCGATCGTGGCGCTGCTGTCGGACTGGCTGCCTGGCACCACCGGTTCGATCATCTACGTCGACGGCGGAGCCAGCCACAACACCTGGTTCCCGGAGAACATGGCGATCAACTGAGCCGATCGGATGGGAGACACCGTGGTTCGAACCGCCGACGCGCTGCTGCTGCTGTCCTTCGGCGGTCCGGAGCGTCCCGAAGACGTGATGCCGTTCCTGGAGAACGTCACCCGGGGCAGGGGAGTGCCGCGTGAGCGCCTGGAAGCGGTCGCCGAGCACTATCTGCACTTCGGCGGTGTCTCGCCGATCAACGCGCTCAATCGCGACATCATCACGGCGGTCGAGGCCGAACTGGCCGCCGCGGGTATCGAGCTGCCGGTGTACTTCGGTAACCGGAACTGGCATCCCATGGTGGAGGACACCGTCGGGCGGATGGCCGCCGACGGTGTCGGCTCCGCAGTGGTCTTCCCGACTTCGGCGTGGGGCGGCTACTCCGGATGCCTGCAGTACCACGAGGACATCGCCCGGGCGCGTGCGGCTTTCGGCGCGGGCGCGCCGGAACTGCTGAAGCTGCGTCAGTACTTCGATCACCCGCTGTTGATCGAGACGTTCGCCGATGCCGTTCGCGCGGCGCGCGATCGGCTCCCGGCCGGGCAGCGCGCCGCGGCAAGGCTGGTTTTCACCGCGCATTCCATTCCGGTGTCGGCCGATGCCGCCGCGGGTCCGCCTGCCGACGGCGGTCGGCTGTACAGTCGTCAGGTCGCCGACGCGGCCCGATTGTGCGCCGCGGCAACCGGTTTCACCGATTACGACCTCGTCTGGCAGTCGCGTTCGGGTCCGCCGCAGGTGCCGTGGCTGGAACCGGACATCGTCGACCATCTGGACGATCTCGCGGCCAAGGGGGTCGAGGCCGTGGTCGTCTGTCCGGTGGGCTTCGTCTCCGACCATCTCGAAGTCATCTGGGATCTGGACAACGAGGCCGCGCAGAAAGCCGCCGAACTCGGTATGGGCTTCGCGCGGGCCGCGACGCCGGGAAGCGATCCGCGCTTCGCGAAGCTGGTCGTCGAACTGGTGTCCGAGCAGTTGCGCGGAGCCGAACCCCGGCGGCTCGGCGCGGTGCCCGGCTACGGCTGCACGCGCGATGGCGCGCCGTGCGCCGTCGGCTGCTGTGCGGTCACACGCCGTCCCACTGCTGGGAATTGAGGAGGGGCGGTCGCGGATAGCATCGCCTGCGACCGATCGCCGAATCCGACTTTCTGGGGGGTACCTCTAGATGACCTATGCCGACATGCTGACCAACGCCGCCGTGCTCGATCCGCACGCCTGGTCCGATACGAACGTATGGGCCGTGGCGCTCGACGTCACCGAGGCCAGGCGCCGTGGTCGCAGCGGTGGCGGCGGTGGTTTCTCGATCGGAGGTCTGCTGCTGTGCATCGGGGTCGTCGCCGTGGTCATCGGGCTCGTGATCTGGCTGAGCAAGCGGAACAAGTCGAATCAATCGAACCAGCCCCAGCAGTATCCGCAGCAGCAGTACCCCCAGCAGTATCTTCCGCAGCAGAATTTGCAGGGCCAACCTCAATATCCGGCGCCGCAGTACCAACAGCCCTATCCGCCGCAGGGGCAACAGCAGTATCAGCAATATCCGCCGCAGCACCAGTACCCGCCGCAGCAGCCGCCGTACCCGCCGCAGCAGTGAAATTCGCCGCGCCCGCGACTCAGAAGCCCGGGCTGGTCAGGCGGGTGTAGACAGTGGGGAAGCCGGGGCGGGCCGCGCCTACGCCCCAGGATGTGAGACCGGCAAGTCGCCCATCGACGAGAATCGGCCCGCCGCTGTCGTACTGGGCGGTGTCCGCGGTGGGAGTGCCCGCGCAGAGCATGGTGTACGGATCGAAGGCCGGACCATAGGCGGTGGCGCACTCACCATCGGTGGCCAGTGGGACGTTCGCCGCGCGCAACCGGGTGTTGGTCTCGTCGGTTTCGGAGGTCGCGCCCCAGCCCAGGATGGTCGCGTTGCCCGAAGTGGGCGGGGCGACGGTGATCGTCGGACCGGGCTGCGGCTCGTCCAGGGTGAGGATCGCCACGTCGTTGCGATACGCGGTCGTCATGTCCAGAACGGTTGCCAGGAAACCCGGATGCATGCGAATGTCCTTGACATGCACGGTTTTTCCGTCGCTTCCGCGAAGGTCGTCACGGCCGAAGGTGACGGTGAGCGTTTGTGTCAGCGACTGTGCCAGGGCCACGCAGTGCGCCGTCGTGATCACCTGGTCCGGTGCGACGAGCGCGCCACCGCAGAACTGCCCGGAGGCGCGGGTGAGGAACAACGGCGTGCCGATGGCCGCCAGCCACGGATACTCCGCTGTCGTCGCGTCGGCGCCGCCCACGATCGCCGAGGCCGGGGCGTGCAGAGTGAGACCGAACAGAACAGTCGCGATGGTGACGGCGGCCATGCGGCAACGATGGGAAAAACGCATCTCACACCGCCCCGGCATGATGTCAGCGGCTTCCGCGCGCGGAGGCGTGCACGGCGACCAGGCGCGCGGCGCGGATCGCGTCCCACAGCGGCCGCAGTAGCGATTCCTGCGCACCGATCGCGCTGGCGGAGGTGGGCGCGGAAGCGGGCTCCCGCTGCGCCACCGTGAGGATGGCCGCGACATGATCGGCGGTGTCGAGAATGCGCCTGGCGCGCAATGAAATCGACTCGGGATAGTCGTGCCGCGAATAGTCGGCCAGTTCGGCTTCGATGAGCTCGCGGGGATCCGAGTCGGGCGCGCCCAGCGATGTGGTGTGCAGCTTCATCAGCGCGTCGGCGGCATCGCGAACCGCTTCGCGCATCGCGTATTCGGCTTCGCCGAGGGACATGTCGGGGCCGGGCGCCGAGGGGATGGGCGCACTGTAGACGGTCCACTGCAGCGTGTCGTCCTCGGCCCAGCGCGGGATGAGGCCGGTGCCCTCGGTGCCGGGTACGCCGATCAGCATGCCCTCGCCCGCCTCGATCGCGTCGGCGGCGAACGCCGTGCCCGCGGGGACGCCGCGGATGTCTCCTGGGACCGGGAGCACCAACCGCAGTTGCGCGCCGGGTTGCGCCATCGTCTCGCGAATCACCTTGAGCAGTGCCATGACTCCGCTCCCCGGCAGGTTGCCGTGGGCGGACCAGGGTAGGTCGGTGCGGCCGCCGGTGAGCGGATCACCAGCCGCGATGGTGTGCTTCGGCGCCCACGCGTGCAAGGCGGCCAAAACGTCGTCGGGCGCACTGCAGCCGGCCAGCCAGGAGCTCGCCCACACCGTCAGCGTCGCACTTGGAGAGCACATAATTATCGAGCATAAAGGGTGGGCGCTACCGGTGGGCATCCATACGCAAGGGCATTGGTGAGCAGCACGGAAACCGCGGGCGCGGCGCTGCCCGCGACGAGCGAGTCCGTGCGGATACCGTCCGGCATCGGAGTGGGACGCTCATCCTCCGCCGTCGCTAGTCCGGCTCGGTGACGAAATCTATGAGTCGCTCGACCGCGCCGATGAGTGGCGTCTCCAGGTCGCGGAAGGAGGACACCGCCTCGTACACCTTCCGCCAGCCGTCCTGCGGGGAGCCCCAGCGCAGGCGTCGGCAGACACCGGTCTTCCAATCCTCGTCGCGCGGCACCCGCGGCCACTCGGCGATGCCGAGGGTGGCCGGGCGCACGGCTTGCCAGACGTCGACGAACGGGTGCCCGGTCACCAGGACATGTGGCCCGAGGCCGGTGGTCAGCTGGGTCTCCTTCGATCCGGTCACCAGGTGGTCGACCAGCACGCCGACCCGCCTGCCCGGGCCCGGCCGGAAGTCCGCCAGCCGAGCGGCAAGATTGTCCAAGCCTTCCAACTGCTCGACGACGACGCCCTCGACGCGCAGATCGTGGCCCCACACCCGCTCGACCAGCGCGGCGTCGTGCACGCCCTCCACCCAGATCCGGCTGCCACGGGCGACCCGGGCGCGCAGGCCCTCCACCCTGGTGGAGCCGGATGCCGAGCGGTTCGGCGTCTGCGGCGCGGCGGCCCGCGGCCGCACCAGCGTCACCGGCTCGCCGTCGATGAGGAACGCCGCCTCGCGCAGCGCGAACAGGCGCACCGTGCCGCGAGCGTCCTCCAGCTTCACGAACTCGCCGTCGTAGCTGCGATCGAATCCGACCACCGCGCCGCAGAATCCGGTGGCGGCATCCTCGACCACCAGGTCGCGTTCCGCGGTGACCGTCGGCACCGCCCTGTTC
The DNA here is from genome assembly GCF_042733915.1 of Nocardia sp. NPDC059691. Classification (NCBI taxonomy): domain Bacteria; kingdom Bacillati; phylum Actinomycetota; class Actinomycetes; order Mycobacteriales; family Nocardiaceae; genus Nocardia; species Nocardia sp. NPDC059691. Next base: position 421,499 of record NZ_JBHWFB010000004.1, on the reverse strand, counting down.
TTCGATCGAGGATGCCCGGAGAAGATGTCGCCATACCTGTCACGCCCGCTCACCTGCCTGAAGCTAGCACCGCCGCTATGGCTTTCGGCGGACCAGGGGCACCGCGCGTCCACGCGTGGAATTCATCGGGAGTACTCGTCGATGATGCGCCCGAGATCATGATCCGCGCACTACAGTGGTCGTGTGGCCGCAATTTTTTGGCTGGTCGCGGGCATTCTGCTCGCGGCGGCGGAGATGCTCACCGGCGACCTCACCTTGCTGATGCTCGGTGTCGCCGCGCTGGGCACCGCGGGTGTCAGCGCGGCGGCGGATACCTCCGTCGTGGCCGACGCCGTCGTCTTCGCGGTGATCTCGGCGGTGCTGCTGCTCGGTGTGCGCCCGATCATCCGGCGTCGCTACGGAACTCCTCCGCCCACGCCGACGAACGTGGACGCCCTGCCGGGCAAGACCGCTCTGGTGCTCGAGCAGGTGGCGGCGCACTCCGGCCAGGTGAAACTGAACGGCGAGGTGTGGACCGCGCGGCCGATGGACACGACCGAAGTCTATGAACCGGGTACGACCGTTTATGTCATGAAGATCGACGGCGCGACCGCCGTCGTCTGGAAGGGGCCTTGATGGCTGTACTGATCGTTGCCGCCGTCCTCATCTTGCTGGTCGTGGTGGTGGTCTTCAAGTCGATCGCGCTGGTGCCGCAGGCCGAGGCCGCGGTGATCGAGCGGCTGGGGCGGTATTCGCGGACGGTTTCCGGCCAACTCACGTTCCTCGTGCCGTTCGCCGACCGCGTCCGCGCCAAGGTGGATCTGCGGGAGCGGGTGGTGTCGTTCCCGCCGCAGCCGGTGATCACCGAGGACAACCTCACCCTGCACATCGACACGGTGGTCTATTTCCAGGTGACCAGCCCGCAGGCGGCGGTGTACGAGATCAGCAACTACATCGCCGCTGTCGAGCAGTTGACCGTCACCACACTGCGCAACGTCGTCGGCGGCATGACGCTCGAACAGACTCTCACCTCACGCGACTCGATCAACGGCCAGCTGCGCGGCGTGCTGGACGAGGCGACCGGGCGCTGGGGACTGCGCGTCGCGCGGGTCGAGCTGAAGAGCATCGATCCGCCGCCGTCGATCCAGGAGTCGATGGAGAAGCAGATGAAGGCCGATCGCGAGAAGCGCGCCATGATCCTCACCGCGGAGGGGCAGCGCGAATCGCAGATCAAGACGGCCGAGGGCTCGAAGCAGGCGCAGATCCTGTCCGCCGAGGGCGCCAAGCAGTCGGCGATCCTGTCGGCCGAAGGTGAACGGCAGAGCCGTATCCTGCGGGCACAAGGTGAGCGCGCCGCCTCCTACCTGCAGGCGCAAGGCCAGGCCAAGGCCATCGAAAAGGTCTTCGCCGCCATCAAATCCGGCAAGCCGACGCCGGAATTGCTTGCCTACCAGTACATGCAGACGCTGCCCATGGTCGCGCGCGGTGACGCCAACAAGGTGTGGCTGGTGCCAAGCGATTTCGGCAAGGCGCTGGAGGGGTTCGCGAAGAGCTTCGGCACGCAGGGCGAGGACGGTGTGTTCCGGTACGAGCCGCCCGCCTCCGACGGCGCGGAAGCAAAGCCCGAGGACGACTCCGATGTCGCGGACTGGTTCGACACCGCTCCCGACCCGACCATCGAGCGCGCCGTGCGCGCCGCCGAGGCCACGGCGCGGACCCCGGTCGAGGGGCTGACCCCGACACCGCCCCCGCCGGCGTTCGAACCTTCGCCGCACCAGCCGGTCATCCCTCCGCAGGAGGCTTTCCCGGCTCAGCAGCAGCCGCCGCAGCAACCTCCGGCCCAGCGCCCGGACGACCCGCACGGCCGTCCTTGGCAGCCGCCGGAGAACTTCACGAAATAACATGCGCCGGCGCCGCCCCGGACTCCGCCCGAGTTCGGGGCGGTCGCGTCGGCGCGGCCGAATCACTCAGCCGGGCAGCCCGGCGGCGCGGATCGCCGGGACGACGACATCGGCGATGCCGCGCATGCCCTGCGGGTTGAGGTGGTAGGGCAGCAGCGTCTCGGTGGCGAGGACGGGCTCCATCCAGCGGACGCCGACGGGCGCGCACGCGTCGCGGCCCTCCGATGCGGCGCTGGTGTCCACGTAGATCGCGCCGTGCGCGGTGGCGACGCGGGACACCACGGAATTGAGATGATCGAAGGCGGCTTGGATGGGCGCGGCGTCGGACGGGCGGAGACCGACCAGCGCCGGGCAGCCGCCGTCGCGCACGTAGCGCGGCCAGCCGTCGACGACGATCAGCGCGTGCGGCGCCCGGGCCGAGATCTGTTGCAACGCGGCCGCGTAAGGCGCCGCGATCGCATCGATGTCGACGTCCCAGTCCGGACCGGCGCAGGTACCGGCCCCGGAGAGGCCGTAGACGTGGCAGGCGACGATGTGTTCGGCCATCAACGCGTCGTTGGCGCCGATGTGCACGGTGACCAACCTGGTGGCGGGGCCGAGCGGATCGAACTGGGGCGGAATGCCCGGCTGCTGTGGTGCGGTGAGGTCCGCGATGAGGGCGGAGTTGCAGGTGCGGTCGTCGATCCGCAGGCCCAGGTCCCGGGCGACCAGTTGCGGTGTGTTCGCGGTCGAGCGAAGGCATCGGAACGGGGCCGAGATGTCGAAGTTCCGCACGCCCGTGGTGGCCGCCCCGGAATCGCCCACGGCGACGTATTCGGCCCCGCCGATGGGGTCGGCCGCGGCGGGGGAGGTGGCGCCCAGGGCGATCAGACAGGCGGTGACCGCTGTGGCCCGCGCAAGATTCGTCATGTCGTTTCTGTCCGTCCATTCGTCGGCGCGCTCACGAAACATGTACGTCTCTCCGTGCCGAACGCTACTCGCCGGAGGCGCGCCCGCGGGTGGAATCGGGTGGCAGACTGCGAGGTATGACGACATCTGGATGGGCCGATGTGGACAGCTACCTGGTGGAGACGCTGGTGGCGGATCCCGATTCCGACGCGGCCCTGGAGGCGAACAAGGCGGCCGGCCTGCCCGCGATCGACGTGTCACCGCCGCAGGGGAAGTTTCTCCATCTGCTGGCCAGGACGGTCGGCGCGCGACGCGTGCTGGAGATCGGCACGCTCGGCGGATACAGCACGATCTGGCTGGCCCGCGCGGTCGGCCCCAAGGGGCGGGTGGTCACGCTCGAGTTCGCCGCCCGGCACGCCGAGGTGGCGCGGGCGAATCTGGACCGTGCGGGAGTCGGCGACCGAGTGGAGATCCGGGTCGGCGCCGCGCTGGACAGCCTGCCCGTGCTCGCGCAGGAGGATCCGGAACCGTTCGACTTGGTCTTCATCGACGCCGACAAGGTGAACAACGCGAATTACGTGCTGTGGGCGCTGCGGCTGACCCGGCCGGGCTCGGTGATCATCGTCGACAACGTCGTGCGCGGCGGCACGATCGCCGACGAGCGGTCCGAGGACCCGAACGCGCAGGCCAGTCGCGAACTCGTCGAATTGCTCACCGCCGAACCGAGCCTGGACGCGACCGTGGTGCAGACCGTCGGCGCGAAGGGCTGGGACGGCTTCGCCTATGCCGTGGTGAACGGCGACGAGGTGGAGTGAGTCAGGGCTCCAGCACCACTTTGCCGGTCGTCCCGCGCGTTTCCAGCGCGCGGTGCGCGGCGGCCGCGTCGGCGAGCGCGAAGCGCTGGATCCCGGGTCGCAGCCGTCCGGCGATCGCCTCGGCCATGGCGAGGTTCTCCAGGACGCGCAGATCGCCGCCCGCGCGCGCCAGCATCGGCGGACCGATCACCGTCTCGGAGGTGATACCCCGTTCGGTCAGTTCTGCGGCGGAGAGCCGGACCGGCCCTTCGTCGTTCGATGTGCCGGACCAGCCATAGACCAGATGTTGGCCGCCCGGTGCGAGCAGATCGATTCCGGCGCGGGCGACCGCGCCGCCCACCGAGTCGAACAGCACGTGCGCCCCGCGGTCGCCGATTCGAGCGCGGACCCGGTCCGGCCAATCCGGCAACAGATAGTCGACCGCCAGGTCGGCGCCATTGTGTCGCACCTGATCGACCTTCGCGGGGCCACCGGCCAACCCGATCACCGTGGCTCCGGCATTCTTCGCGAATTGCACCAGCAGCGTGCCGATGCCGCCCGCCGCGGCCGTCACCAGGACGACACTGCCGGGCTTCAACTCGGTGAACTGCAGGATGCCCATGGTCGTTCGCCCGGTGCCGATCATCGCCACCGCCTCCGCCGCATCGAGGTTCGCCGGAATCTCGTGCAGCCGGGCCGCGTCCGTCACGGCGAATTCGGCGTAACCGCCGGGCACCGGGCCGAGATGGGCCACCACCTGCGCGCCCAGCAGGCCCGCATCCACATCGGCGCCCACGCGGTCCACGGTGCCCGCGACTTCGCGCCCGGGGATGGTCGGCAACTGCGGCAGGGGAAACGGCCCGGGCTCGCCCTTGCGCAGGGCGGTATCGACCAGGTGCACACCGGCCGCCGCCACCGCGATGCGGACTTCGCCGGGGCCAGGCACCGGATCGGGAACGATTTCGTAGCGCAGGTTCTCGGCCGGGCCGAAAGCGTGGAGGCGGATGGCGCGCACGGTGGCTCCTGTTCGTTGGCGTCGCCGGTCAGCCTCCAGCATCAAGTCAGGTTGAGGTCAACCGGTCGCGCCGGGCCGCCCTGTCCTGGAAGCCGTCGCAGAGCGCGTCGAGCCCGTCGTAGAGCAGCTCCTCCTGGGTCAGATCGCGTACACCGCTGCCTGCGAGATCGGCCAACGCGGAGGGGACCGGTCCCTGTGCCGTGCCGTGCAGCAGCGTCCGCAGTCCGTTGTCGCCCGCGGGATCCATGCCTTTGCGGGCCATCAGCTCGGCGCTGATCTCGGGCAGCGTCGCGCCGGAGATGTAGTTCCAGACGGTGAAGGACATGCCGGTCGCCTCGCGGGTGGACACGCCGAGTTCCAGGAACCCGTCGACCAACCAGGCCAGGCAGGCCAAGCTCTGCGGCCCGAAGCTGTAGCGCGGAGTGGCGAAGGTGAGCAGCACCCACGGATGTTGCCGGTACAGGGCCCAGTCGACCTCGGCGGCGATGCGGACCCGGTCGCGCCAGGTCCACCCCTGTCCCTCGGGGGAGGGGTACGGGTTGCGCCGGGCCACTTCGTCGGTCATCAGCGCGAGCAGTTCGTCTTTGTTCGCGACGTGGCGATACAGCGACATGGCTCCCACGCCGAGCCGATCGGCGATGCGCCGCATGGACAGCGCGTCCAAGCCTTCGGTGTCGGCGAGCTCGATCGCGGTGTCGATGATGGCGGCGCGGTGCAGCATGCGTACACTGTACCCGGAATCATGCGTACGACGTACGCGTCATGGAGAGGATGTTCGGTGATGACAGACGTGCAGCCGGTCCGGACCGAGCCGGCCACGACGGGCTCGCGGCGGGCCTGGCTCGGCTTGGCGGTCCTGCTGCTGCCGGTGCTGCTGGTTTCGATGGACATCTCGGTGCTGTTCCTCGCGCTGCCGACACTGACTCTCGATCTGGATCCGTCCGCGGACCAGCAACTGTGGATTCTGGACATCTACGGCTTCCTGATCGCGGGCCTGCTGATCACCATGGGCAATCTCGGCGACCGGATCGGGCGGCGCAACATCTTGCTGACCGGCGCCGTGGTCTTCGGCATCGCGTCGGTGATCGCGGCGTTCGCGCCCAGCGCGGGCGTGCTGATCGCCGCGCGGGCGCTGATGGGCATCGGCGGCGCGACGTTGCTGCCGTCCAGCCTGGCGCTTATCTCGAGCCTGTTCCCGGACGCGCGGGAGCGAGCGGCCGCGATCGGCGTCTGGACGGCGTTCTTCGCGGGCGGCTCGGCTGTCGGACCGATCATCGGTGGCATGCTGCTGCACCAGTTCTGGTGGGGCTCGGTGTTCCTCATCAACATCCCGGTGCTGCTGGTCCTGCTCGCGTTCGGCCCGTTCGTGCTGCCGGAGCACCGGGCGGGAGTGCGGGGACCGCTGGATCTGCCGAGCGTCGTCCTGTCGATCGGCGGCATCCTGCCGGTGGTGTACGGGATCAAACACGCCGCCACCAAGGGCATCGATGCGCAAGCGATCGTCGTCGCGCTGGTCGGCGCGGTGATCCTGACCGTTTTCGTGCGCAGGCAGCGACAGCTGCGTGAGCCCCTGCTCGATCTGCGGCTGTTCGCCATGCCCCAGTTCTCGGTGGCGATCGGCGCCAGCCTGACCGGCATGATGTCGCTGGCCGGCCTCAGCTATCTGACCAGCGTCTATCTGCAATCGGTGACCGGGCGCACGCCGCTGGCGGCGGCGCTGCTCGGCATTCCCATGGCGATCGCGGTCTTCGTCTGTTCGGTGGGCGGCGCCCGGGTCGGGCATCGCTTCGGGGCCAGCGCGACCTTCGTGTTCGCCTTGCTCGCCTCCGCGGCGGGCAACCTGATGCTGCTCGGTGTCGGCGCGCACGACGGACTCGGCTGGTACCTCGCCGGTTCCACGATCGCCGGAATCGGCTACGGTCTGGCCTTCACGCTGGTGTCGGAGGTCTCGGTGTCCTCGGTGCCGCCGGAGCGGGCCGGGTCGGCGGTAGGTATCTCGGAAACCAGCTTCGAACTCGGCAATGCGCTGGGTCTCGCGCTGCTCGGTTCGCTCGCGGCGCTCATCTTCCGGTCCGGGGGCGACTACGCGGCGACGCTCGGCGAGACCATCCAGCAGGCCGGCGGGAACGCGGCGCTGATCGAGGCGGCGCGCGGATCCTTCGTCGACGGCATGCACGTCGCGGTGGCCGTCGGCGCGACGGTGCTCACGGCGATGGCGCTGATCGCCCGCTTCGCCGCTCCACGTTCGCGCTGAGTCGGGCGGCCGGGATCAGTGGCCGAAGACGGAAGTCACGATCTCGGCCGCCCAGCGGTTCATCGGCCGGACGATCGTGCCGTGCACCCAGCGGACCGGGCGCACCACCACAGCGAGCCAGACGACGGCGAAGGCGGCGAACACCGGGCGCAGCACGTAGCGGTACAGCGCGCGGCACGGCAGCACCACGAGCACACCCACGATGAGCGTGGCCACACGCCACCCGTAGCGCGCGGTCACGCGCACCGCTTTCCAGAGCGGGTGCAGCACCCAACGCCACAATCGCGACAGGGGCCAGACGATCAGCCACTTGACGGTCTGGTGGCAGACCCAGGCGATGGCATATGCGATCGGATACACGACCCAGCGCAGCAACCAGGCCCCAGCGGGACGAATCACTTTGCGCCACAGGAAGACCTCCACCGCACGCCGCAGTGGTCGCAACAGGTGTTCCAGCAGGAGCGAAAGCAGCGGCGTGAGCACCGAGCCCCACAGCAGATGCTGCACCACCCAGCCCCACAGGAAATCCTTCACGACGATCCACGCGGGCCGCAGCACCCAGTGCCGGATCAGCTCGGCTGCCGGGACCAGCAGATGTCGCGCGATGTACCCGAGCGCCGCCGCCGAGGCGCGGCACAGAAGCAGAACGCCCTCCCACAGCAGACGGATCGGAACCAGCACCACGATCGCGATCGCGCGCGCGACCCACTGTGCGGCAGATACTCGCGTTTCCGGCGTCGACACCTCGTTCCCCCTCGGTAGATGCACCCGGCGTAGCCCAGGTGAAGAAGTTTGTGCGCCCGCAACATTCGAACACATGATCGCCGCCGGGTGCTCGAGTAGAAATGCTTGAGTCACGCACCGGCGCGCCTCCCACGAGTCGAACACCGTTCGTGGGTGGTCACGCCCACGACGAGCCGGTGCGTCACAGGGAGGAATTCATCGCCGCCGCTCGCGCCCGGGCGCACGGACTCGCCGCACCGCGCGCGACGCTGGCCACCCAGTCCACCATCGCACTCGGCGGGCACTGCTGGCTCTGCTCGGCACACTGGACGATGACCCTCGGCGACGCGCCCACGCTCGACCTCTACAGCGATTTCCTGGTCCGGCGCGCCGGGGGTGAGCTGAGCATCGCCGCCTACCTCACCCGCCAGGACCTGCCGCGGCTCGTGCGGGACATGTCCGGCGCGGACCGGAACCTCCGCGAAACGACCGGGACATCTATCCGACACGCCGGGACATAGGATCGACGGATGCGCGAATCCGCTGCGATCGGTCCGGCCGCGTCCGGTCTCACGACGGTGCTCGCGCTCGCCGACTCACGGTTGCCGATCGGCGGCCACGTGCACTCCGGCGGTGTGGAAGAAGCCGTCGCGTCCGGCTTGGTCCGCGACGTCGCGACGGTCGAGCTGTATCTGCGCCGCCGCATCCGGACCTCGGGACTGGTGAGCGCGTCGCTGGCCGCGGCGGTCTGCGCGGGCGAACTGGATCCGGCGCGGGCCGAAGCGGAAGCCGACGCGCGCACGCCCGCACCCGCGGCGCGGGCCGCGTCCCGTGCCCAGGGCCGCGGTCTGTTGCGCCTGGCGAAACAGCTGTGGCCCCGGCACGATTGGTCGCCGCTCGCCACGACACCGCATCTGTCCACGGTCTTCGGAATGGTCGGCGCGGCCGCCGCGGTGCCGCCCCGGGAGATCGCCGGTGTGGTCGTCTACACGACCCTCACCGGCGCCGCCACCGCGGCCCAGCGTCTGCTGGCTCTGGACCCCGCCGCGATCGCCGCGTGCACGGTCCGGCTGGCCGACCTGTGCGATCGCGTCGCCGCCGAGGCCGTGACCGGTCTCGCCGCGATGTCGGACCCGCTGCAGGACGTGCTCGCCGAGCGGCATCGGCAGCGGGACATGCCCCTGTTCGCGAGTTGATGTCCCGGAAGAAGGAGACCGCCCCATGCCCCCGCACCTGATCGACGGTGAGCTGCACGACCACGGGCACGAGCGGCCGAAACGGGCCCGCACACCCGGGGAGGCGCTGCGCATCGGTATCGGCGGCCCGGTCGGTTCGGGCAAGACCGCACTGGTGGCCGCGCTGTGCAGGCAGTTGCGCGACGAGCTGTCGCTGGCGGTACTGACCAACGACATCTACACCACCGAGGACGCCGACTTCCTGCGCAGGCACGCGGTCCTGCCGGACGAGCGGATCACCGCCGTGCAGACCGGCGGCTGCCCGCACACCGCCATTCGTGACGACATCACCGCCAATCTCGACGCGATCGACGATCTGGTAGCTGCCAATCCGCCGCTGGACCTGATCCTGGTGGAATCCGGCGGCGACAATCTGACCGCGACGTTCTCCTCCGGCCTGATCGACGTGCAGATCTTCGTGGTGGACGTGGCGGGTGGCGACAAAGTGCCGCGCAAAGGCGGTCCCGGCGTGACGTTCTCGGATCTGCTCGTGGTCAACAAGACCGATTTGGCGCCGTTGGTCGGCGCGGACCTCGGTGTGATGGAGCGTGATGCGGCGCGGGTGCGCGCGGACCGGCCGACAGTGCTCGTCTCGCTCACCGAGGATCCCGCGGCGACGCCGGTGCTGGCCTGGGTACGCGAGCAATTGCGCACGGTCACCGAGCAGGACCGGGCGGGCGCCGGCGAATCCGCCGCCGCGCACTGAGTGTCGCCGGTGCGCACGCAGCTACGCATCCTCGCTCGCCCAGGGACGCTTCCGGAGATTCATGCGAGCGGCGGGTTGTCGGCCCGCCGCACCGGACCGCGTGCGGTCCATCTGATCGGCACCGCCGCCACGCCGCTGGGCGGCGACGAACTCGACATCGTGATCGTGGTCGCGCCGGGTGCCGAACTGGTGGTCCGCTCGGTCGCGGCGACACTGGCACTGCCGGGCGCGGCGACGCCGCAATCGTGCGGACGCTGGCAGCTCGAGGTCGGTAGTGCGGGAGTATTGGATTTCGATCCCGAGCCGATGATCGTCGCGGGCGGTGCGCGGCACCACACCGTCACCACGATCCGGCTGGATTCCGGCGCCCGGCTGCGAATGCGCGAACGCGTCCAGATCGGCCGCACGGGCGAGGACGGCGGCATATGGCGCGGTGACCTGATCGCCGATGTCGACGACACGCCTCTGCTGCGCCACCGGCTGGCGCTGGGCGCGGACACAGCGGCCGATGACGCGCTGTCCGCGCCTCGCGCCCTGGAGAGCGAACTCGTCTATCCGGACGAATGTGCCACGGCGACAACGGGTTTGACGCAGACTCGGCTGCCGCTGGCGGCGGGTGGCAGTTTGTTCACCCGCACCGGGGCGCTGTTGGGCGTCTCCGGGGTGGAGCATGCCGAGCCGCGGCGCTGATCAATCGTTTCGTTCGACACAGGTGTAATCCGGCCGAGAGCTGGAGATAGAAAGGGTGGGAGCCCGACAGCGTCGTCGGGTTCCCACCTTTCCGGCTCGCTCCTCGGAAGCCCCATCCGATCAGCCGTTGGCCGTCTCCGGGGCCGTGTCTCCGGCCTCCGGAGCTGTGTCGGTGGCTTCCGAAGCCGGGGCGGTGTTCTCCGGGGCCGGATCGACCGCCTCGGGCGCGCCCTGCGCCCGGGGAGGTGCGCTCAGCGCGTGCACCGCACCGAGTCCCGCGCCGATCCCCGCACCGATGGCAGCCAACGGGGCGGCCATCAGGGCCGCGCCGTAAGCGGCCCCGATCGGGCCCGCGGCGAGACCGATCGGCGCGAACGGCAGACCGATGGCCAGGGCGAGACCTCCGCCGACGGCCGCTCCGAACAGCGCGAACGGACTCGCGAACGCGGCGCCGGCCGCGGCGCCGATGGCGGCGGCGCCCACGGTCTGGCCCGCCACCCGATCGGACCTCGTGCGTTCCATCCCGATCGAGTCGAGGTACGTCGCGATATTCGCCTCGGCCATCGCGGCGCCGTCGTTGAGCTGGATGGCCTGCTCCCGGTAGAGCCAATCCGGTGCGTCGACCTGCACGTCTCCGAAGCGCAGCTTGTGCGGCGGCGGCGCGATCGGCGGCACCGGGGCGACGGGAACGGGGCCGTGCAGCCCTTCCAGCGGGGCCAGATACTTCGGATTCGGCAACGGACGCGCCCACTGCAACGAACTCAGCGTGTCGTCCGGAATCCGCACACCTTCGTACGGGCGCACGTTCGGCGCCTCGGCCGCGGGCCACTGGGCCGGCTGATCGGTGGGATCCGTCCGGGTCACCGGAACGGGCCGATCGGGTGCCGCGTTCGCGGTGCCGGTTCCCACCAGCGCGAGAACGAGAGGAACCGTTCCCACGGCGACGAGAGGACCCAACTTCGCCCGGTGCGGTTTGGGTGCTCGGTGCTTGCCTGTGCCCATAGATCACCTTTCATCCGAAGGAGACGTCGACGCCCCACATTCGGATCTGCCGGTGACCTGGATTGGTCGAACGCGCTATTACGGCGGGATCAGCCGGCTTTCGCGTCGGTATGCGCCTTGTCCACCGCGACCCGGCTGTTGGTGGAAGCGCCGAGAGCGGCGGCCAGTTGTTCGGCGTCCTCGTCGTCGCCGTTGCTGATCGCCTCCAGGGCCAATCGTGCGAACACCCACTGCTCGGTGGCCGCCATCTGTCCGCGGCTGCGGCCGAGGAAGGTGACGAACCACTGGATGACGGTGATGATCCGGCTGCGGTAGCCGACCAGGTAGTACAGGTGCAGCGCCAGCCAGGCCAGCCACGCGATGAACCCGCCGAACTCCAGCTTCCCCACCTGGCACACGGCGCTGAACCGCGAGATCGTGGCCATGCTGCCCTTGTTGAAGTACTTGAACGGCTTGCGCTCCTGCGGCGTCTGGCCTTTCAGCCCCGCGGTGATCTGCCGCGCGGCGTAGGTCGCGCCCTGGATCGCGCCCTGCGCCTGCCCCGGCACGTTCGGCACCGACATCAGATCGCCGACCACGAAGACGTTCGGGTGGCCCTTGACGGTGAGGTCCGGCTCGACCACGACCCGGCCCGCGCGGTCGACCTCGGTGCCGTCGGACTGGTCGGCGATCAGCTTGCCCAGCGGGCTGGCCTGCACGCCCGCCGACCACACCTTGCACGCCGACTCGATGCGGCGGATCGTGCCGTCGGAGTCCTTCACCGTGACGCCGAACGCGTCGACATCGATCACCATGGCGTTGAGCTGGATCTCCACGCCCATCTTCTCCAGGCGCCGCTCGGCCTTGCCGCCCAGCTTCGGGCCCATCGGGCCGAGCACCGCGCCCGCGCCCTCGATCAGCACCACCCGCGCGTCGCGCGGATCGATGTTGTGGAAGGTGCCCTCCAGCGTGCGGTCGGACAGCTCGGCGATCTGTCCGGCCAGCTCGACGCCGGTAGGGCCCGCGCCGACGATGACGAAGGTCAGCAGCCGGTCGCGCTCCTCCTGGGTGGTCGCGAGCTCGGCCTGCTCGAAGGCGCCGAGGATCCGGCCACGTAGCTCGAGCGCGTCATCGATCGTCTTCATGCCCGGCGCGTAGGTGGCGAACCGGTCGTTGCCGAAGTAGGACTGCTGCGCGCCGGTCGCGACGATCAGGCTGTCGAAGGGGGTGACGGTGTCCTGGTCGAGCAGGCGCGAGGTGACCGTCTTGGCGGTCAGGTCGATGTCGGTGACCTCGCCGAGCAGCACCTGCGCGTTCTTCTGCTTGCGCAGCACCAGCCGCGTGGCGGGCGCGATCTCGCCGACCGAGAGGATGCCGGTGGCGACCTGGTAGAGCAGCGGCTGGAACAGGTGGGTCGAGGTCTTCGAGATCAGCGTGATGTCGACGTCGGCGCGCTTGAGGTGCTTGGTGCCGAACAGGCCGCCGAAGCCCGAGCCGATCACCACCACCCGGTGCCGGCCGTTCTCGACAGTCTGAGTGCTCATCGTCCTGCTCCTCGATGGACCTGGGGGTCGTCCCCGGCGGGGGTTCCTGACAGCTAAACCGTAGCCGTCGAGTCGGGCACCGTCACGACGAGATGTCCGTTCCTGGCGTGTTGCGGTGCGATATCTCACTGCCGCCGGGCCTGGGCGGGGAGGATCGTCGCGACCGAACCGGCCGAGCGGGCGAGGTCGAGAGCCTACGATGGTAACTGTCGCTCAGGGAGGATTGCCATGGTCGCCGGTGACCGTGCGATCGGCCGGAAGCCCAGCGTGCGGGCCGATTCGGAGAACATCGCGCTGATCGAGGTACCGCACGGCCATCTGATCGATCGGGCGCTGGGATTGTTGCCGGAACGGCGCCAAGTGCTGGCCACCCCGCCGCGGGGCAGCGACACCGTCGCGGTGCGCGGCGATGCCGGGCTGCCCTACCTGGGCCGGGCGTTGCACTACATGCGCTGGGGCCCGGCCGAGATGATGGAGCGTTACCGCAGGTACGGACCCGTCTCGCTGAACACATCGCTCGGTGTCGACCGGGTGCTGGTCGCGGGACCGGACGCACTCGACGAAGTACTCGGGCACCGGCGCCGTGACTTCGGCCAGGGCTGGGACTACTTCATCGGCCCGTTCTTCCGGCGCGGCTTGCTGCTGCTGGAATTCGACGAGCACAAATTCCACCGCAAGATCATGCAGCAGGCGTTCACCAGGGACCGGCTGGAAGCGCACCTGGCGGCGCTGACGCCGGTGGCGCGGGAGTACATCGCACGCTGGGTGCCGGTAGGGCGCGACGCCGAACGCACGGTGCGGCTGTATCCGGCGATCAAGGAGCTGACCCTCGAGATCGCCGGCGAGACGTTCATGGCAGTCGATGTCGGCCCGCGGCGCGGCCAGCTCATCGACGCGTTCGTCGACTGCACGCACGCGGGGCTGGCGATCATCCGGCATTCGGTGCCGGGCGGCAACTGGCGGGCCGGGCTGCGCGGCAGGAGAGTGCTCGAGGACTACTTCACCGCGATGCTGCCGGAGAAGCGCCGCGTCGAGACGGCGGACTTCTTCTCCGGGTTGTGCCACGCGCGCAGCGAGGACGGCGGCGTCTTCGGTGACGCCGACGTGGTGAACCACATGATCTTCCTGATCATGGCGGCGCACGACACCACGACGACGACCGCCACCGCCGTCGCGTACTACCTGGGCAAGCACCCGGAGTGGCAGCAGCGGGTGCGCGCTGAGGTGCTCGACATGGACGCGCGCCTCGGCGACGGGCCGCCCGCCATCGCGGACCTGGAGGCGCTGCACGATCTGGATCTGGTGGTCCGGGAAAGCCTACGGCTGATGCCGCCGGTTCCTGGACTGTCGCGCCGCGCCGTGCGTGACACCGAGATCGCAGGCCACTATATTCCGGCCGGCGCCCCGGTGGACCTCGCCTACCAGGTGAATCACTTGCTGCCCGAACTGTGGACCCACCCCGAACGCTTCGATCCGGAACGATTCGGCGAACAGCGGCGCGAGGACAAGTCGCACCGCCTCGCGTGGATGCCGTTCGGAGCGGGCGCGCACAAGTGCATCGGGATGCACTTCGGCACGTTCGAGGTGAAGACGGTGACCGCCGCCCTGGTGCGTGCATACGAGTGGCGGATACCCGAGAAATACCGCATGCCCTGGGGATTCACCACGATTCCCTTCCCCAGGGACGGTGCGCCGATGACGTTGCGCAGGCGCGCGGCCGCCTGAGCGGCCGGGCGGTCAGCGGCCCGCGAGCAGGATCTCCGCGAGCTTGGTGTCGGTCTCGGCGCCTTCGGTGTAGCCGCCCGCGTCACCCAGCGAACTCATGATGGCCAGGGTGTAGCGCTCGCCCGGTCCCGCGAAGCCGACCGAGTTGACCACCCAGCCGCCCTGTTCGGCCGACCAGCCGTTCTTCAGTCCGGGACGCATGCTCGCGCCCGCGCCCCACACGCCCCAGTGCTGGTTGGAGTCCACCGCGCGCATCCGGTCGACGAGGTAGTTGCGGTCGTCGGGGTGCATGCGGTTGAGGACGTTGTCCATCAGGCGGTCGAGGTCGGCGGCGGTGCACTTCTGGAACGACCAGTCCGGGAACAGCGCGGTATTGGTCGGCTGGGGAACCAGCGAGGTCATCCCGTTGGCGCGGAAGGCGTTGTTGAACGCCATCCGGTCGATGCCCGAGTACTTGGTCCAGAGCAGGTCGGCGGCGCCGTCGTTCGAGGTCGCGAGCATGCCCTCCATCAGACCGCGGTCCTCGGGAGTCAGGTTGATGGCGCCGACCCGCGCCCGGTTGAGCAGGTCCGCGGCGATCGCGAGCTTGATCGTGGAAGCGGTCCAGACCGCGTTCTCGGCGTTGGCGTTGGCGTAGACCCCGCCGGACACCCGGTCGCGCAGGACGTAGCCGGTGACACCGGGACGGTTGTTGAGGTAGGCGTCGGCCTTCGCGATGCGGCTGCTCAGATCGCAGTCGAAGCCGGGCAGGCAGCCCTGCGTGTGCGCGAGCGGCACCGCGCCCGCGGTCGGGAGCGCGGCGGGCAGGCTCGGAGCGATGATCGCCGCTGCGGCGAGGACACAGGCGGAAGCGGCCACGCGGGGAACGGTTCGGGTGGCGGGGGACGGATAACGCACGAGGGATGACGATCGCACATCGCGGGTCCGGACGCACGTCTTGAGCTCGGATCCAGGGTGTGCTAGCGCCCGTTCCGGCTGCTTGCGCCGCAGTGGAATTCGATCGTCACCCCCGGCCGGGCACGTCAGCGGAAGGCGGCGCGCAGTTCCTCGACGGTACGTCCGTTGAGCCGGTAGCAGTGCTCGAAGGCCTCGGTGTGCCGGTCCCTCGGCCAGGAATGCAGGACTACGGTGCGACCGTAGTGGCGCGAGTTGATCAGGTCCCAGCGGTCACCGATCCGGCGGACCGTGAATCCGCCTTTCGGAAGCAGGGGAATCACCATCGCATCCATAGAACGCGAACCAGCCTTTCGGTGCAGCTCTCTCGTTCCGCCCCGGTGCAAGCTCTCCTCCCCGGTGCAGCACTGTCGCACATCGCCGCGGCGGCGCCCGCGTGACACGTCGGAGTAATCCGTTCTGGTGTGGTCTATTTCACTGCACTCCGGATGGGGCGGTGCGGTTGCACGTCGGTCGCTGGGCGTATAAACGTGCACGAAGTCCGAGGCCGGGCAGCCGGACACCACCGATCGAGAGGGCGCAGATGCCGCTGCACATCCACCGTGCCGAGCGCGCCGACGTCCTCGCCCGTGCGCTCGCCGGGGTGCTGGCGTCGCCGCAGGAAGACCCGTTCGCGCCCGAGGTGGTCGCGGTGCCGGCGAAAGGCGTGGAGCGCTGGCTGACGCAGACGCTCTCGGGAGTGCTCGGCGCGGGCGGAGCGGCCGACGGTGTGTGCGCCAACATCGCCTTCCCCTCGCCTTCCGCGCTGGTCGCGGAGGCGCTGGCCGCGGCGAGCGGGGTGGCGCAGGCGGAGGATCCGTGGGCGCAGGAGCGGGCGGTGTGGACGCTGCTGCGGGTGATCGACGCCTCGCTGTCCGAACCCTGGTGCGCGGTGCCCGCCAGGCATCTCGGCGCAGGAGACGCCACGGGCGGCGAGCACCGCGCCGGACGGCGTTACGCGACCGCGGCACAGGTCGCCGCGCTGTTCGACAGTTACGCCGCTCAGCGTCCAGCGCTGATCACCGAGTGGGCGGCGGGCCTCGACACCGATGGCGCGGGCGCTCCGGTACCCGACGACCTGCTCTGGCAGCCGATGCTCTGGCGCGGGCTGCGCGCCGAGATCGGGGCGCCGAGCCCGGCCGAGCGGCTCGACGCCGCCTGTGCCCGGTTGCGTGCGCGGCCGGATCTGGTCGCGCTGCCGCCGCGATTGTCGCTGTTCGGCGTGACCCGGTTGGCCGGCGACCAGTTGGCCGTGCTGTCGGCGCTGGCCGCCGGCCGCGACGTGCACCTGTGGCTCGTGCATCCGAGTCCCGTCCTCTGGTCGACCCTGAGCGAGCTGCCCCCTGCCCGCACGCGCGCCGAGGACCGCAGCGCCACGGCGGTCACCCATCCGCTGCTGGCGGGACTGGGGCGCGACGTCCGGGAGTTGCAGCAGCGGTTGGCCGCGTCCGCCGTCACCGGAACCGACACCTATCATCCGATCAGCGAACTCGATGACGTTGCGGCACAGCATGATTCGTCCATGACATTGCTTCGTGCGCTACAACGGGGTATCCGGGACGACCAGTGGCCCCCGGCGGCGGGGCAGGTCGGCGCCGACGGCACCGTGCAGGTGCACGCTTGTCACGGCCCCGCACGGCAGGTGGAGGTCCTGCGGGAAAGCCTGCTCGGGCTGTTCGCGGCCGACGAGACGCTGGAGCCGCGTGACGTGCTGATCATGTGCCCGGAGGTGGAGGCGTACGCGCCGCTGGTGCGCGCGGCATTCGGGCAGCGCGCGCCGGGAGCGCCGGAGACGCAGAGCGATTCGGAGCATCCGGCGCACCGCTTGCGGGTGCGCCTGGCCGACCGGGGACGCGGGGTGACCAATCCGCTGCTCGCGGTCATCGCAGTGCTGCTCGAGCTGGCCGACGGCCGGGTGACGGTGACCCAGGTGCTCGATCTCGCCGCCGCCGAAACAGTCAGGCGCCGTTGCGGGTTCGATGACGACGACATCGAGCGATTGCGCGAGTGGGCGGCCGAGTCCGGGGCGAGGTGGGGCATCGGGCAGCGTCAGCGCCAAGCGTTCGGGCTCGCCGATTTCGCGCAGAACACGCTGAACAGCGCGGTGGACCGGATCCTGCTCGGAGTCACCGCTGGCGAGACCTCCGACGATTGGCTCGATCTCGCGCTGCCCTTGGACGACGTGGACAGCAACGACGTCGATCTGGCCGGACGCTTCGCGGAGTACGTCGACCGGCTCGCGGTGTGCCTGCGCGACCTGCGCGGCCCCCGTCCCGCGCACGAATGGGCGGCCGCGCTCGGCCGCGCGCTGGATCTGCTGACCGACGTGCCGGACGCGCAGGCCTGGGTGCGTACCGAGGCCAGGCAGGAACTCGCCGCCGCCACCGACCACGCGGGCGAGGTGTCGTTGCGGCTGGCCGACGTCGGTGTGCTGCTGCGTTCGCGGCTGGCGGCGCGCCCCACCCGGGCCAACTTCCGCACCGGCGAACTGACCGTCTGCACGATGGTGCCGATGCGGTCTGTGCCGCACCGGGTGGTGGCGCTGCTCGGCCTGGACGACGAGATGTTCCCGCGCGCGAGCGCCGCGGACGGAGACGACGTGCTGGCCCGTGAACCCCTGCTGGGCGAACGCGATCCGCGCAGCGAGGACCGGCAGCTGCTGCTGGACGCCGTGCTCGCGGCGCGGGACACGCTGCTGGTGTTCCACACCGGCGCCGACCCGGTCAGCGGGGCGCACCGGCCGCCCGCCGTTCCGGTCGCCGAGCTGCTGGACGCACTGCGGGCCCACGTCGGCGCCGCGGCGATGCGCTCGGTGGTGACGCGGCATCCGCTGCAATCCTTCGATCGCCGGAATTTCCGGGCCGAGCAGCCGTTCAGTTTCGACAAGGTGGCCCTCGCCGGCGCGCACGCGGCCGATGGACCCGCGCTGCCGCGTCCGGGATTCTTGGCCGCGCCGCTGCCCGCCGCGCGAACGGCGGATGTCGCGCTGGCCGATCTGATCTCGTTCGTGGAGCACCCGGTGCGCGCTTTCCTGTGGCAGCGGCTCGGTCTGCGGGTTCCCGAGCACGACGAGGACATCGCCGACCGGCTGCCCATCGAACTGGACGGCCTGGCCAAGTGGGAGCTGGGCGAACGCCTGCTCGCGGCCCGCCTGACCGGCGCGGATCCGGCCGGGCTGCGGGCGGCGGAGTGGCGGCGCGGCACGCTGCCGCCGTTCGGATTCGGCGCCGCCGTGCTCGACGAGGTGGAGCACACCGTGGACCGGTTGGTGCGCGCCGCGCAGGCGGACTACGCGGGCCCGGCGCGCGCGGTGGACATCGCGGTCGACCTGGGCAACGGGCGGCGGCTCACCGGCACCGTGCCCGAGGTGCGCGGCGACACCCTGGTCCGCACCACCTTCTCCCGGCTGGCCCCCAAACACCGGATCGGAGCGTGGGTTTCGCTGCTGGCGCTGACCGTCACCGAGGACCGTTCCTGGCGGGCGGTGAGCACCGGCCGCGGCCAATTCGGCCGTCCGACCTGGCGCTGCGAGCTCACCGCACCCGACGCGCCCGCGGCCGGGGAGATTTTGCGCAGGCTCGTCGCGCTGCGCGACGAGGGCCTGACCGAACCGCTGCCAGTCGCGCCCGCCGCCACCGCGGTATACGCCGAACGTCGTTTCCGCGGCGCGAGCACCGACGACGCGATCGCGGCGGCGGAGCGCGAATTCAACGGCGGCCCCAACGGTCCGGGGCCCTTCGGCGATCACACCGACCGCCACCTTCGCTACGTCTGGGGCCCGGCGCCCCGGCTCGAGGACCTCATGGCCGCGCCCGCCGCGACGGGCGAACCCGGCGAGAGCACCCGCTTCGGCGCGCTGGCCCGGCGGATGTGGGCCCCGTTGCTGGCCGCGGAAAGCCAGGGCCAGCCGTGACCGATCGCGAACCGACGCGGCACGTGACACCGGAATACGCCGCCGCTGCGCGTGTCGGTCGCCGGTGGGCGGCCGGGGGCGCGGCAGAATGTCAGCTCGGACAGTCGTTTCGGGTCCGTGTGACGTGGCCGGTCACCAGGACGAGCGCGCCGTCCGCCGAGTGTGTGACTACCGGCCGCGCAAGAGGGAGGCGCACATGACCGTGCAGGAAACCTCCTTCCCGGCAAACGCTTTCGATGCGGCCGCGTTCGAACCGTACGGACCGCCGCCCACCGGCACGACTGTGCTGGAGGCCAGCGCGGGCACCGGCAAGACCCACGCCATCGTCGGTCTCGCCGTGCGCTATGTCGCCGAGGCGGGTGTCGAGGTGTCCCAGCTGCTGCTGGTGACCTTCAGCCGCGCGGCGACCCAGGAGCTGCGGGAACGCACCCGCGACCGATTCGTCGCCGTCGCCGCGGGATTGACCGACCCGGTCGCGGCCAGGGCGCACACCGACGAACTGGTCCGGCACCTCGCGCAGGCCGACGAAGACGAGGTGCGGTCGCGGCGGCGACGGTTGCTGGCCGCCCTGTCGGATTTCGACGCGGGCACCATCGCCACCACGCACAGCTTCTGCCAGCGCATGCTCGACGAACTCGGCCTCGCGGGTGAACACGACCCGGGCACCAGGCTGGTGGAGACCGTCGACGATCTCGTCGGCACCGTCGTCGACGATCTGTATCTCAACCGCTACGCGCGCGGGGAACCGCCGTTCTCGGTGAAGGAGGCCCGCACGCTCGCGCTGGCCGCCGTGCGGGACCGGCATGCGGCGCTCGAGCCCGACGGCGAGGCAGGCGAGCGGGTGGCGTTCGCCCGCGCCGTACGCGCGGAGACCGAGCGCCGCAAGCGGCTGGCCGGGCTGCGCGACTTCGACGACCTGCTGGTACTGCTGCACGACGTGCTCGCCGACCCGGAGCACGGCCCGCGCGCGTGCCGCCGCATCCGGGCGCGCTACCGCGTCGCCCTGGTCGACGAATTCCAGGACACCGACCCGCTGCAATGGGACATCTTGCGCAGATCGTTCCACGGGCATGCCACGTTGGTGCTGGTCGGTGATCCCAAACAGGCGATCTACGCCTTCCGCGGCGCGGAGGTGCTCAGCTACCTGGACGCGGTGGCGCACGCCGACGTCCGCAAAGAACTCACCACGAACTGGCGCAGCGACGCCGGACTGCTCGCCGCGCTGGATCACCTGCACGGCGCGGCGGCCCTGGGGCACGAGGAGATCCGCGTCTATCCGGTCGCCCCGACCAGACCATGGTCCCGGTTGTCCGGACCTTCCGAACTCACCACGCCGCTGCGGGTCCGGTGCCTACCGCGCACGGGCGCGGGACCGCTGAACAAATCCGGCTTCCCGGCCGTCGGGCGCATGCGGGCCAAGGTCGCCGACGATCTCGCCGCCGATATCGTGCGCCTGCTCGAATCCGGTGTGCAGCTGGATGGGAAAGCGGAGACGGTACTGTCCGAAGCCGATTCGATCGCGGCGGTCGACACGGCGCGCAGGCCGATCGGGCCGGGCGACATCGCGGTACTGGTGCGGACCCGCTCGCAGATCGATGTGGTGCGTGCGGCGCTGGACCGCGTCGGCGTCGCCTCCGTGCTCGCGGGCGGTATCAGCGTCTTCGCGACCGACAGCGCCACCGACTGGCTGTGGGTGCTGCGGGCGCTGGAACAGCCGCATCGCGGCGACCGGGTGCGGCTGGCCGCGTGCACACCGCTGTTCGGTGTGACCGCGGCCGAGATCGACAGCGAGGGAGCCGATCTGGTCGGCCGGGTGAGCGCTCAGTTGCGTGAGGCGGCGCGGCTGTTCACCCGCGCGGGTTTCGCGGCCGTGTTCGAGAAGATCGCCGCCGAAACCCGCCTGGCGCCGCGGCTGCTCGCCGTAGAGAACGGGGAGCGGCAGCTCACCGACCTGCGGCACCTCGCGCAATTGCTCGACCAAGTCGCGCTCACCGAGGGGCTCGGGCTGACCGCGCTGACCCGGTGGCTGGCCGACCGCGTGCGCGATCCCGCCTCCGGCGCCGTCGCCGACCGCAGCCGCAGGCTCGACCGGGACGCCGCCGCCGTCCAGATCGCCACCGTGCATGCGAGCAAGGGACTCGAATTCCCGGTGGTGTACCTGCCGTTCGCCTGGGACAGCGCGAAGAACCCCTATCCGGCGACGTTGCTGTTCCACGCCGACGACGGTGCGCGCGTGCTGGATGTCGGCGGCGCGGACGCTCCCGGATACGCCGAACGCAAGGCGCGCAGCGAAGCCGAGGAGGCGGGCGAGGAACTCCGGCTGCTGTACGTCGCGCTCACCCGCGCCATGTGCCAGATCGTCGCCTGGTGGGCGCCCGCGATCACCACCGCGGCGTCGCCGTTGCACCGCATGGTCTTCGGCCGCGCCGATCGTGGCGCGGCCGTCGCCGCCCGAGCCGCGGTACCCGCGGACACCGTTGCCGCGCAAATGCTTACGACGTGGGCGCAGGACGCGGGCGCGGCGATCTCGGTGACGGCGGTGGCCGGGACCGACGGCGTCGCGATCCGGCGAGCGCGCACCGGGCCCGCGCCGGGCGCACTGGCCGCGGCCCGCTTCGACCGGGCGCTGGACCAGCAGTGGCGGCGCACCTCGTACTCGGCGCTGACCGCCTCCGCGCACGGCCCGGCGGCGCCCGAACCCGACAGCGAACCGGAGGGCGCGCCGGGGCCGGGCGACGAGCCCGCGGGCGCCTCCCTCATCGGCGCGGCGGAGCCGGAACCGTCGGGCGCGGCGTCGCTGATGAACGCGCTGCCCTACGGCGCGGAGTTCGGCACCTTGGTGCACGGCGTCCTGGAGCGGATCGACACCGGTCATCCGGATCTGGCGGCCGAGGTGCGCGATCGGTGCCGCGAGGCGGTGGGCGAACTGATGGCCGAAGTGGATACCGAAGTGCTTGCGACGGCGCTGCTGGCGGTGCTGCGTACTCCGCTCGAGGGTGGCTGCCTGGCCGGCATCGCCCCCGGCGACCGTCTCAGCGAACTCGAATTCGAATTGCCACTGGCGGGCGGGGACCGCGTCGGCGCCACCGCGGCGACCCTGCGGCGCGTCGCCGAGTTGCTGCGTGAGCACCTTTCGGTCGACGACGACTTGTTCCCCTACGCCGAACAGCTGGCGGCGCTCGAAGACATACCGCTGCGGGGTTACCTGACCGGCAGCATCGACGCCGTGCTCCGCGTCGCGGGCGACGCGCACCCTCGATTCGTCGTCGTCGACTACAAGACCAACCGGCTCGGCACGGGTGATCTCACCGTCGCGCACTACACCCGCGACCGCATGGCCGCGGAGATGCTGCGTTCCCACTATCCGCTGCAAGCGCTGCTGTACTCGGTCGCGCTGCATCGCTATCTGCGCTGGCGGTTGCCCGGCTACGACCCGGCCCGGCATCTCGGCGGAGTCCGATACCTGTTCGTGCGCGGCATGATCGGACCGGAGACGCCTGCGGGCTGTGGCGTCTTCGACTGGCATCCGCCCGCCGATCTGGTCGTGGCGCTGTCGGCGCTGCTGGCAGGGGAGGCGGGGCGGTGACCTCGATCCAGGTGGCGCAGCGCGGAACCGGTCTGCTGCGCACGTTCAACGAGGCCGGTGTGCTCTCGGCCGCCGACGTGCACGTGGCGCTGCGGTTGGGCCGGCTGGGCCGGGAATCGTCGGAGCCGGTGCTGTTCGCCGCGGCGCTGGCGGTGCGGGCGGTGCGCTCCGGCTCGGTGTGCCTGGAACTGCACCGGATGCGGGAGATCGGCGTCGACGCCGACGAGAACTGGGACGCGGGCATCGATCCGGCGACGCTACCGTGGCCGGACATCCCGGCCGTGGTCGCCGCGCTGCGGGTGAGTCCGCTGGTGCGCGGTGGACCGGCGGGTCCGTTGCGGCCGCTGCGACTCGTCGAATCCCAGGGGCAGGGCGATTCCGGTCCGCTGCTCTATCTCGATCGGTACTACCGGCAGGAGCAGACGATCCGGCGGGTGCTCACCGAGCGCTCCGCACACCATCCGGTGGTCGCTCCCGGCATCGTGCGCCGCGAACTGGACCGGTTGTTCGACGCGTCGGCGGGCACGGCGCCGGATCGCCAGCGCCTGGCCGCCGCGCTCGCCGCGACACATTGGACCACCGTGGTCGCGGGCGGGCCCGGCACCGGCAAGACCCACACCATCGCGCGGATCATCGCCTTGCTGTCCGCGCACCGCGAGACCGAGCCGAAGTTGCCCGCGCTGCGCATCGCGCTGGCCGCTCCCACCGGGAAGGCGGCGGCTCGCCTCCAGGAAGCCGTTCGCGAGCAAGCGATTTCGCTCG
Source organism: Nocardia sp. NPDC059691 (assembly GCF_042733915.1). NCBI lineage: Bacteria > Bacillati > Actinomycetota > Actinomycetes > Mycobacteriales > Nocardiaceae > Nocardia > Nocardia sp. NPDC059691. The sequence continues at coordinate 397,870 of NZ_JBHWFB010000004.1, read as the reverse complement.
GATTGCCCGAACTCACCGCCGCCACCTTGCACCGGCTGCTCGGCTGGCAGCGCGGCCGCAGTACCCGGTTCAAGTACCACGAATTCAACCGGCTGCCCTACGACGTGATCGTGGTCGACGAGACCTCGATGGTCTCCTTGACCATGATGAGCAGGCTGCTGGCCGCGCTGCGCCCGGACACCCGCCTGGTCCTGGTGGGCGACCCCGACCAGCTCGCCTCGGTCGACGCGGGCGCGGTGCTCGCCGACCTGGTCGCCGGACCCGTCGCGGCCACCCCGAATCCCGTGCTCGACGAGATCCTCGGTCCGGAGGCGACCGGCGAGCACGCCGAAGCCCTGACCGCGCTGGAGCGCACCCGCCTGCGCGGCGGCATCGTCCGGCTGACCCGGGGCCGCAGGTTCGGCGGACGGATCGCCGACCTGGCCGTCGCGGTGCGGGCGGGGGACGCGGACGCCGCGCTCGAGCTGTTGCGCGCGGGCGGCGACGAATTGTCGCTCAGCGCGCCCGACGAGCTGACCGCGGTCCGCGCCGACGTGGTGCGGGCCGCGACGACGGTCACCGCCGCCGCCCTGGACGGCGACGCGACGGGCGCGCTGCAGGCGCTGGAAACGCATCGCCTGCTGTGCGCGCACCGGCAGGGGCCGTTCGGCGTGGAGCGCTGGGACCGGATGGGCGCGGAGTGGGCCGCCGCCGCGGGGGCGGGCCCCGAGTCGCAGCAGGCGCCGTGGTATCCCGGACAACCGCTGCTGGTCACCGCGAACGATCACGAGGCGCGGATCTACAACGGCGACACCGGCGTCGTCGTGCGGATGCCCGACGGCTCGTTGCGCGCGGCGCTGCAACGCGGCAGCGAACCGTACCTGGTGCATCCCACGCAGTTCCCCGCGGTCGTCACGGTCTTCGCCATGACCATCCACCGCAGCCAGGGCAGTCAGTACGACACCGTCTCCGTCGTCCTGCCCGAGCCCGAATCCACCTTGCTGACCAGGGAATTGCTGTACACCGCGATCACCAGGGCACGCCGCCACGTCCGGATCATCGGCACCGAGGAGTCCATCCGCGCTGGCATCGCGCGGCGGGTGCTGCGCGCCAGCGGGCTGTCGCGCCGGGAAGGGCCCCGATGACGGGATCTCACATTCGCGGCGCCCGCGGCGTCTACCTGGTGTGAGCCTGCCCCCGTTCGAGGAAATAGTGGCCGAATACGGCCCGATGGTGTTGCGCGTCTGCCGGGCGGTGCTCGGCCCGTCCGACGCGGCCGACGCCTGGTCGGAAACGTTTCTCTCCGCGTTGCGGGCGTTTCCCGGCCTTTCCCCGGACACGAACATCGAGGCATGGCTGGTCACCATCGCGCATCGCCGCGCGATCGACGTCGGCCGGGCGCTGACGCGCGCTCCCGTCCCGGCAGAGACGTTGCCGGAACGTCCCGTTACCGCCCCCGGACCCGCCGACTACGACCCCGACCTGTGGGCCGCCCTGCGGGCGCTGCCGACCAAGCAGCGCCAAGCGGTCGCCTACCACTATCTGGCCGGGCTTCCCCACGCGGAGATCGCCGAATTGCTCGGCAATTCTCCGGATGCCGCCCGCCGCGCCGCCGCGGACGGCCTGAAGACCCTGCGCAAGCTCTACCCGAAGGACGAATCATGATGGCCACCCTCGATCACGGTGACGGGTTGTCGCGCGCGCTGACCCCGGACGCCGACCTGCTCGCCACGCTGCACGCGCGACTGACCGCCGAGGCCGACGCCGCGGGCCTGCTCGATGTCGCCTACCGCTCGCTGGAGACCCCGGTGGGGACGTTGCTGCTGGCCGCGACGCCCGCTGGACTGGTCCGCGTCGCCTACCCGACCGAAGACCACGACGCGGTACTAGCCACACTGGCCGCGCGGATCAGTCCGCGGATCCTCGCCGCGCCCGCCCGCTTGGACGTGGCGGCCCGGCAGATCGAGGAATACTTCGCGGGCCACCGGACGCATTTCGACCTGCCGCTGGATCTGCGGCTGGCCGCCGGGTTCCGCCGCCAGGTGATCGAGCACCTGCCCGCCATCGGCTACGGACAGCGCGCGAGTTACGGCGCGGTGGCGGCGGCCGTCGGGAACCCGCGCGCGGTGCGCGCCGTCGGCTCCGCCTGCGCGCGCAACCCGCTGCCGGTGGTGATCCCGTGCCACCGGGTGGTACGCGGGGACGGGTCCATCGGACAGTACGTCGGCGGCGTCGTCGCCAAGCACGCGCTGTTGGATCTGGAGGCGGCGGCATGAGCGAGCCGAGCACCGGAACCGTTGGGGACGGTCACCGCGCGGAGCATCGTGCCGGGCCCGCTCCCGTCCCGGGGCGGGCCGAAGCCGCCGCCCTGGCGGATCGCGTCGACGCCCAGTCTTGGCGGACGCTGCTCGCGGAAGTCGACGCGCACGGCTGCGCGGCGACCGGGCCGATCCTCACTCCGCAGGAGTGCGCCGAATTCACCGCCATGTGGGACGACCTGACCCGGTTCCGATCCACCGTCGACATGGCGCGCTATCGATTCGGCGAAGGCACCTACCGATACTTCGCGCATCCGGTGCCCGAGCCGATCATGCGCCTGCGGACGGCCTTCTATCGAAAACTGTTGCCGCTCGCCCGATCCTGGGCCGACCGTCTCGGCGACCCAGCGCCGTGGCCGGAGGAGTTCGGCGATTGGCTCGACGCCTGCCATGCCGCAGGGCAGAAAAAGCCGACCCCGATCCTGCTGCGCTACCACGCCGGTGACTGGAACGCCTTGCATCGCGACCTGTACGGCGAGCTGGTCTTCCCGCTGCAGGTCGTCATCGGATTGGACCGATCCGGGATCGACTACACCGGCGGGGAATTCCTGCTCGTGGAGCAACGCCCGCGCGCTCAGTCGAAAGCGATCGTGTCGGTGCTCGAACAGGGGCACGCATTGGTTTTCACCACCCGCGATCGGCCGACGCCATCCAGTCGCGGCTGGTCCCGCGCCCCGATCCGCCACGGTGTCAGCCGCGTGCGCAGCGGTGTGCGGCACACTCTCGGTCTCGTGCTGCACGACGCGGAATAGCCATCGTGTACACCTTGCTCGACGGCGACGGCCGACCGTATCGGAGCATCGTCCCCGGGCGATACGGCGGCCACCGTCGCAGCCGCATCTACGGCCGTCTGGACTGCCCTTCGGCGCTCCGTGCGCTCGCCAGGGGCGCCTACCGCACGCATCGCGTCTTCTTCGCGACCGAATCCGACGCGATCTCCGCTGGCTACCGGCCTTGTGCGGTCTGCGTGCCCGGGCGGTACGCCGCGTGGAAGAAAACGCGCTGATCGCGGATCGCGCCAGAGCCCGCAGCGCCGATTCGAACAGGGGCCGGCTGCTGTGCGGGTCCTGCCGCTGGCAACCCCAGGATCTGGTGCCGCTGGGGCGGAGTAGCTACGCCTGTTCCGGTGAGCCGGTACGCGCGGGCTCGTCGCGGACCCACGCGTCGGTCTGGGTGAGCCAGAACAGATAGCCCAGGGCGGGTAGCACGGTGACCGCGGCGGCGGCGACGACGGCGAGCAGTCCCACCAGGGTTGCTCGTGCACCGGCGGCATCCGCGATGAGCATCTGATCGACGAGGATCCATGGCGTCTGCGCGACGGCCCACCCGATGACGATCGCGGCGACCGCGACCGTCGCGGGAACGCGCGCCCACCCGAATCGGCGGCGGTACACCAAGGTCAGGGTGAGCACCCCCGCGGCCGCCGAGACCGCGATGAGCGGAAGGGCGCGCCCGAGGAGTCCGGCGCCGAGGGTAGGTGCGTCGTGACGGATCGGCGCGATCGCCGCGATCGCGACCGCCCCGGTCACGCCGCCGACGATCAGTGTGCGCAGGCGCAGGTATCCGGCGAGGGCGTCGTCGCCCGAGCGCGCGGCGTCGGCGGTGAGGAAGACGCCGGCCAGGAATGCGGACGTCCCGACCGCCAGAACACCGCCGAGAATCGAGGTCGGATTCAACCACGACCGCAACCGGTCGCCGTACCCGTCAGCGGGCACCCGGCCGGAGGCGATCGCGCCGACCGCGGTGCCGAAGAAGAACGGCGTGATGAGCGACGCGCCCGCGAACAAGGCGCCGAACAAGCGCGCCTGGCGCAGCGTCGCGGAGTACTTGCGGAACGCGAAATTCGCCCCGCGCAGCACTATTCCGAGCAGCGCCAGGCTCATCGGGATGAACAGGGTGGTCATGACGGCGGCGAACACCGCAGGGTAGGCGGTCCAGAGGAACACCAGAATGTAGATCAGCCACACGTGGTTGGCTTCCCAGACCGGTCCGATGCTGTGGTCGATGAGCACTCGCAAGCGGCTGCCGCGCCGGGGTCCGCCCGCGGTCAGGTCCCAGAATCCGGAGCCGAAATCCGCGCCGCCGAACAGCGCGTAGAGCACCACCCCGGTGAACATCGCGGTCGCGACGACGTCCGAGAGATCCATCGGTCACGGCTTTCCGACGCTGCGGGCGCGCTGCGCCTGGTCGACCGGCGACGCGCCCGGTCCGTAGGGGGCGGTGATGGTCGCGGTGCCGGTGCGCCAGCGCCGCGCCATGGAACGCAGGACGACGATCGCGCCCACCGTCATCCCGGCATACACCAGCAACACGCTGACATAGGTCCACCACAAGCCGGTGCTCGTGCTGGCGGCGTCGGTGGTGCGAAGGACCCGCCAGACCGTCCACGGCTGACGGCCCACTTCGGTCGCGATCCAGCCGCATTCCAGCGCCAGGATCGCCAACGGTCCGGCGGCCACCGCCGCTCCCAGGAACCAACGTTCGGCCAACGGGTCGTGGCGCCGCCAGCGCAGCAGCCAGAACACGATCACCATGAGCGCGAGCAGGGTGCCGATGGCGACCATGGTCTGAAAGGCGAGGTGGGTGACGTTGACCGGCGGCCGATCCGCCACCGGCACCGAGTCCAATCCGGGTACCGGGGCGGTCAGCGAGTTGCGGGCGATGACGGAACCCAGCCGGGGGATCTCGAGCGCTCCCCGCACCTCTCCATCGACGAGAACGCCGCCCAATCGCAGCGGGGCGGGCCCTTCGGTGGTGGCGGCCAGTTCGAACGCGGCCAGCTTCGACGGTTGCGTATCGTGCACCCGCATCCCCAGCACGTGCCCGAGGAGTGGTTGGGCGAGCGCGGCGACGGTCGCGAAGACGAACGGGACCGTGAACCCGAGCCGGTGATGAGGGTCGCGACGTCCACGCAGCAGACCGGCGGCGTAGACGCCGGACACGAGGAATCCGACGACCATGAAGGCTCCGACCCACATGTGCGCGAACTGCAGGTACACCCCGCCGTTGAACATCGCACGCCACGGATTCACCTCGGTCACCTCACCGTCGGCGAGCCGGAATCCGGTCGGGTTGTTCATCCACGCGTTGACGCTGACCACACAGAAGGTGCCGACCACCCCGGCGGCCCCCATCGGCACGAGCATGGCAAGGTGGTGGCGCGGCGGCATGCGACCCCATCCGTAGAGGTAGATGCCCAGGAAGATCGCTTCGATGAAGAACGAAAGCCCTTCGAAGGCGAACGGCAAGCCCAGCACGTCGCCGAAGCGGCCCATCAGCCCCGGCCACAAGAGCCCCATTTCGAAACTGAGCACCGTTCCGGAGACCGCGCCGATGGCGAACAAGATCGCCGACACCGTCGCCCACCGCTTCGCCAAGCCCAGTGCCACGGGGTCGTCGTGAACGATGCCACGGCGATGCACGACGTAGATCATGGCGGGAAAGGCGACGCCGAAACAGGCCAGCACGATGTGCCAGCCCAGTGAGAACGCCATCTGCTGGCGTGCGGGCAGCAGGCCGGGCGGCCCTTCGCCCGACGCCTGGTAGAGCGCGACGAGCGTGCTCGACACGATGCGGGCCCCTTTCCCTCGGTCTCGATAGCCGCATGCCTGCGCCACGCGCGCTCGGCTCTCAGCCGGGGTATCCCCTTCGCGCTGTATCAAGCCGGTGAAGGCGTCGAGCACCGGGCGACGAACGAGAGGGGAAGAGGCAGGGGGTTGGGACTTGCGCGGATATCATAGGAGTGGTATAAGAAATCTGTGTTGGCTGACAGAGATAATCCAATCTGTCATTGAGAGATAAGACTGAGTGGAGGTGACGGCCATGCTGGTCCCGGCGTGCGATCCACCCGGGCAGGAACGTTGCGCTATCACCCCCTTCCAGAGGTGCACGAGATCGTGAAAGCGAGGTGATTGCTGTATCCCAAGGAAACGACGATTGTCGATCTCTCGTTCTCGACTCTTCCTCGCGGGTGGGCTCGGCGGGCTCCGAGCCCACCTCCCGAAACCGGAATTCACCTCGGAGGAGTGACGAATGACCACGATCCCGCTCTACGGTGACGGTGACCTGGCCGACCAGCAGACCCCCGTGCGTGCCGACGACCGTGATATCGGACTGGACACCGGCGGCTTGCACCCGCTGACCGAGCGCATCCGTGCCGCGTTCGACACCGCCGATATCAGCGACCGCATCGATCAAGCCTGGATCACACCTACCGCCGATGACGACTACGATTGCCTCGCCTACTGACAGCAACGTCCATCCCGACCCGCACACCGGCGCCGCGGAACTGCCGCGCTGGCAGCACGGATGTGTGGCCTGGTTCAACAAGGAAAAAGGTTTCGGGTTCTTGACCCCGGACAATGGCGGTGAGGCGGTGTTCGTCCGATACACCGCCATCTGCGCCCCCGGCTACAAGACACTCACCGCTGGGCAACCGGTCGTGTTCACGGCCGCCGACACCGACCGCGGACCCGAAGCCACCCAGGTGCTGACCTACACCCGCACCCATACCACCCCCGCGCCGCACGACCTGCCGCGACCGCATCGATCCAGCCGCCGATGCCGATTGCGGCTGCGGCCGGGGCGATAGCCACAAACCTTGTGCTGCAACGGGCCCGCCCGCACCGAAGATTTCGACGGTGCGGGCGGGTCGCTCCCAACCAGGTATCGCAGGATGGCGGCCCGTGTAACCGGATCGGTGCGACACCGCTTCGTCAGCCCACCAGCGCCGGGTGTTCGCCCTCGGCGATCTGCTGAGCGGTGGCATATGCGAGGTGCAGGAAATCGGCGCCTGCCAAGGCGGCCGCGGCGTCGGTCAGCACGCGCGTCATCCGCGGCGCGAAAACGTGTCCGATGGTCAAACCGGTGATCGCCCATACGTCGAAACAGAACGGGCAGCTGAGCAACTCACCGATGCTGCGCCCGATGCCGTCGGTCGCCTTCGGCTCCTCGGCCACCTCTCCGGGCCCACCGTCAGCTGCGACCGGTCGCGTGAACGCTGCGCGCACCGGAGCCGTCACCGCGGCCTTCGTCCCCAAGCGGGACAGCTTGTGCGTGGCGAACGCGGTGACCACCAGATCACGGATGGTCATATCGCGCGGAAGCTTGCGACCTGTCGCGTTCCCGAGCAGTGCGACCGCCGCCACTACAGTCGCGTACGCAACCATCGTCGCGGCATAGCCACCCACGTGACGAGAGTTGTCGGTCACCGCGGGAATCCCGCGGGCACATCGTGAACGATCAGAAGCGCGCGTCGCATCACAGCCTCCTCTTGGCACCCTGATGAATCTCTTCCGGCCTACCCTGGCCGCGTCCCGGCAAACCGCCGGTCGGAGTCGGGGGAGGGGTCTGCGGTCCCTCCCCCGATCAGGAGAAGAGCGACGTGACTACGAGAGGTTGTTCCTGCGGCGAGCTGTCATCCCTGCGTGCCACATGGTGTGGCGGTGCGCGTGGAGCAGATGCTCGCTGGTGCTCGCAAGCGCCTGGTACAGGGGGCGACCGCCTCGCCGCGGAACCGGTTTCTCAGTGGGATGCGGGCATCACCTCCTTCTTCGGAATTCCGTCACTGTGCGGTGGCGGTTGTGCGGAGGACCGCGTTCGGTGGCAGGCCCCGCTTCGGGGTGCCACCCGTGCGTCCCGAGCGTGTCCCGGCCGGGACGGGGGCTCGAGGCGCGCCGCGGTCCCGGTGCCGGAATGGACGGGTGCGCCCGCCCGCGTAACCGGGCCCCTGCCTCGCACAGGATCGCGTCCACCTCGGCGAACAATCGTTCGAGGTCGGGATCCAGCAGCCAGGCGTCGCACTCGTCGAGTGACCGCGGACGTACAGCCGAATCGGGCATGACGACGTCTCCCGTCCCGGGTTCAGGCGTCGATCGCCTTGTGCCCGTTGCCGCGAGCGACCTCGATCTTGCGCGGCTCGGGCCGGTCTGCCAGCGGGATCGTCAGACGGAGCACGCCATCGGCGTAGTCGGCGCGGACCTGGTCGACGTCGAGGAGCAGTTGGCGGCTGAACTCGCCGCGAGGCCGCTCGGTGGCCACCATCTCGCGATCGGCGTCGAGTTCCGGCCTGCGCGCGCGAACGGTCACGACGTCGCGCTCGACATTCAGGTCGAGAGAATCCCGATCGATGCCGGGCGCGTCGATCTCGACGACGAACTGGTCGCCCGCACGCCAGGCGTCCATGGGCAGGACCGCCGGGTGGGCCGCTGTGCCGAACACCTGCTGCGTCCAACGTTCCAAATCGCGGAACGGGTCAGTGCGCATCAGCATGGTCGTCACCTCCAACTCACTCTATTCTGCATAGAACGAATCAGATAAGTTGTGCCATTGGACACAGATTTCTTATAGCACTAACTTGAGTGCCGCGCAAGTACCCAGTCGGGAAACCCGGCAGATTGCCAGTTCCCGCCCGTTGCCGCACATCCGCAGGCGCGGCTCTGCGCCATCCCCGTCGGCGTGTCCGGCGTATGGGACCCGGAGCCGAAGCCGCCACCGTCCACCCCATGTCGGCCGAACGCGTGGCTGGCGCAACGCACGATGTGATGCCGCGCTGCGACGGCCCTGCCTTGCGGACCTGGGGCCGGCGGCCGGCGAGGAATGTGTCGCCCTCGCCCCGCCGGTCCGAGTCGATGTACCGCCCTGATGCGGATCAGCTCGCGGCTCGGTCCGGGAAGCGGAGTACGAGACCCGCGTCCCAGGCGCGGTCGATGATGTCGGCGATATCGATGTCGCGTATGCCGCCGAACGCGGGGCCGGCGAACAGTTCGTCGATGTAGCGCAGGATGTGCTCGGCCACCGTGGATTCGACCCGGCCGATCCCTCCGGCGAGTCGGGATGTGAGGTCGCGAGCGCGCATCCTGATGGTGAGGTCATCGGCGTGGACCTCGTCGGTCCGGAGGAACAATCCGCAGGGTTCGCGGGGAATCAACGCGAGCCGGATCAGTACGCGGGCCGCGCCGATGTATCGCAGCGTTCGACCGGGCAGGCGGACGCGCAGGCGCAGCAGGATCGGCACCGCGATCGTCATATCCCAGGGTCCGCAGTCGCATCGCACGGCGTGTACGGGTCCGGCTTCGGCGATCGCGGTGGCGCGCACGAGTCCGTTCAAAGCTACCGGCACCGGCCCGATCTCGATGCGCTCACCCACGATCCGCGCGACGACGTCGGCGATTCGTTCCGGAGTTGCCGCGGCACGTAACACCCTGTCGGCGAAGTCCCTGCGCGACAGAACGTTTGCCGGCACGCTGCCGGGTGCCGTGTCGTGATGTTCGGCCATGTCGCTACCTCCGTCGTGCGCGGTGACCGGAAGACGGGTGGATACACCGCAGGTACGTGGCATCTACCCCGTCGGCGCGATCTCAATCGAGAGAGCCACCGCACCGGTTACGGCGGCTGACCAGCCGGTGCCCGATCGTTTGGGCATGTGCGAAGGGGGTACGGCCCGAACACATTTGCTCGCTCCGCCGACACACAGGTAGGCAAGTGGCCTGGGCGGATCACATCGGCGCGAGACGGGCCGCTACCACCGAGGAATACCGGCCGAAGTATCGAAGGGCGTGATCACGACCATGGACAACCATGTACCGACTGTCGGTGTCGAAGAGGAATTCCTGCTGACCGACCCCGAAACCGGCGCCCCCGCACCGGCCAACATCCGAGTTGCCGAAGCGGCGAAGAAGGCGGACATCGATCTGCAGTTGGAGCTGACCAGCTGTCAGGTGGAAACCAGTAGCGGGGTGCATTCCGATATCGGCGACCTGCTCACGGAATTGCGCACGCTGCGTAGGACCGTCGCCGAATGCGCGGCCGCCAATGACGCTCGGCTCCTCGCTGTCGCGGTGCCCCCGACCGTGCCCGAAGGGTTCCCGGTCACCGATACGCCTCGATATCGGCGGATCGCCGACAGCTTCGGCATGATCGCCCATGAACAAGGGCTGTCCGGATGCCATGTGCACGTCGGTGTGCCCGATCGCGAGACCGCGATACTGGTCGGCAATCACGTGCGTCCGTGGTTGCCGATATTCCTCGCGTTGACCGCCAATTCGGCGATCTACCGTGGCAGCGAGACGGGATACGCGAGTTGGCGCAGCATTCTGTGGCGGCGCTGGCCCAGCGCGGGACCGCCACCGTACTTCGCCTCCGTCGAGGACTACGACGCGATCGTCGCGACAATGCTCGCCAGCGGCAGCATTCTCGACAACAAGATGGTGTACTGGGACATCCGGCCCTCGGAATCGTTCCCTACCGTCGAAGTGCGGGTCAGCGACGTTCCCGCCACCGTGGAGGAAGCCGCGCTGCTCGCCGCCTTGATCAGGGCCACCGTCACCATGGGGGTGCGGGCGATCGAACAGGGTGAACCCGCCCCGCCCGTCCCTGCCGAAGTACTTCGCGCCGCCTACTGGAACGCCGCGCAGTCGGGTTTGGACGGCGACGGACTCGATCCCGTCGAAGGGCGTGTGGTTCCACACCGAGATTTGCTGGACGAACTCGTCGCGCACATCGAGCCCGCGCTGCGGGACTTCGGTGACCAAACCTTCGTCACCGAAGCGATCGCCGACCTCGGCAAGCGTGGCAACGGCGCCCGACGCCAGCTCGAAGCGCTGCGTAAGCGTCATGAGATCGGCGACGTGGTCGATGAACTGGCACACGCAACCCTGGAAGGGTGCGCCTGACGGCGCTGATCGCGGATCGCCCCAGAGCCGCTAGCGCAGAACGGATTCGAACAAGGGCCAGCTGTTGTGCAGGTCGTGCTGCCAGTAGCCCCAGGAATGGGTGCCGCTGGGCCGCAGATCGAAGGTGGCGGGGACGCCGAGTTCTGCGAAGCGGTCGCGCAGTGACCTGGTGCAGCGGTCGGAGATGGCTTCGAGCATGCCGCCGATGGCCAACTGGTCCGCCATCTTCGCGGGGTTGCCGTCGATTCCCGTGCTGTGCGGTTGGTCCAGCGGGCCCGCCTGCCCGTTTCCGGCGGCCACGTAGATCGTCGTGCCGCGCAGCCGATCCGCGTGCACGTAAGGATCGTTGGTCGCCCAGGCCGGATCGCCCGGCGGTCCCCACATGTTCGCCACCGTGCCGCCTTCCGCGGTGACGATCGTGGCCACCATGGCCTGTCCGGCGGGGTCGCTGGTGCGCACGCAGCCGCTGTAGGAACCGATCGCCTTGTACAAACCCGGTGCGGCCATGGCCAACTGGAACACCGAGGTGCCCGTCATCGAGACTCCGGCGATGGCGTTGGCGCCGGTGCCGCCGAAGGTGGCGTCGATGATCGGGGGAAGCTCGCGGGTGAGGAACGTGGTCCAGCGCGGACGGCCGAGAACCGGGTCGTCGGCGCGCCAGTCGGTGAAGTAGCTGCCCGCGCCGCCGACCGGCACCACCACGGTCACCTGCCGGTCGGCGAAGAATCGGTCGACGTCGGTCCGGTCGGTCCAGCCGTCGCCCGCGGTGCCGCCGTCGATGCCGTTGAGCAGATACAGCACCGGAGCCGGACGGGACGGGTCCGGGCGTGGCAGCACGATGACCGATACCGATGCGCCCATCGCGGGGGAGAAGACGGTCAGCTCGACGGCTCGCCCGTGTGCGGGTCGCATCGCGGGTGGCTCGGCGACCGCCGGGCTTCCGGAGCAGATCAGCATCAGCAGTGCGAAGAGCATTGCGCGCCGGACTGTTCCGCGTGAGTCGCGGCACAGTCGAGGGAACGCCATGCGCTCGACGCTAGGTTCCGCCGCACCGGGATCGCAATGGTCGCGCGCCCGGTTTGGGAAATACGGCAAATAGTCGACGAATCGAATTGGTAGGAAACACAGGATCACTCGAAAATCCGGCGGGTGGGCCGCCCGATGTTATTGACTGCGAATTCGAGCCCTCCTACCCGGGGCCAGGAGTCGACATGCCCGGATATTCGCATCGAACAGGCGCGGTACTCGCCGCGGTGCTCATTTTCACTTGCGTGATGATCGGCGCACAGCCGGTGGTCCGCGCCGATCCATCGCGACCCGTCGCAGCGGACGGCTCGCGAATAGTGGAAACCCGGCTCGAATCCGACCGGCAATCCGAACTCGAGGTGTACTCGGCGGCGATGAACAGCGCTACGCGAATTCGGGTGCTGCGCGCGGCAGATCCGGACACACCGGCGCCGACCTTCTATCTCCTCAACGGCGCCAACGGTGGTTCGGAGGGGAATTGGCTCGACGGCACCGATCTCGTCGACTTCTTTCGCGACAAGCAGGTGAACGTCGTGATCCCGTTCGGCGGTGCGGGAAGCTACTTCACCGACTGGCGCAGCGACGACCCGGTCCTCGGCAGGCAGCGCTGGTCGACCTTCCTCACCGAAGAGCTGCCGCCGCTCATCGACGCCACCTTCCACGGCACCGGGACGAACGCCATCGCGGGCATCTCGATGGCAGGCACCTCGGTGTTCCAGTTGGCCATGGCCGCACCGGGTTTGTACAAGGCGATCGGTTCCTACAGCGGCTGCGTGCGCACCAGCGACCCCGCGGGGCAGGCGGTGGTTCAGGCGGTGGTCACGCAACAGCGTGGCACCGTCGTCAACATGTGGGGGCCGCCGACCGATCCCGCATGGCGCGCCAACGATCCGTACCTGCACGCGGACCGGCTGCGCGGCACCGCCATCTACGTTGCCACCGGTACCGGGCTGCCCGGCCCGAAGGACAACTTCGAGGGCGCGCACGGCGACCTCGCGCACCTGCTCTACCAGCTGGTATTCGGGGCACCGTTGGAGGCGGTGGCGAACCTGTGCACGCACCAGTTGCAGGACCGGTTGCGTCAGCTGGGTGTCGATGCGACCTTCGACTTTCGGCCCAACGGCACCCACTCCTGGGGTTACTGGCATCAGGATCTGCGCAATTCGTGGCCGATGATCGAAGCGGCGATCCGATGACCCGCAAAGAGGCCGCGGTGGCGCTCGGATCGTTCGGAGCGTGCCTGATCTCGGTCTTCATGCAGATGATCGATGTGACGATCGTCAACACCGCCCTCCCGGTCGTCACCGCGGAGCTGCGGGCGTCGCGGTCCGAGCAGTTGTGGGTGGTGGCCGGGTACTCGCTGGCGTTCGCCTGCGTGCTGCTCACCGCCGCTCGCGTCGGTGCGATCGCCGGCCGCCGCCGGATGTTCCTGTGGTCGGCGGTGGCCTTCACGGTGGCCTCGGTGTGGTGCGGGATGTCCACCACCGCGATGGAACTGGTGCTCGCCCGGATCGTCCAAGGCGTGGCGGGCGCGGGGATGGCGGCGCAGACCATCGCCATCATCACCGCGAGTTTCCGCCGTGAGCATCATCAGTACGCCTTCGCCGCGTACGGCGCGACAGCGGGTTTCGCGGGAATGCTCGGCCCGATCCTGGGCGGCGCGCTGATCACCCTTGACCCGTTCGGGCTCGGCTGGCACGCGATCTTCCTGATGAATCTGCCGTTGGGTGTGGTGGCGATCGCGCTGGCCGCGGGCTACCTGCGATCGGGCCCGGCGAGGGATCGGGAGCCATTGGATCTGCGCGGGGCCGTGGTGGCCACCGCGGCGCTGTTCGGGCTGCTGTTCGCGCTGTCGGACAGTCAACAGGCGGGCTGGCGGGCCGTGCACGGGGTGTACATCGCGGCCGCGGTGGTGCTCGGCGCGGTGTTCGTGGCACACGAGCGCGCGACGCGCCGCCGAGGCGGCCGCGCGCTGGTGCGGCTGGACCTTTTCGCCGACCGGGGATTCGCGATCGGATCGGCACTGGTGGCGATCTTCTTCGGCCTGTTCACCGCGTTCGTGTTCACCGTCTCGATCCTGTTGCAGGACGTGCTGCGGTTCTCCGCGCTGCGTACCGGGATCGCCATGACGCCGTTCGCCCTCGGTGCGGGCGCGGGTGCGCTGCTGTCACCGATCCTGATGCGCCGCTGGGGGACTCGAGCGCTGGCCGGCGGTATCGCCGTTTTCGGCGGCTGCGTCGCGGTGGGAGTGGGATACCTGTACGTAGGGGATGGCGTCGTGAACCTTCCGCTGGTGCTGGGGCCGACGTTTCTCGCGGGCCTCGGCGTCGGGGTCTTCGGCGTGCCGCTGCAACCGCTGATGCTGGCGGAATTGGACGAGCAGGCCATGGGCGAGGCGTCGGGCGTGCTGCCCGCCATCGAGCAGATCGGCAATTCGGTCGGACTGGCGGTGCTCAGCGCGCTGTTCTTCCGCGCGCACACGCTGCCTGGCAGCATGATCATGCTCTCGGCCGTCGCCGTCGCGGCTCTCGGCCTGGCCGCACTGGCGCTGGCGCTGCCGAACCGCGCGCGTGCCGCCACGAGTCCGTTCAGTTGGTCGGTCGCGGGCTGACCGCGACAACTCGGCGAGGCTCGCCCCCTGGTGTCGGCCGCGCTCCACGCTGGGGGTGCCCCGGCCGTTCGAGAACTACGGGTCTTCGGCGCCGTGGACGGATTCGGTGCGTGGCTCCGGAGACGTTCGGTGCGGGCCGCCGCGCCGCAGCCAGGACGGAGCCCACCAGCAGGCGTCGCCGAGCAGGCGCATGGTCGCGGGCACCAGCAGCATCCGCAGGATCGTCGCGTCGATGAACAGCGCCGCGACCATGCCGTAGGCGATGTACTGCATCATGACCAGATCCGACAGCGCGAAGGCTCCCGTCACCACCAACAGGATCAGGGCGGCGGCGGTGACGATCCAGCCGGTGCGGGCGATGCCCGCGCGCACCGCCTCGGTGGTCGTCGCGCCCGCGGCCCGCGCCTCCACGATGCGGGCGAGCAGGAATACCTCGTAGTCCGTGGACAGCCCGTAGATCACGGCGACGATCAGCACCAGTACCAGCGCCATGATCGGCTGCGGGGTGAACTCCAGCAGCCGCGCGCCGTGGCCCTGAACGAAGATCCAGGTCAGGATGCCGAGCGTGGAGCCGAGCCCGAGCAGATTCAGCAGCGCGGCCTTGAGCGGCAGCACCAGGGAGCCGAAGGCCAGCACCATCAGCACGGTGGTGACCAGGAAGACGAGCGCGATCATCAGCGGCATCCGGCGCAGCAGCGCGTCGACGCTGTCGCGCTGAACCGCGGGCTGCCCGCCGACCAGCACCGTCGTTCCCTTCGGCACCGGCATGGAACGCAGATAGTCGATGGTCGCGTTCGCGTCGTGCGCGTCCCGCAGTACGGTCGAAGTGGTGAAGACGCTCGGATGCGCCGGTCCCTGCACCGCGCGCGGGAACGGCGCGATGAGTCCGGGGGCTCGTCCGGCCTGCGCGACCACCGCCTCGATATCGGCGGTGTTGTGGGTGATCAGTACCAGATCGACCGGATTGATCTGCCGCAGCGGAAAGACTTGATCGAAGTGCTCTTGCGCCGTGCGGGCCGGATGACGGGGCGGCAGGAAGCGCTCGGAGATGCCACCGAAGGCCACGTCGCGCACGGGGACGATGAGCAGCACCAGGACGGCCACCACGGGAACCGCCACGGCCAGAGGTCGTTTCATCACCCATCCAGCGACGCGGCCCCACGGATTGTCCGCCTCTCGATCGCCGGCGCGGCGCGCGTGGAACCGGTTGAAACCCAACCAGTCCACGCGGGGGCCCAGCACGGCCAGCATGGCGGGCAGCAACGTGATCGAGATCAGCGCCGCCAGCGCCACCGTCACCATCGCACCGAGCGCGAACGAGCGCAGAAAGCCTTGCGGGAACAGCAGAATGGCGCCCGCGGCGACGACCACGATGGTCGCGGAGAACACCACGGTGCGTCCGGCGGTCGCGACCGTGCGCCGCACGGCCTCGGGCACCTCGCGGCCGTCGGCCAGTTCTTCGCGGAACCGGCTCACGATGAACAGACCGTAGTCGATGGCCAAGCCGAGGCCGACCATCGAGACCACCGGCGAGACGAAGGAGTTCACCTCGACGACGGTGGTCATGGCTCGAATGACCCCCCACGCCCCCAGCACGGTCAGTCCGCCGACAATGAGCGGCAGCGCGGCCGCCACGACGCCGCCGAACAGGAAGAACAGCAGCACCGCCACGGCGGGAACGGCGAACAGCTCCATGCGACGCTGATCGTGGGCCATGGTGTCGTTGAGGGCGGCCGCGACGGGTTGCCCGCCCGCCACCTCCATGTCTATGCCAGGTATCCGGAACTGGTCGGCGACTTTTCGGTAGTTGCGCATGATCTCCGTGTCGTCGCTGCCGCGAATGGCGACGGAGGCGAAGGCGTAGTCGCGGGCTTCGGAGCCGAAGATGTCCGGTAGGTGCAGCCCGGTGTCGGTGGGCCAGTAGGTGGCGTTGATCTTGCCGATCCGGTCCGGAAAGCGTTGCGGCAGGCTGTTCAAGTGACCCACGACCGTCGCGGCGAAGGCGGGGTCGTCGATCGTCTTGCCTTCCGGGGCGCGATACAGCAAGAGCACATCGGCGATGTGGTCGTGGCCGAACGCCTCGTCTTTGAGCCGGACCGCCCGCGCGGATTCCGAAGTCGGATCGTTCCACCCGCTGACGCTGAGGTGCTCGTCCAACCCGAGGCCGTACGCACCGAGCGCGAGCAGTGCGGCGACGACGAACCCGATGACGGTGAACCGCCGCCGGACGAGCGTATCGGTCCAGTGCGTGAACTCGGCGAACAATGCCGCCTCCTAACCGGTGACATCGTATTTCGGCGAGGCCGGGAACGGTTGAAACCTAGCAATGCCAAGGCATTTCACCGGCAGTCGATCCGGAATTTCGAGATGCCACAACTCGGTTCGCAAGCGGATTGTGAAGTCTCCCTGAGCCCACGACGGCCGGTGTGGCGGCCGTTACGCTGGGCCGGACGCCAAGTGTGCACAGGCTGATTCGTGAATCGCCGGAAAAAGAATGGCGATCGAACTGGATCCGACCCGGAGGATGTGCATGTCGGATATTGCAATTGTCGGCATCGGCTGCAGGTTTGCAGGGGGCATCGACTCGCCCGAAACATTTTGGGAATTCGTCCTGGACAAACGGGACGGCGTGGTCGAAATGCCGGCCGATCGCTGGGATTACCGCCGCTACTACGATCCGGAACCGCGTACGCCGGGGCGCAGCTACACCAAGCGCGCGGCGTTCATGACGATCGACCCGTGGGAATTCGACCCGGACTTCTTCGGCATCTCCCCTCGCGAGGCGACCGTGCTCGATCCGCAACAGCGGCTGATGCTCGAGGTGACCTGGGAGGCGCTCGACGACGCCGGGATCGCGCGACGCGCGGCGGGCGGCTCGATCGGCGTCTACGTCGGCGGATTTGTGGTGGACCAGTCGGTGATCGGCGTGGTCGGCCCGGCTCTGTTCCACACCGACATGCACACCCCGGCCAGCGCGTCCTACACCATGCTGTCCAACCGGATCGCCTACGCGCTCAACCTGGTCGGACCCGCGCTCACGGTCGATACCGCGTGCTCGTCGTCGCTGGTCGCGTTTCATCTCGCCTGTCAGGCGCTGGAGAACGGCGACTGCGAAGTGGCGCTCGCGGGCGGCGTCAACGTGATGCTGCAACCGGAGACCTTCGTGCTGATGTGCAAGGGCGGTTTCCTGGCCGCGGACGGCCGCTGCAAGTCCTTCGACGCCTCGGCCGACGGCTACGGGCGGGGCGAGGGCGCGGGCATGGTGGCGCTGAAGAAGCTCGACGCCGCGGTCCGCGACGGCGACCGGATCTACGCGGTGGTGAAGGCGACCGGTTCGAATCAGGACGGCCGCACCACCGCGATCACCGTGCCCAGCGCCGAAGCCCAAGAGGCACTGGCGCGTTCGGTGTGCGGCCGCGCTGGCCTCGCGCCGGAGACGATCACCTACGTCGAGGCGCACGGCACCGGCACGCTGGTCGGCGATCCGGTCGAGTTGCGCGCGCTCGGCCGAGTGTTCGGCGCGCCCGCGGGGCGCACACGCTCACTGGGCGTCGGCTCCGTGAAGTCGACACTCGGGCACACCGAGGCCGCGGCCGGTATCGCGAGCGTGATCAAGGCGGCGCTGGCGATCCGGCATCGCACCATCCCGCCGCAGGGCTGGCTGGACCAACCCAATCCGGACATCCCGTTCGACGAGTTGGGATTGCACGTCCAACTCGAGGCGGAGCCGCTGCCCGCCGACGCCGAGCCGATGACGGTCGCGGTCAACGGTTTCGGCTACGGCGGCACCAACGCCCACACCATCCTGCAGGAGTTCCGGCCGAACGCCGCTGAACCTGTCTCGCCCCCGCGGCACTTCGGCGTCCTGCCGATCTCGGCGCGCAGCACCGGCGCGGCGCGTGCGCTGGCCGGTCGATTCGGCGATCTGATCGCCGCGGGCGCCGACCCGGAACAACTGGCCGAGGCCGCCTGGACGCGCATGGCGCACCATCAGTACCGCACGGGCATGCTCCTCGGCGACACCGCCGACCTCGTCCGCGATCTGCGCTCGTTCGCCGCGGGCGAGGGCCGCGACGCCGCGCGGACGATCGTGGCGCGCACGGCCGAACCGGTGTTCGTGTTCTCCGGCATGGGTCCGCAGTGGTGGGGGATGGCACGCGAATCGCTCCGCAGCCGAGGTGTCTTCGCCGACACGGCGGAGGCGGTCGACGCCGAGTTCCGTTCGATCGCGGGCTGGTCGATCATCGAGGAGCTGCTGCGGCCCGAGCAGGAGTCCAGGGTCACCAGCACCGAGGTGGCGCAGCCGGCCAACTTCCTCGTGCAGGTGGCGCTGGTGCGGGAGCTGGCCGAGTACGGCATCCGGCCCGCGGCTGCGGTTGGGCACAGCGTGGGCGAGGTGTCGGCGGCCTACGTGAGCGGCATGCTGTCGCTGCGTGACGCGGTGCTGGTGGCCTACCACCGGGCCCGGTTGCAGGCGACGACCGCCGGATCGGGTGGCATGCTCGCGGTCGGGATGTCGCCCGAGCAGGCTCGCGAACTCGTCGGCGACGACCAGCGGGTGGATGTCGCCGCGATCAACAGTGTGAGTTCGCTGACCTTGTCCGGTGACGTCGACCGCCTCGACGAGATCGCCGAAAAGCTCACCGAAGACGGCATTTTCGCGCGCAGACTTCGCGTCGAGGTGCCGTACCACAGCCGGTTGATGGACCCGATCCTGGACGAGCTGCGCGCCTCGCTGGCCGGGCTGACGCCGGTGGCGCCGACCGTGCCGCTGTACTCCTCGGTCACCGGCGAACAAGTTGTCGGCCCCGACTGGGACGCGGAGTACTGGTGCGCGAATGTGCGGCAGCCCGTCCGGTTCGCGGACGCGGTCGGGAAGCTGATCGGCGCGGACAGCCGGGTCTTCCTGGAGGTCGGCCCGCACCCGGTGCTCTCGGGCAACATCCGCGAAGCGCTGCTCGGCGCGGACGTCAACGGCACGACGGTACCGACGCTGGATCGCAAGCAGCCGGATTCGGTGAGCATCCGCCGCACCCTCATCGGCCTCTACGACGCGGGCGTGCTCGACCTGGACGAGCTGTTCCCGGCGGAGCGCGCCACCCCGCACGTGCCGCTGCCGCGCTATCCGTGGCAACGGACCCGGCTGCACGCGGCGCTGCCGCTGTTCGAGCAGGCCCGGTTGGGCACCCCCGGCGCCTACGCCATGCTCGGTGATCCCGACGTCGAGGGCAGGCCGGACTGGCTGCTACAGGTCGGCACCGAGTTGCTGCCGTGGCTGGCCGATCATGTGGTGAACGGCGTCAAGATCATGCCGGGCGCGGCGTACCTGGACGCCGCCCTGAGCGCGACGGCCGCCCGTCTGGGCGTGGAACGCGTCGCGCTGGAACAGGTTCGGTTTGTGGCCCCGCTGATCATGGGCGCGCCGGACGTGCCGCTGGTGGCGCTCACCGTCGAGGAGGCGAGCGGCCGGTTCATGATCCGATCGCGCTCGGCGACCGGGACGGCCTGGACGGTGCACGCGTTCGGCCGCACGCTGACCGGCAGCCACAAGCCGACGAAGGTCACGGTGCCCACCCTGGACGTCGGTCTCGACATCGACCCGCGGATGTTCTACAGCGGTCTGGCCGCGGCGGGACTGCAGTACGGTCCGGCCTTCCGTCGTGTCACCTCCGTGCGCGTCGGCGCGGACGCGGTGGTGGCCACCGTCGACGGCGCCATCGCCGCGGATTCCGGACATCTCGCCCACCCCGCGGTGGTCGATGCCGCGATGCAGTCGGCGGCCCTGCTGTTCGCGGACGCCAGGATCGACGAGGGCACGCTGGTGCCGGTCGGTGTCGCGGCGGTGCGGCTGGTCGCGCCGCTGCCCGAGCGGATCACCGTGGTCGCGCGGCGCGATCCCCGGGCCCGGCTGCGCGCCGAGGTGGATCTGCTCGACGACGAAGGCAGCCTCGTGATGCGGTTGAGCGGCCTGCAGATCGGTGCGCTCGCGCCGGGCCAGGATCCGCTGCACCGGATGGTCGACTTCTACTACGCCGAGACGCTCGAACCGCGCGATGCCCTCGATCCCGCCGCGCTGCCGCGGGATTCGGTGTCCACGGTGATCGTCGCGCTGGGCGGCGACTGCCGCCGGGCGGGGCAGCTGGCCGCCGCGATCCCGGGCTCCCGGCTCTACGTGGCCGGGGTGGCGAGCCGCGAACTCGCCGCCGATCTGGCCGCCACCCTGGCCGCCACCCTGGCCGCCGCCAAGGCGGAAGGCGCCGACCGGCTGCACGTCTGCGTGGTCGCGGGTGCCGTCGAGGACGATGTCGCCGATCTGTGGACACTGGAGCGGATCGCGGTCGCTCTCGACGAGTTCGTCCACCCGGATGCCACCGAACAGGGGCCGCAGAGCGTCTTCGGTGACGGCTGGTGCCATGCCACGCTGGTGACCGAGGGCGCGTTCGCGCTGCCGGACAGCCCGATTCCGCCGAACTCGAATCATGCCGCGCTGGCCGGTGCGCGCCGGGTGCTGCTCAACGAGCAATCGGCGCTGCGCTGGCGGCTGATCGACGTGGAACCCGGCACCGAGATCGGCGAACTGCTCGGAGAACTGGCCGTGCCCGGCGCGTTCTGGAACGACAACCTCGACGAGGTGGTGCTGCGCGCGGGCACGCGCTGGGCGCCGCTGGTGACCAAGCCGCTGCAGGCGCGCCTGGACGCCCTCGACACCGCCGAACCCATGACCGACCCGGAAGCCAACTTCGCGCTGGACTTGCCCCGGACCCGCCTGCTGTCGGCGTTGGCATGGCGGCAGTGCCCGCGGCCCCGACCCGGACCGGGACAGGTCGAGGTGCGGATGAAGATCATCGGTCTGAACTACAAGGATCCGCTCAAGGTCATCGGTCTGCTCGGTGAGCGCGAGTTGGCGCCAACCTATTTCGGCACCGTGCCCGGAATGGAGGGCGTCGGCGAGGTGGTGCGGGTCGGCGAGGAGATCACCGACCTCGCTGTGGGCGATCTGGTCGCGGTCGCTGCCAAGGGCATGATGCGGCGCTACGTCGTCGTCGACCGGCAACTGACCATCCCGCTGCCCGCCGACGCCGATCCCGCCTACTGCACCAGCACCATCGCCTTCGGCACGGCCGAGTACGCGCTGCTGGATCTGGCCCGGCTGGAACCGGGGGAGACGGTGCTGATCCACGGCGCCGCGGGCGGCGTCGGCACGGCCGCGATCCAGGTGGCCAAGGATCGTGGGGCACGCATCATCGGCACCGCCGGTACCGACGAGCGCCGCGCCCACGTGCTCGCCCTCGGCGCCGATCACGCGATCGACTCGCGCTCGCTCAACTTCGTCGACGACGTGCTCGAGCTGACCGGCGGTAAGGGCGTCGAGGTGGTGCTCAGCAGCGCGCCGGGTGAGATCCTGCGCCAGAACTTCAACGCCGTCGCGGAATTCGGGCGCATCGTCGAGGTCGGCAAGGCCGACATCTACACCGGCGGCCTGCTGGAGATGTCCAACTTCGACAAGAACCTGGCGTACTTCTCGATGGATCTGGACCGCCTGGTCGCCGTCGACGCGCAGCGGCTGGCTCGTTTGTTGCAGCGGGTCTACGAGAAGGTGCTGGCGGGCACCTACAAACCGTTGCCCTACCGGCTGTTCGAGACCGACGAGGTGGCCAGGGCGTTCGAGGAGACCATCCGCTCGACCGGTCTGTCCCGGATCGCGCTGCGCCTGGATTCACCCGCCCCGGCGGTGCGGCCTTACCTACCGGATCTCGAGATCCACAGCTCGGCGACGTATTTGGTCACCGGCGGATTCGGCGGGTTCGGGATGGCCATCGGGCGCTGGCTGGTGTTGCGCGGGGCGCGGCGGCTGGTACTGCTCGGCCGCGGCGGCGCGAGGACTGAGGAGGCACGCCGCCAGCTCGAGGCGTGGCGCACCGTAGGCGTCGAGGTGATCGAGGAGCGGGCCGACGTCACCGACCCGGAGGCGGTCGCCGCGATCGTCGCGCGGTCCCACAGCGCCGAGCACCCGCTGCGCGGAGTGTTCCACGCGGCGGGCGCGGTGGCCGACAATCGCCTGGACGCGATGCGATTCGAGGAATTGGACAAGGTGTATCGCCCGAAGGTGCACGGTGCCCGGGTACTGCATCGAGCCGTGGCCGACGCCGGGATCGGGTTGGACATGTTCGTGCTGTGCTCCTCGGGCGGCTCGATGTACGGCATCTACGGGCAGTACAACTACTGCGCGGCCAATGTGGCGGTGGAGTCGCTGGCCGAGGAATGGTCCCGGGCCGGCGAGCGGGCGCTGTGCGTCGGCTGGGGTCACCTGTCGGGCGCGACGGGCGGCATGGCCGCCGACGAGACGGCCCTCAAGTACCTCGATCTGGTCGGCTTCGATCCGATCGACATGGCCGACGCCACCGCCTATCTCGAGCAGACACTGCGCTTGGGCGTGGCCCGCGCGGCGATCATCCCGACCGACTGGGCCAAGCTGACCGGCACCTTCCCGCAGCTGACCCGCACGGGCCGCACCACCGCGCTCGCGCAGGCCTCCGCCAAGGACACCTCCGAGCTGGCTCGGCTGCGCGCGGAGGTGGCCGCGATCGAAGAGGGCAAGCGCGGGGCCTTCGTCGCCCGCAAGATGGCCGAGGAACTCGCCGTCGTCATGGGCGTGCCGGTCGAGTCCATCGACATGACCGTTCCGGTGCCAGAACTCGGGCTGGATTCGCTGATGGCGGTGGAACTCGGCGCGCGGGTCACCAAGACCCTCGGTATCGACCTGATGTCACTGCAGATGGGCCGTTCGTTCAGCCTGGAGCAGGCCGGACCGAAGGTGGCGGAACTGATCCTGGCCGCCGATTCCGGTCAGGCGCAGCCGGTCACGGATCCGGTCGCGCCGACCGCTTCGAATGACGCTGCGGCCGAGCGCGTTCCGGCGCTGATGACGGCCGGGGCCAGACCGTGACCGACCGCCGTCGAAACGAGGTGTCCCCGTGGTCCGTTTCGGGCTGATCGATGAATGGGAGCCGGGGCCGGGCCGGCTGGTCGGCTGGGCGGCGTCGCCGGAGTCGGTGGCGCGCGCCCGCCGGGCGCCGGTGCACCCGGCTCCGCCCTCGCACCAGCAGGAGCAGTATCTGCGGCTCGCCGATCGGCACGCCGACGCGGATTTCCGGTACTCGGGCCTGTGCCTGGTGACCGCGGAGATCCCGACCGGCGGCCTCGACCTGGCCGCGATGACGCGGGCGGTCAACGCGTTCCTGTTGCGCCACGACACCTTCCGAACCTGGTTCCGGGTCGACGCCGCCGGTGCGATCGAGCGTCACCTGGTGCCCGCGGAGGACGTCGATTTCGTGCCGGTCGACTACGGCCACGTGGACGAGGCAAGGGCGATCCGCGATCACGTCCAGAAGACGACGCCGGGGCCCTTCGACTGGGACTGCTTCACCTTCGGGGCGATCGAACGCGAGGATTCGACGACGGTCTACCTGGCGGTCGATCATCTGCACACCGACGGATTCGGCCAGTACCTGTCCGGGTTCGACCTCGCGCTGCTGTATCTGCGCGAGGTGTGGGAGGACGTCGGCATGCTGCATCCCGCGGCCAGCTATCTCGACTACTGCACCGCCGAACGGGAGTACACCGGCCGGATGACGCTCGCCTCGCCCGGCGTACAGAAGTGGCTGGAGCTCATTCGCGGGAACGACGGCGAACTGCCCTCCTTCCCATTGGATCTGGGCAGGCGGACCGATGTGTACAACCGCAGCGCGCACCGCACGGTCACGCTGTTCGACGAGCACACCGCGCTACGGTTCGAGCGGGTCTGCCGTGACAACGGCGCGGAATTCGTCGGCGGCATCTTCGCCGCGGCGGCGCTGGCCGAGCGCGAGCTCGTCGACAGCGACTATTACTTCGGCATGACACCGGTCAGCACCCGCGGTTCCGCCGCCGAACGCGCGTCGGTCGGCTGGTATGTGACGTTGCTGCCGGTGGCCTTTCCGATCGCGCCGACCACCACCTTCGCCCGGGCCGCGGCCATCGCGCAGCACGCCTACGAGAACGGCCTGCGCCTGGCTCCCACCTCGTTCCAGCGCGTGGTGGAACTGCTGCCCGCGGACTCCGATCTCGACCTGGAACCGGGCTGGTCCACGCCGATGATCTCCTACGTCGACGCCCGGGAACTGCTCGGCAACGAGGTCTTCGACCTGGCGTCGTGCGGGTTGTACGCCAATCGCGCCGCGTCCGAACAGGTGTTGATCTGGATCAACCGGCTCGCGTCGGAGACCACGCTGAGCGTCATCTACCCGGACACGCCGGTGGCGCACGGTTCCGTCGAGCGCTACGTGGCCACCCTCGAAGCGGTGTTCGCGGCGGCGGCCGAGGACACAGTGTGAGGAGGACTTGTGCGCACCGCTTTTCGTGACCCGGGGATACCCGACGGAGAGAAGTCCGTCTACACCGTCAGCGTGACCGATCGGCCGCCGAAGCTCGATCTGATCAGCGTGGTATCGCACGACGGCGACGGTTACCGCTCGATGCTCGAGGTCGGTCTCGGACCCGCGAATTTCGCGATGACCATCGAGCAGCGATTCCAGCGCTCCGGAGATCGGTTGTCGGCCGAGCGCTATCGCGCCGAGACACGCTCGGGCACCACGGTCGTCAGCCGCGAAGAGGCCAACTTCGTCGGCACCACCCATCTTCAGTTCGGCGGCGGGATCGCGCCTTTTCCGGCCAACGTGATGCCGCTCGCCGGCGGCCTGACGCTGCTGCGCGGCCTGGACTTCGCCGAGGGCGCCGAAGAGTGCGTCGACCTGTGGCTCGCCTTCTCGGTGCACGTCCCGCTCGGTGCGAAAGTGGAGCAGCGCACCGTCGTCGACGTACCCGCCGGTCGCATCACCAGCTGGCAGGTACGGCTGCGGCCGCGGCTCACCGGGTTGAACACGATGGTGGAAAAGGTGATCGGCGGGTTCCTGCCACCCGCGGTGGCCCACTTCGACGCGGTCGCCCCGCATCGACTGGTCCGGATGAGTTTCCCGACCGGGCCGATGCCGTGGGATCCACGGGGCCTGCTGGAACTGGTCGCTTAGCACCGCTGGATTCCGTCAGGCTGCCGACGTGCGTTCCCGGATGCGGCCGACGGTGGCCGGGATGATGCGGCGGCGCGGTGACCACCAGTTGGCCGGGCCCATCAGCTGGACCAGAGCGGGCACCAAGAGCATGCGCACGAGCGTGGCGTCCACGACGAGTGCGATGATCATGCCCAGACCGAGGAAGCGCATCGGGGTCAGCGGGGAGAGGGTGAACGCCCCGGTGACGATGACCAGCAAGGTCGCCGCCGCGGTGATCACGCGCGCGGTCTTGACCGTGCCTACGCGCACCGACGCCGCGGTGTCGGCGCCCGCGTCGTGCGCTTCGACCATGCGCGACAGCAGGAACACCTCGTAGTCGGTGGACAGCCCGAAGACGACCGCGAGGATCAGCACCAGCATGCCCGCGGTGATCGGGCCTGTGCTCACGCCGAGCGGACCGGACAGATGCCCGCCGCAAAAGATCCAGGTGAGCACGCCGAAGGTCGCGGCGAGGCTCAGGAAGGCGAGGGCGACGGCCTTGAGCGGCAAGAGGATCGAGCGGAACGCGGTGAACAGCAGCACCAGCGTCGCGCCGACCATTACGAGGATCATCCACGGCATCCCGGCGACGATGGACCGCACGCTGTCCACGGTGGCCGCGGTGTCGCCGCCGACCCACAGCACGGTGCCGTCCGGCGGCGTCAGGGCACGGATGCCGCGCACCGAGGCGCTCGCCGCTTCGGTGCGATCGGTATCGCGCAGGAACGCGTGGAAGACGACGAAATCCTCGGCGCGACCCACCTGGACGACCTGCCGCACACCGTCGACCTTGCCCAGTGCCGCCGCGACGGCATCGACCGCGGCCGCCTGCGGCGGCCCGTTCGTGCCGTGCAGCACGGCGGTGGCTCCGCTGCCCGCCGCGGGAAACTGCGCGGTGAGTTCTTCGATGGTGACGCGCATGGCGTTGTCCGGGGGCAACGCGTGGTGGTCGATGTCGCCCAGCCGCAGCCCGGCCAACGGCGCCGCGAAGACCAGCAGGACGGCGCCGACGACCACGGTCACCAGCCCCGGCCGCCGCAGCACGCGGTCGACCAGGCCGCCCCAGAACCGGTCGGTGCGATCGATCGCGCGCGCGGTGCCGATGCGCGCGCCGAACAGGGCGAGCAGGGCGGGCAGCACGGTGAGCGAGAGTCCGGCGGCCAGGGCGACCGCGGTGATCGCGCCGATGCCGAGCGAGCGCAGCACCGCCTGCGGGAAGACGAACGTACCCGCGAACGCGCAAACCAGCAGCAGTGCCGAGAACGCGATGGTGCGTCCCGCGGTCGAGTAAGTGCGGGTGATCGCGGCGCGCACGTCGTGCCCCTCGGCGACCTCCTCGCGGAATCGGGTGACCAGGAACAGCCCGTAGTCGATGGCCATCCCGAGGCCGAGCAGGGAGGCGATGTTCACCGCGAATGTGCTCACCTCGGTGAGTTCGGCGAGCACGCGGATGGCGCCCAGCGCGCCGAGCACGGTCAGGCCGCCGACCACGACCGGGAAGGACGCGGCGACCAGGCCGCCGAACACCAGCACCAGGATGAGCAGCGTCAGCGGAAGCGAGAGCGCTTCCGCCCGGACCAGATCGTGCTGGGACTGCGCGTTGATCTCCGTGGAGACCGCGCTGTAGCCGGACAGATCGGCCGGAACACCCGGAACGCGAAGCAGCGGTTCGATGTCGGGGTACACGGCGACACGCTGGTTGGCGTCACCGGCGAGATAGACCACGGCGAGCGCGTGCCGTCCGTCCGCCGCGCGCAGGAACTGCTTTCGCGCGAACCCAGCGTTCCAATAGGTTTCGATCGGCCGTTGCAGCACCGCCGGATCGATCCGCGCCAGCGCCTCCTGCACCAAGGGGCCGATGTCGTCGAGCGTCTGTCCCTCCGGAGCGGTGTAGCGCACGACCACGTCGGGATTCTGCGGTCCGAAGTGCTCGCTCACGAGTTGATCCACGTGCGCGGACTCGCTGCCGGGATCGATGAACCCGGCAGCGGTGACCTTGTCCGACGCTCCGATGCCCAGGAGGCCGGACAGCAGCATCACCCCGGTCACGACGACGAGCACCATCCGTGGCCGGGCGAGGACGCCCCGGGCGATGGCGGTCATGCCGCGGCCAGATCGTGCGGCGCGAGCTCGGCCTCGAGCCGCGCGGTGATCTTGTCCAGCAGCGCCTCCAGCCGGGGCTCGATGCCCGCGCCGTTGCGGCAGGAGACGGTCAGCTCCAGCTTCCCGCGCGATTCGACCATGGCGAACAGCAGCGGCATCGCGCCGCTGTGCTGCGGCAGCAACCGCATGGTGGTCGGTGTCCAGCCGGGCACGGCGATCTCGTCGAGATCGCAGGCGCCCATGTGGGAGACGGTGGCCGACAGGATGTTCCGGTTCAGCCGTGCTCCCAGCCAGTTGCTCCCGCGCAGCACCGTGCGAATGACGGCGTCCGGCAACTTCGACAGCTTGCCGTTGTCCAATTCGTTCAGTTCGCGTTTCTCCCGCAGACCGACCCGCATCCGCTCCCTGACCGCCTCCCAGTCTTCGCCTGGCGCCACGTCGAGAAACAGGGGCAGCGCCAGGTTCGCGGTGGACCGCAAGCCGGGATCGTGCCTGCGCAGATCGACCGGAATCATGAAGCGCGACTTCGTCTCCGACTCTTCGGCCAGGATCGCCGCCACGCGCGCGACGATGCCCCTGCCGGTCGCCTCGATCGTGCGGTGGCGCAGCAGCCAGCGCGGGGCCGCCGGATCCTGGCGGCCGCGTCCGGACGGCGCCTGGAATGTGGGCAGCACCAAAGTCGGTCTGCCCGCAGCGCCGACCCGCGCGACCAGTTCGGCGTCCGCGACCGGGTCGGGAGCGCCGAGCGGACGCTGTCCCCGCAGGGCGCGGAATACGTCGTCCACCCACATGCGCATGCCCATGCCGTCCATCACGCCGTGGAAGGCGCGGAACAGCACGGTGGTCTGCGCACCCGTGAGCAGCAGCACCTCGGTGGTGCGATCCGGCGTGGGACCGATCGGGCTGTTGAGCACCGCGTCGTGCTCCAGTGCGTCGTAGTTCAGCGACCATCCCGGCACTACGCGCACGGTGGCGGCCAGACCGCTGTCCACCCAGTCGCGGCCGTCGCGGACGAGGCGGGTGCCGGGAGCAGCCGCCGAGGCCACGTCGACGGCGGCCTGCACGGCGGCCGGATCAAGGCTGCCCTCGCCGTGGACGGCGATGTGCATCACGAACGGCGGAGTGACCTGTCGCGTGGAGAAATAGAGGCGTTCGGTGGGGGTGATCTTCCTGCGGAAGACAGGGGCGTTGCTCATGCTGGTCTCCGGTAACGGGGAAGTGCTCAGCGCAGATCGCGGGTGAGTTCGACCGCTCCGCCCTGGCCTTCCAGCCAGGTGAGGAAGGCGGTCAGCCCGCTGTCGCGGTCCACGACCGGCCGGTAGCCGAAATCGCGCGCGGCGGCGCTGGTGTCGTAGGTGGCGCTGCGGGTGAGCAGAGCGACGGCGTAGCGCGAGAGCGGAGGCGACCAGCGTGTCGCGACGGCGGGGATGCGCCAGATCGTCTCGATGACGCGCACCGCCGCGTCGATCACCTTGGGGTTGGGTTTCCTGGTCGGCGGCTGGTATCCGAGCTGGGCGGCCACCTGGCCGAGAAAACCCCAGACGTCGGTCTTCTCGGCGTCGGCGATGAAATACGCTTTGCCGCCCACCGTGTCCGAGGCGGCTGCTCGAACACAGGCCTCGACGATGTTGTCGACGTGGCACAGCGAGGCGTACACGGTGCGGCCGAACGACAAATCCGGCAACGTTCCCGCGCCGGCCCGCCCGAGCATCCGCACGATGGGACCGGACCGGTCGCCCGCACCCCAGATCGCGCGCGGGCGCAGCGCGCAGGTGCGGAATCCCTCGGTGTCGGCGGCCAGCACCGCCCGCTCGGCCGCGGCTTTGGTCTCCGAGTACAGGTTCAGGTAGCGCCGCGGATACGGCACCGACTCGTCGACGTCGATCTGGTCGCCGCCGTAGTAGTCCATCAGCGCACTCGGGCTGGAGATGAACACGAACCGGGCGGCCCCGCCGCGCCGGGCCGCCTCCAGCAACCGCTCGGTGGCCCGGACGTTCTCGTTCCAGAACTGCTCCCGGGTGCCGCGCTCGTCCACCCGTGCCGCGCTGTGGAACACGATGTCGACGCCGCGGGTTGCTCGCTCGAGCGACGCCGGATCGGTCAGGTCGCCGTAGACGAGCTGGATCTTGTCGAGGTCGGCGCTCAGGTCGGACAGATCGCTGGTGCGGCGCACCAGGATGGATACATGGTGCTCGCCGTCGCGCACCAGCCTGCGCACCAGCGCTCCGCCCAGAAAACCGGACGCGCCGGTCACCAGAACTTTGCTCATTGCCTTTTCTCCTTGCCGGGCTGGGTCCGCCACCAGGTCAGGCCGAAGATCTGCGTCAATATCGCCGTACGGAGGCGACCGCTGCCGGATCCCTCGGCGGCGCGCAAGGCCACCGGGATCTGGGCCGCGTGCACGACGACGCTGAGGAACGCGTCGATCCACCAGACGGTGCGCAGGATTCGGCTGTCGGGGGCATGGCCGGTGGTCGCGGCGAGCGCGCCGCCCGCCAGATACAGCCATCCCAGGACGGGAACAGCCCGCAGTGCGGTCGTTTTCATGATCAGGTATCCGTTCCGAGGCGCTCGGCCGCCCACCCTGTGAGCTCTTCGCGTCCGATCTTGGCGTTGTGCCGGATGTCCACCGGGAACGACGGATGGACCAGGAAGTCGGCGATCGTCCTGGTGAGGTCGAACTGCGCCCCGTGGGCGCGCAGCGCCGGCTCGACGACGGCCGGGTCGGCGCCCGGCTTCACTTCGACGCAGAGCACCGGACGCTGCGCGCCGCGCCGACCGATGCCGACCAGCGCCGTGCGGGACACACCCGCGACGGTGTTGAAGATCTGCTCCACCTGGACGGTGAACATCGGTCCATGCGCCGTGACCACGCGCTGACTCTTGCGGCCGCAGAACCAGATCCGCTCTTGTTCGTCGATCCACGCGAGATCGCCGGTGCGATGCCAGACCCGATCGCCGTCGACGATCTTGCCCAACGCGTTCGCCTGTTCCGGCCAGTAATACCTGGTGCTGACGTTCGGCCCGCTCACCACCAGTTCGCCGATGCCACGAGTGTCCGCCAGGCCGCCCGCGAGTTCTTCGGCCCGCGCCCACGTGGGTATGGGGTCGTCGGTGATGGCGACGACGCGCGCCTGCACCTGGTAGGAGGGCCTGCCGATACAGGTTCCCGCGCCGCGGTGCGCCCGTTCGACCAAGCCGTCCAGCAGTTCCCTGGACTCGATGGTGGACATCGGCAGCGCCTCGGTGGACCCGTATCCCGCCACCACCTTCGCGTCCTCGCCCAGCACCGCGCGCAGTCCGGCGATGCACCAGTCCGGCACCGGCGCGCCACCGGAGTAGATGCTCTCCAGCGACGCGAGCGGAGTCGGGTGGGCACGCAGGTATTCCAGTAGCGGGATGAGTACGGCGGGGGAGGCGAACATGGTACTCACCCCGAACTTCTCGATCGCGTCGGCCACATGCGCCGGATCGGTCGCGCCCACCTTGCTCGGGATGAGCGGCGGCAGCACGCAACGCGAGCCGAGCAGCAGATCCAGCACGCCGACCAGCGGAAGGGTGATCAAGGAGGCTTCCGGCGCCACCTCCCCGCGTGCTACATGCACCTGCTCCACCATCGCGGCCAGGTTGCCGTGTGTCAGCTGCACGGCTTTGGCCGGGCCGGTGCTGCCGGTGGTGAAAGCGATGAGCAGCAAATCGTCTGCGGTGGCCGGGCGGCCCACGGGCATCGAGCCGGTGGGCGTGCGGCCCCAGTCCCGCAGCGACTCGCCGCGCCAGAACCAGCGGCTGCCGACCGTCACCACCGTGTGGACGGTGCGGAAGCCGCGCCGGAACAACACGCGCAGCGCATGCGCCTGCGGGATGCCGATGAACGCCTCGGCATCCACGGCGCGCAAGCAGCGCAACATCTTTCGCACGCCCATGCCCGGGTCGATCACCACGGCCACCGCGCCGATCTTGAGCAGCCCGAACATGATCGCGTACAGCTCCGGGCTCGGCAGCACCAGCACGATGGTGCGCGTCCCGGTGCCGACACCCGACGCGGCGAGCCGCTGGGCGATCGTGTCCGACCACGCGTCCAGCTCGCGATAGGTCAGGTGCCGGTAGGCCGGCAGGCCATCGGGGCCGACCCCGTCCGCGTAGCGGACGGCCACCCGGGTGGGGTCGGTGCGGACGACCGCACGGAACCGATCGATGGCCTGCCAGTAGGTTCCCGTTGTCACGCAGGCGCCCCGGCGAAGACGGGCAGCCGGTAGAGCGCCGCCGCCGCGGAGGGACCCGCGCCCGCCGCGACGAACAGCAGTTGGCGATGAGCGGCGAGGGTGTCGTCCGCTATCGCTTGGTCGTAGGCCGCGGTGAGCGCGGCCGTGTGCGGGTCGCCGTCGCGCAGATCCGGCGTGCGGACCGAGCTTTCGTCGATGCCGAGCGCGGCGGCCAGCTTCTTCGGGAACTCCGGGCTCGGCGTCGAGGCGATCAGCGCGATCTCGTCGAGCGAGGCGTGGTCGGACTCGGCGAGTGCCCGGCGCGCGGCGTCGACGGCCACCTCCAGCAGGCGGTCCTCGAAGCCGGGCTCGCGTTCCACCGTCATGGCGCCGCGGCCGGTGTTGCCCATGGTCGTCACGTCGACGTAGGCCTCGATCGCGGGCGTGCCCTCGCCCGCGACGGTGTGCACCCTGCCGAAGCCGGTCGGCTCGTCGGTGTGTTCGAGCAGCAGCGCCGCGCCGCAGGTGGCGTACGGGAACCGGTCGTCGCCGACGGAACGCAGCAGGGACGGATGGGTGTCGCCGGAGACGACGAGCACGTGCTCGGCGCTGCCGGTCTCCAGGACCGACGTGGCCACCTGCACCGCGTTGAGCACGCCGATCGCGCCGTTCATCAGATCGAACGAGAACGTCCTCGGGTCGTCCTTGGCGTACTCCAGGCCGATTCCGGCCGCTTTCTGGATCAGCGCCGACACCGCGGGCTCGACGGTGTTGGAATCCCGGAAGATACCCGCGTTGATCAGCAGGCCGACCTGGTCGGGACGGATGCCGGCACGCTCGAGGCACCGCTTGGCCGCGCGCCCGTTGTGCTCCACGATGCTGTTGGTGTCGCCGCCGCGGCTGATCGCGCTGGACTTGATACGCACACTCATGACCGGCCTCAGACCTTCAGTGACGAGATGGTGGTGGACAGGAACCCGGTGACGATGCCGGAAGCCGCGGGCACCAGCAGCAACTTCGAGCCCGCGGGGATGCTCTGCTCGCTGAGCTGATCGTGCAGCACGATGAAATGCGAAGTGGTGGAAGTATTTCCGTACTTCTCGATGACCCGCAGGTCCGGCGGCATCGGACTGCCGAACTCGCGCTCGGCGATCGCGTTCATCCACGGGATGGCGGTGGCGCCGAACTGATGGTGGATGACGTAGTCGAACTTCTCGTCGGCGAAGGTCTTGCCCTGCGCCTCGAGGAATTTCCGCTGGGTATTGGTGCCGAGCAGGAAGCGATCCTCGTTGTGCATCCTGCGGTTGTCGGTGTACATCGCGATGCCTTGCGTCTTGCCGCTCGGCATGCCCAGACACAACTGCGCGTATTCCGCGGCGGTCATCATTTCGATGTAGTGGATCATGTCGTTTTCATCGACCGCGCGATCCAGCACGATCGCGCAGCCGGAGTCGCCGACGGACAGCGAAGCGAATTGCGGATCGTATTTCTGGGAAATCTCGGCAACTGCGGTCTCGGCGATCGGGGTAATCGCTTCACCACTGACCACGAGGCCATTACGAACGGCGCCGGACCGGATCATCCGATCCAGGATGTACGTGCCGGTCAGCATTCCCGCGCAGGCATTGGTGATATCGAATGTGATCGCGTTCTTGGCACCGATAAGGCGGCTTATCGAACCGGCGAACGACGGCTCCATGTACACCCTGGTCGCGTGCTTGCTCCGCGTGATCGAGGCGGAGATGATGACGTCGATCTCCTCGGGCGCATACTGTGACCTCGACAGACAGTCTTCGACAGCTTTCATGGCCAGTGTGAACGAGTCCTCGTGACTTTCCGGCCTGGTATCGCGGAACCGGCGCTCACGGACGCCGGTTATTTTCTCAAGATCGAACGAAGGCGGTTCTTTCAGCCCGGAAAGAAGCTCTTCTGTGGTGACGACTCTGGAAGGCAGATAGGCGCCGATGGATTCGAAACGAGAATGGGGAGACACGAGCGCTCCTGAAATCGTGGGGAAATACGGTTCCGGATCGACTCTGATCGTCGGTGCAGTGAACACTACCCGACAGTAACAACGAATGGCTATATCACCTTCGGGCCTTCCGTCTGAGACGGAAATCACTGCCGACGGTATCTGTTTCGTGAGGTATCACCAACCGGTGATCGGCTGGCTATGGCGTTCGCAGTATTGCGATGTGAGCTGCCGTTTCGGCTTGTCACGGTGTTTCGCGTCGCGGGCAGTACGTGGCGCCCCGGGTGGGCGAATGCGTCGCTTTCGGAATGGCAACCGATCGGCTATTGCCGAATGGCGGCAATGTGCGAGTACTCGGGGAGGCGTCTCTCTCGTCGGATGTGAGTGACTTCACTGCGAACCGTGCGTCCCGCGCGGGATCGGAGCGATGCGGCCAGTGCTTCGATACGCGCCGAACATCGCTGTGGCGCAGAAGGTTTGCTCGCTACTGGACGCACCGAACGATCCGAGCGACGCCGCAGTGTGGGCGGTCGCTGCTCGGGGGGTGTTGTAGCTCGACGGTGGAGATGGTCAGGGCGCGATCCCGGTGAGGGAGAAGAACTCCTGGCGAGAGCGGGCGTCGTCACGCAGTGTGCCGAGCATGGTGGAAGTGACCGTGGTCGTGCCGACCGCCTGCACGCCACGCAGGGTCATGCAGGTGTGTTCGGCTTCGATGACGACCCCGACCCCTTTGGGGCTCAGATTCGTCGCCAGCCAATCGGCTATCTGTTTGGTCAGTCGTTCCTGCACCTGGGGGCGGCAGGAGAAGTGCTCGACTATGCGGGCGAGCTTGGACAGTCCGAGGATGCGGTCGCCCGGTAGATAACCGACGTGGGCGACCCCGACGAACGGCAGCAGGTGGTGCTCGCATACCGACCGCAACGGGATGCGGCGGGCCAGTACGAGCTCGTCGTAGCCCTCGTCGTTGGGGAAAGTGGTCAGGTCGAACGGGCGGGGAGTGAACAGTTCGGCGTAGGCGCGAGCCATGCGGCCCGGGGTGGCCCTCAGGTGTTCGTCGTCGAGGCCGACGCCGAGCGCGGAGAGGAACTCGCCGGCCGCGCGCTCGGCGGCGGTCAGGTCGACGGTGGCGCCGGAGTCGTGGACGACTCGTAACGCGGAATGGGACATGAACGCTGGCTCCCCATGTCGAGGGCGGCTCGTGGCGCACCGCCGTGGCTGGTCCGAATGCGGTCGGACTGATTACGCCAATTATTATTGGCTAAATTATCCGAGGTGGTCAAGAGCTGGGCATATATCGCATCACACGTATTTCAACTAGTGTGGTAAGTGCTATCGTGATTCTGTGACCAGCGATGTGGCGATCGGTGCAGTGGCCGCCCTCGACGACGAACTGCGGCGCGGGATGTATCGGTTCATCCGGCGCGCCCGTCGCCCGGTGACCCGGGACGAGGCCGCCGAGCAGGTGGGGATATCCCGCAAGCTGGCCGCGTTCCACCTGGACAAGCTCGTCGAGGCCGGGTTGCTGCGGGCCCGCTACGAGCAGGTCGGCGGCGTCCGGCGGGTCGGGCGCACGCCGAAGGTCTACGAGCCCGCCGACACCGAGGTCCAGGTCAGCATTCCCGATCGCCGCCACCAGGTGCTCGCGGAGATACTCGCCGACGCCGTCCTCGCCGAGTCGGCCGACGAGACCTCGCGGGAGGCCGCGATGCGGATAGCCCGCGATCGCGGCGCCGAACACGGACAGGAGCTACGGCAACAACTTCGGCCGGGACGCCTCGGCGCCGAACGTGCGCTGACGCTGCTGCAGTCGACGCTCACCGATCAAGGGTTCGAACCCGGCCGGGAGGGCGCGGGATGTCTGCGCCTGCGGAACTGCCCGTTCCACCCGCTCGCGGCCAAGGCTCCGGATCTCGTGTGCGGAATCAACCACGCTTACCTGCGTGGCTTTCTGAACGGCCTGGAAGCCGACACTGTGACGGCGATGCTCGCGCCGGCAGCGGGCGAATGCTGCGTCGAGCTGCGTTCGACCGGCGGCCGCGTGTGATCGATCACCGGCCCGGAGCGGCCGGTCGGCCACGTTCACGTGGCGCCCATCGAGCCGCATGGTCCGATCGGGCGCTCGGCGTCCGGAGCTAGGCTTCGGTGCTCAGCGAGGAGCGCGCTGTGGCGATCCGTTCGAGCACGTCGGACGTGTGCGCGTCGAAACGCTCTCGGGAGACCGGGATCTCGCCGTCGAGCCACGGGCGATAGAGATAGGCGAGCGCACCGAAGATGGCGCTGGCGTTGAGTTCGTGATCGTGCTCGTCGGGCATCGGCTCGGTGTAGTCGCCCGCGCTGATGACCAACGCGATCGGCGCGGTGAAAAGGCCGATGAGTTCATAGGCGCGCGGCAAGAGCACGGGCGTGGCCTGCGACTCGACGAACATGATCCGCCCGCGGCGACGGTCCTCCAGCAGATAGTCGGTGAAGACGGCGACCATGTGGCGGAACATCGCGTCGCGTTCGACGGGTGCGTTGGGCAGCTCGTCCAGCAACCGGTCCCGCGCGCCGAGCACCACGGTGTCCAGCACGGTGGTCAGCAGCGCGTCCAGGTTCGGAAAGCTCTCGTAGAAGTAGCGCTCGGTGAGCCCGGCCTGCCGGCAGACACCTCGCATGGACGTCTCGGCCGCGCCCACGGTGGCCATCAATTCCGTGCACGCCTCGATCAGCTGTTCCCGGCGCGCGGCGACGCGATCGGCGGGCGATTGCCCACGCCAGCGGCGCATGCCAGGAATCGACCCGTCGGCTTCGTCCATGGCCGTCATCCTCTCATAGCGGCCGAATTGACATCATGTGATGTTGACAGCATGTGATGTCACCAATACATTGCGAAGACCACCGATCGATCACGAGGGGTGCGAGATGGGTTCTGCCGTATATACCGACCAGACACACGCCATCAACGCGCGGGCCGTGGAGTTCGACTTCGCCACGGTGCCGATGCATTACATCCCCGGCGAGGCGATGGCAACCCACATCATCAACGTGATGCACCTGGTGCTGCCCGAAGGCGAGCGCGCGATGGCGCAGGCGCTGGCCGAGGCACTGCCGCTGATCGACGACGAGCGGTTACGCGAGGAAGTCCGCGGCTTCATCGGCCAGGAATCCATGCATGCCAGTTCGCACGAGAAGGCGCGTGAACAGTTGGAGCGGCTCGGCCTGGAGGTCGGCCCGATGGTCGACCGGGTCACCTGGCTGGTCGACCGGATACTCGGCGACCACGGACTGTCCGGCCGGGCCAAGCGGGAGTGGTTGTGCGAGCGGCTGGCGTTGTTCGCGGGCATGGAGCACTACACCGCGGTCATCGGGGAGTGGCTGCTCACCAACGACAAGCTCGAGGCCAAGGGCATGCACCCGGCGATGCTGGATCTGATCCGCTGGCACGGCGCGGAGGAGGTCGAGCATCGCAGCGTCGTCTACGACGCGTACATGCACGTCGACGGCGGATACGCGCGCAAGGCGCGGCAGGCGCTGCTGGCCAGCGCGGGCTTGCTCGTCTTGTTCGTCATCTCCGGGGGCTACCTGTTCCACAAGGACCCGTCGAAGCACAAAGGCCGATTCTGGCCACTCCAAATGGTCAGCGCTTCGGTGCGCGGTGTGGTGCCGAGCTTCACGACCTTCTTCACCGAGATTCCGCGTTACCTGCGGCCGGGCTTCCACCCGTCGCAGCTCGGCCCGATGGACAACGCCCTGCGTTACCTCGCGCAGTCGCCCGCGGCACGGGCGGCGCGCGGGTGACCGCCGTCGAGCGGTTCCAGCCGGGGCCCGCACTGCGCCTGATCGGCTCGGCGGCCGACGCCTACAAGCGGCTGTTCGTGGAAGGCGACGCCGCGCGACTGCTCTCGCGCCCGGATCCGGTCCGCCGCACCGGCTACGAATTCGAGGTGGTCGTCGACCGGATCGGCCAGGAGGCCGACGGTGTGGTGAGCTTGTGGCTGCGCCACCCCGAGGGCGGCCCGCTGCCCGCGTGGACGCCCGGCGCGCATCTGGACGTCTTCCTGCCCTCCGGTCGCCAGCGGCAGTATTCGCTCACCAACGACCCCGCCGACCGCGGGTTCTACCGCATCGCGGTCCGTTACATCGCCGACGGCGAGGGCGGCTCCGCGGAGATCCATCGGGATCTGCGGGTGGGTGACCGCCTGGGCGTGCGCGGGCCGCGCAACGCGTTCCCCTTCGTCGCCGCGCCGTGTTATCTATTCGTCGCGGGCGGCATCGGGATCACGCCGATCCTGCCCATGGTCGCCGCGGCCGAGCGTGCCGGGGTGCCGTGGCGGTTGATGTACCTGGGCCGCTCCAGGACGCGCATGCCGTTCCTGTACGACTTGGCTCGCTACACCGGCGGTGACGTGGTGGTGCGGCCGGACGACGAGTTCGGCGTACCCGACGCGCGGATGATCTTCGAGCAGACGCCGCCCGGCGCCGCGGTCTACGTCTGCGGGCCGCCGCCGCTGGCCGAGGCCGCGCGCGGGGTGCTCGCGCTGCACGATCCCTCGGCCTCGCTGCACACCGAGCGGTTCTCGCCGCTGCCCGTGCGGGACGGGGAGCCGTTCCGGATCAGGTTGCGTCGCAGCGGGTTCGACGTGGAGGTCGCCGCGGATGAGTCCGCGCTCAGCGCGATCCGCCGCGTGCTGCCCGGCGTGGCCTACTCCTGCGGGCAGGGTTTCTGTGGCACCTGCAAGACCCGGGTGCTCGCGGGCGCGGTGGAGCACCGGGACCGGTCGCTGCTCGACTCCGAGCGCGCGGAGGCGATGCTGACCTGCGTCTCTCGCGCGCGCGGCGGCGAACTCGAACTGGATCTGTGAGCTCGGCGGGCAACGTCGCCCGCG
Organism: Nocardia sp. NPDC059691; assembly: GCF_042733915.1. Lineage (NCBI taxonomy): Bacteria > Bacillati > Actinomycetota > Actinomycetes > Mycobacteriales > Nocardiaceae > Nocardia > Nocardia sp. NPDC059691. The sequence continues at coordinate 359,035 of NZ_JBHWFB010000004.1, read as the reverse complement.
GGTGGGAGGAGGACATGGCAGTGGCTGCGCATCCGGAGCACGTCCCGATCGCGGTGATCGGAGCCGGGATAGCCGGAATCGGTCTGGCGGTCGCGCTGCGCGAGGCGGGTATCGAGGATTTCGTGCTGCTCGAGCGCGCCGACGATCTCGGTGGCACCTGGCGCGCGAACACCTATCCGGGCTGTGCCTGCGACGTGCCCTCGCATCTGTATTCGTACTCCTTCGCGCCCAATCCGAATTGGTCGCGCACCTACGGGACGCAGCCGGAGATCCTCGCCTACCTCCGCTCGGTCGCGACGCGCCACGACGTGGTGCGCCACATGCGGTTCGGCGTCGAACTGCTCGAGGCGCGCTGGGACGAAGCCGGCACGCGGTGGCGGCTGCGCACCGATCGCGGCGATCTGACCGCGGACGTACTGGTCTCCGCCGTCGGGCCGTTCAGCGAGGCGCGGATCCCGCGGCTGCCGGGCGCGGAGACCTTCGAAGGGGCGCAATTCCATTCGCTGCACTGGGATCACGAGCACGATCTCACCGGCGAGCGCGTCGCGGTGATCGGCACGGGCGCGTCGGCCGTCCAATTCATCCCCGAGATCCAGCCGCTGGTGGGCGAGTTGACCGTGTTCCAGCGTTCGGCGCCGTGGATCGTGTCGCGGTTGGATCGCCGCACGCTGCCCGCCGAACGCGCGCTGCTGCGCCGGGTGCCCGCGCTCGGCCGCGCGCTGCGCGGCCTGTACTACACCGGCATCGAAGGGTTCGGTCTGGTCGGCTTCGTGGACAAGCGATTCCGCCATCCGTACGAGGCGCTCGGCAGACTCCAGCTGCTGCGTCAGGTGCGCGATCCCGAGCTGCGGCGCAAACTCACCCCTGACTATGTGATCGGATGCAAACGTGCGATCTTCTCCGACGCCTACTATCCGGCGCTGACCCAACCGAACGTCGAGGTGGTGACCGAGGGCATCCGAGAGATCCGCGCCGGGTCGATCGTCACCGCCGACGGCGCGGAGCGCCCTGTGGACACGATCATCTGGGGTACCGGATTCGGTGTTCCCCCCGCCGTTTTCGATCGGGTGCACGGAATCGGCGGGCGCTCCATCGGTGAGCGGTACCGGGAGCGGCCGAGCAGTTACCTCGGCACGACCATGGCCGGGTTCCCGAACTTCTTCTGCACGCTGGGTCCGTTCGGGGCGGCGGGCAATCAGTCCGCCATCTATATGATCGAGGCGCAGGTGCGCTATATCGTCGATGCCGTGACCACCATGCGTGCGCAGCACATCCAGCGGATCGATGTGCGCGAGGAGGTGCAGCGTGCCTTCCTCGACGAGGTGACCGAGCGCAGTCGCGACACCGCTTGGCTGACCGGCGGTTGCCGCAGCTACTACCAGACCCCCGACGGCGGCAACGCGGGCCTGTACCCGAACTGGAGCTTCGAGTATCGCAGGCGCACAAGTCGTTTCGATCACGAGTCCTACCGGCTGCGGGCGGGGTGAGCGCCGTGGTCGTCGACCTGCTGCGTCAGCTTCTCTCCCCGCCCGCCGAGCACCTGGATGTCCGCGACCGGGTGGTGGTGATCACCGGCGCGGGCACCGGCATCGGCCGGGCGCTGGCCGAAAAGCTCTACGCCTCGGGCGCTTCGGTGGCGCTGATCGACATCGACGAGGCCACCGCCGCGGCCGTCGGGCGCTCGATGGGGGAGCGGGCGCTGGTCGTGCGCGCGGACGTCTCCGATCGAATCGGGATGCGCGAAGCCATCTCCCGGGTGCGCGAGCGGTTCGGACGGATCGATGTCGTGGTGGCCAACGCGGGCGTGGTGCCCGAGCCCGCGACCATCCGGACGATGAATCCCGGCGACTTCGATCGGGTCATCGGCATCAACGTGACCGGCGTGTTCAACACTGTGCATCCGGCGCTGGACGACATCGTCGCCGCGAAAGGGCACGTGGTGGTGGTCTCCTCCGCCGCGGCGTTCGCGCCGGGCATGGCCGGTTCGCCCTACATGGTCAGCAAGGCCGCCGTCGAGCAGTTCGGGCGGGCGCTGCGGGTGGAGCTGGCCGCGGTCGGCGCGACCGCGGGCGTGGCGTACTTCGGCATCGTCGACACGGCGATGACCCACGGCACCCTCGACGAAGACGATCTGGGCGCCGATCTGGGCGCATTGCTGCCGTGGCCGCTCAACCTGCGCATCACCGTGCGCGACGCGGCGGAATCCATCGCCGACGGCATCGCCCGTCGCGCCGCGCGCACCATCGCGCCGCCACAGTGGGAGCCCTACGCGTTGTTCCGCGGCGCGATCAACGTGGTGCTGGACAGCAGGCTGGCCCGGGACCCGCGCGTGCACGACCTGATCCACCGGGTCGAACAGCGCGTCCTCGACAGCCGCCCCGTCACCCCGGTTCCGCGCTGACGCGCGGGCCGGGCTAAGGCTCGGCGGGGAAGATCGTGGGCAGCGTCAGCGCGTATTCCACATCGGCCCGCGTGCCGAGCGTCGTGAGCAGCACCCGGATCATGGTCAGGCGTGCCGCCGCGACGGTGTCCGCGTCCGGCTCGGCGCCGGGTGCGGTACCGGCGGAGATCCGGTAGACGACGTACTCGCACAGGTGCAGCGCGGCGTCCAGGTCCAGCGGGCTCGGCACCGGACGGCCCAGCCCGGCGAACGTCTCGCGTACCAGCGCGCGGATGTCGTCGAGCGCGCGTTCCCGATATACCGACACCGGCGAGCCCGGATCGTGCAGCTCGGCGAACAGCGGCCGCAGCATGGGGCCGTGCCCGCGCGCCCAGTCCAGGTAGGCGTCGATCAATCGGATGCCCAGCTCGACCGGCTCGTCGGTGCCCGTCAACGCCGTGCGGATGCCGCCGACCAACCCGTCGTTGGAACTGTCGAGCACCGCGAGCAGGGGTTCGTTCGCGTTGGCGAAGTAGCGGTAGAAGGTCGGCCGTGCCAACCCGGCCTGCTCGATGATCTGCGCGACGCTCAGCCCGCGGGAACCGGTGCGGGTGAACACTTCCGCCGTCGCCAGCACGATCCGGGCGCGCACCTCTTCGGCCTGTTCCGGAGTCTGCGGCGGTCTGCCGCGCCGTGCGGCCGTCGACTCAGCGGGCATGGTGCCACCTCACAAAGCGGCCCCCGGGATACCTGTGCGCCACGACGAACAGCTTGACACGAGCAGTGACATAGACATTAATCTAACACCACTGTTCATTTAATAGGGCGCGCACGCGGCCCACCGTCCTCGAGAGGGCCGAACATGACCACCGCCTCCCACCCGGTCACCGCCGACGCGCTGCCCTCCGCGCTGGTGCGGCCGTTGCTCGCGCACGCCGTCGCGGGCGGCGCCCCCGCGGTCGAAGTGTTCGCGCCCGCGACCGGCGCGAAGATCGTCGACCTGCCGCAGTCCTCCACCGTCGATATCGAGACCGCGTTCGCCACCGCCCGCGAAGCGCAGCGACAGTGGGCGCGGCGTCCGGTGCGGGAAAGGGTCGCGGTGCTGCGCCGGTTCCACGACATCGTGCTGGCCGAGCAGGACACCATCCTGGACATCGTGCAGACCGAGACCGGCAAGGCACGGGCGCACGCCTTCGACGAGGTCGGCGACGTGGCCGTGAACGCCAGGTACTACGCCTCGGTGGCCGGCCGGCTGCTGGCCACCCGCAAGCCGCGCGGAGTGCTTCCCGTGCTCACCCAGGTCGACGTGCTGCACCGGCCCAAGGGTGTGGTGGCGGTGATCTCGCCCTGGAACTACCCGCTGGCACTGGCCGTCTCCGACGCGCTGCCCGCCCTCGTCGCGGGCAACGCGGTGGTGGCGCGTCCGGACAACCAGACCGCACTGACCGCGCTGTGGGCCATCGATGCCGCCGTGCGCGCCGGACTGCCGCGTGGGCTCTGGCAGGCGGTGCTCGGCCGCGGTTCGGTGATCGGCGGCGACGTGATCGCCCGCGCCGACTACGTCGACTACACCGGCTCCAGCGCCACCGGGCGCACCATCGCCCAGCAGGCGGGCGAGCGGCTGATCGGCTACTCCCTCGAACTGGGTGGCAAGAACCCGCTGCTGGTGCTCGCCGACGCGGACGTCTCCCGTGCCGCCAAGATCGCCATCCGCGCCTGCTTCGCCTCGGCCGGGCAGCTGTGCGAGTCGATGGAACGGATCTACGTACACGACAGCGTCTATGACCGCTTCGTCGCCGAATTCGTCGGGCACGTCGAGGCCATCGAACTCGGCGGCGGGCTGAACTACGACAGCGACATGGGTTCGCTGACCTTCCAGCGTCAGCTGGACACGGTGCTGGCGCATGTGAACGACGCGGTGGCCAAGGGCGCCACGGTGCTGGCGGGCGGTCGCGCGCGCCCGGACCTCGGCCCGTACTTCTACGAGCCCACGGTGCTGGCGGGCGTGCGGCCGGGCATGACGGTGCATCGCGAGGAGACCTTCGGCCCCGTGGTCTCGATCTACCGTGTGAGCAGCGACGACGATGCCGTTGCGCAGGCCAATGACACCGCCTACGGCCTCAACGCCAGCGTGTGGACCAAGGACGCCGCCCGCGGCCGTGCGGTGGCGGCGCGGATCAACGCGGGCTCGGTGAACGTCAACGAGGGCTTCATCGCCGCGTGGGGCAGCGCCGACGCGCCGTCGGGTGGGCTCGGCATCTCCGGCACGGGGCGCAGGCACGGTCCCGAAGGCCTGCTCAAGTACATCGACACCCAGACCATCGCGGTGCAGCGGGTGCTGCCCATCGCGCCGCTGCCCGGGATGTCCGAAGCGCTCTGGGCCAAGACCATGACGCTGTACTTCGGCGTCATGAAATCGCTTCGGCAGAAGTAACTCGCAGGACTCACGGATCAGGAAGCGGTACGGATGAAACTGGACACGGTGGCGGGCAAGAGGGTCCTGGTCACGGGGGCCGCGATGGGCCTGGGCAAGCTGTTCGCCGAGCGTGCGGTGCGCGAAGGCGCCGCGGCGGTGGTGCTGTGGGACATCAACGAGGCCGCGCTGAAGGAGACCGCCGCCGAGCTGACCGGCCGCGGCAGCGCCGTGCACCATCACGTGGTCGACGTGGCCTCGGCCGAGTCGATCGCCGAGGCGGCGGCGAGCGTGCGCGAGCAGGTCGGCGGCATCGACATCCTGGTCAACAACGCGGGCATCGTGCGCGGCAACAGCTACTTCTGGGAAACCGACAACCGCGCCGACATCGACAAGACGATGGCGATCAACTCGCTCGGACCGATGTACGTCACGCTCGAATTCCTGCCCGCGATGGTCGCCGGATCCACCGAGGCGCGAGTGCTGACCATCGCTTCCTCGGCGGGCCTGGTGTCCAACCCGCGCATGAGCGTCTACGCCGCGTCCAAGTGGGCGGCGCTGGGCTGGTCGGACTCCGTGCGCATCGAGCTGGAACAGGCCGGCCACGACCACGTGAAGATCACCACGGTCTGCCCGACCTACATCAACACCGGAATGTTCGAGGGCGCCAAGGGATTCCTGTTCACGCCGATCCTGGACCAGCAGAAGGTGGTCGACACCTCGTGGCGGGAGATGAAGAACGGCACCCCGCTGCTCGTACTGCCATGGACATCACGCTTGAACAAGGCGCTCTCCGGCCTGCTGCCGATCAAGCTGCGCGACCTGTTCCTCGACACGGTCGGCGTCTACCACTCGATGGACCAGTTCACCGGCCGCAAGAAGTAGCGCGGCATCCGGGTCGGAGCCGGGCGGTGCGCCCTCGTCACCGGGGGCGGGTGCCGATGACCACGGTCGCGTAGTGCTCGTCCGACTCCGCGACGCGGCAGGCGAGGCCGTGCTCGGCCAGCACGCCGAGCGCGATCGGCGCTTGGTCCTCGCTGGACTCCACGAGCAGATGTCCGCCCGGGGCCAGCCACTCGGCAGCATCGGCCGCGACCCGGCGGAAGACATCCAATCCGTCCGGGCCGCCGTCGAGGGCGGTGCGCGGCTCGTGATCGCGTGCCTCCGGCGGCATCCGCGCGATCATTTCCGAGGGGACGTAGGGGGTGTTGCAGAGCAGGACGTCGACGCAGCCGCGCAATTCCTCCGGCAAGGGCTCGAAGAGGTCCCCTTCGTAGACCGGGGCGCCGAGCGGGGTGAGGTTGCGGCGGGCGCACGCGACCGCGACCGGATCGATGTCGGCGGCCGCCAACGTGATGGCGCGGCCCGCGTCGGCGGCGGCCCGCGCCGCAGCGAGGCCGAGGGCGCCCGAGCCACAGCACAGATCGACCACCACCGGATGGCCGGTGCGGTCGCGGATCAACTCGACCGCAAGATCGACGAGGAACGCGGTGCGCTGCCGCGGCACGAAGACGCCGGGCGACACCGCGACCCGCAGTCCGTGGAACTCCGCCCAGCCGAGCAGGTGCTCGAGCGGACTGCCGGTGACGCGCCGGGCGACCAGCGATTCGAGGGGGACACCGGTCTCCGCGGCGGCGGCCGTGAGCAACCGCGCCTCGTCCTCGGCGAACACGCAGCCCGCCGCCCGGAGCCGAGCCACCACGTCGGTACTTCCCGCTGACGTCACCGGGCCATCCTGCCGCGCGCACGCGTGACGCCGCCAACGGATTTCCCCGGGCGATCGGGACCGGCGTTTCGGACGCGGGTCCCGATCGGCCCGGAGTCAGCGTGCCGTGTCGAGCTGGAAGGTGCGGGTGGCGTCGAGGTAGATGCCGCGCTGGCCCGCTCGGCCCGGCGGCGGCAGCTGCGAGACCAGCTGTTCGAGCGAGGTCGTCGCGCCGACGACCCTGGTGCCCGCGACGATGAAATCCGCCACAGCACGGCGGATGTGATTGGGCGAGGTGACCACGATCGCGCTCGTCGCGCCCACATCCCGCAGCAGCCTCGTGCTGAACAGGGCGTTCTGCACGGTGGAGCCCGCGCGGCTCTCCACGTGGACGCGCGTGGGCGGCACGCCGTGGGCGACCAGCCAGTCGCGCATGGCCTCGGCCTCGGTGATGCCGTTCTGCGGATTGCCGCCGGTGACGACGATCGGCGACAACGGCGCGGCGATCGACTGCAACCAGGCCGCGGTGAGCCGGTTCACCAGTTCGGGACGCAGCGCCCCGTCCGGGAGCAGGCCGTAGCCGAGCACGACGATGCCGGTCTGCGGCCCCGCCAGCGCGGGCAGCGGGTTCGGCAGGGTGCCCACGGCGGCGCGGATGGCGCCGAGCACGTTGTCGGTGCCCTGCGCCAAGCCCGGATCGACCGCGTGCAGCCGGGCCATGGCGTCCACCAGCGCGGGCAGGTCACCGGCGTAGTCCGACCAGATCGCCTGCAGGGCCAGCGCTTCGGCGTCGGCGGGGTCGGCGCCGATCAGATTGCGCAGGTCGGCGCGGCCCGCGTTGTCGTCGCCGTTGGCGAAGTGCCGTTGGGCGGAGTTGTAGAGGGCGTCCGTTTCCGGCGCGGCGTGCGCGGGGACACCGGCGAGCCCGGTGAGCGAGAACGCGGCGAACGACGCCGCGACGAGAGATTTCCAATGCCTCGAGATCATCACTACAGTCGTCACCTTTCCGCTGCGGAACGGGTTGGCACGTGCTAGCAGTTAGCTGGGGCAAGCAGGAATTACCATACGGCCGAAGTCCCCGGCGATCCGGCAATTGGCGAACGGGTCATGCGCCGCCGTCACGGCTATGTGTGCTCGGCGGAACGACAGGTCGCGAAATCCACTGTCGGCGATTTTCGATGCCGAGTCGGCGCGTTTCGATCTTCGCTCTTACCAAAGAAACGTTCAGTTCGGCGCAAGGCGGGCTGCCATGGACAATGCTCTCCGTGTCGCTCCGCTCAGCCCTGGCGGCCCGATGGTGGACGAGTGCCTTCCGGCGTGTCGAACGGTCTTAGTTCGGTTCGCCGAGCGTCCGCCCGCGGTTCGGCGTTCGATTGCCTTGCATTAGCTCAACTCGACGTGGGCGCGGGAGGGATTCGTCCGGCCGCGCCCGTTAGGCTGTGTCAACGTGGATACCGTTTCGCTGTCCGGCAAGGAACTCGCCGCCGCCATCAACGCCGACACCAAGGCCCGCGCCGCCGCGCGCACCGAAGGCGGCGCCGCCCCGCGTCTTGCGCTGGTCGTGGCGAACGACGACCCCGCGAGCGCCTGGTATGTGAACTCACTTCGCAAAGCGGCCGAACGACTCGGAATCGTTTGCGACACAGTCGATCTGGGTGCAGCGGCCGGTGCGGCGGAGATCCGTGCCGAGCTCGCCGCGCGCGGTGCGGATCCGGCGACCGACGCGATCATGCTGCAGACCCCCCTCCCGAAGGGGGTCACCCTCCACGACGTGAGTTCCGCGATCGTCGCGTCCAAGGACGTCGACGGCGTCAGCCCGTTGTCGCTCGGCCTGCTGGCGGCCGGGCTGGACGGCTTCGTCCCCGCCACCTCCGAGGCCGTGGTCGAACTGCTCGACCATCACCAGATCCCGCTGGCAGGCCGCCACGTCGCGGTCGTCGGCCGGTCGAACGTCGTCGGGAAGCCGCTCGCTCAGCTGCTGCTGGCGAAGGACGCGACCGTCACGGTGTGCCATTCCCGCACCGCCGACCTCGCCGCCGTCACCGCCGCCGCCGACATCGTCGTCGCCGCGGCGGGCCGCATCGGTCTGATCTCCGGCAAGCACGTCCGGGAGGGCGCGGTGGTCATCGACGTCGGCACCAACGAGGCCCCCGACGGCAAGATCGTCGGCGATGTCGACGCGGACTCGGTACGCGGCAAGGCCGCCGGGCTCAGTCCCGTCCCCGGCGGCGTGGGGCCGGTCACCACAGCCCTCCTCATGCGCCACGTGGTCACCGCCGCCGAATCCGACTGACCTGGCGCTCGCGCCTGCGGAGAGCTGCCTGATGGGTGCGGTCGGACGTAGTCCGTCCTCAGCCCGCGCATGGCCGGAGCGAAGGCGGAGGTACGCAGCCCGCGCATGGCCGGAGCGAAGGCGGAGGTACGCCTAACCGCGGGCGATGGCGCTGATGAGAGTGCGCTCGCCGTCCTTGGTGGTGGTGACGATCTGCGGATTGTAGGTCACCGGTTGCTGTCCTGGGCGGTGCTCGGTGATCACCACGATGTACTGGCCCGCGAAGGCGCCGGGACTGATCGCGACACAGTGGGTGGTGCCCGTCGGAATGCTGTCGATGCCGCGCTGGATCGCGTCGGCTGCTTGTACGGCGGCGTCCGCGGTGGTGGTGGCGCGGACCTGCTCGCCGGACCGGTCCACGTAGTAGGCGTGCTGGAAAGCGAAGATCACCGCGGGACCGGAGTCGAATCCGCCGACGCCGTTGCCCTGGATCCGGTTGCCCACCCGCTCGGCGGGGCACTGCGCGGTCGGTGCGGCGGGCGTGGTGGCCTGCGCGGTCGGAACCGGTGCGGCGGCCTGCCGATCGGGGCCGCCGGTCCCGACCAGCACATAGGCCACGAGGGCCAGCGCGGCGATACCGAGTATGCCGAGCAGTGGCACCGCCCATCGCCGTGAACGCGGCGCGGGCGAGCGGTCGATCAGCCCCGCGAATTGATCCTCGTACAGCTCCGGCTCGGGTTCCGGCGGCTGCGCGGGCTCGGACGGCGGCACCGGCGGCCGATCCACCCACGCGGCCCACTCGCCGCGGTAGTCCTCGCCGGACGGCGCCTGTACCGGCCGCTCGGCGCCGTAGGGATGCCCCCGGTCGTATCCGGGTCGTGCGCTCATCTCCGGTCGATCCATCGCCCCACCCTTCATCAGGTCCCCGTCAGATTAACCGCATCGTCCCGAGCCGGGAACGCCCTGCCGCGTTCACAATTGAGCCGTCCCGCCCCTCGGAGGGTACCGCCCGGTACGTCGATCCGGCGCACGTGTGCCGCGCCGTCCCCGCCCGGCTCGCTGATTCGCGCCGACCGCGACCGAGGCGCACAACGCCGTTCCGCGGCGCCGAGAGCGCGAGCGCCGCTGCCGGAGAAGCGTTTCGGGAAGCGGCATCACCGCAGGAGGTTCAGCCATTCGTGCTCGGGGTAGTGGTCGGTCACGTACGTCCGCACGGCTGCTCGTTGGGCGGTGGTCAACCTCGGCCAGGTTCGCTCGAGATCGACGCGGTCCTTCGGTCTGGCCTGCTTGGCCTTGAAGATCAGCACCAGCTCCGGGTTGAGGTATCGGATGCCGTCGTCGGCGATCCAGGTCACCTCGTCGAGCGGTGCGACCATGGAGCGATCGCGCCGGTTGACCCATGCCCCGTCCTGTCCCGGATTCAGCAGAAGATCGATCAGCCATGGGGATCGCGCGTTCGCGCGCAGCCACACCTGATCGGCGCTCTCGGCTACGTCGGGGCAGCGTTCGTCGACGGGGCGGATGCCGTCCGGGCCCGCCGACCAGATGTGCAGGCGGCCGCGCGCGGCGGTGCGCAGGGCGGGCAGATCAGCGCGGAACATCGCCACGTCCACGTCGCTGTGCCGCCGCCGGGTGCCGGTGCAGGCGTCGATCGCCCAGCCTCCCGCGATCCACCAGGAAGCGTCGATGTCGCCGAGTATCTCGCCGACGTCGCCCGGCGTGACGAATGCCCACGGGCCCCAAAGATCTTGGAAATCAGCTTCTTTCGTGTCACGAGGCGGCGGGATCGGAAACTCGCGCAACGGTGACCCTCCCTCGGGTACGTCTTCCGAACGCTACTCGGAGGAGGGCGCCGTTCACCAGTGCGTGACGACCGGGTCGCCGACGCCGATCGTGTGATAGACCCATTCGGCGTCGTCGGGAGCGAGGTTGATGCAGCCGTGGCTGACGTTCGAGTAACCTTGTTGGTCCACCGACCACGGAGCCGAGTGGATGAAAACACCGCCCCACGTGAGCCGTTCGGCGAACTCGCCGTTGATGATGTAGCCCTCCGGCGAACTCAGCGGAATGCCGATGGTGCGGGAGTCGAACACGACGGACCGGAATTTCTCCAGAACCGGCCATGTGCCGGTAGGCGTTTCGTATCCGGGCTTGCCCATCGAGGCGGGCATCGTCCGGACGACGGTGCCGCCGACGGTGAGCGTGAACGTGTGCGCCGACATGTTCGCTTCACCGAAAACGCCTGCGTTGGTGGTGAATTCCGTGCGCACGCCGCCGACCGAGACGAGGATGTTCGAACCGGCGGGCAGGAACCCGGTGGGCGTCCACGTCACTTCGCGATCGTCGGTCCACGCGAATGTGCCCGGCAGTGGCCGGGTCGTTCTGATGTCGATGGATTGTTCCGTCTGCGCGCGATTCGCGACAGGTGCGGCGAAACGAACGGTCACGGGCTGGGCCACGCCCACCACCTGGCCGTTCGAGGGTCCGATCGCCGCCACCGCGGGCGTCGACGGCTTTCCGATCATCGTCGCTGTCGCCGCGCCCGACCCGAACGCGGCAAGTGCCACGATCACGGTCGCGAGGAACAGGTACCGAATGGCGCTCCTCATGGCGTCCACCCCTTCGAGCTGGTGTGGTAGGCAAGAGACAGTCTAAGCCCCCATGATCAACTCGGCCACGGATAGAACTTGGTCTGTGGTCCAGTTGTGATCGGGGACACGCCCACCACTGAGCGCTTACCCCGCGCGGTCGCGTCGAAACGGGCACACGTACCGGTACCAGGGCTCCGGCTAGGGTCAGCGCGCGCCGCCGACGGGCAGCGGTTCCGGCGCGGCCGCCGCTCGCGCGTCGAAATCCGCTCGGGCGGAGAGGATCCGGTCCTGGTGCTCGACGGCCCAGATGCCCATGGCATGCGTGATCGCGCCGATGCTCGCGCCGAGTTCGGTGAGCGAGTACTCCACGCGGGGCGGCACCGTGGGGTAGACCGCGCGGTGCACCAGCCCCTCGCGCTCCAGGGCGCGCAGCGTGCGGGTGAGCATCTTCTGGGTGATGCCGTCCAGGCGGCGGCGCAGCTCGTTGAAGCGGATCGGCCCGCCGTGGCCGCGCAGCACGCCGAGCACGAGCATCACCCATTTGTCGGCGAGCACGGTCAGCACTTCTCGTGCGGGGCAGTGGTGCAAGTAGTTGTCGACCAGGCTGCCGGCCCCGGGCCGGTCACGGGCAGTATCCATTGGGTACCTCGGTATCAAGAAGGTGCCTTCTTTCCGAAAGGTACCACGGGTGGCCAGAATCGGTGCATGCTCGCAATCACGCAATACGCGTTCGGTGGCCCGGAAGTGCTCCAAGTGGTCGAGGTGGATCGGCCGCGGCCAGGTCCGGGGGAGGTGCTGGTGCGGGTCGCCGCGACCAGCGTCAACGCCGCCGACTGGAAGGTGCGCGCCGGACTGGTCGGGAGGCTCGGCGATCCACCGCTGACGCTGGGGCTCGACGTGTCGGGTGTCGTGGCCGAACTCGGACCCGGTGCGGACCGGTTCGCGGTCGGTGATCCGGTATACGGCATGGTTTTCGGCGGCGCGAACGCGGAATACGTTGTGGCGCAAGCGCACGCCCTGGCGCCGAAGCCGAGGAACCTCGACCTGGTGCACGCCGCGGCACTGCCGACGGCGGCGCTGACCGCGTGGCAGGCGCTGGCCGCGCTCGGAGCGGGGCAACGCCTGCTGGTGCACGCCGCCGCGGGAGGCGTCGGGCATCTGGCGGTGCAGATAGCCCGGCACCGGGGCGCCTACGTGATCGGCACCGCACGCGCGGTCAACCACGAATACCTGCGCGGACTCGGCGCCGACGAGGTGATCGACTACACCGCGGTCGATTTCGGCGCCGCGGTGCGCGACGTCGACGTCGTGCTCGACCTGGTCGGTGGAGCGTACGGTTCTCGCTCGGTCCCGGTGCTCCGGCCCGACGGCAGATTGATCGACACGCAGGGTTCGGATGCGGAAGCCGATCCGCGTTACGAGCGGTTCTATGTCGAACCGTCCGGGGTATCGCTGCGCGAGATCACCACGATGGTCGAGCGCGGTCATCTGCGCGCGACCATCGACCAAGTGCTACCGCTCGCGGATGCCGCGAAGGCGCACGAACTCAGCGAGTCCGGACGGGTGCGCGGCAAGATCGTGCTGGTCGCTTGGAACCCGCCCGCCTGACGGGGCCGGGCCGTGGCCCGCGCGAGCGAGTCAGCGGCGAACGGCGTGCACGACGTCGGCGTGCAGGGCGTCCGCCCGCGCGGTCAGCTCGTCGATCCGCACCAGGACCGCGGCGAACCGGTCGCCCTCGGCGGCGGGCAGCGACGCCACGTTGATCTCGATGTTGAGCTGCGAGGAGGTCGCGGCGGCGCGGCAGGCGTCGGCGGCCGCGCCGATGTCGGTGACGACGTTCGGATTCCCGATCGGGAACAGCTCCGCCGCCAGCGACAGCACCTCGTCCGCCTCGTCGACGACGGCGGCGGGCACGCGGGCGGCCTCGATCAGGGCGTCGTTGATCGCCGCGGTGCGGGCGGCGAGATCCTCCGGGGTGTCCTTGGGCAGCTTGTAGGCGGCGCCGACAGCCGTGAACGCGGCGGCGTCGGCGTCGGCCAGCGCGAGAGCGCGCTCGCGGGCCGCGTCGGCGGCCTCGATGATCCGATCGACCACCGGCCGGTTCTCGGCGTCCTTGGCGCGGGTGGTGTATCGCGCGACCATCGCGACGAGCGCGGCGGCCTGCGCGGCGTGCAGCGCGGCCACCGCGCCGCCGCCCGGTGCGGGAATCTTGGCGGCCAGATCGCTCAGGTACTGCGCCAGGGCGGCCCCGCCGAAGGACGGCGCAGTTTCCGTGGACGACGAGCTGGTCTGCGACACGAGGGTGTTGCCTTTCGTTTACGGCGAGGATGGTCTACGAGTAGACGCTACCCCGTGCCGCCGGTCGTACGGTCGTGACCACGCCTTGCCGGGCCTTCCCCTGTGGCCGGTGCGCGGCCCGAGCGTACCCGCCGTTATGTTGAGTGCCATGCGCATCGGATTGAGCATCAACTACTCGGGGGGCTTCAAAGAGGCGGCGGCCGAAGTCGCCGACCTCGAGCGGGCGGGCCTGGACATCGTGTTCGTGCCCGAGGCGTACTCGTTCGACGCGGTGAGCGCGCTCGGTTACCTGGCCGCGAAGACCACGCGCCTGCAGTTGGCCTCCGGCATCCTGCAGCTCTACACGCGTACCCCTAGCCTGACCGCCATGACCGCGGCGGGCCTGGACTTCGTCTCCGACGGACGGTACGTGCTCGGGCTGGGCGCGTCGGGTCCGCAGGTGATCGAGGGCTTCCACGGCGTGCCCTATGACGCGCCGATCGGCCGGACCAGGGAACTGGTCGAGATCTGCCGGAAGGTCTGGCGGCGCGAGCGCCTGGAATACCAGGGCAAGTACTACCAGATCCCGCTGCCCGCCGAACGGGGCACCGGTCTCGGCAAGCCGCTCAAGCTGATCAACCACCCGGTGCGTGAGCGCATTCCGGTGCTGCTGGCCGCGCTCGGGCCGAAGAACGTGGAACTGGCCGCCGAGATCGCCGAGGGCTGGCAGCCGATCTTCTTCCTGCCGGAGAAGGCGAAGGATGTGTGGGCGGACTCGCTCACCGCGGGTCTGGCCAAGCGCGACTCCGCCTTGGGCGACCTGGACGTGTACGCGGGTCCGGCCCTGGCCATCGGGGACAACGTCGAACCGCTGCTGCAGTTCGTGAAGCCGCATCTGGCGCTCTACATCGGCGGCATGGGCGCCAAGGGCAAGAACTTCTACCACACCCTGGCCACCAAGTACGGCTACGGCGCCGAGGCCGACCGCATCCAGGAGCTGTACCTGGCGGGGGAGAAGGAGGCCGCGACGAAGGCGGTCCCGGACCAGCTGGTCCGGGACATCTCCCTGGTCGGCTCGGCCGGATACGTCAAGGAGCGGGTCGCGGCCTTCAAGGAAGCCGGCGTGACGGTCCTGAACGTCGTTCCGATGGCGGCCACCGCCGCCGAGCGCGTCAAGCTGATCGAACAGCTGCGCGAACTGGTCTGAGCAAGGCGCTGCCGCCGTCGACGGGTGCGACGGCGGCAGCGGCACGCGTCATCTCTGCCGGAGCGCCGCCAGCGCGGCGTCCAACGTCGAATGCAGCGCGAAGACCTGATCCAGGCTGGTCATCTTCAGTTGCCGACTGGTCGCCGGGCCCTCGGCGACGACGGCGATCGCGGTGGTCGAGCCGGCGCGCTGGTGGGCCGCGACGAGCGTCGCCATGCCCGCCGAGGCGAGGAAGCTGACCGCGGTGAGGTCGATGATCAGGGCCGCGGGCTTGCCGCTGAGAATGGCATCGATCGCATTCTCCAGTGCGGGCGCCGTCGCGAGATCGACCTCGCCGGCCACCGTCAGCACCGTGGCGCCGTCGTGGGCCGCGACCGTGGTGGTCATCGTGTCCGCGAGGGGGTACGCGTCTCCGGAAGTGTTGGTCACAACTTCACAACACACAAATCGCGGCGGATTCGCAACCTTTGGGTGTTCATAGAGCTAACCATACCCCGTTTCGCCGATCGGCCTGCCGAGGCGACGGCTACGGTGGCAGCGCTCGCACGCCATCAGCTGGGCAGCCCCAGCCGATCGGCGATCGTGCCGAGGATGCGATGCAGGTCGGCACGCTCGGCGGCGGTGAGATCCGTGGTGGTCTCGGCGTCGATCGCCCGCGCGGCGTCGAGGCATTTGCGCAGTAGCGCGCGGCCGTGCGGGGTCAGGTTCAGATTCTGACGGCGGCGATCCTTCGGGTCTCGCAACCGTTCGATGGCCCCGAGGGACTCGAGGTGGTCGGCCAGCGCGACGACCAGACTCGGCGCGACGCGCAGTAGCTGTGCCATCTCCATCTGCGATGTCGGTCCGTTGGCCGCCAACACATTCAACATCCCGGCGTGCTTCGGCTTGAGCTCGAGACCCGACACATCGGCGCTGAAGCGGTCGGTCAGGAACGCGCCCAGCAGTCCGAGCCGGAAGCTGAGGGTCTCCGGCAGCTTTTCCGCCTTGACGTTCTTCATGGCGAGCATAATACTGAACCTAAATCAGTCACGGTCTGAATGATTTTTGGAGTGAAAAATGCAGGACGAGAAGCTCAGTCGAACCGCGGTCGTTGTCAATGCGATCGGCGCGGCCACCGCCGTGGCCTTCAGCGTCGCGGCACTGGTCGATCCGACCGCCGCGATCTCGATCGGCGCGGACTCGCCCGGGATCGATCTGTATGCCCAGGCGTACGCGGCCCGGGTGATCCCGCTGGGTGCCGCGCTGCTGTTCAGCCTGGCCGGCCGCCGCAAGAGGGCACTCCTACCGCTGCTCATCGTGTCCGGCGCGGTACAGCTCGGTGACGTCGCCATCGGCGCCGCGCAGGGAATTCCGGGCATGATGGCAGGCGGAAGCGCGCTCGCGCTCGTTCACCTCGCCACCGCGGGGCTTTTGGTTCGCCGCAGGAGCCGCTTCGCCACAGCCGCAGCCTGAGCCGAGACTTCGGCGTGAGTCGGACATGCTCGGCGAAGCCGAGGTCGGCGACGACGGAAATCTCGGTTCGGATGGCTCGTGTCAGCAATCTCCGAGGAAACTTCTGTGGCAGGGTGGTCGGCTGTGCAGACAATCCTGATCACGGGGGCGACATCGGGTATCGGGCTGGAGTCGGCTCAGCAGCTGGCGGCGCAAGGGAATCGGCTCGTGTTGGTGGGGCGGAATCCGGAGAAGCTCTCCGCCGCGGCGAAGCTGGTCCGAGGCGCGGGGGCGGCGGGAGTCGACACGCTGGAGTGCGATTTCGCGTCGCAGTCGTCGGTCCGTCAGCTGGCGAAGGAGGTTTCGTCCGCCTACGACCGGCTGGATGTGCTGGCCAACAACGCAGGTGGCTACCACAAGGCCAGGAGCGAGACCGTGGACGGCATCGAGGCGACGTTCGCCGTCAACCATCTCGGTGGTTTCCTGCTCACCGAACTGCTGACGGATCTGATGGTGCGCAGCGCCCCGTCGCGCATCGTGTTCACCTCGTCGGTCATGCAATTCGGCGCCACCATGGATTTCGCCGATCTGGAGTTCCGGGAGAGTTATTCGGGAGAAAAGGCATACAGCCGGTCCAAGCTGGCGAACGTCCTGTACGCCCGGGCGCTGGCGCGGCGTCTGGAGGGAACCGGCGTAACGGTCAACGCCTTTCACCCCGGTGCGGTGGCAACCGGGATCTGGGATTCGATGCCGTGGTTCGGGCAACCCTTCGTGGCGCTCGCCAAGCGATTGTTCATGATCTCCGCCGCGGAGGGAGGACGAGCGCTGACCTACCTGGCCGCCGACCCGGAAGTCGCCGCGGTCAGCGGCTGCTACTTCCAGAACAACCGCGTCAAGGCGCCGTCCCGCCTCGCGCAGGACGACGCACTCGGGCAGCAGTTGTGTGAAGTCAGCGCCGCTCTGGTCGGACTCACCGGGTAGGCGCACCCACGACCAGCGACACCGTTATCGCTGAGCAACACGACAATCGACGCCGACTGAAGCGGAAGGCAGGGGAGCATGATCCGTACTCGTTTCGAGTCGATCGGCGCGTACACGCCGACGACTGTCCGCTCCACCGAGGATCTGATCGCCGAGCTGGCCGTGCCGCGGTCGCTGGACCTGGAGCGCATCACCGGGATCAAGAATCGTCGTGTCTACGACTCGGATCCGGACCGGTACGAATCGTCCTTCGAGCTGGCGTTGTACGCGATCGAGGACTGTCTGTGGCATTCCGGGTATCGGGCCGACGAATTGGACGTCGTCATCTCGACCTCCATCACGCGTACTCGCGGCGCGGGAGTCTTCTGCTACGCACCTTCTTTCGCGCTCATGCTCGGCAATGCGATCGGCGCGAACACGGCTCGGCACTTCGATGTCTCCAATGCCTGCGCCGGGATGATCACCGGAGTGATGGTGCTCGATCGCATGATCAAGGCCGGTGCGGTGCGCAACGGCCTGGTGGTCAGCGGCGAGCAGATCACGCCGATCGCCGAGACGGCGCTGCGCGAGATCAGCCGCCCCTACGACCCGCAATTCGCGGCGTTGACGGTCGGTGACGCCGCGGTCGCGGTTGTGCTCGACGACCGGGGCGACGACGAGGACGAACTGCACTATGTCGAGCTGATGACCGCGGCCGACGGCGCCGAGCACTGCATCGGAATGCCCAGCGACCGCACCGGAGGCATCGCGATGTACACCGACAACCGCGCCATGCAGAACGAAGCCCGCTATCGGCAGGGCATCGACCGTATGGCCGACTTCCTCGCCGAGACCGGACGCACCTGGGAGAGCGAGAAATACGACTACTGGATCCATCATCAATTCAGCGCGCCGGCTATCGAGTACATCTCGGATCTGACCGAACGGCATTTCGGCACGCCGATGCCGCAGGCCCTCAACGTGCTGCACGACTACGGCAATACCGCTTCGACCTCTCACTTCCTAGTCCTGCACGAGCATCTCGCGCAACAGAAGGTCCCGAAGGGATCCAAGATTCTGATGATTCCCGCGGCATCGGGCATCGTCTCCGGGTATCTCGCCGCGACCATCTCGCGTTTGGCGGCATGAGCATGGCGACGACGATCGTCTCGGCCGCGACGAACCGCGACCTCGACACCGGCAGCTACCTCGAACTGGCCACTCGCGCGGCACTGGCCTGCGTCGAGCGCTCGGAGATCGGCCTGCGCGAGATCGGGATGCTGATCAACGGGGGCGTCTTCCGGGACAGCAATATCTCCGAGCCGGCGGTGTCGGCCCTCATCCAGAAGCGGATCGGCCTCGGGCTCACGTATGCGGCCGGGCGCGTCCCGGTTCTGTCCTTCGACCTGATGCACGGGGCCTGCGGCCTGCTGCACGCCATCGCGACCGCCGACACCTTCCTCGCCACCGGCACGGTTCGGTACGCGTTGCTCGTCGCGGGCGACACCCACCCCTCGACCGAGCGCCACGTCGCCGATTTCCCCTACAGCGCCAGCGGCGCCGCCCTGTTGCTCGGAACCTCGCCTGCCACAGGAGGATTCGGGCGGCTGCACACGCGCGACACCACCGGCCCGGTCGGCCCCATCGCCTGGGTGCCGCTGAACGACGTCGGCGCCGACGGTCGCAGCGCGATCCGCGTTCGTACCGGTGCGGAGGACCGGGTGGATTCGGCGGCCGAGGTGGTGCGTGCCTGTCTGGACTCCGAAGGGCTCGACGGCCGCCACTTCGCCGAAGGACACGCGCTGCTGCTGGCGCCCGACCAGGCCGTCGACTTCCGCGTCCGCTTGGCCGGCGCGCTCGCCATTCCGTCGCGGTCGGTCGTCGGTTTCGACGCCTCGATCGGAGATCCCTACACCGCGGGGCCGGTACACGCCTACCTCCATGCGCGGGAAACGGGCGTACTCGACACCGCGCGCATAGTGGTCTTCCTGGCAGTGGACGGAGCATCGGCAGCCTGTCTGACCTACAGACCGCCGTCGGCGTCGCCCACGTGCGGCGAATCGGGCGGTGGAACCGCACAGGCCGGGACACCGACCGGCTCCGGTACCGAGCCGGTTGTACTCGCTCGGCAGTAGGACGCACACGAGCGATGCGCGGGTGTCCATGCCGTGGACGCGAGGGCGCGAACCGCTACATCCGAGGCTCGCGACGCTCGTGGGCCGCGACGGGCTCACGAATCCGCGATGCGCTGCGTCGGTGCGGCTGTCACACCAGCCGACAGCAGTTTCTCGGCCAGCGCGCGGGCGCGGTGCGCGAGCTCGGGCGGGTCGAGTATCTCGAAGTCGTGCCCCAGCAACAGCACATGCATGAGCACGAAGTCCAGGCTGTGGTCGGCTCCGCTGCGGACCTCGCAGCGCCCGCTGCCGCACGGCCGTACGACGGCCGCCGACGCCGGAATCTGCGCGCGCACCGTGTCGGCGGAGGCGTGCACGAGGAAGCGGGCCCGCAGTGGGTAGACCCGGTTCGCCACGCCTTCCTGCACGTAGGCCGCAGCCTCGGGCGCCGCGCGTGGTCGGAAGCGCCACGTCCGCGCGGCCACCTCGGTCATCCGGTCGACACGGAAGCTGCGCCAGTCCGCACGATCGAGGTCGAAGGCCAGCAGGTACCAGCGCCGGTCGGAGGCGACCAAGCGGTAGGGCTCGACCCGCCGCCGGCGCACCCGGTCTCCGGCGGGATAGTCGAAACCGGCCTCGACCTCGTCGCGGCAGGCTCTGGCCAGCGTCATCAGCACGTCGGGGTCGACCGGCGGGTGACCTCCGCCGAAGGACTCCACCGAGCCGGAGAGTGCCTGCACTTCGTGCCGCAAACGGGTGGGCAGCACCCGGTCGAGTTTGGCCAGCGCCCGGAGCGCGACATCCCCGGCGCCCGCGACCGCGGCGCCCGCGCCGCCGAGGAGCGAGACCGCGGTGACGATCGCTTCCTCGTCGTCGAGCAGCAGCGGCGGCAGCTCCTGTCCCCGGCCGAGCTGATAGCCGCCGCCGACGCCGTGACAGGCGTGCACCGGATAGCCGAGCGTGCGCAGGCGCTCGACATCGCGCCGTACCGTGCGCGGCGTGACTCCCAGCCGCTCCGCGAGCTCGCGCGCGGTCCAGACCTGGCGTTGCTGCAGCAGTCCGAGCAGGGTCAGCACCCGCTCGGTCGTGCCCCGCTCGGTACCGCTCGCCGCTTCCATGTCGCTCAGCCTGCCAGAAATAGCGGACCGATTCTGTCCGCTAGGGGTGCCAGGGTGGCGGCATGAACGCAGACGCACTCGACTGGAACAAGACACTGCGCGAGCAGTGGGAAGCCCACTGGAACGATCAGCTACGCGACCGGCTCCACGGTCTCACCGACGACGAGTACTTCTGGTCTCCGGTACCGGACGCCTGGAGCGTGCGACCGCGTGGCAGTTCGACGGCGCCCGTGCAGGCAGGGGCCGGGGACTTCACGATCGACTACGCCTTCCCGAATCCGGTCCCCGCGCCGTTCACCACGATCGCCTGGCGGCTCGGTCACGTCATCGTCGGCGTGCTCGCCGCGCGCAACGCGACCCATTTCGGCGCGCCGGCGGCCGCGTACGAGACATGGGAATACGCGGGCGACGCGGCCACGGCGCTCGACCAGCTCGAAGCCCAGCTCGACATCTGGCTGACCGGAGTGCGTGGTCTCGGCGACGCCGGACTCCGGGTCCCGATCGGCCCGAACGAGCCCTTCCCCGAGGCGCCCATGGCCGATCTGGTGCAGCACATCCACCGTGAGCTGATCCACCACCTGTCCGAGGTCTGCCTGATCCGCGACCTCTATACACACTCCGACGCTGTCAGGAAACCCATGATCACGAAGACGACCCACCTCGACCCCGAAGAACTGCATCACAACCCGGCCTTCACACAGGGCGTGATCGCGCCCGCTGCCCAGACGGTCTATGTCGGCGGTCAGCTCGGCACCGACAGCACGGGAGAACTGCTGGACGGCTTGGAAGAGCAGACCATCCAGGCCATGCGCAACGTACTGACCGTGCTGGCGTCTGCGAATACCGGTCCCGAACACGTCGTCAAACTCACGATCTACCTTGTCGCCGGGGTCGACGCACAGGCGGGATACGCTGCGGCGCGGAAAGTGTGGGGCGACCACCGCACCGCCATCACGGTCGTCTCCACCGCGGGACACGCTCGCCCCGGCGCGCTGGTGGAGATCGATGCGATAGCGACCATCCCCGAATAGCCGCGCCTGTGGCCGATTCCCCGCGCGGTCGGGCATCGCCGCGCGGTCTCGGGTGCCGAACCGGGTCGGGCCGGTTCGGAGCGATGGGCGGCTTCGCGGACTCCGGCGTTCAGCGGTGCGCCGCGCGGTCGGCGCTGATCTGGGACGCGACGATGCGGACCAGATCGCCCAGTGCGATCTCCACGTCCGCGAGGTGCAGGCCCCAGGTCGCGTCCGGGACGGCGTACAGCTCGGCGCTGCCGGGTTCCGGCGTCGCCAGTAGCGCCGTCGCGTCGCCGTCGCGGACGCATTGGAGCCGGTACTTCTCGGCGGGGACCAGCCACGGAGTCGGCGCGGCGACGGCGGACGGCCCGTGGCGCAGCGCCAGTTCGGCGGCGAGTGGGCTGGGCACGGGACCGGTGCGGAGCACGGTGGCCGCGGTGCGGGACTCGTTGCCGCTCAACGAAGTCGGATTGGTGCAGGCGACCTCGTAGTCCGGGCCGTAAGGACGCGGCAGCGGCTCAGGGGTCGTCGGGTTGCGGCCGAATCGGCTGTCCGGGGGCGGGGTCGCGCCGAAGGTCTGCCAGGCCAGGACGCACCGTGTCTGCTGTTCGCCGCGGCACAGCGGAAGGTGCTGGAAGTCGCCGCCGACGTCACCGTTCTTCGGCACCACCACATTGCCACCCAGCAGGATCGCCGACAGGATCCGCTCGCGCACCGCCTGCTGCGGGTCGATCTCCTCCCGGGTCAGTTGGCGCAGCATGCGCGCACCCTGCGAATGCCCGAGAAGGACGATCGGCCTTCCGCTTTCGCGCTCCGCGAGGAACTGCCGCCACGCGCGCAGGACGTCCTCGTACGCGATCCGCGCCATCTCGGCGCGCTCGTCGGGGGAGTACGCCCGTTCCCGCGCCAGCGCGGTGAGGGTCCGCTGCCGGTAAACCGGCGCGAAGACCTGACAGACCTGGGAGAATCGGGCGGCCTGCTGTTCGGCCACCGCCCGCACCTCTCGGGTCACCGCAGTGTCGGAGTTGGGCGTCGGCTCCAACGACACCGTCGGATACACATAGAAGCAGTCCACCCCGGAATCCCCAGCAGGCGTAGGCTCCTCCCGCACATCGGGTTGCCCCGCCTGTCGCACCGTGGTCGCCGTGCTGTCTCGGCAGGGGTCGTCGGCTCGATCCGGCCTGCACAACCACACGACACCGGTGTCACCGGCCGGGTCCGCCACCGCGCCGACCGACGATCCCGCCAGCACTCCGACTCCGCACACGACGGATGCGACCACCCGCCGCCACCGACTGTCCCGCATAGCGCATACCTCGCTTTTCCGCGCCCGACCGTTCAGGACGGCCTCGCCACACCGGGATCGGCCGTTCGGTCACCTTCGACGGCGTCAGCCTAATGGCGAACGCACCGGTTCACGCACGCATCACCTCGGACGGCGGAGACCTCGCCCGCCGTGACGGATGGCTCCGACAGCGGTCAGGCCCGCCGGGCAAGTCGGCCGCCGCCGTTGCGGAAACGCGCTCGGCCGTCACGGATGTCGTGGAAGGAGACGAGCAGCAGTCGCAGGTATCCGTCGAACGTCTCGAACGGGTATCCGGCGGGCGCGAAAAGGCCGGGCCGGATCGGCACGTACCGTTGCGGAGGGGCGGTGGTCGTGCCCCCGGCGAACTCGGTGAAGATCCGCTCCTGCGATGCGTCCGCCGGTTCGTAGGTCACGCGCTCCTCGAGTTGGCCGTCGACGACGCCGACCTCGACGCGCAGCTGATCGGAACGGTAGGTGCCCACGTAGGGGGTGAGATCGATGTCCTGCGCCGATTCGGTGATCAGGGTGGGGATCCGAACGCCGAGGTGTTCGCTCAGCAGCCAGCGCAGAATCTGGTCGTGCAGCATGATCGCCCCCGGGGTGTTGCCGAAGGCGGTGAACACCAGGTCGTGCTCGGGCACGACGCACAGGATGGACACGCCGCCGGGTGACGCGCCCGACATCGCGAGGACGGTCGTGTCGCCGAACGGATACCGCACCCAACCCAAGCCCATCGGGGGGACGTTCGGGGTGGCCATGTCGTGCGAGACCTGTTGCATCAGTGCGGTAGACCCGGCCGAGAGGACGCGCCTTCCGGAGGGGGACACACCGCCCGCGAGATGGGTGCGTCCGAAGGCGAGCAGGTCGGCGACGGTGCCGATCGGCGTGCCGCCCGCCGGTCCCCAGGTGTCGGGCAGTGTGAACATTCCGGTGGGCTCGGCCGCCATGGTCTCGGGGTCCGGGAAGTGCCCGATGGCGGTGCTGCGCAGGATCGCTCGTTCGGCCGACGTGCTGGAGTCGGTCATGCCGACAGGTGCGTAGACGTCGCGCTCGAGCAGGTCGGGGAAGGACAGACCGGTCACCACCTCCAGCAAGCGGCCCGCGACGATCATGCCGCCGTTGGAGTAGCTGAGCTGCTCGCCGGGCTCGAACAGGACACCGCAATTGCGCGCGAGACCCTCGACATAAGTTTTCAGGGAGTCGCGCCCTTTCGCATCGGGGAAGAACAAGTCCGCATCGATGCCGTTGGTATGCGAAATGAGGTGGCGAACCAGGATCTTCTCCGCGGCGCCCGGCGCGGTCAGGGCGAACTCGGGCAGGTACCGCACCACCGGCGCGTCCAGATCGAGCAGCCCGCGCTCGACCTGCTGGAGGACCAACGTGGTGGTCAGCACCTTGGTCACCGAGCCGAAGAGGAACCCGGTGTCCGCGCGCATCGGCGCCCCGGTGGCGACGTTCGCGGTGCCGTGGGCGACGACGATCTGCTCGCCCGCACGGTAGACGCCCGCGACGAATCCGGGGACTTCGTTGGACATGCAGTAGGCGGCGATCTGCTCGCGAATTCGGGCTTCGGCGGTGTGCAGTGCGTTGTTGTTCATGCCGACCACCGTCCAACCTTGCCCCTGGGGCAAGGTCAAGCCCGTGCGACGGAGTCCATTCCCGCCTCGGCCTTACGTGGCGGCGTGGCGGGGTGTGCGGCGCAGATGGCGAGGCGCTCGCGCCGGTGGTCGACGCAATCGACGACATGTGCGCCGTGCCGAAACCGAACGCCACCAACGTAGACGTGCGTGTCGTGGCGCATGTGGTGCGGGCGCAGTGCTGCACATCCAGAAGAATATTCATCAACATGATCCGGGCGACAGGCTGCTGATATGGAGCTATTACCTGCTTGTATCCAAGTTGCCGGTCCGCATCTCTCGATACCCCTTCCATAGATGTAAGAATATCGACTAACATACGGCGCGGATCTCGTTGACTGGCGCGCGCGGCCGGACGCCTCGTCCCGTGGTGTCCGATGCGTGTGCGGCGGCGTGGATCGAAGCGAAAGGATGCATCGACGCATGCTCAAGAAGCTGGACCGAATACTCGGTTACGAGATGAAGGTCTCCGAGTTCCTCGGCACTCTCATCATCATCGGCGTTCCCTACGGCCTGGCCGGGGTGATCTGGACGCTCACGCACACCGGTCATCTGCGCGATATGCACGGCATCGATCTGCTGATGTCGTTCCTGGGATCGATCGTGTGCTGGCCCGTGCTGACCTTCTCGAATGTGTGCATGACCTGATGATGGCTTTGGTGTGGCTCATCGACGTTCTCGTGATCGTGGTCAAGATCCTCGGTGGGCGGATGAAGGTCAATCCCGTGCTCCGCTTCGGGCTGTGGGTGGCCGTACTCGGTCTTTTCCTGGCCGGCTGCGCGGTGCTCGCCGCACTCGCGGTGCTGCTGCAACGTTGGCTGGAGGCCCTCGCCTAGCGGCTTCGCAGACTCGGCTCCGGTCGTCCGAGTGCAGAATAGATGATCACTTACTTTCGAGATTCGCTTTCCGGCGTGGTCATCTATGTGCAGTGGACGCATGTATATGCAGGCTAGAAGCGGTATCGAACAAGGTCCTTGACTTGGACCGCGCGCTTCGACGGATGTCGTTTTTTGCTGGAATAGTGAATCACTTGTAACTTGTCTGACGTCTGTGAGGTGTGCAACACTTCACACGCTCCGCGCCATCGAAGGGGCGGCCGCCGGCGCGGTGGACGAGAAATCGGAAAGGAACGGCTACCGGTGACTGCCTCGTTGCGAACGCCAGCCGACAAGCAACCGCCACTGGAACCGGGCGAGCTCGGGAAGATGATCGACAGCGCTTCGGGTTTGTGGCGGCGCCACCCCCAGCGGTCGCTGGAAACACTGGGCAGGCAGGTCACTCTGGGCCGTGAAGCCTTCGTCCAGCTGTTCGTCTCACTGGTGCGGGCACGATTCCCGTACCGGGAATTCATCAAGCAGTGCGCCTTCATGGCCAACGTGTCGGCGGCGCCGACGGTATTCGTTGCCATCCCGATCGCCGTCGTGGTATCCATCCAGGTCGGCGCGCTCGTGAATCAAGTCGGCGCAACGACATTCATCGGCGCGGTCGCCGGATTGGGCATCATCCGCCAGGGCGCTCCGCTGGTGTCGGCGTTGATGGTCGCCGGTGCGGTCGGTTCGGCGATCTGTGCCGATCTGGGATCGCGAACCATCCGGGAAGAGATCGACGCGATGATGGTGATGGGCGTCGATCCGGTACGCCGCCTGGTCGCGCCCCGGCTCGCCGCGGCGGTGCTGGTGAGCGTCCTGCTCTGCGGATTCGTCGTGTTCGTCGGATTCGCCACCGCGTACATGTTCAACGTGTACGCCCAATCCGGTACGCCGGGCTCGTTCATCAGCTCGTTCGCGTCCTTCGCGGTGGCGAACGATCTGATCATCGCCTTGGTCAAGGCCGCGATCTTCGGTGTGCTGACCGCGGTCATCGCCTGTGATATCGGCTTGCACGCGCACGGCGGCCCTGGCGGTGTCGCCAACGCGGTGAACTCGGCGGTGGTCAGCTCGGCGCTGATGTTGTTCGCCACCAACATCATTCTCACTCAGCTGTACAACACGCTCTTTCCGGCGAAGGTGGTGTGAGCATGGCGAGCAGCTACACACCTCCGGCGCTGCGGCCCCTGCATGCCGCCGGGAAAGTCGCGCTGGCGCCTGTGCACGCCAATCAGCGCGTGGGGCATCAGGCCATCACGTTCTTCCAGGCGCTGATCGCCATCCCGTTCGTCCTGAAGCACTATCGCCGTGAGGTGGCCCGGCTGACGGCCGATGTCGGCTGGGGCAACGGCTCGCTCATCGTGGGCGGCGGCACGATCGGTGTGGTCGTCATCCTGTGCGCGTTCGGCGGCATCATCGTCGGCATGGAGTCGTTCACGGCTCTGAATCTGCTGACGATGTCTCCGCTCACCGGAGCGATCTCCGGATTCGCGACCACTCGCGAACTCGCGCCGATCCTGGCGACCTTGGCTTTCGCCATCCAGGCGGGATGCCGGTTCACCGCTCAACTGGGCTCGATGCGCATCTCCGAGGAGATCGACGCGCTGGAATCCATCGCCATCCGCCCGCTGCCGTATCTGATCAGCACCCGCATGATCGCCGCGACCCTGACCATCATCCCGCTCTACAGCATCGGTCTCGCCACCGCCTACCTGGCCACCAAGATCACGGTGCTGTTCTTGGGCGGCACGGCGGCGGGCACCTACGATCACTACTTCTTCCAGTTCCTGATCGGCCCGGACGTCTTCTTCTCGCTGCTCAAAGTAGTGGTGTTCGTGCTGCTTTCGACGTTCATCCAGTGTTACCACGGCTACGTCGCCACCGGTGGCCCGGAAGGCGTCGGGGTCGCGGCCGGGCGCGCCATCAAGATGGTGATCGTCGTGATGGTGTTCGCGAATCTCTTTCTCACGCTGACGATCTGGGGCATCGATCCCGGATTCCGGATCTCGGGGTAAGGCCGACGATGATTCTTGACCCCAGTGGTCGCGGACCGACCGCGAGACAGCTGACCCTCGCCGGGTTGGCGGTGCTGACGACGGTAGCGGTCCTGCTGTACCTGCTCGCGCTGCGCTACACCGGCTACTTCGAGGACAAGGTCCCGGTGACCGTGGAGCTCACCAGCACCGGCGACGGCTTGCCCGGGCGGGCGGACGTCAAATTCCGCGGCATGGTCGTCGGCCGGGTGGCCGCGGTGGACGTGGTGGCCCGCGGCGCCCGGCAGCAGGCGCGCGTGGATCTGAAACCGGGTGTCGCCTCAACCATTCCGGTGAACGTGACGGCCAGGGTGATCCCGAACAACCTGTTCGGCGTCACGGCGATCGAATTCGTCGACAACGGCCCTGAACCGAAAACGCTGCGCGCAGGCGCCACCATCGCGGAGGACACCAGCAGCGAGACGGTGGCGTTGCAGACGACGTTGAATGTGCTGCGCAACGTGCTCGAGAACATCCAACCGGAGAAATTGGGCCGGGTGCTGGCCACTCTCGCGGCCGCGCTGGATCCCGCGGCGCGTGCGCCCGGCTCGACGGTGGAGCGCCTGGACAACTGGCTGACCGAAATTCGGGCGACGCCCGGCATCGACGCGCTGCTCGGTGACCTCGGGCGGGCATCGATCGCGTTGAGCCAGTCGGCTCCCGAACTGGTCGGGGTGCTGTCGGAGTCGGTGACCACCGCCCGCACGCTGGCCGAACGACGGTCGAAGCTCATCGACTTGCTGGCCACCGGTAACGCGACGGTCGACTCGGTCAACGCACTGTTCGCCCGCAACCCCGACGCGGGCAAGTTCCTCGTGTCCGGTCTGGACGATCTGTTCGGCGGGTTGGCCGAGGATCCCGAGGCCATCCCGTACACGGCCGCGAATCTGAACGTGGCCCTGCGACGGCTGGCGACCACGTTCCACTTCGGTCCGTCCAAACAGATGGTGTGGCAGATGGATGTCTCGTTCACGCCGTTCCAGCAGTACACGGCGAAGGACTGCCCGCACTACGGCGACCAGTACGGTCCCCGCTGCGGAGGCGCCACGGTGCCCGAGGTGGCGCCGGAGCAGAACTACCCGCCGCAGCTGATGCCGAAGTGGCTCGACGCGGCGGGGCCCGCACCCGTGCCGGTCGCGCCCGCGCCGCTGGGCGCAATGGGGCTGGTGCTGCCGGGCCTGCCCGCGATTCCCGGTCTCCCGTTCATCCCGGGTCTGCCGTCCGTCCCCGGCCTTTCGCCGAGCGCCGTGGCACCCGGCGAGCCCGGCCCGCAGAGTCCGGGCCCCGAGGCGCGGCCCATCGCGCTGCGCGGTTCCGACGCCGTGGCGGCGATCGTGGGAGGGCGGCCGACCGTGGCCCAGTACCTGCTGCTGACTCCGGTGCTGGCGGGCGGATCGGTCACCGTGACCGCCGCCGACGAGGGAGGGGCGCGCCGATGAGATCAGGCAAGGCGCTGGCGGGATTCAGCTTGTTCGCGGTGCTGGCGGTCGCGCTCACCGTCACCATCTGGTCCACATTGCAGCGATCGGTCACCGGGGATACCCAGCGCTACTCGGCGGTCTTCTCCGACGTGCTCGGCCTGCGCGTCGGGGACGACGTACGCGTGGCAGGCGTGCGGGTCGGTCGCGTGGACAAGATCGACTTCACCGACGGCTACCGCGCCGAGGTGGAGTTCCGGATCGATGCGCGCCAGCATCTCACCACCACGACGAAGGCGCTGGTGCGCTACCAGAATCTGATCGGTCAGCGCTATATCGCCCTGGCGCCGGGCAAGGAAGCGGGCGCCGTCGTCGCGGCGGGCGCGCGGATTCCGCTGGAGCGAACCGAACCGTCGTTCGACGTGTCCGCGTTGTTGTCCGGCTTCGAGCCGTTGTTCACCGTGCTGCAACCCGATCAGGTCAATTCCCTGTCCGAGACGTTGATCCAGGCCCTGCAAGGCAACCAGGTGTCGCTCAGCAGCCTGATCACCCAAGCCGCGGACCTGGCGGGCACTTTCGGGCAGCGGGACAAGATCCTGGGGGAGGTCCTGAGCAACCTGAGCTCCGTGATCGGCGGCCTGGCCAATCGCAGCGGCGAGCTGGAGACGCTGCTCACCCAGGCCAGGGCGCTGGTCGAGGCGCTCTACTCGCAAGGCGAGAGTCTGAAGCAGTCGGTGGACCGCGTCGCGCACACGACCGACTCGCTGACCCAGCTGATCATGCAGGTCAAGCCGGGTTTGTCGAAGGCGCAGAACGATGCCACCACAGGTGTGGCGTTGCTGCTGCTCAACGGCGCTTCCTTGGACCGGGCTGCGGTCGAACTGCCCGCCGTACTCAACGGCGTCGCGCGCTTCACCAGCAACGGCGCCTACGGCAACGCGTATTTGTGCAGCCTCGACGTGTCGTTGTGGGGCGTGCTGTTGCCTCCGGGACTGTTCTCCCAGGTGGGCGGCAACTCGCATTCGGAGGTGTGCCGATGAGCAAGCGCATTCCGTGGCCGGGATTCCTGCGGAACCGGTATCTGCGACTCGGCCTGGTCGCCGCCGCGACGGTGGCCGCTCTGTTGATCGGCTCCAGTGTCCTGACCCAGGCCCGGTTGGGCGACAAGACGATTCACGCCGAATTCGCCCAGGCCGCGGGTTTGCGTCCGGGCGCGACGGTGGACGTGTCGGGGATCGAAGTGGGTGCGGTGCGCGCGGTCCGTCTCGAAGGCGCCAAGGTCGTGGTCGATCTCAAAGTGCGTCGCGATCTCCGTCTCGGCCCCGACGCGCGTGCGGCGATCAAGATGTCGACGATTCTCGGCCGCCTGCACGTGGACCTGGTGCCAGGAGACGGAAAGGGCCTGCCGGGCAATCGCATCCGCATCGAGAACACGTCGGTGCCGTACAACCTGAGCAAGGTCATCCAGGACCCGAAGTACAAGAACTCCTTCGAACGCATCGAACGCCTCGATCCGCAGAAGCTACGCCAGGCGCTCGACCTGGTCGACCAGCAGATGGGGGATTCCCCGCAGCTGGCGGTCCAGGCGCTCGACAGCATCGGCGCGCTCGCCAAGGTCGTGACCGATCGCCGCGACGAAGTGGATTCGCTGCTGAAGAGCATGGACCAGGTGTCCCAGCTGGTCTCGGACAACCAGAACAGCGTGCTGTTGCTGTTGACCCGCGGCGAGGCGATCGGCAACGCCGTCCAGCAGCGACAGGATCTGTTGAAACAGTTGCTCGACAACGTCGCGGCCCTGTCGAGATTGCTCCAGGAGATGGGTCTGGAGAACAACGGCCAGCTCGGGCCGCTGATCCACGACCTGAACACCATGTCCGAGGGATTGGTCAAGAACCGCGACAATCTGGACCGGCTCTACGAGAACATGCCGATCGCTCTGCGGCAGTTCAACAACGCCGTCGGCAACGGTCCGTACGGCGACGTCTGGGCGCCGTGGTTCTTCCCGGACAACTGGCTGTGCTTCGCTCGAGCCGTACAGGGGTGCAATTGATGAGAACACGACGATTCGCGCAGCTCGGCGTGCTGGTCGTGGCCGCGCTGGTCACCGCGAGTTGCGCGCTCGTACCGGACAGCCTGACCGCGCTGCCGAGGCAGTACCTCGGCGAGCGCATCCGCATCAGCGCCGATTTCGAGAACGTCGCCGGGCTGTACGCGGGCAACGAGGTCGCGGTGCTGGGCGTTCCGGTCGGCCGGGTCGACACCGTGGAGGCCAAGGGCAGCTACGTCCAGGTCACCATGAGCCTGGAACAGGGAACCAAGGTCCCGGCCGATGCCATCGCCGCCTTGGTGTCGCCGCAGCTGATCACCAATCGGCATGTCGAACTCGCCCCCGCGTACAGCGGGGACGGGCCGCTGCTCACCGACGGGACGCACATCCCGCTGGCCAGGACGCGCACACCGGTCGAACTCGACCGCATCCTGCAGAATTTCGACCAGCTCGGCGCCGCGCTCAAAGGCGACGACCGGAACGGTCCGATGGCCAGCCGTGTCCTGTTCCCGCTCTTGGACGGCAACGGCGACAAACTGCGCGCGACCCTGGACGCGCTGTCCTCGGCGTTCGAGGTGACCTTCGCCAACAAGGACCAGATCTCGAACACGATCATCAAACTCAACGAGATCACGCAGATCATCGCCCAGAACGACCAGACGGTACGTGATTTCAGCGGCCGCCTCACCGAACTGGTGCAGCTGATGGGCGACCAGGCGCCCGGTCTGCAGGCGGTGCTGCGGCAGTTGGACCAGTTCGTCGCCAACACCGCCACGCTGGTCGGCGAGAACTCCGATCAGCTCGCCGGTGCGCTGGAGCGATTCACGACCATCACCGAACAGATGCGGGCCAACGCCCGCGGCCTCACCGAGATCGTCGACGTCGGGCCGTTGCTGTTCGAGAACTTGTCCAACGCGGTAAGCCGGGAGCACCAAGCGCTGCGCCTGCACGCGCTGACCGACAAGGTCCTGCTCGACAACGAGGTCGTGTCCCAGTTCTGCGAACGCGTCCAGATGCGCCTGGATGGCTGCCGCACCGGGAAGATCCAGGACTTCGGGCCCGACTTCGGCCTCACCGCGGCACTACTGGGGATTTCGAAATGATCGGAACGAACTCGCTTCGACGCACCGCGGTGGCGGCGGCGTTGGCCGCGGTCATGGGCACCGCGACCGGCTGCGGCGTGACTGTGGCGAATCTGCCGATGCCCAAACCGGGTATCGGAGCCCCCGGCTACACCATTCGCGCTGCCTTCCGTGACGCGCTCAATCTGCCCGATCACGCGCACGTGAAGATCGGTGGCACCGATATCGGCGTCGTCACCGCGATCAGCACGACCAACTTCATCGCGGAGGTGGAAATGCTGATCAGGGAGGACATCCAGCTGCCACGCGGTACCACCGCGGAGTTGCGTCAGGCGACGCCGCTCGGCGACATCTTCGTCGCGATGACGTTGCCCGCGGCCACATCCGGCGGCGAGAATCTGCGCGCCGGTGACGTCATCGGAACCGAGCACACGTCGGCCGCCGCGTCCGTCGAGCAGCTGATGATGTCGGTCTCGATGTTGATCAACGGCGGCGGCATCAACCAGGCCGCGAAGATCACCTCCGAGATGGATTCGATGTTCGCGGGCCGCGCGCCGCAACTCGCGCACCTGCTCAGCGAACTGACCGGTGTCATCGCCGCGCTGAATCAGCGCACCGGCGACATCGACAGCGTCCTGACCGGCCTCAATGTGCTCACCGGTGAATTGGCCAGGCGGAAGGCCGAGTTGGGCGACGCCGCGGATACCTTCCCGGGGCTGCTGGCTCTGCTCGCGGAGAACAACCAGTCCATCGTGGACCTGCTCGACAAAGTCTCGACCACGATGACCGCGCTCGGCGATTTCACCGAGACGACCGGCCCGCAGGCGGTCAGCTTGTTCGACAGCATCCAGCGGTTGATGGCGGGTTTCACCCAGATGGGCGACGACCTGGACGGAACGTTGAACGGCCTGCACACCATCTATCCCTCGCTGATGGCGAGCCTCGACGGGCCCGCCCTGGCCGTCGCCGCGACGGTGTCCTACCTCAGTGTCGGGGCCTTGACCGATCCCAGCGGCAGCAGGCTGCCCGAGATCGGCGACGTGCCCGCGTTCATCGGCAGCTTGGCGCAGGTGATCGAGAAGGTGATCGGCCGGGTCACCAGTCCGCCACAGCAACCTCAGCAGCCCCAGCAAGGAGGAGAGCGATGAATCCCCCCTTGTGGCGGTGGCTGGTCCGCCGCCGTGTCGCGGTGGCGAACTTCGGATTGATCGTGGTGCTGATCCTCGGCGCGGCCTATCTCGGCGCCGAAGTCCTGCGGTTCGATCCGCTGCGCGACGACTACACGGTGACTGTGGAGTTGCAGTCGTCCGGTGGCTTGTCGGCGGGCAACGACGTCACCTTCCGCGGCACCAGGGTCGGCAAGGTCCGCGAGGTGAAAGTCGCGGGCAGCGGCGTCGCGGCCGTGGCCGAGATCGACTCCGCGGCCGAGATTCCCGTGGGCGGCACGGTCGCCGTCGGCCGGTTGTCGGCGGCGGGCGAGCAGTACCTGGACTTCCGCCCGGATTCCGACACCGGCCCCTACCTCACCGACGGAGCGCTGGTGGAACGCTCCCAGACGACCGTGCCGGTGAGCGTGCAGTCGGTGCTGACCGATCTCAGCGGCTTCATCGGGGGATTGAACCCGGACCGGTTGAACGTGATCGTCGACGAACTCGACAAGGCGCTGGCCGGAGGCCCCGACCAGTTGCGCAACATGGTGTCGGGCATCAGTCGCGCCATGGCCGGGCTGACCGACCTGCTGCCGCAGACACGTCAGCTGATCGAAAACCTCGAAGTGATCGCGGAGACGACCTCGCATGCGCAACCGGACCTCGCGACACTCACGCGCACGGGCGGCGTGCTGTTCGAGCAGCTGACCGCGGCGGATCTGGAAGTACGTCACCTCCTGGACGAAGGGCCCGCCCAGCTCGGCACACTCGGCGGCTTCGTGTCCCGCACCCAGGATCCCATCACGAACCTGGTGACGAACTTCGTCGCGATCACCAAGGCGGCCAAGCTGCGCGCCCCGGCGATCGCGGCACTGTTCCCCGCGTTGCGGGTCGGCTCGGAGGCGCTGGGCATACCCGCCCACGACAACGCCTTCTACACCCTGGTCGACATCTGGCCGCGCCCCACATGCGAATACGACACCATCCCGGTGGTGCCCACGGACAAGATGACCGACACCCGAGTCCGGCTCTACAACTACTGCGTCACCAACGATCCCGCCCTGCAGGTGCGTGGTTCGGCGAACGCGCCGCGTCCCGGCATTCCGGACAACGGGGCCGCTCGGCCGCCTGGTGTCCATGGCGACGAACTGTCCCGCCCGGTCCCCGGCAACTAGGAGATTTCCGATGAAGAGCGAAGACCTCGATCCGACCGCCGAAACAGGCTCGCCGGCAACGCAAGCGGATGAGAAGGACGCCGAGTCCGTGCGCACCGACTCCGCGGGCACGACTGCGCCGGACGCGAATCCCGCCGGAACCGGCACAGCGAAATCCGGTGATCGGTGGCGCCGGCTGCGCGGTCTGCCGATCCGCCGTCCCGGTCCGATCGCCCTGCGTTCGGCGGCCGCGATCCTCGTGGGTGTGTCGGTGGCGTCGGCCGGTTACTGGTACGTCCAGAATCACGACAGCAAGAATCTGCTGGCGGCACAGGAGGACGCACGCGCCGCGGCCTGCCGCTACGCGCCCGTCCTGGCGAACTACGACTCGAAGAATCTCGACGCCTACTTCGCCGCCGTCAGCGACGGCGCCACCGGCGACTGGAAGAAACAATTCGAGTCCACCAGCACGGAGCTGCGTACGGTGCTCGGCGAAGGCCAGGTCACTTCGGCCACGCGCGACGTGCAGTGCGCGATTCGCGCCGGTGACGAACACTCCGCCGAAGCGATCGTGGTCATCGGCCAGACCATCACCAGTCTCGGCACCAAGGGCAAGCCCGCGCCGGGGCAATTGTCGATGGTGATGCGCTTGGAGAAGGTCGGGGATAGGTGGCTGGTGAACAAGGTCAATTCGCCGTTGGCATTACCCGCGCAACCGTGACGCCGGCGCCGTGAAGAGCGCGAGAACAGAATCCGCTGAGCCCGGCTCGGAACGGGTGGTGCGCAGGCGCCCGCGTAACCGGCGGGCGCAGATCGCGGCCACGTCCGCCGCCGCGTTCGGGGCCCTCGGCTATCACGGCGTCAGCATGGAGGAGATCGCGGCCAAGGTCGGGATCAGCTCCGCGGCGCTGTATCGCCACTACCCCAGCAAGTATTCCCTGTTCCGCGAAGAGTTGCTCCGCTTGGGCCAGGTCACCGTCGACGCGGTGACGCTTCCCGCCGAGGCCGAGAGCTGGGGCGCCGAGGCTCGATTGCGATACGTCATCGATGCGTTGATCGCCCAGGCCGTCACCAATCGCCCGACCGTGACTTCGGCGCGCTGGGAAGGCCGCTATCTGGACGACGAAGACGGCAAGACCCTCACCGATCAATTCGCGACCTCGATCACCGCGCTTCGCCGGCTGATCGCTGCGGTGCGCCCAGGGTTGAGCAAGCGAGACGAATTCGTCCGGGCGGTGGCGATACTCAGCATCGTCAGCAGCATCGGTGATCACCACGCCGCCCTGCCGACGAAATCGCTCGCGGCCCTGCTGGCCGCAGCCTGTTGGACGGTGGTGCACGCGGTGTTGCCGACTTTCGCCGAATCCCCCGTCGCGCAGCCGTCGACGGACCCGCCGACCCCTTTCAAACATCAGTTGTTGCTGGCGAAAGCCGTGGAACTGTTCCATGAGCGCGGATATCCGAATGTCAGCGTCGAGGACATCGCCGGCGCGGCGGACCTGGCCGCCGCGTCCGCGGTCTACCGCTACTACCGCAGCAAAAGCGACCTGTTGACCGCCGCTTTCCGTCGCGCCGCCGACCGGGTGGCGGACGCCATCGGTCCGGTCATCGCGTCTTCGGCCACTCCCTCCGCGGCGCTGACGGAATTGATCGCACTCTACGTCGCGGGCTCCTTCGCCGAGCGGGAACTGACATTCGTCTACTACACGGAGTTCTCGCACGTCCCGGCCGAAGAGCGAGTCGTGTTGCGCAACATTCAGCGTCTGTCGGTGGCCGAGTGGGGCAAGCTGCTGGTCGCCGTGCGCTCCGATCTCTCCGCAGCGCAAGCGCGAATTCTCGTGCACGCCGCGTTCGGTCTGGTCGTCGACCTCGGCAGGGCTCTGGGCGACGGCAGGCACGGCTGTCCGCAGGATGCCGTGGCGCGCTTGATGCGGGTCACCTTGTTCGATACGGCGACACAGCCGCCCGGCGTGCGGAAATGAGCGACCTGGCACGGCCAGTCCGGCGGCCTGGCGATCGATTTGAGACTCAGAACAAGGGACCACATATGAGGGTTATGAGCCCCGCCAAATATCGCCTTGGTTACTAGTTCTATTGCGTCATTAACTCAGCGCCGAGTAGAATCGTCAGTAACATAAGCACGGGTGACCGGTTCAGGTCATCGAACGCAGGAGAGTCCGATGCCCGCCGATGTTCTCGTGGAGGAGCGGCCGAAGTGGGAACGCGCCGGAGTCGGGCGTACTCCGGCTTCGGCGTCCGCGGGGCGTCGCGACACGGTCGGATCCGGACCGTCGACCGTCAGTCGGGTGCTGGGAGCGGAGTTGACCGTGTTCGAGTTCCTCGTCGTGCTCTCCGCCGCCGGGCTGGTGTTCGGCGGTGTCCGGCTGACGTCGGCGCGGCTGGTTCGCCTGGTCGCGCGACGCATGAACGCAGATGGAAGGACATCCCGATGACCGCAGTCGCTCATCAACCCGATCGCGACCACAGCGCGCCGCTGACGAAGGACTACACCCGCATCGGTATCAGCGTCACGCATCGGCCGTACACCAAGCGGCCGGTCAAACTCACCGACGCTCTGGACTTCTGGTCCTTCGCCGGCGCCGCGGCCAACGTTGTCATGCAGATGGCCCGGCCGGGCGTCGGCTACGGCGTGGCCGAAAGCAAGGTGGAGTCCGGCTCGCTGATGAAGCACCCGTGGAAACGGGCGCGCACGACCACGCAATATCTCGCGGTCGCCATCCTCGGTACCGAGGAAGAGCGCAGGGCATATCGCGAAGCGGTGAATGTGGCGCACCGGCAGGTGCATTCGGCCCCGGGCGCCGCCGTGAAGTACAACGCCTTCGACCGCAACCTCCAACTGTGGGTCGCCGCCTGCCTTTACATCGGTTTCGAGGACACCTACCAGCTGTTGCACGGGAGAATGAACGACGAGCAGGCCGAAGCGTTCTACACCTCGTCCTCCACTCTGGGCACCACCTTGCAGGTCACGGAGGACATGTGGCCCGCCACCCGCGCGGAATTCGACGAATATTGGAACACCGCGTGCGAGCAAGTCGTGCTGGACGACTACGTCCGGGGCTACCTCGACAGCCTGCTGAATCTTCGCATGATCCACTGGTACCTGCGGCTGCCTTTCCGGAACCTGCTCCGGTTCCTCACCATCGGATTCCTGGCCCCGATTTTCCGGGAACAGCTCCGGGTCGAGTGGACCGACGCCGACCAGCGGAGGTTCGAGAACCTGTTCGTATTCGTTTCCTTTGTCAACCGCTTCATTCCGCGCTTCGTGCGGCACGGCGGATCGCACGCGCTGATGGTCGATCTGCGTCGGCGAATCCGCAAGCAGAAGAACCTCATATGAGTCCGTACAAGTTGCTCATTGAACCATTCCGCTCCCGCGGAACCCGGGTTTGGTGATTTCGCGTACAGCCCGGTACATTCGTCTTGTCAAACTACCGAGCGATCGGTGGATAGGCGCGAATACCCCCGAGCGAGCCCCGAACCGATGTATACCGGTTCGGGGCTCGGTTGGTTTGTCCGCGCTTTCCCGTCAATCCGGCCGGAGTGCGGCCCCGCGGTCGTCGGCAAGAAAATCGCTGAGCAACGACACCAGTTCCGTCGGTGCGTGCAGCGGGATGATGTGCCCGCAACCCGGAATCTCGTGGTGGATCAGCACATCGGTGTTGGGAGCCAATTGCCGGGCCAGCGCGTCACCCACCGGGTGTGCGCCGACGGCCATGGTCGGCACCGTGAGCCGTGCGGTGGCCACCGCGTCGTGTATCTGCCGGGCGCTGGCCGGCATCGCACGGTAGTGCGAGAACGCGCATCGCAACGCCTCCGGGTCGCCGTAGGCCTCGACGAAGGCGTCCCGAATCGGCCCGGGGACACCGTGGCCCAAAGTGCCCGCGGCCAGAAACCAGTCGATATACGCCGCCTCGTTTCCGGCGACGACCTTCTCCGCGAGGCCGGGCACCGCATGGAACCCGAACCACCAGGGCGGCCCGGCGGACAGGAAATCCTCGGCGCCGGGCAGCGTGCCCAACAGCGATTCCATCAGCACCAGTCGCCGCACCCGGTGCTGGTACCGCATGGCCAGCAGAAAGGCGGGTGGCGTGCCCGCATCGATTCCGACCACCGCCGCGGTCGGCTCGCCGAGCGCGTCCAGCAGTCCTGCGGCGTCGACGGCCAGATTCCCCGCGTCGTAGCCGTCGGCCGCGCGCGTGCTCGCCCCGAGGCCGCGCAGATCCGGTGCGATCACTCGGCGCCCTCGCGCGAGCGGCCCGATCACCTCGGACCACAGCTGCCAGGTGTGCGGGAACCCGTGCAACAACAGGACCGCGGGCCCACGTCCGGCGATCGCGACATTCACCTCGATGCCATTGGTCGCGATGCGGCGCAACGAGATCTCGGAAGACAGGGTGGTCATCACCTACTCCTGGTCACTATTGGTTATCAGCTGACCGTAGGTAGGCTGGGCGGCGCTGCCAAGACCGCACTTTCGAATCAGGTGGTGAGCTCGAGGTGACTACCGATCCCCGGCGTAAGCACGCCGAAGCCGCCGGTGACCTGTTCGATCCCGCCTGTCCGACCCGGCGGCTGCTCGACCGCATCGGCACGAAATGGGTCTCCATGGTGGTGAAACTGCTCGCCGAGGCCGCGCCCGGCGAGGTGCGCTTCGCCGAACTCCAGCGCCGCATGCCCGGCGTCTCGCAGAAGATGCTCTCCGTGACCCTCCGGAATCTGACCGGGGACGGGCTGGTCGCACGGCGCGTGGAACCCACCGTGCCGCCGCGCGTGTACTACCGGCTCACCGAACTCGGTATGTCGCTGGAAGTTCCGCTGGCGGCGCTACGCGCGTGGGCCGAAGCGCACATGGCCGAGATCGACCACGGCCGTCCGGACAACCACTGACACGACGGGGGAGTCGAGACCCGACGACATCGGGTCAAGGGCAGCCCTGCACACGACGTTCGTCCGCGGTGAGCAGCACGTGGTCGAAGCGCGTGCGGGTCTGCACATCCGCACCGCCGAAATCGCTCAGCGCGGCCACGAGTTCCTCGGCCAGAACACGCAGTTTCGTATTCGTCTCTTGTGATCGCCAGGTGAGCACACGGAATGCCTGATCGGCCGAAATCCCGTACACCAGCATCAAGGCGCCCTTCGCCTGCTCGATCACTTCGCGGGCGGCGACCATCTCCGGCAGCGTGGCGTCGATGATCTCCTGGCGCTCCTCGTCGACGGTGTCGGTGACATCGATGTAGTACCCCGCCGTGCCGACCACCGCACCGGTGGCGTCACGCATCTGATCGCCGACGACCAGCACGTGGTGCGTGACGCCCGTGGTATCGACGATGCGGTGACGGCCGCTGAATGGCAGCCCGGTCCGCACCGCCGTCGCCAAGGTGTCGGCGACCTCCGCTCGGTCGTCCGGATGCTTGTGCGCCAGGACCAGTTCCGTCGTCGGTGTCACCTCACCCGGTGCGTACCCGTGCAGGGCCGCGACCTCCTCCGACCACTCCCAGCGTTGATCGGCGAACCAGAATTGGAAACTTCCCGTCCTTTTGGAGACGGGGACCGTGGGCACGGCCCCCGATGGCGCATTGTCGTTCACTGATCCGGCATTCCCCGCCGCGTAATGGGTATGCGTGTGTACCGCGCAGGCGTGAACCGCCTCACGACGCCGCGACGCATCCGAGGGCGGCCGGGCGTCACAGCGGTGGAAGCACCTGCGCGACCATCGTGCCCTGGCGCGGGAAGACCGACCATGCGCGTCGTGGCTCCGGCAGCAGGCACACTGTGCGAGGCATTCGCGAATGTCACAGTGGCGTGGTCTGCTCCGTCTGCTCGGAGAGAACGCGGGGCGCGAGCGGCGAAGCAAGGAGCGGGAAGTGGTCGATACGAAGAAGATTCCGGACGAGCGGTCCGACAGCGGACGGCCTGTTCGCGCGGATGACGCTGTCCCGAGTGCGGCCGCGCGTCCGGCGAAGTGGAAGATCTGGTTGCTGACGATCGCCGGTCTCTACCCGTTGCTCACGGGATTGGTGACGATCGCCGCACCACTGCTCGACCATCTGCCGTCGCCGCTCCGGCTGGCCTGTATCGTGCCGGTCGCGGTGGCCGCGATGGTGTGGGTGATCATGCCGCTGCTGTCCCGGTGGTTCGCAGGGTGGTTGTCCCGCTGAGGATGTCGGTACCCATCGTCCGAATGTGATCGGCGCGCTTGTCGCTGCGTGTCGCGCGGCAAGTCGCCGATTCCCGCACTGCTCGCGCTGGCCGCGGGCGCGGCGGTCTATCTACGGCGTTCCTCCGATTTCGATCGCGCCGCGTTCTGGCGCAGCGAGGCACTGCGCGCCCAGGCGCGGTCGATGGCGGCGGGCGCGGCAGTGAGCGCGGTGGCGCTCACCACGGCGGTCGCGGTGGTGCGGCGGGAGGATCTGTTCGATCTGCCCCGGCGGAATCCTGGGATATGGCTCGCGGTGATGGTGCTGTATCCCGTGCTGAGCGTGTACCCGCAGGAATTGATCTTCCGATCGTTCCTGTTCCACCGGTACGCGCCCGTCTTCGGGGAAGGCGCGGGGTTGGTGATCGCGAGCGCGGCCGCGTTCGGCTTCGTGCACATCGTCTTCGGCAGCTGGTTCTCGGTCGCCGCCAGCGGCGTCGGTGGCTGGATCTTCGCCTCGCGGTACTTGCGGACCCGGTCGCTGTTCACCGCGTCGGTAGAGCACTCGGTGTACGGAATCCTCGTGTTCACGGTCGGTCTGGGCAGGCACTTCTATCACGGCGCCGTGCAGGCGGCCCCCAGCCGGATGATCGCGGCGACGCCGGCGTGACACGGCGCGAGCTTCGGCGTCGATGACGCGGGTATCCGCCGCCCTGTGGTGGATACTCTGCGACGGGCGGTGAGCACGCCTCTGCTGTACTTCTTCATTCTCGGTGACATCCTGGGCGCGGGCGTCTACGTGCTGGTCGGCAACATCGCGCGGGAGTCCGGTGGTGCGATCTGGCTACCGCTTCTGGTGGCCCTCGGTATGTCCTGCCTCACTGCCGGTTCCTATGCCGAGTTGGCGACGAAGTATCCCAAGGCGGGCGGCTCGGCCCACTACGCGGGCCGTGCGCTCGGGCCGGCCGCGGGATCGCTCGTCGGCTTCTGCATGCTCGCGGCCGGTGTGGTCTCCGTGGCCGCGCTGAGCAGGGCGTTCGCCGCGGACTACCTCCGCGCCTTGGTCACATTGCCGACCGCGCTGGTCGTGGTGGTGTTCATCGGCGCGTTGGCGCTGCTCAACATCTATGGCATCAAGGAGTCGCTCGGCGCCAACGTGGCCGCGACCGTGGTCGAACTCGGCGGGCTCGTCGTGGTCATCGGGCTCGGCGCGTGGGTGATCGTTCGGGGAGACGCCGAACCGGCCCGGCTCGCCGAGGTGGGGACCGAGCAGCACGGCGTCGTCGGCGCGACCCTGGCGGGCGCGGTGCTGGCCTTCTACTCTTTCGTCGGGTTCGAGACCTCGGTGAATCTGGCGGAGGAAGTCGCCGAGCCGCGCAGGTCCTATCCGCGCGCGCTGTTCGGGGCGCTGCTTACCGCCGGTGGCGTGTACCTGCTGATCGGCTTCGTGGCCGGTGCGGCGGTGCCCACCGATCGGCTGGCGAATTCGAGCGGTCCGCTGCTGGAGGTGGTGCGCCTGGCCGGTGGCGTCCCGGACGAGTTGTTCGCCGTGGTCGCCCTGGTGGCCGTCGCGAACGGGGCGCTGTTGACCGGCATCATGTCCTCGCGGCTGGCCTACGGCATGGCTCACGAGGAGCTGCTTCCGCGCGCGCTGGGCCGGATTCTGCCGGGCCGCCGGACGCCGTGGGTGGCGATCGCCGTGACCGCGGCGGCGTCGTTGTCGCTCGCACTGACCGGCGAGGTGGCCTCCCTCGCCGAGACATTGGTGTTGTTGCTGCTGGTCGTTTTCGCGGCGGTCAATGCGTCGGCGCTGATCCTGCGGCGGGAGCCCGACGTGGACGAGCATTTTCGCGTGCCACGCGTCGTGCCTTGGCTGGGACTGGCCTCCTGTCTGTTCCTGTTCACCCGGATCGACGGGGTCGTGTGGTTGCGGGGTTGCGTTCTGATCGGCATCGGATTGCTGTTCGCCGCCGTGAACGCGGTTCGCGCGCATCGGTCCCAGCCGGACGGGCCATAACACTTTCTCGGCCGGGCGCGGCGCATGACGATTCGCTCTCCATTGCGCGGCGACACGGACAGGTCGTTGCACCTGGATGCGCCCGGTGGTACTTCTTCACGGCGCCATGGCGCCGATCGCAGTACGGAGATCGGATCGGTACCCCCTGAACTCGCCCCTGTCCCGGAGGTTCCACGCGATGACTTATCCAGTGCACGGCGGCTCCTCGCTCCGCAGCAGACTCCGCGGCTACACCCCGCGGCGGTACAACCGGCTCCCGGCGGCGCATCGCGTTCTCGCCGTCCCGAATCGTCCCAGCGAATGGCATCCGGGGATGCTGTGGTGGGATGCGAGCACAGTGCGCGTGACGTACCCACGGCCGGAGGCCACGGGGCGTTGGAACACCGTGCCGCACCTCGTGTTACCGGTCGACCACGGGCGTCTGGCCTTCTGTATCTCGTCGCATTCCAGCGAGGCTCGGCATCTGGCCCGCGAACCCCGGGTCATCGTGCAGGCCGCGGACTGGCGAGGTGCGCCGGCTCTCGGATCGCGGCAGCATCAGGGCACGGCCGAATTGCTTCGTACCGGGCCACTGTTCCACCAGGTGCGGACCGGTATGCAGACCAAATACGGACGATGGCTCGGCCTGGCGCGTCTGGGCCACAGACTGGCCATGGGCGCGGCGCCCTACGGCGACATCGTGGTCGTCGTCACCGTGAGCGAGAACTCGCTGCTCGGTACGTGACCTCACCCCTCGGAGTTCCGATGTCCGGCGGGGACATCGCGCGAAGCAGATCCGAGAGCGGTTCGCTCGAACTGGACACGTGCACAGAGCGCTGTCCATACGATGGGGTCGTCGTGTCGCGGAAAGCGTGACGCACCGAGACCGGCGGAGGTCGGCGTGAAGGTTCATGTGCAGGTCACCGGAGCGCCACCGCACGTCGCGGCCGACGCGCGAGCGCTGGCCGAGACCGGGGCCGACGGCCTGTTCACCTTCGAGGGCCCGCACGACGTGTTCTTTCCCCTCGTCGTCGCAGCCGGAGTGACATCCCTGGAACTGATGACGAACGTGGCGATCGCCGGGCCGCGTAGCCCGATGCATCTGGCCCACGCTGCCTACGATCTGCGGCTCTACAGCGAGGGACGGTTCCGGCTCGGGTTGGGCTCGCAGATCCGCGCCCATATCGAGAAGCGCTACGGCAGCAGTTGGGGCGCGCCCGCGGAGCGCACCGCGGAGAGCGTGGCGGCGGTGAAAGCGATCCTCGCCGCGTGGGAAGGGCGGGGCCCGTTGAACTTTCGCGGCAAGTACTACACGCACACGCTGATGCCGCCCACCTTCGACCCCGGGCCGAACCCGTTCGGTCCGCCTCCGGTGCTGATGGGCGCGCTCGGACCGGTGATGACGCGCAAGGCCGCGGAGGTCGCCGACGGACTGCTGGTGATGCCGTTCAACAGCGGGCGCCATTTCACCGAGCGCACACTGCCCGCCGTCGCCGAGGGCCTGCGCCGGGCCGGGCGGACCGCGGACGGATTCCCGGTGATCGCTCAGGTCATGGTCGCGCTCGGGCGCACCGAGGAAACTCTGACGGCTGCGATGGGCGGCGTGGGCTCGCTGATCGCGTTCTACGGGTCCACGCCCGCGTATCGTCCGGTCCTCGAAGTCGAGGGATGGGCGGCGCTGCACCCCAGGCTCAACGCGCTGTCCAAGACGGGCGATTTCGCCGAGATGCGGGCGGCGGTCACCGACGAGATGGTGCGCACGATCGGGGTGGCAGGCACACCGGAAGAGTGCGCGGCGCAGATCAGGGCCCGCTTCGGCGCCGGGATCGAAGAGGTGTGCTGCTACTTCCCCGGTTACACACCGGATGCGGCGGACGTCGCAGACTTGGTGCAAGCCTTGCACCGGAGCGGTGAGGTGCGCCCGTCGCTCGACGCGGCCCAGGGTCGACAGCGAAGTTAGCAACCGCGGACCACCGGGTCATCCGTTCGGCGCACGATGCGCGAAAGAGTGGTGACCCGGGCGAAGGTGGCTTTGACTGCACGAATGCCTGTTCCACCCCATGCTCGCGGCTATGACGACTTCGGCGGCTCCGTCGGCCGCACCACGGCAGATTCGGCACCGGAGTGGAGCTATCCGCCCACCGCTCCCGAGGGCGCTCCCAACATCGTCG
This sequence comes from Nocardia sp. NPDC059691, assembly GCF_042733915.1. NCBI lineage: Bacteria > Bacillati > Actinomycetota > Actinomycetes > Mycobacteriales > Nocardiaceae > Nocardia > Nocardia sp. NPDC059691. The sequence goes on along the minus strand of NZ_JBHWFB010000004.1, from coordinate 314,539 downwards.
TGGTGCTGATCGACGACATGGGGTACAGCGACATCGGCCCGTTCGGCTCCGAGATCGAGACGCCGACGCTGGACCGCCTGGCCGCCGACGGCCTCCGGCTGACCAACTACCACACCACTCCGCTGTGCTCGCCGTCGCGCGCGTCGCTGCTGACCGGCATCAACGCCCACCGCGCCGGCTTCGGCTTCGTCGCCAACGCCGATCCCGGATATCCGGGGCTGCGCCTGGAACTGGCGGACGACGTGCTGACACTGCCGGAGATCCTGCGCGGCAACGGTTACGCCACCTATGCCGTCGGCAAATGGCACCTGGTGCGCGACGCCACGATGAACCCGGCCGCGCACCGGGATTCCTGGCCGACCCAGCGCGGCTTCGACCGCTACTACGGCTCGCTCGAGGGCCTCAACTCCTTCTACTACCCGAACCAGCTGGTGTCGGACTCCTCGGTCGTCGACATCGAGGAGTACCCGGAGGGGTACTACCTCACCGACGATCTGACCGACAAGGCCATCGCCTACCTCAAGGATCTGCGCGCGCACGACGCCACCAAGCCGTTCTTCTTGTACTTCGCGCACGTCGCCATGCACGGTCCGTTGCAGGCCAAGCCCGCGGACCTGGCCAAATACCGCGGCCGCTACGCGAAGGGGTGGGACGATCTGCGCAGGAGCCGGTTCGCCGCCCAGCTCGCCCAGGGCCTCTTTCCCGCGGGCACCCAGCAGAAGCCCCGCAACACCGAGCCGGGTTACGAAGCGGCGAAGTGGGATTCGCTGACTCCCGCGCAGCAGCGGCGATTCGCGCGGTACATGGAGGTGTACGCGGGCATGGTCGACAGCATCGACCAGAGCCTGGGACGCCTCGTCGACACGCTCGAACAACTCGGCGAGCTCGACAACACCATCGTGGTGTTCACCTCGGACAACGGCGGCACCGCCGAGGGCGGGCCGGAAGGCACCCGCACCTACTTCGCGGAGTTCGCCCACATCACCGATCCGGACTGGATCGGCGACGTCCCGCACGACGAGGACCTGATCGGCACAGCGAAGCTGGGTGTCCACTATCCGCGCGGGTGGGGCCAGGCGTCCAATACGCCGTTCCGCTTCTACAAGGGCCAGACCTTCGCGGGCGGCGTACGCGTGCCGTTCGTGATCTCCTGGCCCAAGGGGCTGCCGCGCGGCGCGGGCGACAACGGCATCCGGCACGAGTACACCTACGTCACCGATCTCGCGCCGACCTTGCTGGAATTGGCCGGATTGCGGCGGCCGGGCGTACGCAACGGGCTGCCCGCCAAGGAGTTCGACGGCGTCTCGGCCGTGCGGACGCTGCGTGACCCCCATGCGGTGTCCGAGCACACCGAGCAGTACTCGGAGATGGTCGGCAATCGCGGCTTCTATCGCGACGGATGGAAACTGCTGTCGCTGTACGAGCCCGGGACCGATATCGATGAGCCGAGATGGCAGCTGTTCGACGTTCGCGCCGATCCGACGGAGCTGCACGATCTTTCCGAGCGGTTCCCGGAGAAGGTCGCGGAACTGGCCGCCGCATGGGACGAATCCGCCTGGGCGAATACCGTGTTCCCCTTGCTCACGCGCCAGGATCTGGCACGGCGGCGGCCGGAGGAGGACCGATTCGCCGCGCCTGTCCGGCTGCTGCCGGGCACCCCGACCCTGGAGCGGTATCGCTCGCAGCGATTGATCGCCTATCGGGACTTCGTCATCGAGGCGGAACTCGCCGGGTACGCGTCCGGCGACGAAGGGGTTCTCGTCGCGCACGGTGACCCGCTGGGCGGCTATGTGCTCTACCTCGAGAACGGCCGGGTGACGTTCGGTGTCAACAGCTACGGCCGCTACGACAGCGTCACCACGCGCACCCTCGCGGAAGGAACGCGGCACATCACCGTGCGCGCCACGGTGCGGCCCCGGCTGCGGTGGGATTTCGTCATCGAGCTCGATGGCGTCCAGGTCGCGCGGCTGGTGGATCGAGTCCAGCTGGTCGGTATGTCGCCGTGGACCGGGATTTCCGTCGGCGTCGACGCTCGCGGTCCTGTGGCGTGGGAACTGCGCGAACGCCGCGGCACTTTCCGCTACACCGGCGCGCTGCGAGCTGTCACCTACACGCCCGGTCCGATCCAGGTGCCGCGCCGGACCATCGAGGCGGTGGAGCGTGAGGCGGAGTTCGTCGCCGAATGAACCTTTGTGGCCGGGCGTTGGTGCACCGGTTCGATCAACTGGCAGCGGCGAACATGTGCTCGGGGAAGGTGGGTGCATTCGGAGGGGATCGAGCGCACCCACCCTCGCGCCTCGGCGACAGCTGAGCAGCGGGCACAGCCGACGCGGGCAGCGTCGGGACTGACCGACGGAAACGAATGCGAAAACCCCCGGAAACCCCGACCCGTCACCGACCTTAACGCCGTCGGCCCGACAATGACAGAGAAACGTTTGCCTGAACCGGTTTTCAGGCGACTTCAGGCTGTCTTAAGCCTTCGCTTGCGAAGGTGATCTTCGTCTTCGAGATCACTATTCCCGCAGGAGGTTTTCTATGAAAGTCGCTACTCGCCGCGTACTTCCCGGTCGGCGCGGGCTGCTCGCGGCGGCCGCCGTCGACGCGAACAGCGGGGCCGTGCTGGGCACGGTGCGGCAGGACTGACGGACATGGTTGTGCGCAAGATCGCCACGATATCGACGCTCGCTGTCGCGATTGCCTGCGTTCCGGCCGGAAACGTAGGCGCCGCGCCACCGGAAGCCGGTGGGCAAGCCGTGAACTACACCGCGACCGCTTCCGCCGAGAGCGTGGTCGTCCGGATCGACTCCGGCTCGTTGCAGGCCGAGAACGGAGTGTTCGCGATCGCGGCGAACGACGGCACCGTGCTCGCGGGCACGCCGCTGGAATTCCGTGTCGACGACTTCGTTTTCCCGATCGCGGCCGACATCGGCGGCCGGACCGCCACGCTCACACCGTTGTTCGACCTCCAGCACGCGGCGTACCGCCCGGTCGCCCTGCCGTTCGAGGACTCGGCGCGTTGGCGAACGCCGTATGAGCGGGAGGTCGCGGCATTCACCCGGCTGAAGGACACCATCGCGACGGGCGCCGCGATCGGCACCGTCGCCGGTGGCCTCGGTGGCGGCCTGGTCGGCTGCGTGCTCGGCGGCATCGCGGGAGCGACCGTCGCGGCCGCGACGATCGTCGGCATGTTCGGCCCGTTCATCCCGGCCGCCGCCGTCGGCTGTCTGGGCGGAATCCTGGCCGTGGGGGCTCTGGGCACACTCGCCGGTCAGCTCTTCGTCACCGCGCCGATCGCCGTTGCCGCTCTGGTGCAGTACTTCACCACCGTCAACCAGCCCTTCGTCCCGCCGGCCCCGTAACTCTCCGGCTGGATCACCGAACACGTGCCGCGCCGGGTCGTCCTGCCGGGTCCTGGCGCCTCGAACTGTTTCGCCTGTCCAGGACAGGGCAGCTATGTGATGTGAGCATACGATTGCGTCGTAGCCGACCGTACGACGGCGGACTGCGACGCGTCCGGCGTGGACGCGGGTTCGGCTATCGCACCGTGCACGGCGAACCGGTGCGGGACGACGCGACACTGGAGCGCGTCCGCGGGTTGGCGATTCCGCCGGCCTGGCGAAAGGTGTGGATCTGCGCGCACGAGAACGGTCACATCCAAGCCGTCGGCGTCGATGCCGCGGGCCGCCGCCAGTACCTGTACCACGAGCAGTGGCGCAAGGAGCGAGACGAGGAGAAGTTCGACCGGGTCCTGGCCTTGGCGGGCCGCCTGCCGGAGGTCCGCGCGCAGGTCCGGGAGGATCTCGCCCTGCGCGGCTCGGCCCGGCGGCGGGTGGAAGCGGTGGCGATCGATCTGGTGGATCGCGGAGTGTTCCGGGTCGGGGGCGAGGAGTACGCCGAGGAGCACGGCACCAGGGGAGTCGCGACATTGCTGCGCGAGCAGGTCCGGGTGTCGGGGGAGCAGATGCTCTTCGACTATCGCGCCAAGGGCGGTATCCGGCGACGAGTGAGCGTCCGAGACCCATTGCTGGCCAAAGCCGTTCGATCACTGCAGCGCGGCAGGACGGAATCCGATCGGCTCTTGGTGTACCGGGACGGCGACCGCTACGGCGAACTGCGCGCCGACGACATCAACGCGCGCTTCCAAGAACTCGCCGCCTGCGAGTGCAGCGTCAAAGACCTGCGCACCTGGCAGGCGACCGTCCTGGCCGCGGCCGCGCTCGGTTCGATCGAACGGCCGTCGAACCTGCGTGCGCGCAAGCGTGCGGTCCGGGAGGTCATGGACGAGGTCGCAGCCGCACTCGGCAATACCCCGGCCGTCGCCCAGGCGTCCTATGTCGATCCACGCGTGGTGACCGCCTTCGAGAACGGTACGACTGTCGCCGCGGCGCTGCGGCGCGCGAAGCGGGCCGGATCCGCCGACGCGGAGCGGGCGGTCATCGACAGCGCCGTCATCCGCATGCTGCGCCGGACACAGTGATACCGAGGTTACCGGGAATGTGGCCGCCACCCGGTCTCGCTCATCGCTCGTCGAGTGAGGGCAGGACGGTCTCGCGCATGATCAACAGGACGGCCGCGGCGACGGGGATGGCCAGCAACGCCCCGATGATCCCGAGCAACGCGCCACCGAGCAGCACCGCCACCACGGTCACGAGCGCGGGTACGTGCACCGCGCGGCCGATGATGCGTGGCACCAGAACGTAGTCCTCGAACAGGCGCAACGCGATGAAGAACGCGACGGTCGCCACCGCGACCGGCAGGGAGACGGTCAACGCGACCAGCGCGACGATCACCCCGGCGAGCGTCGAACCGACGATCGGGATCAGGTCGAGCACAGCTACCAGCACTGCCAGCAGCAGTGGGTACGGCACGTCGAAGATGAGCAGCCAGATGCCGGTCAGGACGGCGGTGATCAGCGAGATGACCAGGTTGCCCAGGATGTAGCCGCCGACCTTGGCGAAGATCTCGTCGCCGATCAGAATGGCGCGGGAGCGGCGCGAGTGGGGGAAGAGCCGGTAGACCGAAGCGCGCACGCGGGTGAAGTTCGCCATGAAGTAGGCGGTCAGCACCGCGATGACGACCGTGCTGCTGACGATCGAGAACACCGCGCGCCCGGCGTCCAGCACCCCGGTGGTCAAGCCGGAGGAGTCCGATTCGAGTGTTCGCCGCAGCCGGTCTTGCAGGTGGAATCGCTGGTCGAGGCTGCCGATGTAGGGATAGCGGTCGGCGAGGTGAGTGACGTAATCGGGCGCGTTGTGCGCGAGCGCCTCACCCTGCGTGACCAGCGGTGGTATCGCCGCGGCGAGGAATCCGGCGAACAGGCCGAGCCCGACCAGGTAGACGGTCGTCACCGCGGCCCAGCGCGGGAACCGGGGCCGTACCAGCCGGGACACCAACGGCTCCATCCCGACGGCCAGGAACAACGCCACCACGATCAGGATCAGCGTCTGGCCCGCCGCGAGCACCGTGCGAATGGCGGCGTAGGTCACCGCGACACCGGCGGCTCCGGTCATCCCGATCATGAACGGCGAGCGCCGATCGAAGGGACGCCCGGGTCGGCCCAGGGGGAACTCCGCACTGCGCGCCCGGGCGGCTTCGGCCTCGGCGGCGACGATCGGACCGGATTCGTCGGTGCCGTGGGGTTGTGCGATGTCGCCGCTGTGTCCGCTGTCCGCGGCATCGGGGGCGGGATGTTCTTCGTCGGGGGTGTCTCTTTCGGACATACCTTCCGTCCGATCCGTGGGTGTGCTGGCCCGGTATGGCAGTGCGCGATTTACCCGCTGTGCGGCCGCCCAAACACGGCGTCCGGAGCGGTGATGGCCGGTCTACGCGCCGAGGGTGTCGCACCGGCGCGGAATCGCACCGCGGCGACGGCACGTCCGCACGTCATCGGGGGTCGCGGCCCGATGGAATCGACACCGTCGGGTCGTTCGGTCGGCACCAGCTGATCCCGCGTTCCCAGCCGTCGGCGAACACCGTGCACATCCGAAGCGGCACCCGAAAAGGATTCTCGGCCACTTATATCGCGCGGCCCGTCACCGGAACGAGCTGCCGGAATACAAGCTGCACAGTCGGTTTCCGCATTCTCGCGTGCCCTCATCCGCCCGAATCAGCAACGTCGCAGCCATCGGCAGCCGATACTGGTGAACAGCCCGTGCACACTCGCGGTGATCCCTACGAGCCGATCCATCAGCGACGCTCCGAGAATCGACAGGATCCGGCGATGCCCAAGATCGCAAACCTGAACCCGCTGCCGATGGCCGACATCGGAGGCTCGGATCTGTTCATCCCCTTCCGCATGCCGAGCGGTGAGATCGGATACCTGCTCGGTGACACGTTCTCCGGCGCCGAACCCGCTGTGGGAGGGCCGAATTGGCGTTCCCCGATGCTGTTGCGCAGCGGCACCCACGACGTGTCCGCACCGATCGAATTCCGATCGGCGGCGCGGGATGCCCGGCAACTCTGGGACTACCCGCACGACAATCCCCAGTACTCCACGGTTCTGCCCTGCGACGCCATCACCATCGGCAGCCGCATCTATCTGTGGGTGATGGTCACCCAGGGATTGGCGAACGAGCAGTGGTGCGAGATCCGGTATTCCGACGACAACGGCGAGAGCTGGACCGATACCGCCGTGCGGTGGTCGACCAGCGCCTACGGCGGCAAACGCACGATGATCTCGTGGGAAAGCGGTGGCGACGGCTACGTCTACGTCATCTCCACCGGCGGACTGGCCCGGAACAAGAACATGCTGCTGTGGCGGGTACGCGAGAGCCATGCCGCGCTCATCGACCCGGCGGCCTGGCAAGGATGGGGCTGGAACGGACAGGATTGGGGCTGGGGCCGGGATCCGGGCGGCGATCCGCGTTTCGGCATCCTGGCCGACGACACGAAACTAGGCGAGATCGGATTGCGGCGGATCCAAGGGAATTGGGTGATGTCGGGATTCGACGCCGGGGCCTACGGTGCCTTCGTCAAGGTAGCCAGGAGGATCACCGACAACTGGCGCACAGCCTGGACCTACCGCCCGGTGAAAGGATCTTTCTGGGCGCCGGGCGGTCCCGATATCGTGCCGCGCCTCTATGGTTGTTATGTCCACCCGGACAGCAGGTTCGACGGCGCGTTCTGCATGATCGTCAGCGAATGGGCGGAATCCGGTAACCCGTATCGGGGCATGCAATACCGGATCTACGGAGTTCGGCCCGCCGCTGCGCTCAGCGCAAGGCGAGTCCTCAGCCGGGAACGCGCCGGTTCGTCCCGCGCAACGGATTGGCCACCGGGAAGGTGATCGCGGGCAGCGTCACCGACATCCGCACGGTCGTCCCCGATTCCGAGTGGTCGATGTCGAGTTCCTCGGTCAGGGCGCGCATCATGTCGATACCGCGGCCGCGATACCCGGGATCGGATGCCCGTGGCTTCCAGCCGCCCGCGTCGGCGACCACGATGACGACGGTGTCGATGTCGCAGGTGGCCGACATCCGCACCCGGCCGGTGTCGTCGTTGCGGTAGGCGTGCTCGATGCTGTTGCTGCATGCCTCGTTGGCCGCCGCGACCAGATCGGCGGCCAAGTCGTGCGGCACCGCCGCGGCGGCCAGCCAGCCCTTCAGCGTGCGCCGCAGGGCCGCGAGCTCGTCCGCGCGCGCGGGCACGTCCAGCCGCAGCGGTGCGGGCGGCTGGCGGTAGACCACCATGGCGACGTCGTCGTCGTACCCCGCGGACGGCCGCAGGCGCGACAGCACCGCGTCGGCCACTTCGCGCGGCAGCCGTCCCGAGGTGTCGGCGAGGACCGCGGCGATCTTGGCGAACCCCTCGTCGATGTCGACGCCGCGCTGTTCGACCAAACCGTCGGTGAACAGCACCAGGGTCGAACCGGGGGTGAGCGCCGTGGTGGCCTCCGGCCTGCGCGGCGGATCGAAGGTCGCCAGTGGCACCGAGCGCCCGCCTTCCAGCAGCCTGCCGGTCCTGGCGACGTCGGCGAGGATCGGTGGCATGTGACCGGCGCTGCTGTAGCGGACCAGACCGCGCACCGGGTCCAGCACCGCGGCGCAGACGGTGGTGCACATGGCGCCGGGGATGCGCGCGGCGACGGTGTCGAGTTCGGCGAGCAGCTGCGCAGGTCCCGCGCCGCGCAGCAGCAGCGCACGGGCGGCGGTTCGCAACTGTCCCATCACGACCGCGGCGGACAAGCCGCGACCCACGCAGTCGCCGACCACGACACCGATGGTGCCGTCGCGCAGCGGCACCACGTCGTACCAGTCGCCGCCGATCTCCAGCGGCGGCAGCGCCGGCTCGTAGTGCACCGAGAAACGCGGCGGCAGATCGATCGGGCCGAGCATGGCGCGCTGGAGGGTCAGCGAGGTGGCGCGGGCCTGGTCGAAGTTGCGCGCCCGCTGCACGGCGAGACTGAGATGACCGATCAACAAGGAGAACAGCGTCCAGTCCGCGGCACTGATCGCCCGGGGTGCGGCGAAGCGCAACCACACCGCCGCGTCGCCGGTCTCGCCGAGCGGAGCGACGATGCCCTCGGAGCTCTCGGCTCCGTCCGGAATGGCCAGCAGGCTGCGTGGCGGCCTGCGTCTGGCCCGCTCCAGCAGGGCGCGCGACCCGTCGTCGAGGGACGCGGCGCCGTCGTGTGAAGTGCGGTCGGCGCCCGTGCCGGAGACGTACACCTCCGGCACGGCGTTGCGGCTGGGCCACACCGCCACCACCGCGGTTTCCGCGCCCACGGTACGGCGCAGCTCGTCGAGCCCGACGGCGAGCACTTCGACCACACTGGTGGCCGCGCCGACAGCCGTGGCGAGCCGGGACGCGGCCTGGTCGCGCGCCTGCGCGTCGTGTTCGGCGGTGATGTCGCGGAGCGTGCCGACGAAGATCCGCTCGTTGTCCTCCGGCTTGATCAGGGCGCTGGTGCTCACCGCGAGCCATACATTGCGCCCGTCGCGGTGCCGGATCGGGATGACGAAGCGCTGTGCCTCGGTACCGAGGTCGGGATAGCGCGGACCGTCCGGGCTCGACCACGGATGCGGCAGCGGATAGGGGATGCCCGCGGCGCCGTAGCCGGTCAAGGCGCCGAAGGCGGTGTTGACCTCGATGATGGTGCCCTGCGCGTCGGCGACGAAGAAGCCGTCCTGCAGCGATTCCACCAGCGCCGTGCGGAACGCGTCGCGTCCGGCCAGATCGTCGGCGCGGGTGCGCTGCTGCTCGTAGCGGCGGGTGCCGTCCAGATAGCCGCGGGTCGCGATGTCCAGCGGAACCAGGGTCTGCAACAGGAATTCCAGCGCGGTTTCCGGTAGGCGTGCCGCGAGTTCGCGGCCCTCGGCGGCCGCGTCCTTCTGTCGCTGTTCCTCCGCTTCCTGGACCACGCGGAAGTGGTTCTCCGTGAGGTCGAGCAGGCTGATGCCTTCGACCAGGGCCCGCCTGCCCAGCTCGTAGCCCTCGGCGAGACCGGCCTGGGTCGGCGAATCCATGTGCCGCCGTAGCGCATCGCCATAGTCGTCCAGGAAGTCGGCCAGCAGGGCGCTCATTTGGCCGTCCCTCCCGCACCGCGGTGCCGCGCCGCGAGCACCAGCGCGTCGTCGGTGTCTTTGGCGTGCCGGGCGAGCATGTCGGCGGTGATGTCGGCGGTGGACTTGGAAAGGTCGATGGTCGAGGCGGATTCGGTGACGATACCGTCGGTGGACATCAACAGCAGGTCACCAGGACGGACCGCGACCGACTGCGGCTGGAGGTTGGCCGGAAGGCGATAGCCGACGATGCCCGCGGTCAGCAGGACGGTGGCGTGCACCTTCGGGCTGCCCGCCGGACCCGCGGTGAGCACCTGCGATTCGACATTGCCGACGCCGAGCCAGCGCACCGTGTCGCCCTCGTCGAACAGGGCCAGCGAGATCGCCGCCCCCCGGGTGTCGGCCATCGCCCGATGGCACAACACCATCAGCACGTCCAGCGGTTCGGCGCGGTTCTCCGACAGCACCCGCGCGGCGCGATCGGCCGCGTCCGCCGCGGCGGCGCCGTGCCCGAGCCCGTCGAGGACCGCGAAGAGGACGGTGCCGCCACCGGCGTCGAGGACGACACCGCGGTCACCGGAGACCTGTTGACCCGGCAGTGCGCGTCCGGCCACCGCCCACTCGATCCGGCCGATGAACCCGTCCTCATGCACCGTTCGGTACCCACTTCCACATCTCCACCAGCGTGCCGCGACCCGGCGCGGAATCCACGGTCAGCCGGTCCATCAACCGCCGGGCGCCGGGCAGACCGAGCCCGAGCCCGCGTCCGGTGGAGTAGCCGTCCTCCAATGCTCTGGCGATGTCGATGATGCCGGGCCCCTGGTCCTCGGCCTGCACCACCAGGGCCTGACGGCCCTCCCGGTCGTCGACGAGCAGACGGATCTCGCCGCTGCCCGCGTAACTGGTGATGTTGCGGGCGATCTCGGAGATCGCCGTGGAGATCATCGTGCGGTCGGTGAGGGTGAATCCGAGTTTCGCTGCCAGTTCGCGTCCGGCTTGACGTGCGGTCACGATGTCTCCGGACACCCTGACCGCGATCACCACGTTCTCAGCGGCCACTGTCACGACCGTCTCGCTGGCGACGGGCTGGGATCTTGCGGTCCAACCAGGCGAGTCCCTCTTCCAGATCGAGGGCGGTGTGCATGTCCTCGAAGGTGAGACCGAGCTGCACCATGGCGAACGCGACTTCCGGTTGCAGACCGACGATCACCGTTTCGGCGCCGCGCAGCTGCGTCATGTGCGCGATGGTACGCAACGATCTCGCGGCGAACGAATCCATCACGTCGATCGCGGTGACATCGACGATGATGCCGTGTGCCCGGTATTTGCTGACCTGTTTCATCAGGTCGTCCTGCAGGCGCTCGGTATCGGCGTCCGTCAGCGCCGACTGCACCGACGCGATGAGATACGTCCCTTGTTTGAGAATCGGAACCGGCATGTGGCGCGCCCGATCAGCGGCCGTCGCGTTCGGTGACCCGTTCGGTCACGCGGGAAACCTCGTAGCCCAGCAGACGTTCCGCTTCTTCGATACCGCCCTGCAGGTCGCCGACCGCGTTCATCTTCGACAGATCCAGGCCGATGGTGACCAGGGTGAGCGCGATCTCCGAGGACAACCCGGTGATGATCACGTTCGCGCCCATCAGGCCGGACGCGTCGACGGTCTGCACCAGATGGTTGGCCACGGTGGAGTCGATCTGGGGGACACCGGTGATGTCGATGACGACGACCTTCGCGCGGTTGGCCCGGATGGCGCGCAGCAACTGCTCGGTGAGCTGGCGGGCGCGCTGACTGTCCAGCACGCCGATGATGGGCAGGATCAACAGCTGTTCGCGCACCTGCAGCACCGGCGTGGACAGCTCGCGAATGGCTTCCTGCTGCTGCCGGATGACGCGCTCGCGCTCCTGGACGAAGGACACGGTCACGGTGTTGGCGATGCGGTTGGCGGCCGGTTCGTAGGCGTCGAGCACCTTGTTGAGGAGTTCGAAGTCCGACTGGTACTTCTCGAAAAGGCTGCGTGCGAGCACGTCGCGCAGCAGAAGCACGATGCCGATGACCTCGTCGGTCTCGACGCCTCTCGGGATGATGCGTTCGGACAGGTCCCGCGCGTACGCCTGCAGCGCTTCGACGCTACCGGTCTCGAGCACGTCGACGTAGCCGTCGTAGATCGAGGTCGCCTCGGAGAAGATCTCCTCCGGGGTCATGGCGGTGAGCAGTTGGGCGTCGGCGATGCGGCGGGCCCACTCTTCACGCAGCGCGGTGCGGTTCTGGCGCAGGTGCTCGACGAGTTGCGGGAGCAATTGATCGATCGGTCCCGCGGTCAGGGAATCCGCCGAAAGGCTCATGGACACCTCGGACATGGACTCCTGCCCCTTTCGACGGTTCAGTCGGGATCTCTGTGCATTCGGCGCGTGCCGATTCCGAGCCTAGTCATACCCCACCCGAGTCGCCGACGAAACCTGCCGGTTGTTCGCCTGATGTTCGAGTGCGAGAGTGCCTCACGGCACCGTAGCGAATCCGCGTTCCAGCGCTGCGAGCGCCTCGTCCAAATACACCGTGAGGTCCGCGTCCGCGCGGGTCAGCCAGGCGTCGAACGCGGCGCGCGCCGCCGCCAGCGTGGTCCGGCCGACGGCGAGCGGGATGAGCCCGTCCTCCGGTTCGCCGAGCCGGCCCGCGGCGAACGCGCTCACGGCGCGCTCCCAGGCGTCGTAGTGCGCGCCCGCGGTGGCGGCCAGCGCGGGGATGTTCGCGACCAACTGCATCCGGGTGCGCAGTTCCGGAACGTCCTCGGCGCGATATTTGTTGGCTTCGACCACGACTCGGCGCACCGCGGTCATCATCGGAACGTCGTCAGGCACCGTCGCGAACGCGGCGCGCAGTGCGGCGACCTCATCATCGAACTGCGACCAGAGCACCTCCGCCTTGGTGGGGAAGTACCGGAAGAAAGTGCGTCCGCTGATGCCGGCGGCGACGGCGATCTGCTCGACGGTGGTCTCGTCGAAGCCCTGTTCGCTGAACAGTCGCATCGCGATCAGTTCGAGTTCGCGTTTGGTGGTGCCGCGTGGGCGGCCGCGCCTGGCCCGGTTCTCCAGCATTGTTCGATTGTGCTCGGCCGCCACGGCCCTTGATTTTGTCAGTGACTGACGATAATCTCGCCGCATGTTGGCGGATCTCACCTGGCCCGAGGCGGGCGTGCGCGCCACCGCGGGTGCGATCGTTGCCGTCGCGGTCGGCGCGACCGAGCAACACGGCCCGCATCTGCCGCTGTCCACCGACACCGACATCGCCGCGGCATTGTGCGCCCGGCTGGCCGCGGCGCGCGCGGACGTGCTCGCCGCACCGGCGATCCCGTACGGCGCCAGCGGCGAGCACGCGGGCTTTCCCGGCACGCTGTCGATCGGGCAGGCGGCGCTGGAACTGCTGGTGGTCGAGCTGTGCCGCTCGGCGACCGAAGCCTTCGAGCGGATCCTGCTGGTCAACTGGCACGGCGGCAACATCGAACCGCTGCGCCGGGCCGAGGATCTGCTGCGCGCCGAATCGCGTGACGTGCGCGTGTACCTGCCGCGCTTCGACGGCGACCCGCACGCGGGCCGGTCGGAGACGGCGCTGCAACTGGCCCTCGCGCCCGAGCGAGTGCACGCCGACCGCGCCGCGGCCGGGGACACCCGCCCGCTGGCCGAACTGCTGCCGCTGCTGCGTAGCGGCGGAGTGCGCGCGGTCAGCGCCAACGGCGTGCTCGGCGACCCGGCGGGCGCGACCGCCGCCGAGGGCGCGGCACTGCTCGATCACCTGAGCACCGACCTGCTCGACCGAACCCGGCACTGGTGGCCGGAGAACTCCCCGGAAAGGACCGCAACATGAACCCGTGGTTCGAGACCGTCGCCGAAGCGCAGCGGCGGGCGAAGAAGCGCCTGCCGAAATCGGTGTACGGCGCGTTGATCGCAGGCTCCGAGCGCGGCCAGACCATCGAGGACAATCAGCGGGCGTTCACCGAACTGGGTTTCGCGCCGCACGTGGCCGGGCCGATCGGCGCGCGCGACCAGTCCACGACCGTACTGGGGCAACAGCTTTCGATGCCGGTGCTGATCTCGCCGACCGGTGTGCAGGCGGTGCATCCCGACGGTGAGGTCGCCGTCGCCAGGGCGGCCGCGGCGCGCGGCATCGCCATGGGCCTGAGTTCGTTCGCCAGCAAGCCGATCGAAGAAGTGATCGCGGCCAACCCGACGACCTTCTTCCAGTTGTACTGGTGTGGCGGCAAGGACGAGATCCTGCAGCGGATGGACCGGGCGAAGCGGGCGGGTGCGGTCGGGTTGATCCTGACACTGGACTGGTCGTTCTCGCACGGGCGGGACTGGGGCAGCCCGGTCATCCCGGAGAAGCTGGACCTGCGCACGATGCTGAAGTTCGCGCCGCAGACCCTGGCGCGTCCCCGGTGGCTGGCGACCTATGCGCGGTCGGGCAGCATTCCGGATCTCACCGCGCCCAACATGGCCATCGGCGACGCGCCCGCGCCGGGTTTCTTCGGCGCCTACGGCGAATGGATGGGCACGCCCGCGCCGGACTGGGCCGATGTGCGCTGGGTCTGCGAGCAGTGGGAAGGCCCGGTGCTGCTCAAGGGCGTCATGCGGGTGGACGACGCGCTGCGTGCGGTCGACGCGGGTGTGGCGGCGATCTCGGTGTCCAACCACGGCGGCAACAACCTCGACGGCACCCCCGCCGCGATCCGCGCGCTGCCGGTGCTGGCGGACGCGGTGGGCTCGCAGATCGAGGTGCTGCTCGACGGCGGCATCCGGCGCGGCAGCGACGTGGTGAAGGCCGTCGCGCTGGGTGCGCGGGCGGTCATGATCGGGCGCGCCTATCTCTGGGGCCTGGCCGCGAACGGGCAGGCCGGCGTGGAGAACGTGCTGGACATCCTGCGCGGCGGCATCGATTCGGCGCTGCTGGGTCTGCGCAAGACGAGCGTCGGCGATCTGGACCGCTCGGACGTGGTGGTGCCCGCCGGGTTCGAGCGAGCGCTCGGGCTGCCCGAAAACCGCTCCGCGGCAAGCGGTCCGGCGGACCACGCGGCCACGCCCGCCTGAGCGGTCAGCTCTCGGCCGCCGCCCGCCGGTGGTGCGCGAGCAAGGTGTCGTAGATGTCTGCCAGGGCGGCGAGCTGCTGGCGATCGAGGATGTCGATCATGTGCCTGCGCACGCTCTGCACGTGCGCGGGCGCGGCGTCGGTGAGCACATCGGCGCCGAACGGGGTGAGCTTGGCGGCGGTGCGGCGGGCGTCGTCGGGGATCGGCTCACGGACGACCAGCTCCCGTTTCTCCATGCGGGTGATCTGGTGGGAGAGCCTGCTCTGCGACCACTCGAGCTTGGCCGCCAGATCGGCGAAGGTGAGCCGGTGGTCCGGTGACTCGGCCAGATAGGCCAGCACCGAGTATTCGACGTAGGTGAGGTTGGACTCCTTGGTGGAATCCCGCCCGACCGCCGCGGCGATGAGGTCGCGGGTGCGCACGAAACCCAGCCAGGCGCGCATCTCGACGTCATCGAGCCATTGGGGATCGGTCACGACAGCGCTCCAAACTCCGATTTGTCCCAAGATCGTTCCGTGTCGCGATGTGCGGCGCGGAACGGTCCGCGCGCGGCCGGACTCGGCCGCCCGAACGCTTTCTCAGAGATGAGAGGTAGCATCACCGGGGTTGAACGTGCAACCTTTGCTGGCCAACTGTCCGAGATAGGGTTGCCTAACCAGCAGGGGCGTGCGCGGCGGTGACTAGGCTCGCTGTGCTCGTGACCAGCCCGGCCGTTCGCGGTTGTTCGGGCCCGTTCGAAGGAGTGCGACTGGTGACCGCGCCGGAGTTCCGTTATTCAGACCTGCTGCCCATCGGCGCGGACGATACCCCCTACCGGTTGCTCACGACGGAGGGCGTCAGCACGTTCGAGCACAACGGGCGCACCTTCTTGCAGGTCGCCCCGGAGGCGCTGCGGCTGCTCACCGAAACGGCGATGCACGACATCAGTCACTTCCTGCGTCCGGCGCATCTGGGCCAGTTGCGCAAGATCATCGACGACCCCGAGTCCAGCGGCAACGACCGCTTCGTCGCGCTCGATCTGCTCAAGAACGTCAACATCTCCGCGGGCGGCGTCCTGCCGATGTGCCAGGACACCGGCACCGCGATCGTGATGGGCAAGAAGTCCGAGGGCGTGCTGACCGGCGCCGACGACGCGGAATGGATCAGCAGGGGCGTGTTCGACGCCTACACCAAGTTGAATCTGCGGTACTCGCAGCTGGCGCCGATCACCATGTGGGAGGAGAAGAACACCGGTTCGAACCTGCCCGCGCAGATCGAGCTGTACTCCACCGCGGGCGATCCGGCGAACCCCGCCTACAAGTTCCTGTTCATGGCCAAGGGCGGCGGGTCGGCGAACAAGTCGTTCCTGTACCAGGAGACCAAAGCCGTCCTGAACCCCGCGCGGATGCTGGAGTTCCTCGACGAGAAGATCCGCTCGCTCGGCACCGCGGCTTGCCCGCCGTACCACCTCGCTGTCGTGATCGGCGGCACCAGCGCCGAGTTCGCTTTGAAGACGGCGAAATACGCCTCCGCGCACTACCTCGACAACCTGCCCACCGAGGGCTCGCTGTCGGCGCACGCCTTCCGTGATCTGGAACTGGAGGAAGAGGTCTTCAAGCTGACCCAGTCCTTCGGTATCGGCGCCCAGTTCGGCGGCAAGTACTTCTGCCACGACGTGCGGGTCGTGCGTTTGCCCCGGCACGGCGCCAGCTGCCCGGTCGCCATCGCGGTGTCCTGCTCGGCCGACCGGCAGGCGCTGGCCAAGATCACCGCCGAGGGTGTGTTCCTGGAGCAGCTCGAGCGCGAGCCCGCGCAGTACCTGCCCGAGCAGACCGACGCGATCCTCGGTGGCGACGTGGTGCGCGTGGACCTGAACCGGCCGATGGACGAGATCCGTGCCGAATTGTCCAAATATCCGGTGAAGACCAGGCTTTCGCTGACCGGTCCGCTGGTCGTCGCCCGGGACATCGCGCACGCCAAGATCAAGGAGCGGCTCGACGCGGGCGAGCCGATGCCGGACTATCTGCGCGACATGGCCGTCTACTACGCGGGCCCGGCCAAGACGCCGGAGGGTTACGCGTCCGGCTCGTTCGGCCCGACCACCGCGGGCCGGATGGACTCCTACGTCGACCAGTTCCAGGCGGCGGGCGGCTCGTTCGTCATGCTCGCCAAGGGCAACCGTTCCGCGCAGGTCACCAAGGCGTGCAAGGAACACGGCGGCTTCTATCTCGGTTCGATCGGCGGGCCCGCGGCGCGGCTGGCGCTGGACTGCATCAAGTCGGTCGAGGTGCTCGAATACCCCGAACTGGGCATGGAAGCCGTCTGGAAGATCGAGGTCGAGGACTTCCCGGCGTTCATCGTCGTCGACGACAAGGGCAACGACTTCTTCGCCGAAACGCAGAAGCCGATCGCGCTGCGCGTGCGCACCCGCTCCAAAGAGCGCGTCTGAGCCGTCGTCCGGGCCTGCCTGGCAGGCCCGGACACGACGATGTCACCCCGATCACCGGGGCGGTGGTGCGGTCGCAGCGGGCACGCTTAGCGAAGAACTTCGTCGATTTCCGCACCGATGCAGGTCGAGGAGAGCTATGAGCACGTCCAGGCCAGTACCGACGGCGTTGTGTATCACCGAGTCGGCCGCCTCCCGGTTGGCCGATCGCGCTGCCCGTGAGGGAACCAGCTGTACCACACTGCTCGATCGGCTGATCCACGAAGGCGTCGACCAGCTCGACCACCCCGGAATCGTCTTCCGCGGCCCGCTGCACGACCGGCGCGCTGCGTTGACGGCCGGTCCGGAGGTTTGGGAAGTCGTTGCGCGCCTGCGCGAATTGGACGGACCGCTGGAACGCCGGATCGCCGTGCTCAGCGCCAAATCGGACCTGCACGCGAGCAAGATCAGGCTGGCGCTCGCGTATGCCCGCGCGCACGGCGGTGCGATCCTGGAGCGGATCGCGCGCAACAGGGAAGCGGCGGAGTCGATTCGCCGGGCAGGTGTGCGGATGACCGCGCCGCCGTCGCGTCCGAGCGCGCTGGGCGGCCCGCCGGGAATGTGACCGGTCCGTATCGTCTGATGCGGCCGATCTTCACATGACTGGGGAGGGAATGTGAAATTCCCGACATCTGTGGATGATTCACCCGATTCACGGGCGGCTGGCGGCGCGAGCCACGGCCGCCCGCGGTGTGTCTACGGCTCGAAATGGTTCGCCGCGCCCGGATCGCGGGGATTCGCGGAATATGTCCGTGCTGATGTCTTGGTCCGGGTATGCCTGACATACCGGCCGAAAGGGACGCATCGCCTCGCGAAAGTTTCTCGCGGAGGCTCGATCTCATCCCTCCGGTTGTCCACGACAGGGCACAAATCACCCAAAAGTCGCTTATCGGCGGCCAATTCGCGATTGGTAGCAGGTTGAATGCCGTAGTGATCCACAACACATCCACAGATTGTGGACATCACTCGTTCCAGGATGGGCGAAATGTTTGCCGCAAGAGGACAATTGGTCGCATAACGGACATAGCAGATGAGTATTATCCCAAGTTGTGGAGTTTTCTGTGGAATTCGCTGACTGTTGTCCACACCTGCAGTGCGCTGCATGTGGAGTAGTGCGCCAGTTGGATGCCCCGGCTGAAGTCGATCTTGTGTCTCGCAACACGCCGAGGCGGAAGCGGATGATTGTCCGCCCACGCACCGTTCGAAGCCGGAATGAACTTGTTCGCCTACCCTGAACCGTACGACTATGGCAGTGGATCGATATCTGCTTCATCGGTCGGACACAGGGGGTGAAGTGTCGGAATTGCGGCGCGAGGACCGAGTTCGGTACCGCGATCTGGCCGCTCTACTGCGGCGGCACGCAAGGGAAGTCGGTGCCGGTGCCCTGTTGCTGCTGGCGGGTACCGGCGCGGGCCTCGTGCAGCCTTGGGTGACCATGCGGATCATCGACGCGGTAGCCGGTCGGCACGCGATAGCCGGGCTCGTGGCATCGCTCATCGTGGTGTTCGTCGCACAAGCGCTGTTCGAGACCTGCGGCGACTTTCTCGTATCGCGCACCAGCGAACGAGTGGTATTCGATCTGCGTGCGCGTGTCGTCGAGCGCTTGCTGCGGGTGCGAATGCCGGCACTGGACCGCATGCGGATCGGGGATCTGACATCCAGACTGGGCGCCGATACCTCGGCGATGCGCGAGCACGCGGTGACGAGCGTGGTGCAGTTGGGAATATCGGTGGTCTCGGCGATCACGGCGTTGGCGGCCATGGTCTGGCTCAGTCCGTTCATGACCGTGGTGACCCTGGTCACCATCGCCACGGCAGGATTGCTGGTGGCGGCTGCTCTGGCGGGGATCAGAACCGCCTCGGAGAGCGCGCAGACCGGTGTCGGAGAACTCGCCGCCGACACCGAACGAGCCCTGAGTTCACTGCGAACGGTGCGCGCGAGTTCCGCTGAGGACCGGGAAGCGGCTCGCCTCATCGCGAAGGCGGCCCAGGCGTTGCACAGCGGTGTCCGCGCCGCGCGCATGGAGGCGATCATCCGCCCGGCGAGTTCGGCGGCGGTCAACGGGTCGTTTCTCGCTCTGCTGCTGATCGGTGGTATTCGCGTGGCGGGCGACCGGATGGAAGTCGGTGAACTGGTCGGGTTCTTGCTGTACGCCACATTTCTGGCCACACCGCTCGCCGGCGCCATCTCGCTGCTGGGATCGATACAGAAAGGGATGGGTGCGTTCCAGCGCGTCGCCGAAGCGCTTCGGGTCGACATCGAAGACGACACCGGTACCGAGGGTCCCGCCACGCTGACCGGTCTCGGGAAGGGGCAGGCGGTGGTGCACGATGGGCGGCGCAGACCGGCCACGGTAGAACTCCGCACGCTCACCTTTTCCTATGAGCCGTCACGCCGAGCGCTCGACGAAGTGTCTTTCACGGTGCCGGGTGGCGAACAAGTCGCGTTGGTCGGTCGATCCGGCAGTGGTAAAAGCACGGTGTTGTCCCTGATCGAGCGTTTCTATGAGCCCGATGGCGGCGTGATCCTCCTCGATGGTCACGACGTGTCTCGCCTCCATCTGCCTCCCTATCGGCGTCGCATCGCCTTCGTGGAGCAAGGCGCTCCGATCCTGCACGGTTCGGTGCGGGAGAACCTCCCCTACGCCCATCCGCACGCCACCCAGCGGCAGGTCGAGCGCGCGGTCGAGCTCGCCGGTTTCGAGGATGTCCTCGCCCGGCTCGACGGCGGCATGGACGCGCAGGTCGGCGAGCACGGACAGTCCCTGTCGGGCGGCGAGCGGCAGCGTTTGGCGATCGCACGCGCGTTGCTGACCGAGCCCGACCTGCTTCTGCTGGACGAACCGACGTCGAACCTGGACCCGATCAGCGAGGCGGCTGTCTTGCGGACGTTGCGCGAACTGCGCGGACGTTGCACCGTTCTCGTGGCCGCCCATCGGTATTCGACGATTCGGGACGTGGACAGTGTCGTGGTGCTCGACGGCGGACGTGTGGAAGCGATCGGAACCCATGACGAGCTGATGGCCTCGAGCGAGTACTACCGCGAGCTCGCGAAGGACACGATCCCCGCATCCGCGTGAAGCCTCCGCACCGCCCGGGCTGCCGAGCCGGCTCCGGTGCGGCGGCGACCTGCCTCCTGCCGTGCGCCGGTCACCGCGAAAGTCCTGCCCCGGTAGCGCGGGAGCGCGTTGCGATCGGGGCATATCCGGCATAGGTGATCGCAAGCGATAGCATCGGCGCATGGTGTTCGGGAATGCTGGGCGGAGTCGGGTGGCGGCGGGACTATCGGTGGCAGTGCTTCCGGCGCTGGTCGCGGTCGGTTTTTCGGCGGGGGAGGCGCAGGCCGACATGGCAGTCGCCATCGAGCAGCGCGAGTCGGTGGGTTCGGCGACGGGAACCGAAGGGCTCGATCCCAAGCTGGCGCTGGCCTACACGTTGGCCGAACGCGAGGCGCACGCGCAGGGGGTGCCGCTGTCCATCACGTCCGGGTACCGGACGCCCGCCGAGCAGCAGGCGCTGTGGGAGGACGGTGTGGCGACCTACGGGCCGGACAACGCGCGCCGCTGGGTCCTGCCGCCGGAGGAGTCCACCCACGTGTCCGGAGACGCCATCGATGTCGGTCCGCAACAGGGCGCGCGGTGGCTCGAGACGAACGGCTACCGATGGGGGCTCTGCCGCTCGTTCGAGAACGAGTACTGGCATTTCGAGCTGCAGACCGCGCCGGGCACACCGTGCCCGCCCATGCTCCCCGACGCCAGCGTGCGGTGATCGGGTCGGTTCGGCAGAATACGGCCACTTCGAAGGCGGCCCGCTGCGACCTCCCGGACCGAGCCGACGATCAACCCCGCCCGGAGGCGATCAGCTCACCGGCGTGAGTTCCAGCCCGCCCTCGATCGTGGTGGGAAGCCTGCGCCGGTCGGGGGAGCCGAGCGCGGCGGTGAGATCCGTTCCGTCGTGTTCGGCGAGCAGGTCGCCGCTGTCCCACACCAGCAGTGTCGCGCTGACGGTGTTCTCGGCCGCCGAGTGCGCCAAGTCGTAGTGCGCGCACGCCGGGACATGCGGATAGGTGATCCACAGGTCGTAGCCGGTCATGAACAGATCGAGATCGAATTGCACACTCAGTCCCAGCAATTCGCTGCGGCCGTTGTCGTCGACGCCCGCGAACGCCTCGTCCAGGGCCAGTAGTCGCGGGGCCTGCGGGTCGGCGGAATCGAGCATGACGTGCGCCGCGGCGAAC
Organism: Nocardia sp. NPDC059691; assembly: GCF_042733915.1. Classification (NCBI taxonomy): domain Bacteria; kingdom Bacillati; phylum Actinomycetota; class Actinomycetes; order Mycobacteriales; family Nocardiaceae; genus Nocardia; species Nocardia sp. NPDC059691. The sequence continues at coordinate 293,262 of NZ_JBHWFB010000004.1, read as the reverse complement.
AGCGGCAGGTGCAGCGACACCGACTGCTCGCCGCCGGAGAGCGCGCTGTGCCTGGCCACGGTGAGCTTGTCCTCGCTGCCGTCGGCGGAGATCAAAGTGAACGAGAACACCCGCCAGGTGCGATAATCCAGGGTCGCGGCCAGGATCTCGGGGTAGGAGCGTTCCGGGTGCGCCGCCCGCGCCGCCCTGATCTCGGAGGCGAAGTGCGCCCGGATCGCCGCGAGATCCTCCGCCGTCAGCGCCGACGCGTCCCGGTCGAGCAGCTTGCACATCGCCCGCGCCGCGTCGGACAGGCTGTCGGCCAGCACCCAGTGCACGCCGATGGTGTTGCCCGAGGACATCCGCCGCTGCTTCATCTCCGCGCCCATCCTGGCGATGAGATCGCGCGCGTCGCTGGTGCGTTCGTGGATCTGCTGGGCCAGGCCGGTCAACAGGGCATCCTCCAGGATGCGGCGCTCGGCGTCGGTCAGCAGCAGTTCCTGATCCCGCCGGGCGGCGTCGACACGGGCGGCGAAGTCGGCCAGCGCGGAAACCCCGTGTTCGTCGTGCACCTGGACGACGGTGAGGCCGTCGGCGGCGTCCCATTGCAACCGGTAATCGCGGCCCGAGCCGGCCAACGCCGCGTCGAACTCCTGCAACGCCCCGGTCACCGCCGTGCGCGTGGACTTGCGCGTCGCCTCGCTCGCGCGCACCGCTGCCGTGGCCGCCGAGAGGCTGTCGAACAGCGCGGCGACTTCGTCCGGCAGCACCCGCGGTGAGGCCTCCGGCCCCGCCGTCGCGATCCGGTACAGCAGTTGCTCGGGCGTCGACCACGCGGCGTCGCTGCCGGGCCAGCGTCCCTCGGCAGGGGCGCCGAGCAGCGTGAGCAGATCCGGCTGAGCGTACGGCGCGAGGGCTTTCACCTCCGCCAGCACCTCGGTCAGCGCGGTGGCCAGCGACTCGTGCGCGGTCCGGTACGCGGCTTCGGCGTCGCCGACCGCCTCGATGGCCTGGTTGGCGGCCTTGCGCGCGGCCTTCTGCTCGACCTTGGTCGCCTCGATCCGCTGCCGGGCCTGCTCCAATTCGCGGTCGATGTCGGCCGCGCCTGCGCCGAGGGCATCGCGCAGGGTCTCGAGTTTGCGCAATTGCTCCTGGTAGCCGGTGCGCGCGGCCTCGGCCTCTTCCGCGAACGCCTCGGCCAGGTCGGTGGCTTCGGTCAAGCGGTCGTCGGCTTCGCGTTCGCGCTCTCGTTCCCGCTCGTGGTCGCCGCGCAACCGCAGCAATCCCGTGCCGGTGTTCTCGAAGTGCCGGATGGCGGCGGCGAGGGCGTCGATCTCGCGCGCCGTGCGCGGTGTGCGGTGTGCGGTGGCGGCGGCGCGTAGTTTCTTCTCCGCGGCGGACACGTCCGCGACCGCCTGGTCGAGTTCGCGCTCGGCGTGGGCGGCGGCCTCCGCACGCGACCGCAGCACGCCCGCGGCCTCTGACACCGCGCGCAGCGCCGTGGTCACCGCGGTCGGACGCGGAAGCGCCTTGGCGGCGGCGGAGATTCGCGCGAGTTCGGCGGTGGCGGCGGCCTCCCGCTGTCCGGCGGCGCTCCGGTCCGCCTCGGCGGCCGCCACCGCCGCGGTCAACTCGGCCGAGCGGAGCTCGCGGCGTCTGGCTCGCGCGGTGGCGCCGATGAATTCCGCGTCGGTCTTGCGGTGGCGGCCGATCTGCACGCCTTGCCGGAACGCGCCGTTCGCTCCGATCGTCACCGCGCCGCTCGGCTCGCCCGCGTCCTCGTGCAGGGCGATGGAAGCGAGCACATCGGCCACGACCTGCCGCGGCACCGCCAGCGTGTCCGAATCGTCTTCCACGATAAGCACGTCGGCGAGCGTGCGACCGGCCGGGCGGTCCGATGCGGGCAGCGGCAGCAGGAACTGATCGGATTCGTAGTCCGGCGGCAGCTCGCCTTCCGGGCACACCCAGGCGTCCAGCAGATTCGCCGCGTGCAGCGCGGCCTCGATGCCCGCCGCGGCCTCGGGCGGCACGTCGTCGGCGAAGCGCACCAGCCGCCACAGCGCGGCGCCGGACCGGTCACCGGTCCGGCCGGAGCGGCCCGCGAATACCGGTGGCGCGTCGTCGCGCCGGGCCGCGACCCGCTCGAGTTCGGCGGTCAGCTCCTCGACGCGGGCCGTGGCCGAGGCCACCTGGGCGCGTGCCTCTTGGCGGCGGGTGCGGGTCTCCTCGAGCAGGGATTCCGTGCGATCGGACAGCACTTCGGCCACGGTGGGCGCATCCGAACCGGCCTCGGCCAGCGCCGAGTTCAGCGCTTCCAACAGGCCGGTGCGCACCGGGGTGTAGACCGCGCGGTGCTCGTCCCACCAGGTCCGCAACGCGGCCGCGGCCTCGGAGCGGGTCAAGGCGACCGTCGCTTCGGCGTGCGCGACCTCCGCCGCGGCGGCGTCACGCAGTTCCCGCGCGCGCTCGGCCAGCCGCTCGGCCCTGGTGCGTTCGGCGGCAGCGGTGTCCACCGCGCCCACCGCCTTGCGCACCGCGCGCACATCGACGTCGCGCTCCTCGGCGTGCCCGCGCACCGCCGCGGTGAGCTGCTCGGCCCGCGTCGACGCCGGCAGCGGCGTCCATGCGATCCCCGCCTCCTCGGCGGCGGCGCGCAGATCGTCCTCGCCGCGGGCGAGCGCGGCGGCGGCGGTGCGCACCGCGGTGCGTGCGCGCTCGGCCTCCTGGGTCCGCTGGTCCAGGGTCTGGCGGGACTTGAGCGCCTTGTCGGCGTGCACGCCCGCCGAGGTCTCCAGGCGACGCACCGCGTCGGCCAGGTCGTCGAGCTGCTGTTTGCCCTCGTAGGCGCTGGAACGCTGGAGATTCTCCCGGTCGGCGATTGCCTGCTCGTAGGCGCGGTCGGCGTCCTCGGCCCGAGCCTCGGCCGTGGCACGCTCGGTCTCCCTGCGCTCGCGCAGCGCGGTGGCGGCGAACAGCGCGGTGCTCGCGTGGGTCACCGCGTCGAGCCGCGCCCGCACCTGGTCGACATCCGTCTTCGCTTGAACCGCGAGGTATTTGCGATACACCTCGACGAAAGCCCTGGTCGCCGTGTCGGCGTGCACCAAACCCTCCAGGGTCCGGCCGACCTCCTCCATATCGCTGAACGAGCGAGCGGCGTCCAGGATCAGTTGCTCGTCGAGCGGGCGCAGGCCGTCGGTGAGCGCCTGCGACAAACCGCGCGGGTCGAGGTTCTTGGCCAGCTGCGGGCGGCGCAGCGTGAGGATCAGATTGATCAGCTGGTCGTAGCGCTGCGTCCCGAGGCCGAACATGCGAGCGTCGATCGCGTTGCGATAGTCCACCGGCCGGTCGACGATCGAGTCGGTGCCGATCTGCTCGGCCAGCTGCTTGCGGGTGAACGGCCGATCGTCCGCGCCGATCAGGGAGAAGTCGATCCCGACCCGGCCGTCGGCGACGAAATACCAGCGGGTCACCTTGTCCGAGGAACGGGTGGCGCGCATGCCGATGCCGACGGTGACCGCCTCGGGGTCTTCCCAGCGACCGCGCGCGAACTCCATCCAGACATAGGAGTACGCCGAGTCCTGCTTGCGGTAGAGCAGGTTCGACTTCATCGTGCGTTCCTCGCCCGCGAACGGGTTCAGCCTGCGCGGCTCGATCCGTCCGTCCAGAACGAAGGGGAACAGCACCTCCAGCGCTTTGGTCTTGCCCGACCCGTTCGGCCCGCGCAGGACCAATCTGCCGTCCGCGAAACAGAACTCCTGGTCGCGGTAGTCCCACAGGTTGACGATCCCGGCGCGGGTGGGGGTGAACCGCACTCCGCCGTGAATGAGCGACATTCGTCAGTTCCCTTCCGTCCCGGTGCCGCCGGGCCCGTAGGTGTCGGCCGCGGTGACGAACAGCTCCGCGGCCCGCTTGGTGCGGACCGTGACGACCGCGCCACGGTAGCGGGCCAGTGCGGGCAGCACGAGCAGTCCGTCCTCGACCATCCGGATCAGCCGCAGTCGTTCCAGCAGCGCCACCACCTCGGTGGTGAGGCGAGGAACGTCGGCCTGCCATTGCGCGGCGAACGTCGTGCCGTAGCGATCGGCCAGCGCCTGCACCGTCTCATACAGCCAGGCCCGGTCGATCAGCGGATAGCCTGCTGCGACAGACCGGTCTGTCTGCTCCGCTGCATCCGTCGCCGAATCCGGTTCGGCGGCGGACGAATCCGGCGAACGCGGCTCCGCGAGCGGCGCGAACAGCGTGGATTCGGGAATGGCTTCATCGAGCTGGTCGGCCAGTGCCGCATCCGTGTCCGGGCCGGCGTGGCGCCGCGGCAGCGGGTGATCGATGTCCAGCACGCGGTCGGCGATCTCACCGGCCAGCAGCAAGGCGACCTGCGCGAGCGTCCCGGTCCCCGGAAAGCGGACGTCCGACAGCCGCCCCGAGGTGTCGATCAGCGCCACGCCCTCCGCGCGGCGTTCGGCGCGCAGCCCGGTGAACAGTTCGACCTCCGCGACGATCCGCTCCTGGGCGAGAACAGGACGCTCTTCGGGTGCGAGATCCTCTGCGTACACCACCGGATGCTCCACCAGCGCCCTGCGTACCCGGCGGGCGATCTCGGCGGTGGTTGTCGCGTGCGCGGAAACACCGCCGACCATGGGCTCTTCGGTGAGCAACCCGCGCACGCCGTGCAGATGTTGCAGGGCCCGCGGCGGCCGGAACAGCGCGAAGACCACCGGCCGGTCGATGTCGTAGAGCGCCTCACCGGCCTCCGGATCGCTGGCCCAGCCGCCCGCGTCACCGTCGGCCAGGCCAAGCGCGCCGCGCACGGTCAGCCAGCCCACCGCGTCGACGAACGCGTCGCGGTCGGCGGCCCGGTCGGTGGCGAGTTCCAGTCCCTCCACCCGGTTCGCGTAGGCGGCGACCTGATCGGCCAGCTCCGACAGCGTGATCTGGTCCCCGGCGCGCCCCAGCGCGGCCAGCGCGAGAGCCAGGTAGGCGTAGCGGCGGCGGTCGAAGACGCGCTCGGCGGCGGTACGCGCGGGTCTGCCCGCGTCCAGGCGGTCGACGACCGGGAAGACCCGCGCGGTGGTCTCGGTGACTTCCAGCCGGTACCCGAACAATTCGGCGAGGTCCTCGCGCAGCTCGGTGGCCCAGCGCCGGATCAGCGGCAGCGCGATCCGGTCCGGATAGGCGCGGGTCACCAGGTGGTTGGCCAGGACGACTCGGGCGGCGCGTTGGTAGTTGTCCAGCGCGAGCGCATCGATGGTGCGTGCGTGCATCAGCTGTGCTCCCCGCCCGGACGGGGCCGGCTTCCGGTGGTCTGCTCGATCTTCAGTGTCCGGTTGTTCAACCGCAGCAGTCCCCGGGTGGTGCGCACGATGGTCGGACCGTCGTGCTCGGACACCGTCAGGGTGACGCCGCTGTCGGAGCCGGTGGTGCCCGCCACCCGGCCGCGCACCGGAACCCACGCGGTGGACGCGGCGTCCAGCAGCCGCAGCAGCACCTCGGTCTCCCGGTCGTCCAGCACTCGTTCGTGCACGTCGCCGGAAGCCAGCGACCTGGCGGCCTCCGCGCGGGCCCGCTGCGCGTCCAACTGCGCCTCGCGCAGACGCCGGATACCCGCGTCGTTGCGGTGGATACGGGCGGGCGCACCCGCGGAGGGCGGGCGTCCGGTCTCGGCGAGCGTGCGCGAGATCTCCAACGGCGGTGCGTCCCACCAAGATCGAATCGCCGGTATCACGTCGGCGTCCGGGTGCTCCATCGCCAGGTGCCGCGGCTTGCCCAGCCCGAACACCGCGTCGAACAGCGCGTGGGCGCTGTCCACGGTCGGCGCCGCGGTGAACCAGCCGGCCAGATGCCGCAGCGCCGACTCCCGGCTGACCCCGCCGCGCCGCGTCTCGGTGACCCGCCGCAGCAGCGACAGCACCGCGGCGATCGCGCTCATGGTGGCCTCACGTAACCGCTCGGCCTCCGTCGTCCCCGCCTGTTCACCGCCGGACGCGACGAACCAGGTCCGCAGTCCGTCCCACCTGGCCTGCCAATCCGACCGGCGTTCCTCGACACTCAGCAGCACCCGCTCGTCGCAGCGCGCCGCCCGGCCGATCAGGTCGTCGACGCCGGTCTCCTCGATCTCGGCGATCGCGGCCGCCAGCCGCGGGGTGAACCGGGCCAGGTCGAGGCTGAACTCCCGCATGTGCGCCAGCAGGGCGTCCTTGTGCGCGAGAAACGATTCCGGGGTGATCTCGGTGGTGCGAACCAGGTCGCCGAGCCCCAGATAGAAGTGCGCGGCGCGGGCGGCCAGGTCGGATAACGCGATGTCGAGACGGCGCAGCGTGCGGTAGACGCGTTCGGCGTCACCCGCCCGGTTGGCCTCGGCCAGGGTGTGCAGATCGGCCAGCAGTTCCGGCAGCACCAGGCGCGACAACGAAGCTTCGTCGAGGCGGGCGCTGAGCACACCGGCGACTGCCTGATAGGCCTGGAAACCAGCCTGGGAGAACTGGTACACGTAGTGCCGATTACGATATTCGGCCAGCGTCGCGGCGCGGGTTCCGTCGTAACTGCGCTCCAGCATGCCCCACTGGTGCAACTGGTCGAGCAACGGGCCGATCTCGGCCGCGGTCAGCGGGGGCGCCGCGGGTCGGCCGGGTGTCTCCGGGGACCGGTCCGGCGCACCGGTTTCCGGCTCGCCCCCGGGTGGATCCGACGGACGCGTGCGCGCTTGCGCCGGATCCACGCCGGCATTCGTGACCGGTTGGTTCGCAGTGACCGGATCGGGCGTGTGCAGCGTGTTCCCGTTGCGGTCGATCCACTCCGCGACGTCGTCCGCGTGCAGCAGCACCACGTATGCTGCCCGCGCGCCGTCGAACGCGCGCAGCACCCGGAGGTAATCGGCGCGCCGCTCGGCGGTGGCGAAAGAGAACAGCCGCAGCCGGTCGTCCCAGTGGGCGTCGGCCCAGCCGTCATCGGAGTCGGTCACCGGGAACAGGGTAGTAGCGGGCCGATCGCCACCCGCACGACGTTCTGGTGTTCGGCGTGGCCGCGTCCGGTTCGGCACCGTTCGCCGCGGCCGCGGCGCAGGTCGGCTCACTCGACGGACAGCGAACGCAACTGGTCCAGATAAGCGCGGGTGCGCGGATCGCCGGGGAACCGCTCGATGATCTCGCGCGCGACTTCCCCCGCGATCCACATCAGCGAGGGCAACGACCGCCTGCTGCCCGCGAACGCGCGCATGCCCTCGGCCACCGCGAGTTCCAGGTCACGGTCGCGGACCGCGACCACGGCCAAAGTCAGGTGCGCCTCGGAGACCCGCATCGGATTGCGCACGCTGCCGTCCGGGCGGGTGGCGTTGCGGATCACTTCCCGCGCGTAGGTTTCGGCGAGCCGATCCTCGCCCGCGACCCGGCAGCAGTCCATCGCGTAGAAGTCGAACTTGTTCGCATCGATGACGAAATGGTTGTCCAGATTGGCCGGATGATCGAGTCGCTCCAAGATAGCTCGGCCTTCGTCGAGCGCCGCCTCCACCTCGCGCGGGTTGCCCAGCCTGGCCCAGGCTTTGGCGCGCTGGGCGGCGAGCTGGACACCGACGCGCAGGTGCTGGCTTACTTCCAGCGTCGGCTGCACGGTCTCGATGACGCCGCGGTAGTTGCCCTGGGTCAGCGCGAACCACGCGGTCATTTCCGCTGCCCATGCCGCGATCTCGATGTTCTCCGCCTCCTGCGCCAGCGACTGCGCGGCGCGGCGGGTCGCCTCCGCGGCGGTACGCCGGCCGAGGTCGTAGTCGACGCAGCCGACCAGCAACGCCACCCATCCGGCGAGAACGAGGATTTCGCGGTGCTGCGCCAGGGTCAGGCGACCGTCCAGCAACGAGGTGATCCTGCGCAGCCACGCGGTGCCGTCGGCGTGCAGGTCGTGCGGGTCGGCGTAGGAGTATTCGCAGCACAGGCGTTCTGCGGTGATGCGGACGGCCTCCAGTGTCACGGAGGACACATCGGACATACGGAGTCGTCCGATGAACTCGAGGGTGTCCATGCCGGTGGCCGAGAGCAATTCGTCGTCCCGGTTCGGTCTGGCCTTGGGAAAGAACGCCGCGGTCACCGTGTCGAAGGTGGCGGCGATGATCGGCGCGTAGAAGTCGTCGGGGCGTGATTCGCCCGATTCCCAACGGCGCCAGTTGCGTAGGAGAGTACTGTCGGTCGGCAGGTTGTGCGAAGACTTTCCACGCATCACGCGAACAGCGTCGGCTTGCGACCACCCCCTCGCGTCACGCTCGGAACGCATTCGGACTGCCCAGACGGGTCGATCGTCGGTAGCGGCCACGTCTGTAGTATCGCACCAGTTAACGTTTGGTGGCCTTAAGAGGGCAGGCAGATGTCCGTGTGTTGACAGCTACTTTCGCGCCGCCGCGTTGTGCATGCTGAACATGGCGCCAGAAGTTAGCCAGCCCCTCCTGTAAGAGCAATTGCAAGTACATCTGCTCTTGCACGAAGCGCAAATACCCCGTAAAACGGGTGGATCCACATAAGAGAACAGCGATCCCAATCCAACGGAGGTTCGGGTGGAAGCGTTGATCTATGGATACTTGCGTGACGATCTGGCCGATGGCCATAGCAAGGAGCTCGAGGCCGCGATGAGCAGCCTCGCCCGCGAGGAAGGGCTGTGCTTCGCCGCAACGTTCCATGAATCGACCGGCGGTGACGGGGCGGCTTTCGCCGAGCTCACGGCGGAACTCAAGCGCGCGGACGCGCACCATGTGGTGGTTCCCTCACTCGATCACTTTGCCGGCCAGACGATTCCGCGCGACATCTTGATCGCCAAGCTGGCTCAGGAGGCGGCGGCGCGGGTGTGGACCGTGGAGAGCTGATCGCCGCGACCGAACTGCCCGGTACCGCCCCGAACCCCAGCGTCGCAGCCCGGTCACCGCGCCGGTGACGAGTACACCCGCTGCCAGGGAAGCGAGCAGCCCCGCGAGCCGGTGCTGTTCGAACAGCGGGTATACCTGCCAATGCAGCAGATAGACGAACAACGAGCCGTCGGCCAGCACCGCGGCGCAGACGGCGACGACGGCGGGAACCCGGACCGCGGACAACCACACCAGCGCGAGCAAGCCCGCCATGATCAAACGTTCCCGTTCGGGAACGCCGAAATAGCCAGGCACCGTGATCAGTACGACGGCACTCACCGTCATCCGCTGCCACATCGACGTCGCCTTCGCCGCCGCCCAGCCGACCGCGAAGAGCCACACCGCCAGCGGAGAGAACGGGATGTCCTTCGCCGAATACAGACCGAACGCTTGGTATCGAAAGACGAGGCTCAGCGCGACCAGCGCCATCGCGAACCAGAACGGCTCGGCACGTTGCCACCGGTCCACCACGGGGATCCGGATCAACAGCGCGGCGGCCAGCATGAAATACACGAGCACCTCGAGAAACCACAGGTGCCCGGCGGTGGCGCTGTCGTGCGGGCCGAGAATCTTGTTCAGTAACAGGACATTCTGCCAGCCGTAGTAGTCGGTGCGGGTCATGGTCAGCGCGACCCAGAGCGCCGTCGGCACCGCGATGTATGCCACGGTGCGCAACGTGTGGCGCAGTCGCTCGGCGGCTGGGGCCGTGGTCACCCCGAACCGCGCGAAGTTGAAGCCGGCCACGCCGAGCAGCACGTGCGCCGCGCCCCAGAGCACGTACACTCCGGCGTGCGAGCTGACGATGAGCACGATGCCGACCGCGCGCAGCAGCGTTCCGGTGTCGAGTGCCCGTCCGAAACGCCTGCGGCCTCGTGGTATCCGTTCCAGTTCCGCCACGGACGTGTTCGGCCAGTCGGTGGGCAGGCGGCCGATCGCCCGCTCCAACCGTGCCGCGGTGGTCACGTAGGTGAGCGAGTTGCCGCCGAGGTCGACGAACGTGCTGTCCGGGTGGACTCGCGCGGGATCGATGCCCAGCGTCGTGGCGTAGAGGGAGCGGATGTCACGTGTCTGCGGCGCGGATCCGGCCAGCCGTCGGATAGCGGGGTAGTCGGGTTTGCCATTCGGTAACCGCGGGATCCGTTCGACCACGTGGACCCGCACGGCGGCGGCGGGCAGGCCGGACAGTCGCGCGGCGAGCTCGGTGAGATCGGACCGCGGGGTCTCCACGGCCACGACGAGGTGCGCGTCGTCGTCCGCGCACCGTGCCGTGAATCCGGCCTCCGCCAGCCCGGATTCGAGACGCTCCAGATCGATGCGCAGTCCGAAGATCTTGGCGAACCGGCTACGCCTGCCGACCACCTGGTACAAGCCCTCGGGTGTGCGTCGTGCCAGGTCGCCCGTGCGCAAGGCATCGACCGCACGGCCGAGGGCGAGGTCTGCGGCGGACTTCGCGTATCCCATCATCACATTGGCCCCGCGATAGACCAGTTCGCGCGGTTCGTCCCCATCGTCGTCGGCTTCCTCGACCGGCTCGAGGGTGAATTCGCCGCCCGGAATCGGGATCCCGATGCAGTCCGGGTGCGCGCTCGCCAGATGCGCGGGCAGATAGGCCATTCGCGCGGTGGCCTCGGTCTGGCCGTACATGACCACGAACTCCCAGCCGTGTTCCCGGCCGAGCGCGGCGTATTCGCGTACCCGCTCCGGCGCCAGTCTGCCGCCCGCCTGGGTGACATAGCGCAGGTGCGGCAGGTCCATACGGGCGAAACCGATGCGGTCCAGCAGTTCGATGGTGTAGGGAACCGCGGCGAACGACGTTGCGCGGCAGTCCCGGAACGCGTGCCAGAACTGCGTGTCCAATACCGACTGGTCGGTGAGCATGAGGCTCGCCCCGCGCCACAGGTGGCTGTGCACCACCGACAGCCCGTAGCAGTAGAACATCGGCAGGGTGGTGGCCGCGCAATCGCCAGGGCCGATGGCCAGGTACTCGGCGATGGCCGCCGCGTTGGAACGCAGGTTCGTCGCCGAGAGCCGGACCAGTTTGGGCGACCCGGTGGAGCCCGAGGTGCTCAGCAGCAGCGCGAGCTCCGGATGCAGGCGATGCGCCGAGCGTTCCCGGACCACCTCGGCGCGCCCGTCTTCGATGAGCACGTCCGGGTTGTAGGCGTCCCGCAACTCCGCAGTGATCTGCTCGGTCAGCAAGACCACGCAGCCGGCGCTGAGCGCTCCGAGGTACGCGACGAGCGAGGAAAGATCGTTGCGCGCGGCGAGCGCGACGAGGCGACGGGCCGGGCCGAGTTCGGCCGCGAAGGACTCGACGAGCGCGGCAAGCCGAGCGTAGGTCACCTGCCGAGTGGGTGGGGATCCGCCGCCGTCCGCGCCCGCACGGTCGGGGCAATGGACGGCGATCCGCTCGTCGAAGGTGCGCAGACGCTCGACGATCGGATGGACGGTCACCGGCGAAAGTGTAGGAGGGAGTCGTTTCCCGACCTGAAGGTGGCCCCCCGGCGAACTTCCGGTGAACCCCGCGGACGCCGGCCGCCCGCACCGAACGCGCCGACGCGCAACCGATCAGAGACCGAAGCTGCCCGGACCCCGTCTGCGCAGGTACTTCTCGAATTCGGCCGCGATGGCGTCGCCGTCGATCTTGGCCATCGCCTCGTTCACGTCGACCGCGGCGTCGCCGCGTTCCTCGAGCGAGCGCACGTACTCGCTGATCTCCTCGTCTCCCACGGTCATCTCGTTCACCGCGGTCTCCCAGTCCTCGGCCTGCTTGGGCAACTCACCCAGCGGCACCTCGATGTCGAGCACGTCCTCGACCCGGTGCAGCAGCGCGATGGTCGCCTTCGGATTCGGCGGCTGGGAGACATAGTGCGGAACGGCGGCCCAGAACGACACCGCCGGGACCCCCGCCTTCACGCACTGGTCCTGCAGCACGCCGGTGATCCCGGTCGGTCCCTCGTAGCGGGTCTGCTCCAGGCTGAACCGCTCGGCCGCTTCTTTGCTGTATGCCGAGCCGGTCACCGGTACCGGACGAGTGTGCGGAGTGTCCGCGAGCAGTGCGCCGAGAATGACCACGGTCTGCACCCCGAGCTGCTCGATGAACTCCAGCAGGTCGCCGCAGAAGCTGCGCCAGCGCATATTCGGTTCGATACCGCGCAGCAGCACCACGTCGCGGTCGCTGCCGGGCGGCGAGCACACCGACAACATCGTCGACGGCCACTGGATTTCCCTGGTCACACCGTCCACCTGACGTACCGTCGGCCGGTTGACCTGATAGTCGTAGTAGTCCTCGGAGTCGAGCTCGGCCAACGGCTCGGCGTCCCAGATCAGTTCCAGATGCTCGACGGCGCCGCTGGCCGCGTCACCGGCGTCGTTCCACCCCTCGAAGGCGGCGACCAGTACCGGATCCCGCAACGTCGGCAGTTCCGGCTCGGGAGTTTCACTGGCGTTCACTCGGTCAGCCTACGGTGTGCGGCGATATGGCGTGTCGTAGAACGGCCGGACGGGGTGGTGTGTTCCGGCGCGCGGACGCGGCGGCTCCGGGCCGCGCGTGTGGTCCAGGACACCGAGCCTCCACGCCGTGGCCTGGATCGTCAGCCCCGCCCACTACGCTGGAACGCATGTCTGCGTCCGTCCCCGCCGAGTTCGACACCACGCTACTCGACACGCTGCGCCGTCGTGTCGTCATCGGCGACGGTGCGATGGGCACCATGCTGCAAGCTGCCGATCTGACCCTCGACGATTTCCGCGGGTTGGAGGGCTGTAACGAGATCCTCAACGACACCCGCCCCGAGGTCCTGCGCGGCATCCACCGCGCCTATTTCGAAGCGGGCGCCGACGCGGTGGAGACCAACACCTTCGGCTGCAACCTGCCCAACCTCGCCGACTACGACATCGCCGACCGGATCCGCGACCTCTCCGAGCGGGGAACCCGGCTGGCCCGCGAGGTCGCCGACGAGATGGGACCGTCTCCCGACGGTACGCCACGCTACGTGCTCGGCTCGATGGGGCCGGGCACCAAGCTGCCCACGCTCGGTCACGCCCCGTTCGCCGCGCTGCGCGACGCCTATACCGAGGCCGCCCTCGGCATGCTGGACGGCGGCGCCGACGCCATCCTCATCGAGACCTGCCAGGACCTGCTGCAGGTCAAGGCGGCGGTGACCGGCAGCAAGCGCGCGATGGCGAAGCTGGGCCGCCGGATCCCGATCATCACGCACGTCACGGTGGAGACCACGGGCACGATGCTGGTCGGCAGCGAGATCGGCGCGGCGCTCACCGCGCTGGAGCCCCTCGGCATCGACATGATCGGCCTGAACTGCGCGACCGGCCCGGACGAGATGAGCGAGCACCTGCGCCACCTGTCGCGGCACGCGCAGGTGCCGGTCTCGGTGATGCCGAACGCCGGGCTGCCGGTGCTCGGCGCGGACGGGGCGGTCTACCCGCTCACCCCCGAGGAACTGGCGGTCGCGCTGCGCGGGTTCGTCACCGAGTTCGGCCTGGCCCTGGTCGGCGGCTGCTGCGGTACCACGCCCGAGCACATCCGCCAGGTCACCGCCGCGGTGCGCGAAGTCGAGCCGGCCCTGCCGCCGATCGCGCAGCGGCGCGCGCCGGTGCACGAGCCGAGCGTGTCCAGCATGTACACCGCGGTGCCGTTCGAGCAGGACGCCTCGGTCCTGATGATCGGCGAACGCACGAACGCCAACGGCTCCAAGGCATTCCGTGAGGCCATGCTCGCCGGGGACTGGCAGAAGTGCTTGGACATCGCCAAGGACCAGACCCGTGACGGGGCACACATGCTCGACCTGTGCGTCGACTACGTCGGCCGGGACGGCACCCGCGACATGTCGGAGCTGGCGAGCAGGCTGGCCACCGCTTCGACGTTGCCGATCATGCTCGACTCCACCGAGGCCCCCGTACTGCGGGCCGGGCTGGAGCACCTCGGCGGGCGTTGCGCGGTCAACTCGGTGAACTACGAGGACGGCGCCGGTCCCGATTCGCGGTTCCAGCAGACCATGCGCCTGGTCGCCGAGCACGGCGCCGCCGTGGTCGCGCTGACCATCGACGAGGAGGGCCAGGCACGCACCGCGGCGAAGAAGGTGGAGATCGCCGAGCGGCTGATCGCCGACATCACCGGCAACTGGGGGCTGTCGGAGAGCGACATCATCATCGACACGCTCACCTTCACCCTGGGCACCGGCCAGGAGGAGTCGCGCCGCGACGGGCTGGAGACCATCGAGGCCATCCGCGAGCTCAAGCGCCGGCATCCACGGGTGCAGACCACCTTGGGTCTGTCCAACATCTCCTTCGGCCTCAATCCGGCCGCCCGGCAGGTGCTCAACTCGGTCTTCATGCACGAGTGCGTCCAAGCCGGTCTGGATTCGGCGATCGTGCACGCCTCCAAGATCCTGCCGATCAGCCGTATCCCGGAGGAGCAGCGCGAGGTCGCGCTGGATCTGGTGTACGACCGCCGTGCGGAGGGCTACGACCCGCTGCAGAAGCTGATGGCGCTGTTCGAAGGCGTGTCCACCTCCTCGTCGAAGGCGTCGCGGGCGGAGGAACTGGCCGCGCTCCCGTTGTTCGAGCGGCTGGAGCGGCGGATCGTCGACGGTGAACGCGCCGGGATGGAAGCCGACCTGGACGCGGCCATGACCGAGGTGCCGCCGCTGCAGATCATCAACGAGACCCTGCTGGCCGGGATGAAGACGGTCGGCGAGCTGTTCGGGTCCGGTCAGATGCAGCTGCCGTTCGTGCTGCAGTCCGCCGAGGTGATGAAGGCCGCCGTCGCGTACCTCGAGCCGCACATGGAGGCCACCGACGACAGTGGCAAGGGCCGCATCGTGCTGGCCACCGTGAAGGGCGACGTGCACGACATCGGCAAGAACCTGGTGGACATCATCCTGTCGAACAACGGCTACGAGGTGGTCAACCTCGGCATCAAGCAGCCGATCGCCACCATCCTTGACGCGGCGGTGGACAAGAAGGCCGACGTCATCGGCATGTCGGGTCTGCTGGTCAAGTCGACCGTGGTGATGAAGGAGAACCTCGAGGAGCTCAACGCCAAGGGCGTGGCCGAGCAGTTCCCGGTGCTGCTGGGCGGTGCGGCGCTCACCCGCTCCTACGTGGAGAACGACCTGACCGAGGTGTACGAGGGCGACGTGCACTACGCGCGCGACGCGTTCGAGGGCCTGCGGCTGATGGACGACATCATGACCCGCAAACGCGGTGGCGACCTCGACCCGGACAGCCCGGAAGCCGTCGCCGAGCGGGAGAAGGCCGCCGAGCGCAAAGCGCGCCACGAGCGCTCCAAGCGAATCGCGGCGGAGCGCAGGGCGAACGAGGCGCCCGTCGTGGTGCCGGAGCGCTCCGACGTCGCGGCCGATCTGCCGGTGCCGGTGCCGCCGTTCTGGGGCACACGGGTGGTGAAAGGCCTCGCGCTGCACGAGTATTCGGGCCTGCTCGACGAGCGAGCGCTGTTCCTGGGGCAGTGGGGCCTGCGTGGGCAGCGCGGTGGCGACGGTCCCGGCTACGAGGAACTGGTGGAGACCGAGGGCAGGCCGCGTCTGCGCGCCTGGCTGGACCGATTGAGCACCGAGGGCGTGTTGCAGCACGCCGCGGTGGTGTACGGCTACTTCCCCGCGGTGTCCGAAGGCGACGAAGTCATCGTGCTGTCCGAACCGGAACCCGATGCGCCGGAGCGGTACCGGTTCACCTTCCCGCGGCAGCAGCGCGACCGGTTCCTGTGCATCGCCGACTTCATCCGTTCGCGGGAGTACGCCCGCTCGACCGGTCAGGTGGACGTGCTTCCGTTCCAGCTGGTCACGATGGGTCAGCCGATCGCCGACTTCGCCAACGAGCTGTTCGCGGGTGACAGCTACCGCGATTACCTCGAGGTGCACGGCATCGGCGTCCAGCTCACCGAGGCGCTCGCCGAGTACTGGCACCGCCGCATCCGCGAGGAGCTCGTCCTCGACGGTCACGCGGTCGCCGACTCCGACCCGGCCGACGTGCTGGAGTACTTCAAGCTCGGCTATCGCGGCGCCCGCTACTCGTTCGGCTACGGCGCCTGCCCGGAGCTGGAGGACCGCGCCAAACTTGTCGACCTGCTCGAAGCCGATCGCATCGGCGTCGTGCTCTCCGAGGAGCTGCAGTTGCATCCGGAGCAGTCCACCGACGCCTTTGTCCTGCTGCATCCGGAGGCGAAGTACTTCAGCGCGTAGCCGTTCGCCGATGCGGCGCGGCGCCGACCTCCGAGGATCTCGGCGCCGCGCTGTCAGCGCGAATGCGGCTGCCCGATCGTCAGGCGCGAGGCTTTGGAAGCCGTATCGGTACGTCGCCTTTGCCGCAGGTCGGCATCGCTGCTTCCGGACGCTCTCGACCGGCCGATCGGTCTGCCGAGTGCCCGGGGCGCGCCATCTTCGTCTCGCGGATCGGGCGTAGGCGCGCGGAGTCCAGCGGACGTGAGCGCCTTTCTCGGCCTGTCCGTCCGTTCGGGTCCGCAGCGGGCGTCGCGGCCGGACGGCGATCAGTGGTGGACTGTGAGCAATAGCGAGATGCTCTCGTGTAGAGGGCCTTTGCTACCTGCCCGGATGTCATGTCTCGCGTGCATCGGGGCGCTCGTCGGCGCGTCACAGTGGCGGGCGCGCGCGGTTTACCTGGGCGATCGTCCGTGCCCGCACCGGGAGGTGGCTGTGTGTCGGGTGGATGTGCCATTGTCGAAGGCGTTGTAACTGCATCCGGGGCAGTCGGCGGATGCGTTCGCGTCCCTGCTCAGTGGTGCAAAGCACCTCGGCGCGTACGCTTTCGGAATTCTTCCGGGCTTGCGTGTGGAGTGCGAGACGGCTAGGCGCGCAAGTAGGAAGAGGCACACCACCATGACGGCGGATCGATTGATCGCGGGACGTTACCGGCTCACGGATCCGATCGGCACCGGCGCCATGGGTGTGGTGTGGCGGGCCACCGACGTCCGGCTGCAGCGCACCGTCGCGGTCAAACAGGTTCTCCTCGGTCCCGGACTCACCGGATCGGCTGCGCTGGAGGCGAAACGGCGTGCCATGCGGGAGGGGCGGATCGCGGCGCGGCTGCACCACCCGAACGCCATCACCGTGTTCGACGTGGCCGAGGAAGACGGCCAGCCCTGGCTGGTCATGGAGTACCTGGACGCGCCGAGCCTGGCGACCAAGCTGTCCGGCAACCGGACGCTGCCGCCGCTGGAGGTCGCCCGGATCGGCGCGCAGGCGGCGAGCGCCTTGGCCGCGGCGCACGACGCGGGGATCATGCACCGGGACGTGAAGCCGGCGAATCTGCTGGTCGCCGACGACGGCACGGTCAAGATCACCGACTTCGGCATTTCCCGCGCGGTCGGCGACGTGACGGTCACGGCCACCGGGTTTCTCGCCGGGACGCCGGCCTACCTGTCGCCCGAGGTGGCGCGCGGCGAGGACCCGGAACCGGCTTCCGACGTCTTCGCTCTCGGTTCGACGTTGTACGCGGCGGTGCAGGGCGCTCCACCGTTCGGTGAGAGCGACAACCCGCTGGCCCTGCTGCACGCGGTGGCGCGGGGCGAAATCCCGCCGCCGGAGGCGGCCGGCTCGCTGGGGCCGGTGCTGATGTACCTGCTCGCCCCGGCCGTCGCCGACCGCCCGACCATGCGGGAGGCGAAAGCGGTCCTCGAAGCCGTCGCGGCGGGACGGGATCTGGAGCTGCCCGCATCGGTGACCAAGGTGATTGCCGCCCCCGCCGCCACGACGACCGTGCTGCCCGACCCCGCCGCTGCCGTATCGCCGGAGCAGTCGGACGACACCGGTGTCACCGCGGTCGTACCCGCCGCTGTGCCGGGTCCGGCCGTGCCGCAAGGAGTTACGTCACGGCCGGTGCCGAGGCGGGCCGGGGTGGCGACGACGTTGCGGAGTGTTCTGAGCGGCCGGCAGCGCCGCCGACTGATCGCCGTGGAAGTCGCCGCGGTGGTCGGGGTGCTGATCCTGGTCGGCATCATCGCAATGCTGGCCGGCGTGGACGGCGAAGGCGGCGACGCGCCGACGTCGTCGGTCGCGCCTCCGGCCGCCGTGGCGCCCGAGAACACGCAGGCGCCGGCCGACGCGGCCGGAACCGAGCCGCGACAGGCGCCGGTACAAGCTCCCGCTCCAGCCCAAGCGCAAACATCCGCCTCCTCGGCGCCCGCGCCCACTTCTGGGCCCGTGCCGGGGCCCGCACCCACTTCGGCGGGTGCCCCGCTGCCCCCGCCTGCCCCGGGAACCACCCCTCCGGCGCAAACGACGAACCCCGCGCCGAGCACCACTCCGCCGCCCAGCACCACGCCGCAGTCCACGTCGAGCCCTGCCCCGACCACCACGGGCCCGGCCACCACCGCGACGACCACCCCGTCCGGTCCGCCGACACCCGACCGGATCGCCTCGTTCATCCAGGGCTACTACGGCATGCTGCCCACCAACGTGTCCGGCGCCTGGACGCAGCTGGCCCCCGGATACCAGGCCAAGACCGGCTACGACTCATACGTGAACTTCTGGGGCACGATTCGTTCGGTGAGCGTGGGCTCGGTTACGCAGAACGGCGCGAATCGGGCGGTCGTCGCGTTGACCTACACCTTGAAGAACGGCACGACGACTTCCGAGAGCCGCTGGATCGAGGTCGTCGGCGACAGTGCCAAGTTGCAGATCGCCGCATCGGGTACCTAGGGGACACGGCCGAGCCTTGGCCTGCGCCATCGAGTAGCCCAGCCATCCGGGGGTGAGCAGGCTCGGCTGCGGAGCGGCTTCGTCCCGGCGGTACGGTTCGTGCGGCGGCCGGGTGATCTCGGAAGGTTCGCAACGGCGCCCGCGACATGGACGAGAGCTGGGAGAAGGACCGAAACGTGACAGCGCGACTGGCCGGAGTGCTCTGGGACATGGACGGCACGCTCCTCGACTCGGAGAAGCTCTGGGATGTCGCGGTGCGGGAACTGGCACGTGAGCACGGTCACGAGATGACCGATGCGATCCGGCACGCGCTGATCGGGGCGTCCGGCCCGAACGCGCTGCGGATCATGTTCACCGGCTTGGGCATCGAGCCGACGCCGGACTCGTTGCGTGCGGCGGGGGAGTTCCTGGAGCGGCGGGTGACCGAATTGATGACCGGCCCCATCCCGTGGCGGCCTGGTGCGAAGGATGCGCTGGCCATGGTGCGCGCGGCGGGGCTGGCCAGCGCGCTCGTCACCAATACCAAGCGGTCGCTCACGGAGTTCGGCCTCGACACGCTGGGCCGGGACTTCTTCGATGTCTCGGTCTGCGGCGACGAGGTGGCGCACGGCAAGCCGGAGCCGGATGTCTACCTGCGCGCTGCCGAGCTGCTCGGGCTCGATCCGGAACAGTGTGTGGCGGTGGAGGATTCGCCGACCGGTACGCGTGCGGCGCAGGCCGCGGGCTGTGCGGTGGTGGTCGTCCCGTGCGAGATTCCGGTGCCGCACGCGCCGGGGCGGGTGTTCCGGGATTCATTGATCGGGCTGACCGTCGCGGAACTCGAAAACGCTCTGCGCGTGCGGGATTGAGCCATCCGGGTGGCCGCGGCGCGCGACGTTCGCGCACGAACCGTGCCGAGAGTTACTGTGCCGCAACGGGTGTGCGTGCAGATGATAGGTGTGACCGTGATCACCGGCAATCTCGCCGAATCCCGGGCGTGTCGGCGACCGCTCCACCAAAATGACGCCATGGCAGCGTTGGGCGTCCTCGACGAGATCGTAGATACCGGACGGTATCCCCTGGCGGAGGCGGAAGGACCCGCGCTGCGGGAAGCGGTTCGGCGCGCCCGTGCGGAACTGGCCGACACCGGCTGCACCGTGCTGCGTGGCTTCATCCGCCCGGAACTGACCGAGACGTTGCGGGCGCAGGGCGAGCTGATGGCCCCGCACGCGCACTACGAGGTCGAGCGGGTCAACGCCTACAACATTCCGCTGGACGCCGACCTGCCGGAGGACCATCCAGGCCGGATCGTGCTCGAGCGGGGCAACGCCTTCGTGCCCCGCGACCGCATCCCCGCCGACGCGCTGATCCACAGGCTCTACACCGACGAGCTGTTCCAGCGATTCGTCGCCGACTGCTTCGACCTGTCGGAATTGCACGAATTCGCCGATCCCCTCGCGGGACTGTGCCTGAACGTCGTCGCGCCGGGCATGTCGCACCCCTGGCATTTCGACACCAACGAATTCACCGTCTCGATGCTGACCCAGCCCGCCGAGGAGGGCGGCGTCTTCGAGTACTGCCCCAACATCCGCACACCCGAGGCGGAACACCTCGACGACGTCCGCGCCGTGCTCACCGGCACCGGCGAGCGCTTCGTCCAGCGGCTCGAACTGCGTCCGGGCGACCTGCAGCTGTTCCAGGGTCGCTTCTCGTTGCACCGCGTCTCACCCGTCGACGGTGCGCGTCAGCGCCATTCGGCCATTTTCGCCTACACCGATCGTCCCGGGATGGTCGGCACGGTGGAGCGCACCCGGCAGTTGTTCGGCCGCGTGCTACCCGACCACCTAGCCGCCGCGGCCGACGCCGTCCGGGGCGATCGACTGCTCGACTGAGCCGAACGGCTCGACTGACCGAGCTCGACCCGAGAGGACCGACAGTGCCAGTGCCGTTAGACACCACCGGGAAAGCGTCTTTCGACGATATCTACGTCCGCCCCGATCCGCGCGCCTACTACGCGCGCATGTCCGAATTGGACTACCGCATTCCGGAACTGGCGAAACCGTTCTTCCAGCAGCAGATTCGGGAATACCGCGCGTCCGCCCGGGTCGCCGTGCCGACCGTGCTCGACCTCGGCTGCTCCTACGGTGTGAACGCCGCGCTGCTGCGCCTCGACACCACGATCGGCGAGCTGGCCGAGCATTACGCGGCCGCCGACACCGATCGGGCCGGTCTGATCCGGCGCGACCGAGACCGCGTGGCGGGGCGGGCCGCGGTGGAGGACGTCCGCTTCCTCGGCATGGACGCCGCCCGCCCAGCTCTGGAGTACGCGCGGGAGGCCGGGCTCCTGCACGACGTCGTGCACGCCGACCTCGAGTCCGGCGAGCCGACCGACGAGCAGCGCGCCCTGCTCGCGACCGCCGATCTGGTCGTCTCCACCGGCTGCGTCGGGTATATCACCGAGAAAACCTTGACTCGAGTGGCCACCGCGCACCCGCGCAGGCGGCCGTGGATGGCACACTTCGTACTGCGCATGTTCGACTTCGCACCGATCGAGGCGGAACTCGCCGCGCTCGGCTACCGGACCGAGCACGCGCCGGGGTTGTACGAGCAACGCAGGTTCGCCTCCGCGGCCGAACAGGCGCAGGTGCTGAACACCCTGTCCGCCAACGGGATCGACACGACCGGCCGGGAAGACCAGGGCTGGCTGTATGCCAACCTGTACGTGTCGAGGCCGCTGCCGAAACATCACGCCGACACCGAGGACTCGCATTGACCGAACGCACCTTCGCCGCCGACGACCACCTTCCCCGGGTGCCCCTGCCGACGCTGGAGGACAGCTGTGGCCGGTTCCTGCAGTGGTGCGAGCCGCTGCTGACCGCCGAAGAGATCGCCGCCACCCGGGCCGCGGTCGACGACCTGTTGCGACCCGACGGGCCGGGGCGCACGCTGCACGCGGCGCTCGCGGAGTACGACGCGACGCCCGGCGTCGGCAGCTGGCTCGACCTGTTCTGGCCGTCGCGATACCTGGGCAGGCGGGACCGGATCGCCCTGAACGCGAACTTCTTCTTCCTGTTCCGGGACGACACCCCACTGGCCGCCTCCACCGCCGCGACTCAGGTGGACCGGGCGGCGGGCATCATCTCCGCCGCCGTCGACTACAAGCTGGCCCTCGACCGCGAGGCCGTCCCGCCGGTGACCCAGCGCGGGCAGCAGCTGTCCATGTGGCAGAACAAGTACCTGTTCTCCGAGACCAGGATCCCCGGCGTGGAGCAGGACACGGTCCGGGTCCCCTACAGCGCGGAATGGCCGGGCCCCTCGCAGGCCCGGCACATCGTGGTGTTCTTCCACGGCAGCACGTTCCGGATGGACGTGATCGGCCCGGACGGAGCGCCGTACTCGCCGGAGGATCTCGCCGACGGGCTGCGCGCGGTGCTGAAGGCGGGCGCCCGCCCGGCCCGCACCGACACCGCCGTCGGGCACCTCACCACCAAGGCCCGCGCGGAATGGGCCAAGAGCAGGCAGCGGCTGCTGGCCGAGCCCGCGAACGCCGCGGCGCTCGACACCATCGAGACCGCGCTGTTCGCCGTCTGCCTCGAGGACTTCGCCCCGCGCGACGAACTGCACGCCTGCGACGAGTTGCTGCACGGCGACAGCGCGAACCGGTGGTTCGACAAATCGGTGTCCTTCGTCGTCTTCGCCGACGGACAGGCGGGCATCAATGTCGAGCACTGCGGACTCGACGGCACCACCATCCTGTCGTTCGTGGACACCCTGCTGGAAACCTCGGTGCCGGAACACGCCGCCCACTCCGGCGCACAGGCGCAGGGACTGCCCGCGGTGGAGCCGGTCGAGTTCGTGCTCGACGAGGCGCAGCGCGGCGATATCGCCGCGGCGGCCGCCGCCTTCGCCCAGTACGCCGCGGCGAACGCCACCCAGACGGTGTCGTTCCAGGACTTCGGCACCGCCAGGGCCAAGCAGCTCGGCATCTCGCCGGACGCGTTCGCGCAGTTGAGCTACCAGCTGGCCCATCGGCGCAGCAAGGGGCTCACCGGCGCGACCTACGAGTCCATCGCGACCAGGCAGTACCGCAACGGCCGCACCGAGGCCATGCGGGTGATCACCCCGGAGATGATCGCCTTCGTGGACGCGATGCAGGACCAGAACGCGAGCGCCGAGGCGAAGCTCGCCGCGGCGCGGACGGCCGCGTCCGCGCACGTGGAGCGGGCCAAGCAGTGCCAGGCCGGGGACGCGCCCGAGCAGCACCTGTGGGAGCTGCAGTGGATCCAGCGCCGCCGCGGCGCGGAACTGGGCGTCACCGATCCGATCCCGCTCTACGACAGCCCCGGCTGGACGATCATGCGCGACGACTACCTGAGCACCAGCTCGGCGCCGTCGGTCAACATCCGCTACTTCGGTTTCGGCTCCACCAGTCCCCGCTGCATCGGCATCGCCTACGTCCTGCTGCCGGACCGCTGGAATCTCTACCTGGCCACTCCGAAACCGGTCGCCGACCAGATGCACGCGTTCGCCGACCACCTCCGCACGGCGGTCGCCGACCTGCAGGCGCTGCTCGCCGGGAACTAGCCGCTTTCCGCCCGGTTCCTCCGCACCCGGTCAGGGGTGGAGGAACCGGGCGGTCGCCGTTGCCGGCCATCCTGGGCCGGAGCAACAGACCCGCATCCGGGTCTGAAACAATGGCTCATCGTGAAGAACTTCGAATCCCTGTTCGCCGAACTGCAGGATCGTGCGGTCAACCGCCCCGAGGGGTCCGGAACCGTTGCCGCGCTGGACGCAGGCGTGCATACCCAGGGTAAGAAGGTGCTCGAGGAGGCCGGTGAAGTGTGGCTGGCCGCCGAACACGAGAGCGACGAGTCGCTCGCCGAGGAGATCTCCCAGCTGCTGTATTGGGTGCAGGTGCTGATGGTGGGTCGCGGGCTGAAGCTCGAAGACGTGTACCGACATCTGTGATGACGGCCGTCCGACACCCCGTTTCTCCTCCCGAAAGGACTCCCTCCATGCTGCGCGTCGCAGTCCCCAACAAAGGCGCCCTCTCCGAATCCGCCGTCTCGATCCTCTCCGAGGCGGGCTACCGCAAGCGCACGGATTCCCGCGATCTGACCGTGCTCGACCCGGCCAACCAGGTCGAGTTCTTCTTTCTGCGGCCCAAGGACATCGCGATCTACGTCGGTTCCGGGGAGCTGGATCTCGGCATCACCGGTCGTGATCTCGCCCTCGATTCCGGCGCACCGGTGCAGGAACGGCTCGCCCTCGGCTTCGGCCGCTCCACCTTCCGTTACGCCGCCCCGGCCGGACGGGAGTGGAAGGTCGAGGACCTCGCCGACAAGCGCATCGCCACGTCCTACCCGAACCTGGTGCTCGACGATCTGCGCGGCCGCGGCATCGAGGCCGAGGTGATCCGCCTCGACGGCGCGGTGGAGATCTCCATCCAGCTCGGCGTCGCCGACGCCATCGCCGACGTCGTCGGTTCCGGGCGCACGCTGCGCCAGCACAACCTCGTCGCGTTCGGTGAATCGCTGTGCGACTCCGAGGGTGTGCTGGTCGAGCGCAAGGACGCCGATCGCGGCGACCGGGCACGGAATCAGCTCGTCGCCCGGATCCAGGGCGTGGTCTTCGCCCAGCAGTACGTCATGCTGGACTACGACTGCCCGAAGGATTTGCTCGACGAGGCGTTCGTCATCACCCCCGGGTTGGAATCGCCGACCGTGGCGCCGCTGGCCGACACCGGCTGGGTCGCGGTGCGCGCACTGGTGCCGCGCAAGCAGAGCAACGAGTTGATGGACAAGCTGGCCGATCTGGGCGCGAAAGCCATCCTGGCCACGGACATCCGCTCCTGCCGCGCATTCTGAACGCCGGATTCGTCCGATACGCCTGATTCGTTCAGGCTGAGCGCAATCGGTGTGCCCTGTGACCGGGGGTTGCTACCGTGCGGCCTCTCGATGAGGAAACGCAAGGAGCCCCCGTGTCACAGTCACCACCCGAGGAGCAGTCGGGCAGCACATTCACCTGGAACGAGGACTGGCTGGCGGCGATCGCCGGGCTGATCCTGATCGCGCTGGTCCTGCTCGGCGCGATTCCGGATTGGCTGGTGCCGTGATGGCCGAGACCGGCGCCGAATCGGCGAAGGAATCGAAGGCTCTGGCGGACAAGGATTCCGGCGTGGCCGCGCCCGGCGGAATCCCGTCATCCGAGACGGAAGCGGTGCAGGCGACGTCCCGGCCGACCGCCGGGACCATCGCGGCCGGTATCGCGGTCGTGATCGTGCTCGGCGCCCTCACCCGCTACTTCGAGACACACGTCCCGCAGTGGGCAGTGGGCACTCCGTTCCAGCGCGTCGCCAAGTCCGTCGAATACCCGGTGTACGCCATCGCCCTTGGTCTGCTCGGCAATGTCGTGCTGAGCAAACTCGCACTGCGCGACCGGCTTTCGGCGGGTTTCCGCACCGAATTCTTCATCAAGACCGGCGTGGTGCTGCTCGGCGCTTCGATCAACCTGAAGGTCCTGGTCACCGCGGCGGGTCCGTCGATCCTGCAAGCGCTGCTGCTGATCACGGCCGTGTTCGGCTTCACCTGGTGGCTGGGCGGACGCCTCGGGCTGGACGACAAGCTGCGCGCGCTGCTGTCCTCGGCGGTGTCGATCTGCGGTGTCAGCGCGGCTATCGCCGCGGCGGGCGCGGTGCAAGCGCGGCGCGAGCAGATCGCCTACGCGGCCTCGCTGGTGATCGTCTTCGCGTTGCCCTCGATCTTCCTGCTGCCGTGGCTGGCGGAGGAGCTCGGCTTGTCGGACGCGGTCGCGGGCGCCTGGATCGGCGGCAATATCGACACCACGGCGGCGGTCGCGGCCTCCGGCGCGATCGCGGGGGAGAAGGCGCTGCAGATCGCCACCATCGTCAAGACCACGCAGAACGCGCTGATCGGTGTGGTCGCCATCGCGCTGACCGCGTACTTCACGCTGCGCGTCGAGCGGGCGCCCGGTGCGGTGCGGCCCTCGCCGCGCCAGTTCTGGGAGCGGTTCCCGAAGTTCGTGCTCGGCTTCATCGCCGCCTCGGTCATCGGCACGCTGTACCTGCAGGCGGTGGACAAGAAGTCCGGTGCGGCGCACATCGCGATCATCAACGATCTGCGCACCTGGTTCCTGATCTTCGCGTTCGTCTCCATCGGCTTGGAGTTCTCGCTGCGCGGACTGCGGGAAGCGGGCTGGCGGCCGGTCGTGGTGTTCGGGTCCGCGGCGGTCGTGAATCTCGCGGTGGGTCTCGGACTCTCGGTGCTGCTGTTCCACAATTTCACCGCCTGAGCGTCGGCCCCATGGATACGCAGCCGAAACTCGGGCACGCGATGTCGCCCGGTCCTGGACATCGGGGCCGGGCGGCCCGCCGTTCGGGAAATGTTCACCGGCCGAATACGCGGGTCGGCTCGAAACCACCGGCCTCATCGGGAAGACTGTCGGGCGTGTCGGACAGGATCAACGACGAGAAGGCCGCGGCGGAGCCGGGCCGACGAGCGACCACCCCGGCGGCCGACGGTGTCCCCGCGCGCGGCACGGCGTGGACGCGGATACGAAACCTGTTCATCATCGCGGGCGACGCGGTACTGGTCGTGGTCCTGATCGGAGCGGTTTTCCTGCTCGGCGAGCGCGGGACGTCATTGGACTTCCTGGTGGCCGCGCTGGGCCACTAGCTCGTCAGTCCGAGACGGCTTCGGCCAGGGTCTCGTCCGGGGATTCGGTGACGCCGCCGGTCGGCCAGCCAGGGTAGGGCGGCGGCGTGCCGCCGAATGCCGGGCACAAAGGCTTGTAGTCGCAGTACGAGCACAGCCAGCTGGTGTTCGGCTGGAAGTCCCCGGTGCGCCCCGCCTCGAGAATGGCCGCCCACAGTGCCGAGAGCGTGCGCTCGAAGCGCAGCAACTCCTGCTCCTCGGGGGCGTAGGTGAGGATCTGCTCGTCGGCGAGGTAGATCAGCCGCAGCTGGGCGGGCACCAGGCCGCGGGTGCGCAGTACGACCAGCGCGTAGAACTTCAACTGGAACAGCGCTTTGGTCTCTTGCGTCGGCCCCGGCGCGCGGCCGGTCTTGTAGTCCACGACGCGCAGGGCGCCGCTTGGCGCGAGGTCGATCCGGTCGACGAACCCACGCAGTGGTGCGCCGTCGCCCAGTTCCACTTCCACCCGCGCTTCGCGCGACTCCGGATCGAACCGGGTCGGATCCTCCAGCCGGTAGTAGCGGCGCACCAGCGCGCGCACCTCCTCGAGGAACGCGTCGAGTTGCCCCGCGGCGACCAGTTCCGCCACCTCCGGCTGTTGGGCGTGCACCCGCGCCCACGCCGTCGGCACCAGGGCCTCGGCGCGCTCGGGCACCCGCTCGGCCGCGGGCAGCCCGTAGAGGTCCTCCAGCACCGCGTGCACCACCGTGCCGCGCACCGCGTGCACCGAAGGCCGCTCCGGTATCCGATCGATCGCGCGGAAGCGGTATTTCAGCGGACACTGCTTGAAATCCATTGCCCGGGAAGGCGAGAGCGCGGGCCGGGCGCGGGTGGCCGTCGGATCGGGCCGGGCGGTCCGCGCGTCGTCGGCAGGGGGCGTGGACACGGGCGAGCACATACCTGGCAGGCTATCCGGCGGCACCGACACGCCGGTGCGTCACAGCACGATTCCGACAAGTGGAACGGAGATTCATGACGGCCAGACGGACCGGGCCATTCACCATCGGTGACCGGGTGCAGCTGACCGATGCCAAAGGACGCCTGTACACGGTGGTCTTGGAGCCGGGCAAGGAATTCCACACCCATCGCGGCGGGATCAAGCACGACAGCCTCATCGGCGCCGACGAGGGCAGCGTGGTGCATTCCACCAACGGCACGCCCTACCTCGCACTGCGTCCGCTGCTGATCGACTACGTGCTGTCCATGCCGCGCGGCGCCGCGGTGATCTACCCGAAGGACGCCGCGCAGATCGTGCACGAGGGCGACATGTTCCCCGGCGCGCGTGTGCTGGAAGCCGGCGCGGGGTCCGGTGCGCTGACCTGCTCGCTGCTGCGGGCGGTGGGGCCGCAGGGGCAGGTGGTGTCCTACGAGATCCGCGCCGACCACGCAGAGCACGCGATCCGCAACGTCGAGACGTTTTTCGGCGAGCGGCCGGCGAACTGGTCGCTGACCGTGGGTGACGTGGCCGACTACACCGGAGAGCCGGTGGATCGCGCGGTACTGGACATGCTCGCGCCGTGGGATGCGCTACCGGCGGTGTCCAAGGCGCTCGTGCCGGGCGGCGTGCTGATCGTCTATGTGGCCACCGTCACCCAGCTGTCGAAAGTGGTCGAAGCGCTGCGCGAGCAGGAGTGCTGGACCGAGCCACGCTCCTGGGAGTCGCTGGTGCGACCGTGGCATGTGGTCGGCCTCGCCGTGCGGCCCGAGCATCGCATGCAGGGTCACACCGCCTTCCTGGTCAGCGCCCGCAGGCTCGCCGAGGGCACCGTCACGCCCAAGCCGCAGCGCAGGCCCTCGAAGGGCTGAGCGCGGCCGGGCGGGCGAGGTGGTGGCCGACTCAGGCCGGGACGCAGGGCGCCTGCGCGAAGCCGAGCAGCAGACAGCCGCTCGCGTCCGTCAGCTTCCAGGTGCCGTCGACGTTTTCCCAGCTCAGCGGCACGGCGGGGGCGGCGCCATGCGGGGAGGTGATGGTCACCTGCGCGTTCGCGGTGTTGCCCTGGGTGGTGATGTCGGCGACGGCGAAGGTGAGCGCGTAGCCCTGCAGGCCCTTGTTCATCTGGTCGATGTTCGCTGTGCGCTTTTCACCGTTGACGATCAGCTTGGCCTTCTCGGGGGTGGGTACAGTCGGATCGGTGAGCTTTACCAGCACGGCCTGCAAGGTATCGGCGGTCGGCGCACCGGTCGCATGGGCGGAGTGATCGTGGGTACCCGACGCGGCGGTGCTGGTGGCGGCCGAGGTCGCCGCGCCGGTGGAGTCGTCGTCGGAGCCGCACGCCGCCACCGCGCCGGAGATGGCCAGCGCCGCCGCGGCGGTGACGAGGGAAAAACGCAGGGTTCTCGCGGGAAGGAGCATGGTCGGCAACCTTTCGGCTCGAGCGGCGAGGAGGCTCGCCAGGGTCGGGTTAGGGCAGGCTAACATGGTGATCCGGCCGCCGATCGCGGCCCAGATGTGATCACCACGAAACCATGTCGGAAAGCGAGAACGGGTCGCGCCCGGTAGCGTTGATAGACCGGGACTGGGAGGAGCAGCACATGAGCCCCATCGAGAATTCGGATTCGGCGGCCTGGAGAGAGCTCGAGGCAGTGCGCGCCGAGGCGGCTGCACTCCGAAGGCAACTCGCCGATTCGCCGGATCGCACACGGGAATTGGAAGCCCGCATCGATTCGCTGACCATTCGCAACACGAAGTTGATGGACACCCTCAAGGAAGCGCGCCAGCAGCTGGTCGCGCTGCGTGAGGAGGTCGATCGGCTGGGTCAGCCGCCGAGCGGATACGGCATTCTGATCGGTGTGTACGACGATCAGACGGTCGACGTGTTCACTTCGGGTCGCAAGATGCGGTTGACGTGTTCGCCGAACATCGAGACCTCGACGCTCGAGTACGGTCAGACCGTCCGCCTCAACGAGGCGCTCACGGTCGTCGAGGCCGGGCACTACGACGCGGTCGGCGAGATCGGCACCCTCCGGGAGATCCTCGACGACGGTCGTCGCGCCCTGGTCGTCGGCCATGCCGACGAGGAGCGTGTGGTGTGGCTGGCAGGCCCGCTGGCGAAGGTCGCCGAGGTGGACGACCTCGACGATCCCGATTCCCCCATCCGCAAGCTGCGGCCGGGCGACTCGCTGCTGGTCGACACCAAGGCCGGTTTCGCCTTCGAGCGCATCCCCAAGGCCGAGGTCGAGGACCTCGTGCTGGAAGAGGTGCCCGACGTCGACTACAGCGACATCGGCGGTCTCGGCAGGCAGATCGAGCAGATCCGCGACGCGGTGGAGCTGCCGTTCCTGCACAAGGACCTCTTCCGCGAGTACGCGCTGCGTCCGCCGAAGGGTGTGCTGCTCTACGGTCCCCCCGGCTGCGGTAAGACGCTCATCGCCAAGGCGGTGGCCAACTCGCTGGCCAAGAAGATCGCCGAGGCGCGCGGTGAGGATGCCAAGGAAGCCAAGTCGTTCTTCCTGAACATCAAGGGCCCCGAGCTGCTCAACAAGTTCGTGGGTGAGACCGAGCGTCACATCCGGATCATCTTCCAGCGGGCCCGCGAGAAGGCGTCCGAGGGCACGCCGGTGATCGTGTTCTTCGACGAGATGGATTCCATCTTCCGCACCCGCGGCTCCGGCGTCTCCTCCGATGTCGAGACCACGGTGGTGCCGCAGCTGCTGTCGGAGATCGATGGTGTCGAGGGCCTGGAGAACGTCATCGTGATCGGCGCCTCCAACCGTGAGGACATGATCGATCCCGCGATCCTGCGGCCGGGCCGCCTGGACGTGAAGATCAAGATCGAGCGTCCGGACGCGGAGTCGGCGCAGGACATCTTCTCGAAGTACCTCACCAAGGAGTTGCCGCTGCACGACGACGACCTGGCCGAGTTCGGCGGCGACAAGCTCTTGTGCATCAACGCCATGATCGAACGCGTCGTCGACCGGATGTACGCCGAGAGCGAGGACAATCGCTTCCTGGAGGTCACCTACGCCAACGGTGACAAGGAGGTCCTGTACTTCAAGGACTTCAACTCCGGCGCCATGATCCAGAACATCGTGGACCGCTCCAAGAAGTACGCCATCAAGGCGGTGCTCGACACGGGCAACCCGGGTCTGCGCATCCAGCATCTCTACGATTCGATCGTGGACGAGTTCTCCGAGAACGAGGACCTGCCCAACACCACGAATCCGGACGACTGGGCACGCATCTCGGGTAAGAAGGGCGAGCGGATCGTCTACATCCGCACGCTGGTCACCGGAAAGAACGCCAGTGCCAGCCGCGCCATCGACACCGAGTCGAACACCGGTCAGTACCTGTAAAGGTTGCGCCGATCACGATGGGCCGCGTCTCCCCGGAGACGCGGCCCTTTCGCTGTCCAGGGCGCAGGTGACGGTGCACGGCGACGGCCGCGCCACTCGTATCCGGATGACTCTCGACGGCGCTCCATTCGAACGTCGTCGCTCATCAGCAGGCCTACAGTCCGCCCGTGCTAAAATTTGACCATGCGGCCAGAAAACAGTACGAGTGGCCAACGGCGGTCTTTCATCGAAGAGGCGCGACGGCGGCAGATCATCGCCTCCGCGGTGGAGGTGATCTCCGAGGTCGGGTACGCGAATGCTTCGCTGGCGCGGATCGCCGAGCGCGCGGGCATCTCCAAGGGCGTCATCTCGTATCACTTCGAGGGGAAGGACGATCTGATGACGCAGCTGGTGGTCCAGCTCTACGTCTCGGCCGCGGAGTACATCGCGCCACGGGTCGGCGCGGCGGCCGGACCGCGCGCGAGCCTGCTGGCCTACCTCGAATCGAACCTCGGTTTCATCGATGCGAACACCACGTATGTGGCGGCGCTGGTCGAGGTGGTGACGAATCTGCGGGACGCGGACGGCAACCCGAAGTTCGCCTCCGCCGACGGTGAACGCGACATCATCGCGCCGCTGGTCGACATCCTCACCGAAGGGCAGCGCACCGGCGAGTTCGGCGAGTTCGATCCGCTCTTGATGGCGAAGTCCATCCGCGACGCCATCGATGGCGCCGCCGGACGGGCGGTCCGGGAACAGGACTTCGCGATGGACGCGTACGCGGCACACGTGTGCCGGTTGTTCGACACGGCGACCCGGAAAGCGGATAAGGATGACTGAGGTACTGGACACCCAGCGGCGCCGGGACGATGCCACGACACCGTTGCCCTCGTTCGCCTTCGGCGGAGTCGGCGCAGTGGCGGCGCTGGGCGCGGTGGCGCTGCTGGTTTCCACCGAGCGGTACGGATTCTTCGGCGACGAGCTGTATTTCGTCGCGGCGGGCCGCAGGCTCGCGGTCGGCTACGCCGATCAGGGGCCGCTGCTACCCGCGATCGCGCGGATGACGGATCTGCTCGCCCCGGATTCACTGGTGGCACTGCGTCTTCCGGCCGTGCTCGTCACCGTGGCCGCGGTGGTGGTGACCGCCCAGATCGCCAGGGAGTTCGGAGGCGCTCGCCCGGCGCAGGTGCTGGCCGCGGCCGCGTATGCCACCTCGCCGTTCCTGCTGGTGCAGGGTGATCAGCTGGCCACCAATACGATCGACACGGCGTTGTGGGTAGTGGTGAGCTGGCTGGTGATCCGCTGGGTCCGCACCCGCCACGACGGCTTGCTGCTGGCCTCGGCGCTGCTCACCGCGGTGGATATGCAGGTCAAGTGGCTGATTCCCTTCTTCTGGTTCGCACTGGTGATCGGGGTGGCGATCTACGGACCGCGTGAGTTGCTGCGCCGCCCCGCCCTGTGGTGCGGCGCCGCGATCGTCGCCCTCACCTCGGTACCCAGCCTGGTGTGGCAGGCGGCGCACGGGTGGCCGCAGCTGCGTCTGGGTGGTGTGGTCGCCGCGGAGCAGGCCACGATCGGCGGGCGCTACATCTGGCTGCCGCTCGCGCTCGCCTCCGCCGGATTGATCGGTGGATTGCTGCTGGTGTACGGGGTGTGGACCCTGTTTCGTGCCGAAAGCTTGCGGCCGTACCGGTTTCTAGGTGTCCTGCCGTTGGTGCTGATCGTGGTCTTCATCGCGACCGGTGGACGACCGTACTATGCGGCGGGTTGCTACGGAGCGCTGATCGCGGTCGGTGCGGTGCGGTGGATGGAGAACCGGCGGCGATCGCGTGTGATCCTCACCGTTGCGGTGGCCGCGATATCCGTTGCGCTGGTGATTTTCTCGCTGCCCCTGCGCCCGGAATCCGACATCGACCCGGTCGACACCCAAGCCCAGGCGGGGCTGGAGATCGCGGTCTACGGGCGGTTCGGCTGGTCCGAACTCGCGGCCGGGACCGCGGCGGCCTACGCGGCGCTGCCGGAGCCGGAGCGGGCTTCGGCCGTGGTGATCGCCGATTCCTATTGGCAGGCAAGCGCCTTGGACCTCGCGCGCGCGACGCATGGCCTGCCCGCCGTCTTCAGTCCGAATCGCGGCTTCGGCTACTTCGGCACCCCGCCGGACACGGCGACGACGGTGCTGTGGGTGGGCGGCACCGAGGCCGATGTGCGCGCGCACTGCGCCGAGGTGACCCCGATCGGGCAAGTCGACGCTCGTCTCGGGTTCCCGGGGGTCACCCGCGGCGTCACTGTCTGGCGCTGCGCGCAGCCGCTCGTGCCGTGGTCGCGAGCCTGGCCGGACATGTTGCGGCTGAACTGATCCGGTTCCGGCTCACCACCAGCCGAGGATCGGCGACAACTGCCTGCCGAGTTCCGGTGCCAGCGACCGCGAATAGCTGGCGGTGAGGTGATGCTCGTCGTGGTAGATCAGGACGTTGCCCTCGGTGACCGCGCACACGTCGCGTTCGCACAGCGCGTCGGACAGGTCCAGCGGGAACACGTTGGGGAACGAGGCGGCGAACTCCAGCGCCGGATCGACCGGGTTCAGCGCCTCCGCGCGCGGCATCCCGCAGCTGATCCGGTCGCCGTACTGGGCGAGGCAATCGATGGCCCGGTACCGCACGCCGTCGCGGCGCAGCCACGGCGTGTCACGGATGGCGAGCACGTTGAGTCCGCGGTCGGCCAGGCGGGTCCAGACGTCCAGATAGTCGGCCGGGGTCTCGTCACCCGCGCCGTCACGAGGGCGGGTCGCTGTCGTGAACACCCACTCCGGGCGTTCGACGCCCAGGCGGTCGATCACCTCCACAGACCAGTCGCGGCAGTCCGGATTCGCTTCACCCTTGTACATCGGTTCCGCCGCCACGGTCAGCGGGCAGCCCATCTTCAGGTAGACCTCGACCCGGAAGGAGTGCTCGCGGGCGAGCAGGTCGAGCGCGGGCACCCAATGCTCGGCATGCGAGCTGCCCACCACCGCGATGGTGCGCTCCGCGGCGGCGTCGCCGTAGGTGCAGGTGATGACCTCGCGGGTATCCCAGTCCGCGATGCAGCCGTCGCGCGAGGGGTAGGCCGCGTCCGCCGGCGCTTCGTACATGCTCGGCCGCATCGGAGCATCGGGCGCGCTCACGCCGTTGACCAGTGCTTCCGCGCCGGGATAGCGCGCCGAGTCCAGCCCGGCCACCGCTCGCGGCGGATTCGCCTTGGTCACCACCTGCTCGCCCAGCGCCGCCGCGAGTACCGCGATGCCGAGCGCCGCGACCAGCCGGCCGGTGCGGCGTCCTCGGGCGGGCGTCTTTCCGGCCGGACGACCGGACCGCATTCGTAGCGGCTGCTCGATGAACCGGTTGGTCAGGTGGGCGAGTACCAGCGACGCCCCGACGACGCCCAGACCCACGCCGAGTCCCGCGGTCGCGGCTCCGGTCCGCGCCAGGACGAAGATCAGGATCGGCCAGTGCCACAGATACAGCGCGTAGGACAGTTCGCCGAGGCGCACCGCGGCCGGTGCGCCGAGCAGCCGGTTCGGTAGTGGCTGATCGGCGGCGGCGAGACCGCCGCCCGCGACGATCAGCGCCAGTGTGGCCCCGACTGGCACCAGGGCGGCGGGACCGGGGAACCGATCGGCGCCGTCGATCAACCAACCGCACGTGAGCACCGCGACCGCGCCGAGGACGGCGGCCGCGACCCGCACCGAACGCGGCGGTGACAGCCAGGGCGCGACGATCGCCAGCAGCGCCCCGGCGAGGAGTTCCCAGGCGCGGGCGAAACTGTCGTAGTAGTTCCAGCCCTGATGCACCGCGGTACCGTGCGCGGCGTAGACGAACGAGGCCACCGCGCCCGCGGCGAGCACGATCGCCAAGGCCGGACGCACTGCCCCCGGACGAGCGAAACGCAGGCACAGGCCAGCGACCGACGCCACGACGATCAGCGCGAGCAGGTAGAACTGCATCTGCACCGCCATCGACCACAGATGCTGCAACGGGCTCACCGACGGATCGGCGGCCCGGTAGTCCGACCAGGACAGCGCCAGATACCAGTTCTGGTAGTACAGCAGCGACGCCAGCGTCTGCGCCGCCATCTCGCCCCACTGGGTGAACGGGCGAAGCAGCACGGTCGCCGCGACCACGGCCGCCAGAAGCGTGACCAGGGCGGGCAGTAATCGGCGGGCGAGCCGGCGAGCGGTGTGCGCGACACGGACCGTGCCGGTGGCCGCCACGCCGCGCAGCAGCGAGCCGGTGAAGAAGAACCCGGACAGCGCCAAGAACACGTCCACGCCGCCCGACACTCGGCCGAACCAGATGTGGAACGCCACCACCAGCGCGATCGCCACGCCGCGCAGCCCGTCCAGATCGTGCCGGTACCCGCCGGCGCCCGCCCGCGGGACGGCCGCCGCGGTGGCGACCGCACCCGGCCGGAGCAACCGATTCACCGCTCGGGCGACCGTCACCGGACTCGCGCGGCGCGGTCGTCGCGGAAACGGAATCCAACGGCTCGGCGACGGAGGCATGAACGGGACACGTCATTTCTCTTACCACGGGCGGTGAACCGTGGTCCAACTCGCAAGGCCGGAGTGGCGTGCGGAAACGGCGAGAAATACGGACAATTCGGTCACCCGTCGACGGGTCGTAACGGGTGGGTCGATAGGGTGAGGTCGTGAATGTTGAGGTGACACCCCTGCCGGGTATAGGTGTGCGCAAGGATTTTCCGCTGACCAATACACGACGCCGGATAGGGGTGATCGACCATCGCGACGGCACGATGGACCTCATCGTGAGCAAGCCGGACAACCCCGACGAGACCGAGCAGGTACCGCTGTCGGGGAAGGAGGCGGCCGTGCTGGCCAGTCTGCTCGGCGCGCCGCAACTGGTCGAACAACTGCGCGAGGAACACCGCGAGTTCACCGGACTGACCACCCGGCAGCTGTCCATCCCGGACCGCTCCCGCTTCGACGGACGCAGGCTGGGCGAAACTCAGATGCGCACCCGGACGAAGGCGTCCATCGTCGCCGTGGTCCGCAGTGGCCAGCCGATTCCCTCGCCGGGGCCGGACTTCACCTTCACCGCTGGAGACGTGCTGGTCGTCGTCGGCACGGTGGAGGGCCTCGAGGCCGCCGCCAAGATCCTGTTAGACGGCTGAGCGCATGGTCGCACACGAGACCGCGCTCGCGCTGATCCAGCTGGGCGCGGTGTTCTTCGGCCTCGGCCTGCTCGGGCGGATCGCCGCGCGCATCGGCATGTCGCCCATCCCGCTGTATCTGATCGGCGGACTGGTGTTCGGCACCGGTGGCCTCGTCGAGTTGCGGCAGGTGGACGACTTCATCCATCTCGCCAGCGAAATCGGCGTCGTCCTGCTGTTGTTGCTGCTCGGCCTGGAATACAGCGCTCCGGAACTGGTCACGGGCATGCGCCGATCGTGGGCCGCGGGCGTGGTGGACATCGTGCTCAACGCGACGCCGGGTGTGCTCGTCGCGCTCGGGCTCGGCTGGGGGTTCACCGGCGCCATCGCGATGGCCGGGGTCACCTACATCTCGTCCTCCGGCATCGTCGCGAAGGTGCTCAACGATCTGGGCAGGCTCGGTAACCGGGAAACGCCGGTGATCCTGTCCATCCTGGTGTTCGAGGACCTGGTGATGGCCGGATACCTGCCGGTGCTGACCGCGGTGCTGGCCGGAGTCGGTTTCCTCGCCGGACTGAAGACGCTGGCCATCGCCCTGGCGGCGGTCACGGTCGTGCTGATCGTCGCGCTGCGCTACGGCCGCTACGTTTCCGCGATCGTCGACAGCGCCGACCGCGAGATCTTCCTGTTGAAGCTGCTGGGTTCCGCGCTGCTGGTGGCGGGCGCGGCCTCCGCTGTGCAAGTGTCCGCGGCGGTCGGCGCGTTCCTGCTCGGCATCGCGATCTCGGACTCCACCGCGCACAACGCCACCAAGCTCCTGGAACCTCTGCGCGACCTGTTCGCCGCACTGTTCTTCGTGCTGTTCGGCCTGAGCACCGACCCGACGAGCATTCCGCCGGTGCTGGGCTGGGCGTGCCTGCTGGCACTGGTCACGACGGCCAGCAAGATCGCCACCGGATGGTGGGCGGCCAAGCGGGCCGGTGCGGGCCGCTTGGGCCGGGCGCGGGCGGGCACCGCCCTGGTCGCCCACGGCGAGTTCTCGATCGTCATCGCGGGTCTCGCGGTGGCCGCTGGCGCGGTCCCCGCCGAATTCGCCGCGCTGGCCACAACCTACGTGCTGTTGATGGCGGTGCTCGGGCCGGTCGTCAGCCGGTTCGTCGAGCCGGCGATGGCGCTGCTGCTGCGTCGGCGCGCCGCGGTGTCCTGACCGATTCGTTCGAGCCCCCACGGGACGGCCATGGTGGCGGCGTCCGATCGTCGCCGCCACCATGGTCGTCCGGAATTCAGTTGCGGACGGCGACGGAATCGAGCACCACGTCGGCGGCCGGTGCGCCGTCGGACGAGCCGTCCTTGACTCCGGCGGCGGCGATGGCGTTCAGCACGTCCATGCCCGCGGTGACCCGGCCGAACGGGGTGTAGTTCGGCGGCAGCGGCGCGTCCCGGTAGACCAGGAAGAACTGGCTGCCGTTGGTGCCGGGGCCCGCGTTCGCCATCGCGATCGTGCCCGCCGGGTAGGTAGCGCCCGCCAGGTTCTCGTCGGGGAATTGATAGCCGGGGCCGCCCATGCCGGTCGCGGTGGGGTCGCCGCACTGCAGGACGTAGATGCCGTCGGTGGTGATCCGGTGGCACCTCGTGTGGTCGAAGTACCGTTCTCCGGCCAGGAACGCGAACGAGTTGACGGTGCGCGGTGCGCGGGCGGCGTCCAAGGCGACGGTCACGGTGCCGCAAGTGGTGATCAGCGTCGCCGTGTATTGCGCGTTGGGATCGATGGTCATGCCGGGTTCGGCGGGCCACTGCTTACCGTTCGGCTGCCCCGCGGTCGGTACGCCACAGCCGGCCGGGCCCTGCTCCCGAGCAGGCGACGGGGTCGCCGAGACGACACCGGTCGCGGACGCGACCAGCGCCGCGCCGACGACGAGGACCCCGAGGATCCGCAGCGATCGCCACGGCACGCCCCGGCGCCCCGTGCGCCGGCCGTCGACGAGTTCTCGCGCTTGCACTTCGCTGCTCACCGCTGAAAATCTCCTTCACTCGGGGTTGCGCACCGGACGATGCAGCGCGAATCATTCCATCTCGCCCGACCAAGTGGGGGAGTACGGCTCGATTACTCGAGCACGGGCAGGTCGGGATGCCGCCGTAACCGCGGTTGCCACGGATTGGCTACAAAATGCCTCCAGGCACTCGTCGGACAACGGAACAGGTTCCGGGTGACGTATAACGAGGCATGGGAATCGTTCGAGCGGCGCTGGTCCAAACGAACTGGACCGGTGACAAGGAGTCGATGCTCGCGGCGCACGAGAATTACGCGCGCCGCGCCGCCGCGCACGGAGCCGCGGTGATCTGCTTCCAAGAACTGTTCTACGCCCCGTATTTCTGCCAGCGGCAGGACACGGAGTTCTACGACTACGCCGAATCCGTCCCGGGGCCGACGACGGAACGATTCGCGGAACTGGCGAAAGAATTGCGCCTGGTGATGATCCTGCCGGTGTACGAGCAGGAACAGCCGGGTCTGCTGTACAACACGGCGGCGGTGATCGACGCCGACGGCAGCTATCTCGGCAAGTACCGCAAACACCACCTTCCGCACGTGCACGGGTTCTGGGAGAAGTTCTATTTCCGGCCGGGCAACCTGGGCTGGCCGGTGTTCGACACGGCGGTGGGCAAGGTCGGCGTGTACATCTGCTACGACCGGCACTTCCCGGAGGGGTGGCGCGCGCTGGCCCTCGCCGGTGCGGAACTCGTGTTCAATCCGTCGGCCACGTCGCGCGGCTTGTCCGGTTACCTCTGGAGACTGGAACAGCCGGCGGCCGCGGTAGCCAACGAGTACTACATCGGTGCCATCAATCGGGTCGGCGCCGAGGAGTACGGCGACGACGACTTCTACGGCACCAGCTACTTCGTCGACCCCGAAGGCAAGTTCGTCGGCGAGGTCGCCTCCGATACCGACCCCGAGCTGGTCGTCCGTGATCTGGACATGGACCTGATCAAGGTGGTGCGCGACCGCTGGGCCTTCTACCGCGATCGCCGCCCCGACGCCTACGGGCCGCTGGTGGCCCCCTGAGACCGGGGAGAACGACATGGCGCGCACCTTCATCCACGGTGGCACGGTGGTCTCCGCCACCGGAGCGCAGCCGCTCGACGTGCTCGTCGACGGCGAGACCATCGCCGCCGTCCTGCGGCCGGGCTCCGTCGCGCTGGGCGCGGATCTCGCCGCGTCCGCCGATCGCGTGCTCGACGCGACCGGCAGATACGTCATCCCCGGCGGCGTGGACGGTCACACCCACATGCAGATGCCCTTCGGCGGGACCGAGGCCTCCGACACCTTCGAGACCGGCACCCGCGCGGCCGCGTGGGGCGGCACCACCACCATCATCGACTTCGTCGTCCAGCGGCAAGGGGAACGGGTTCAGGACACGCTGGCCGCCTGGCACGCGAAAGCGGCCGGGCAGTGCGCGATCGACTACGGCTTCCATCAGATCATCGGCGACGTCGACGACGAATCCTTGAAGGGCATGAGCGAATTGGTGGCCGAGGGCGTCACCAGCTTCAAGCTCTTCATGGCCTACCCGGGTGTCTTCTACTCCACCGACGGCCAGATCCTGCGCGCCATGCAGTCAGCGGCGGAACTCGGCGCGCTGGTGATGATGCACGCGGAGAACGGGATAGCCATCGATGTGCTGGTCGAACAGGCGCTCGCGCGAGGGGACAACGCGCCGTACTTCCACGGCACGACCCGACCGTGGCAGCTCGAGGAGGAGGCCACCCACCGCGCGATCATGCTGGCCGAATTGACCGGCGTGCCGCTGTACGTCGTGCACGTGTCGGCCGAGCAGGCGCTGGCTCAGATCGCCGCCGCCCGCGACGCCGGGCGCAACGTCTTCGGCGAGACCTGCCCGCAGTACCTGTATCTCTCGCTCGAGGATCAGCTCGGCGCGCCGGGTTTCGAAGGCGCCAAATGGGTGTGCTCCACGCCGCTGCGATCGAAGGCCGAAGGACATCAGGACAAGCTGTGGCGCTACCTGCGCACCGGCGACGTCACGGCCGTCGGCACCGATCACTGTCCGTTCTGCATGAAGGGCCAGAAGGAGATGGGGATCGGCGACTTCAGCAAGATCCCCAACGGCATCGGCGGCGTCGAGCATCGGATGGATCTGATGTTCCAGGGCGTCCGGTCCGGCCGGATCCCGCTGGAACGCTGGGTCGAGGTCTGCTGCACCACCCCGGCCCGGATGTTCGGCATGTACCCGCGCAAAGGGGTGATCAGCCCGGGAGCGGACGCCGACATCGTCATCTACGACCCGGACGGCCACACCAGCATCGGTCTCGGCAAGACCCACCACATGAACATGGACTACTCGGCCTACGAGGGATTCGAGATCGACGGTCACGTCGACACGGTGCTGTCCCGGGGCCGGGTCGTCGTGGACGACGGCGGCTACCTCGGGCACGCGGGGCACGGCCGGTTCGTCGCGCGTGGACTCGCGCAGAACCTGATCTGACTTTCGATCCTCGGAACGGAGAAGTGCCGCATGGACATCGGTGTGGTGCTGCAATGCACGCCCCCGGCCTCGCGTGTGATCGAACTGGCCAGGCTCGCGGAGACATATGGGTTCTCCCACGTCTGGACCTTCGACTCGCATCTGCTCTGGCAGGAGCCCTATGTCATCTACAGCCAGATTCTGGCCGCCACCCGCAAGATCATGGTCGGTCCGATGGTGACGAACCCGGCCACCCGGGACTGGACGGTGACCGCGTCGACCTTCGCCACGCTCAACGAGATGTTCGGCAATCGCACCGTATGCGGGATCGGCCGCGGCGACTCG
The DNA here is from genome assembly GCF_042733915.1 of Nocardia sp. NPDC059691. NCBI lineage: Bacteria > Bacillati > Actinomycetota > Actinomycetes > Mycobacteriales > Nocardiaceae > Nocardia > Nocardia sp. NPDC059691. The sequence continues at coordinate 252,779 of NZ_JBHWFB010000004.1, read as the reverse complement.
GCCGTGCGCACGCTGGGCGGCAAGCCCGCCACGCTGGCCACGCTGCGCCGATCGATCGAGGTGATCCGCGAACTGGGCAACGGTCGCGGCGCGCGAGTGGACGACGCGGTCGTGCGGTTGCCGTGGGCGGCCGACTCCCGGTTGGATGTGTGGGTGGCGGGCTACGGGCCACGCGCACTCGAGCTGACCGGTGCCGTGGCCGACGGATTCATCCTGCAACTGGCCGACCCCGACATCACGGCATGGACCGTCGCCCGGGTGCGCGCCGCGGCCGAGCGCGCGGGCCGGGACCCGGCGTCGGTGCGGATCTGCGTCGCCGCACCCGCTTATGTCACCGACGGGACGGACGCGGCGCAGGCGCACGCGCGGCAACAGTGCCGATGGTTCGGCGGGATGGTCGGCAACCACGTGGCGGAGATGGTGGCGAGATACGGTACGGCAGGCGACATCCCGGCTGCCCTCACGGACTACATCGAAGGCAGGCGCGGCTACGACTACAACCTGCACGGACGCGCGGGCAATGTCCATGCCGAGTACGTGCCCGACGCCATCGTGGACCGCTTCTGCCTGCTGGGCACGCCCGACGACCAGCTGTCCCGGTTGCGGGAGCTGGAAAGGCTCGGTGTGGACCAGTTCGCCGTCTATCTCCAGCACGACGCGAAGAACGCGACTTTGGCGGCGTACGGTGAATCGGTGCTGCCTCGTCTCGCTTCCCTCGTGACCACGACCAAGTCGACCGAAGGGAGCGACTAGCGTGGCCGATCACGTCTTCTATCCCTGGAGCGCGCAGGCCGAATTGAACCCGGCTCCGATCACCGGGGCGTTCGGCTCCTACTTCTGGGACGACACCGGCAAGCGCTATCTGGACTTCTCCTCCCAGCTGGTCAACGTGAACATCGGCCACCAGCATCCGGACATCGTCGCGGCGATCGTCGCCCAAGCGCAGCGGTTGGCGACCATCTCGCCGACGGTCGGCAACGACGTCCGCAGCGAACTGGCCAGGCTGATCGTCGAGCGGGCTCCCGGCGAGCTGAACCGGATCCTGTTCACCACCGGCGGCGCCGAGGCCGTCGAGCACGCGGTGCGTTTGGCGCGAAGCTACACCGGGCGGACGAAAATGCTCGCCGCCTACCGCTCCTACCACGGCGGCACGGGCGTCGCGATCGGCTTGACCGGGGAACCGCGCCGCTGGGGCGCGGAACCGACGAACGTCGACGTGGTGCGGTTCTTCGGCCCCTACCCCTACCGGTCACCGTGGGGCACGACGACTCCCGAGGAAGAGACGGCCGCCGCGCTGCGGCACCTGCGGCAGGTCATCGAGCTCGAAGGCCCGCAGCACATCGCGGGGTTGATTTTGGAGACGGTGGTCGGCACCAACGGTGTGCTCGTCCCGCCGCCCGGTTATCTGGCCGGCGTGCGAGCGCTGTGCGACGAGTTCGGCATCGTCTACATCGCCGATGAGGTGATGGTCGGATTCGGACGGGTGGGCGAATGGTTCGCGGTACAGGCGTTCGGCGTCGAGCCGGACATCATCACCTTCGCCAAGGGGGTGAACTCCGGCTACGTCCCGCTCGGTGGCGTGCTCATGGCCGAGCGGATCGCGCAGCGCTACGACCATGTGGTGTATCCGGGCGGTCTCACCTACGCGGGTCATCCGCTGGCCTGCGCGGCGGGTGTCGCCTCGATCGCGGTCTTCGAGCGCGAAGGAATCCTCGATCACGTACGGGCGGTGGGCGCCGATGTGCTCGGAAAAGGCCTGCGCGAACTCGCCGGTCGTCATCCGAGCGTCGGCGAGGTCCGTGGACTCGGCTTCTTCTGGGCGCTGGAACTGGTCCGGGACCAGCGCAGCAGACAGCCGCTGATCCCGTTCGCGGCGGCGGGCGCGGACGCCGAGCCGATGGCCGCGGTCACCGCCGCGGCCAAGGCGCGCGGGCTGTGGCCGTTCAACGCGGGCAATCGCTTTCAGATCGCGCCGCCGCTGACCACGACGGCCGACGAACTGCGCACCGGCCTCGAGATCGTCGACGAAGTGCTCGACGTGGCCGACGGCTACGTCGCGAGCTGACCGGCCGCTCAGTGCGGCGTCAGTTCCACCACGACGCCGCCCTGCTGCCAGGTCTGGTAGATATCGGCCTTGGAGGGTGAACCGTCGGCGGTGAAGCCGATGCCGTTGTACTTGGCGTTCTGCTTGTTGTCCCGCGCGACGATCTCGTAGAGCCGCAGCACGTCGGCCTCGGAGGTGTGGACCACCGGGTCGAAGGTGCGCGGCTCGCCGCCGAAGGAGGCCCGCACCGGATCGCCCGCCCGCAGGTTCTTCACCCACGGGCGCAGGGCGGTGCCGATCAGCAGAGTGTCGCCGTGCCGGGTATAGGCCAGCGGCACGTCGTAGACCTTCCCCGACTTGCGCCCGACGACGTGCAGGATCATCAGCCGCTTGCCGACGACGCCGGACAGCCCGGGCACACGCAGCAGCGCGCGCACGACCCGATTCATCACGCCCTGATATGAAGGGATGCGCTCGGGACCGGATGTGGTCGGTGTGCCGTAGGGGTTTTCGGGCGACGCGTGCTCAGTCATGGCTTCCAGTATCGGAGCACACGCGGCGCTCGGCGGCGCGACGTCCGAGATCCGCCAGTGGGCGCCGGGCGGCCCGGGTGCACGTCCTCGGTACCCTGCGTACATGACTTCCGGGCAGACCGAGATCTGGCACAACCCGCGGTGCAGCAAGAGCCGCAACGCCACCGCGTTCCTGAACGACGCCGGTGTCGACTACACCGTGCGCGAGTATCTGGACCAGCCGCCGACGGCCGCCGAGCTGCGTGAGGTGTTGCGGCGGCTGGACGCCGAACCCTGGGACATCACCCGCACCGGCGAACAGATCGCCAAGGACCTCGGCATGGCGAGCTGGGCGCGGACCGCCGCGGACCGGGACCGTTGGATCGAAGCGCTGGTCGAACATCCCGGGCTGATCCAGCGGCCGATCGTGCTCACCGCGGACGGCGGGGCGGTGGTGGCCCGAGACGACGACGCACTGCGTGATCTGCTCTGACACCCGTTCCCGCCGTGTGGGATTCGGCGGTAGGGTCGGCGGACATGAAAGTACAACTGCGCCACAGTCCCGCCGCCGCCGTCGCGCGGTGCTTTCTCGCCGGGGGCGAGCCGATGCGGGTCGAGAGCGGCGCCATGGTGGCTCATTCGGCGGGGGTCACGTTGCAGGCCAAGGCCGAGGGCGGCATCCTGGCCGGACTGAAGCGGTCGGTGCTGGCCGGGGAGTCGTTCTTCGTCTCGACTTTCACCGCGCCGCCGCAGGGCGGGTGGGTCGACGTGGCGCCCGCGCTTCCCGGCGACATGTTGAACTTGCAGATCACGCCGGATCGGCCTTTCTTCATCAGCCGTGGGGGATGGATCGCCAATTCGCACGGTGCGCAGGTGGAGAGCAAGTGGGGCGGGTTCGCCAATCTGTTCGGCGGCGAAGGCGGATTCGGTCTGCGCGCGCACGGCGAGGGTGAGATCGTGGTGGGCGTGTTCGGCGCGATCGATGTGATCGATCTGCAACCGGGCGAGCCGATCACGATCGACACCGGGCACGTGGTCGCCTACGACCTGGCGATGAATTTCAGCATCCGGCGAGCGGTCTCGGGTCGATCGATCCAGTCGTTGAAGTCCGGCGAGGGTTTCGTCTTCGATTTCACCGGCCCCGGCCGGGTGCTGTTGCAGACACGCAATCCCGGCGCGTTCGCCGCTTGGGCAGCCTCCGTCGCCTCGTCCAGCTGATCAGGGCCTCGTCCCGTCGTCTGCCGCTGACCGGGCGCCGACCAGCAGATCCGTGATCAGCAGGCGGGTGTCCGGGACGAACGGCCAGTCCGGATCGGCCAGACGCGCCAGCAGTTCGGCGTCGGTCCACCACCATCCCGCGGCGATCTCGTCGGGTTGGTGGCGAACCGGCCCGTCGTAGCGCGACTCGTACGCGAACAGATGACACCGCATCGGCCGACCGGCCCATTCGCCGTCCCAGGAGACCGTCGCCAGCGGTTCGGGCGAGACGTCGCCGGGGTTCGGCGTGACGCCCAGTTCTTCGGCCAGTTCGCGCAGGGCCGTCTCGCGCGGCGCTTCGCCCGGCGCGACCACACCACCGGCCAGGCAGTCGTGCATGCTCGCGAAAACGAGCTTGGTGTGGGTGCGGCGGTGCACGTAGACGCGCTCGCCGTCACCGGAGCGCAGAAGCACCCCCGCGCTGGCGTGCCACAATCCGTCGCGGTAGACCGTGGCCCGCTCGGCGGCCCCCACCGGGTTGCCCGCCGCATCGTAGACGGCGATCGTTTCCGCGCTCGGATCTCCGGTGTGGGGCGGCTCGCGATGAGGCGGCGGAGCGGACATGGGTCGAGAGTAACGTGAACACCGCAGGCCACAGGGAGAGAGGATCGCCGCCCATGGTGCTTCCGCACGCACTGGCGAATTTCAACCGGCATGTCACCAATCCGACCGCGGGCCTGGTCGCGGGACGCGCGCCCGGGTTCGGCATCGTGCTGCACAAGGGCAGGAAGTCGGGCCGGTCCTACCGCACCCCGGTCATGGTCTTCGAGCAGGACGGCGCCTACCGTATCGCGCTGACGTACGGCCGGAATGTCGACTGGGTCAAGAACATCTGCGCGGCGGGTGGTTTCGCCCTGGAAACCCGCGGCCATGTGGTCGAGCTGACCGATCCGGTCGTGCGGCACGACCCCTCCGCGGTATGGGCGCCACTCGGCGTGCGGCAGATGCTGAAGACGATCTCGGCGGACTATTACGTCGAGTCCCGTCCGGCGGACTGATACGGAACGCGAGCCGTCCCGGCCGCTATGCGTCCGGGACCGATTCGCTGGTGCGGCTGAGCACCGATGGAGACAGCCCGAACGTCCGGCGGCAGGTGCGGGTGAGATCCGCGCCATCGGAGAAACCGGCCGCGTGCGCGGCGGCCGCGAGGTCGTCTCCGGCCAGCGCGCGGGTCCGCGCTATGTGCAGCCGCAGCCAGAGGATATAGCGGCGCAACGGAATTCCCATCTGCTCGGTGAACAGGTGGGACAGTCGGGGCGCGGGAATACCCAACTGTCGTGCGACATCCGCCCCCCGCACCGACCCGGTGCGCACCAGTGCGGGCAGCAGTTGCAGGGCCGCCGTGATCACCGCGTGCCGCTCGCTCGCGCCGGACGCGCCGTCCTGCGGCAGCAGATCGTCGACGACCGCGGTGACCTGAGCGGTCAGGTCTCCACCACCGGCGGTGATGCCGAGGGTGTCGGCGCTGTCGACCCAGCCGTTGAGGTGCGCTCTGCGATCCGCCGCCGCACCGGCGGCCGTCTCGGGGTCGAGGTAGACGGCCGTGCCGTGCGCGGCGCCTACGTCGATCCGGTGCGGTGCGTCGGTCGGCACGATGACGTGGGTGCCCTGCTTGCGGACGCCGCTACCGTCCACCACCACGATCGGCGTGCTCGCGGCGACGATCTGCACCGCGTGATGCGCGTGTAACTCCGTCGGACCGACCGATCCGGCGAAAGCCAGCACCCCTGGCCGGAGCAGCGCGACACCCGCTCGCGCCGGTTCGTCCGCCGCGCCGCCAGGCGCCATCGAGAAGCCGTTGGTGACCAGAGCCTTCATCATGGGATGCTCCCGGCTGAGACACTCGCGCTGAATCCTGGGATGAGCGTATCGGTTTCGCGCAGGCGGTATTCCCGATTCCTCCGATTGCCGCCGTTCGCCGGGGCAGTGCGGTCCGAGCCGCCGCCCCGGCCCGCCGATCACCGCACCACCGCGCCTACGACCGGATTCCGGCATCGATCATGAGTTCGCCACTCGATTGCTCGCAGCGAAAGACGCCGCTCAGCTCTCCGTCACCTCGACGCCGCGCCAGAACGCGACATAGTCCTTGATCTGCGCGGCCTTGGTCTTCGGCTCCGGGTAGAACCAGGCGGCGTCGGTGTTGCTGTCTCCGTCGACCACTACGGTGTAGTAGCTGGCGGTGCCCTTCCACGGGCAGTAGCTGTGCGTGTCGGAGGGCTGGAAGAACTCCGGCCGGATCGAGTCCGGCGGGAAGTAGTGATTGCCCTCGACGATGATGGTGTCATTGCTGGTCGCGAGGACGCGGCCGTGCCAAGTTGCCGTTGCCATCCTTCGATTCTCCCCCGATCCCACCGGTGGGCGGCGGCCGAGTATGTGCGGCCGGCCGCCTACATCACTCGGGACGCTCCGGCCGGTGGAGTTCGACCGCCAATGCCACCAGTTCGCTCAGGTGCTCGCCGTCGGATCCGGCCCGTCGCATCGCTTCGGCTACGGGAAAGGTGCACACCTCGAGGATCTGCTCGGCGTCGTCGGGATTGGTCGGGGCGGATTCGAGCACCACGTCCGCGGTGCACCACAGCCACGCCTTGTGTGGATGGGGCTGCCACTCGCGATACGGTGCCGGACCGTTGCTCGTCGCATGGTGCGCGCCGAACCATCGGATCGGTCCGACCGGGCGTGCGCCCGCCTCCTCCCGCAGTTCGCGGCGCACGCAGGCGTCGACCGACTCGCCGCGTTCCCTGGTGCCGCCCGGAATCAGCCAGACGTCGCGATCGTCGCGACAGAGCACGATCTCGTCGCCGACGAAACAGACGACGTGGATATTGGTGACCAGTTCGTCGGACGGGAGTGTGGTGGAGAACCGGACATCCAGGTCGCCCCACGCCCAGTGAGCCGGTGTGTGCAGCAAGGGGTAGCGGTCGGCGAGCGTCACAGCACGACGGTAGCGGCCGCCGCGCGCCGGGGCCGCCGGATTTCGCGGCATGTGCGGGTACGACAAGCCCTGCGCCACAACGGAGCCGGTCGGGATGGTCACGCCCGTATCCCCGGCCCGGGGATACGGGCATCATGGCGTTTCAGCGTTCCCGCGCCAGCGTTCGGAAACTCACGTTCCAGAACCACTCCACCGGCCCGCGCTCGAAGCGTCGTAGCCACAGGTGCGCTCCGCAGGCGATGATCAGCGATACCAGCACGTAGACACCGACGGTGAACGGGACACGGTCATCGGGCGAGACGCGCGCCGCGAGTCCGAAACCCCAGCCGTAACAGAGGATCGATGCCACCAGGTTCTGCAGGATGTAGCAGCTGAGCGCGGTGCGGCCGATCTCGGTGAACCGCCGCCCGGCGAACCCGGCGCCGGGCCGCCGCAGGTACCACTCGGCGACCGCGGCCAGAATGCCCAGAGAGACGAACGGCGCGCTGCCGTACCGGGTGAACAGGACGAGGTCGCCACCGCCCAGTATGCCGACGCCCAGGTCGATCGGCGCGGCGACGCCGAAGCCGAGGATCATCAGCCGCTTGCGCAGTCGCGCGCCTTCCGGGCCGAACACGCCCGCCCGGAACAGCCGGGCGCCGGTCAGGAACAGCGCGACCGACATCGCGAAGACGAAGATCGTCTCCATCCGGAACAGCCCGGCGTTGCCGAGCCGGAACGCCGCGAGCTCCCAGAACGAGCCGTCCGCATACGGGTTCGGGTCCAGCGCACGACGCGCCTGCGCGTCCTGGCTCGGCGCGAACGCCAGAGCGAGCCCGATGAGCGTCAACAGCGACACGTGCACGGCCGCCGCGCCCACCAGCCAGCGCCGCCGCGCCCGCGCACCGGTGGCGAGCACGAATGCGACCACGAGTCCGGTCACCGCGTACCCCATGAGGACGTCGAACTCGGCGACGAAGACGAAGTTGACCAAACCGTCCAGGAACAGCAAGCCCGCCCGCCAGGGGTACTTCCCCGGCCAGCGGCGCCCGGCCTTGGTCGCGGAGCGTCGCTGGATGGCCAGGCCGATGCCGAACATGACGGTGAGCAGCCCGAGGAACTTGCCCTGCGCCAGCTGCTGGAGCACGCGCTCGGTCCACGTCCATCCGCCGGCCTCGCCACCCATGTCGTGCAGATACCCGACCAGCCCCTCCGGGTTGGTGATGATCCAGATGTTGGTGGCGAGGGTGCCGAGAATCGCGATCCCGCGTAGCACGTCCAACGCGACGAGCCGGGCGGGCGCGGGTGGTGGGGGAGGCGACGGGCGATGCTGCTCGGCGGTCTCCAGGCGGCGGGCTGCGATCGATTCGGACATGTCCCGACTATCGCGCCGACCTGCGCCGCGACGGGTCCTCCGGAAGTACCACCTGCGGTATGACATTGGACTCCGCCGGTCGCGGGAGGTCGGGCGGGGTGCGTGACTTAGGCTCGATGCCATGCAGCGCATCATCGGAATAGAGGTCGAATACGGCATCTCGACCCCGACCGAGCCGTCGGCCAACCCGATCCTCACCTCGACCCAGGCGGTCCTGGCCTACGCCGCGGCGGAGGGCGTGCCGCGCGCCAAGCGCACGCGCTGGGACTACGAGGTGGAGTCGCCGCTGCGTGACGCCCGCGGATTCGACCTGAGCCGGATGAACGGTCCCGCGCCGGTGATCGACGCCGACGAGGTGGGCGCCGCGAACATGATCCTCACCAACGGCGCCCGGCTCTACGTCGACCATGCCCACCCGGAATACTCCGCGCCCGAGGTCACCGACCCCCTGGACGCCGTGATCTGGGACAAGGCGGGCGAGCGGGTGATGGAGGCCGCCGCGCGGCACGCCTCGAGCGTGCCGGGGGCTCCGCGGCTGCAGCTGTACAAGAACAACGTCGACGGCAAGGGCGCCTCGTACGGCACCCACGAGAACTACCTGATGAGCCGGGACACCCCGTTCAACCAGATCATCGTCGGGCTCACGCCGTTCTTCGTGTCCCGCCAGGTGGTGTGCGGCTCCGGCCGGGTCGGCATCGGCCAGTCCGGCGACCACGCGGGCTTCCAGCTGTCCCAGCGGTCGGACTACATCGAGGTCGAGGTCGGCCTGGAGACCACGCTCAAACGGGGCATCATCAACACCCGCGACGAACCGCACGCCGATGCCGACAAATACCGCAGACTGCACGTCATCATCGGTGACGCCAACCTGGCCGAGATGTCCACCTACCTCAAGGTCGGCACCACCGCCTTGGTGCTCGACCTGATCGAAGCGGGCGAGGACCTGTCGGATCTGCAGCTGGCCCGCCCGGTCACCGCGGTGCACACCATCAGTCACGACCCCACGCTGCGGGCGACGGTCGCGCTCGCCGACGGCCGCGAGCTGACCGGTCTCGCGTTGCAGCGCGTCTACCTGGACCGGGTGATCAAGTTCGTCGACCGCACCGGCAACGACGACAAGCGCGTCCAGGACATCATCGAGAACTGGGCGATGGTCCTGGACCTGCTCGAACGCGATCCGATGGAGTGCGCGAACCTGCTCGACTGGCCGGCCAAGCTGCGCCTGCTCGAGGGCATGCGCAGCCGCGAGGGCCTCGGCTGGGCGGCCCCCAAGCTGCACCTTATGGATCTGCAGTACTCCGACGTGCGCCTGGACAAGGGGCTCTACAACCGCCTGGTCGCCCGTGGCTCGATGAAGCGGCTGGTCACCGAGCAGCAGGTCCTCGACGCCATGACCAACCCGCCCACCGACACCCGCGCCTACTTCCGCGGCGAATGCCTGCGCCGCTTCGGCGCCGACATCGCGGCGGCCAGCTGGGACTCGGTGATCTTCGACCTGGGCGGCGACTCCCTGGTCCGCATCCCCACCCTGGAACCCCGCCGCGGCACGAAGGCCCACGTCGGCAAACTCCTGGACGGCGTGACCACCGCCGCGGACCTGGTGGAGCAGCTGACCACATAGTCCACCTGCGCGAGACCAACACCGCCACACAAAATAGGCACACTGTCGGTGCTGGTAGGTAGTGTTGAGGGACGAGCACGGACAATGCTCATGATCGGGACCGTGCTCACCATGGGTCCCGATCATGGTGAGGACAGAGGAGGTCGGCTGCCATGGCACAAGAGCAGACCAAGCGCGCCGGGGGTGGCGACGAGGACGAGGGCCCCGACGGTGTAGACGCCGCCGGTCAGGAGCGCCGCGAAAAGCTGGCGGAGGAAACCGACGACCTGCTCGACGAGATCGATGACGTGCTCGAGGAGAACGCCGAGGACTTCGTCCGCGCGTACGTGCAGAAAGGTGGCCAGTGACAGTCGGTGACCCCTCGCGTCTCCACCTGGGGTACGCCCTTTCTTCCTTCTCCGACTATCTCCGCATGCATGCTCCGGATCTTTTGCCCAGCAACAGGTTCGGACAGGGTGCCGCCGGAATCCCCGGCGGCACTTCCGCGAAGGAGATCGCTCCGCACGGCACCACCATCGTGGCGGTGAGTTATCGCGGCGGTGTGCTGATCGCCGGTGACCGCCGTGCCACCCAGGGGAACCTGCTGGCCAGCCGGGATATCGAGAAGGTCTACATCACCGACAGCTATTCCGCGGCGGGCATCGCAGGCACCGCGGGCATGGCGGTGGAGATGGTGCGGATCTTCGCGGTGGAACTGGAGCACTACGAGAAGCTCGAGGGCGTGCCGCTGACCTTCGACGGCAAGGCCAACAAGCTGTCGAAGATGGTGCGGGAGAATCTGCCCGCGGCCCTGCAGGGTCTGGCGGTGGTGCCGATGCTGGTCGGCTACGACCTGGACGCCACCGATGCCGACAAGGCGGGCCGCATCGTTTCGTTCGATGTGGTGGGTGGACGCAGCGAGGAGCGATTCGGGTACGCCGCGGTCGGTTCCGGCTCCATGTTCGCGAAGTCCTCGCTGAAGAAGTTGTACGCCAAGGGAATCGATCAGGATCGCGCGTTGCGCATCGCTGTCGAGTCGCTGTTCGACGCGGCCGACGACGACACCGCGACGGGTGGCCCGGATCTGGTGCGCGGCATCTTCCCGACGGCGATCGTGATCGATGAGGAGGGTGCGGTCGAGGTGACCGAGTCGCGGCTGGCGGAGATCACCCGCGGCATCGTCGCCGACCGCGAGGCCGCCGAAGAAGGGAGCGCCTGATCATGACGTTGCCGTACTACGCGTCGGCCGAGCAGATCATGCGCGACAAGACCGAGCTCGCCCGCAAGGGCATCGCTCGGGGGCGCAGCGTCGTGGTCTTGACGTATGACAAGGGTGTGCTGTTCGTCGCGGAGAACCCGTCCGCGACGCTGCACAAGGTGAGTGAGCTCTACGACCGCATCGGGTTCGCCGCGGTCGGCAAGTACAACGAGTTCGAGAATCTGCGCAGGGGCGGCATCCTGCAGGCCGACATTCGCGGGTATCAGTACGACCGCCGCGATGTCACCGGCCGGGCGCTGGCCAATGCCTACGCGCAGACGCTCGGCACGATCTTCACCGATCAGCTCAAGCCGTACGAGGTGGAGATCTGTGTGGCGGAGGTGGGTTATCCCGAGCAGGCCGCGCAATCGGTGCTGTACCGGATCACCTTCGACGGGTCGATCGTGGACGAGCGCGAGTTCGTGGTGATGGGCGGCACCACGGAGCCGATCGTCACCGCGCTGAAGTCGTCGTACCAGCCGGGTCTGGACCTGGCCTCCGCGGTCGGCGTCGCGGTGCGCGCGTTGCAGGCGGGCGTTCCGGAAGGCGCGGAGAAGGAGAAGCGGGTGCTGGGCGTGAGCTCGCTCGAGGTCGCGACCTTGGAGCAGGCGCGTCCGCGCCGGGCGTTCCGGCGGGTGCCCAACGCCACGCTGGAGCGTCTGCTGAGTCCGGCGGAGGCGGCCGAGAAGCCCGCGGCGGAGGAGACCGGCGCCGAGCCGAAGGATGAGAAACCGTCGGCGAAGGAGACTCCGTCGGCGGAGTGATCCGCCGGGCCGACGAACTCGACGGCCCGCGAACGACGCTTGGTTCGCGGGCCGTATCGGCATGTCCGGGGCCGGGCCGAACTGTGCATCCTCCGGCGAAACCGGCGTTTCACCCGGGCAAATTCCGACAAAGCGGGCCAAATCGTTGTGAAGACGTATGCATACGGGTTGTTCGGTGCCCCACGCAAGACCTCGACTTGGCTGTAATGTCGATGGTGTGCAGCGACGAATTATGGGGATCGAGACCGAGTTCGGTGTGACATGCACCTTCCACGGTCACCGTCGACTGTCCCCCGACGAGGTGGCCCGGTATCTGTTCCGCCGGGTGGTGTCCTGGGGCCGTAGCTCGAACGTGTTCCTCCGCAACGGTGCCCGGCTCTACCTCGATGTCGGGTCGCATCCGGAGTACGCGACCGCGGAATGCGACAACCTGGCGCAATTGGTGACCCACGACCGCGCGGGCGAACGGGTCCTCGAAGAGTTGCTGATCGACGCCGAGCAGCGTCTGGCCGAAGAAGGCATCGGCGGCGACATCTACTTGTTCAAGAACAACACCGACTCGGCGGGCAACTCCTACGGCTGCCACGAGAACTTCCTGGTGGTGCGCGCGGGCGAGTTCTCCCGGATCTCCGACGTGCTGCTGCCGTTCCTGGTCACCCGGCAGCTGATCTGCGGCGCGGGCAAGGTGCTGCAGACGCCGAAGGCCGCCACGTTCTGCCTGTCGCAGCGCGCCGAGCACATCTGGGAGGGCGTCTCCTCGGCGACCACCCGCTCGCGGCCGATCATCAACACCCGCGACGAGCCGCACGCGGACGCGGAGAAGTACCGCCGGCTGCACGTGATCGTCGGCGACTCCAACATGTCCGAGACCACCACCATGCTCAAGGTCGGCACGGCCGCCTTGGTGCTGGAGATGATCGAGGCGGGTGTCTCGTTCCGCGACTTCGCGCTGGACAATCCGATCCGCGCGATCCGCGAGGTGAGCCACGACTTGACCGGTCGGCGTCCGGTGCGCCTGGCAGGCGGTCGGCAGGCCAGCGCCCTGGACATCCAGCGCGAGTACTACGCGCGCGCCGTGGAGCATCTGCGCAATCGGGACCGCGATCCCCAGATCGATCAGGTGGTCGACCTGTGGGGCCGCACCCTGGACGCGGTCGAGGCGCAGGACTTCGCGAAGGTCGACACCGAGATCGACTGGGTGATCAAGCGCAAGCTGTTCCAGCGCTACCAGGACCGGTACGGCATGGAGTTGTCCGATCCCAAGATCGCCCAGCTGGATCTGGCCTATCACGACATCAAGCGCGGACGCGGCGTCTTCGACCTGCTGCAGCGCAAGGGGCTGGCCAAGCGGGTCACCGAGGACGAGGCCGTGGACGCCGCGGTGGACACCCCGCCGCAGACCACCAGGGCCAAGCTGCGTGGTGACTTCATCACCGCGGCCCAGGAGGCGGGCCGCGATTTCACCGTCGACTGGGTGCACCTGAAGCTGAACGACCAGGCGCAGCGCACCGTGCTGTGCAAGGACCCGTTCCGTTCGGTCGACGAGCGCGTAGATCGCCTGATCGCATCGATGTAATTCCGACGCCTGCGAGCATGATCGAGGCATGATCATCGCCTTCTCCGTCACACCGCTCGGGACCGGCGTCGACGTCGGGCGCGCCGTCGCCGAAGCGGTCCGCGTGGTGCGCGCCAGTGGACTGCCCAATCGCACCGACGCCATGTTCACCACCGTCGAGGGCGAATGGGACGAGGTGATGGCCGTCGTGAAACAGGCGACCGACGCTATCCTCGCCGTCGCTCCACGCTGCAGCTTGGTGTTGAAGGCCGACATCCGTCCCGGCGTGACGGATGCGATGACCGCCAAGGTGGACAAGGTCGAGCGCTACTTGTCGGAAGACTGATGGCCCGCGCATCTCAATGACTGTGTCGCGGCGGCTCGACGATTGTCGAGCCCTCCACGACTGTCGAGCCACCTAGCGGAGCGCCGTTCGGTCTGCTGTTTCCATAACTTCGGACACACCGACAAAGTCGTACCGGCGCGCGGCTCGCTCGTAACGGCGGATGCCGAGGTCAGTACGTTGCTCACCGACGCGCCCAAGCACCTCGACCACAGGTTTCGAGCGAAGCCAGACCGAGCCTGCGCCGTTCGCGGCCCGGCGCGCGCCTACGCGGCCGCCGCGTAGGCGACGAAGGAGCAAGCGGCGGTCGCGCAAACGCGAGCGATGAGAGGGCCGCGAACACGCCGCTACGAAGTAGCGGCCGAACCAACACAGCCCGGCTGCGCAGATTACCCTCTATCGGGTGGCGATATCCAAGGTCGAGCGGCTGATGAATCTGGTCATCGCGCTGCTGTCGACCCGGCAGTTCCTGACCGCCGAGCGGATCCGGGTGAGCGTGGCCGGATACGAGGACTCCGCCAGCGACGAGGCGTTCAGCCGGATGTTCGAGCGGGACAAGAACGAACTGCGTGATCTGGGGATTCCGCTGGAAGTCGGTCCGGTGAGCCGGTACTCGACGGTGGAGGGCTACCGGATCAACCGCGACGCCTACGAGCTACCCGACATCGATCTGAGCGATCAGGAGGCCGCCGCCGTCGCGGTGGCCGTGCAGATGTGGGAATCGCCGGAACTCGCCGCCGCCGCGGAGGGGGCGTTGCTCAAACTGCGCGCGGCGGGCATCCACGTGGAAACCGACGCCGCCGTGGCGTCCGTGCCCGCGGTTCCGGCCCGCGCTCGGGGCTCCGAACCCGTGCTCGGCAAACTCCTCGCCGCGATCGACGCGGGCCAGGCTGTGCGGTTCGAGCACCGCGGCGCGATCAACGCCCCCTATCTCATGCGCGACGTCGAACCGTGGGGCGTCGTCACCCATCACGGCCGCTGGTATCTGGTCGGGCACGACCGGGACAGGGACGCGGTGCGCAGTTTCCGGCTGTCCCGCATCGGCGACGATGTGACCGCGTATGGCCCGCGCAACGCCGTCCACAAGCCGGAGGGCGTCGACCTGCGCGCCATCGTCGACCAGGTCACCAGCACCGCGCCGGTCAGCGGCTCGGCGACGGTGTGGGTGGCCGAAGGGCGCGGGCGGGAGATCCGCAGGCTCGGCCAGGTGACCGGTGAGCGCGTCGTCGGCGGCCGTACGGGCGCCGTCGTCGAGCTTCCGGTGCGATCCCGCGATTGGCTGGCCCGGCTGATCACCGGCCTGGGCCCGGACGCCGTGGTACTCGCCCCCGAGTCGCTGCGTGCCGATGTCATCGCGCGGCTGCGTTCGGTGTTCGACCGCACGGAGGTGCGGGCATGAGCTCGCGGCTCTCGGTCCGGCTGTCCCGGCTGCTCAACATGATCCCGTACTTCATCGCCCACCCGGGCATCAGCGCGGCCGAGGCCGCCGCCGACCTGGGCGTGACCACCAAACAGTTGATGAGCGACCTCAATCAGCTGTGGATGTGCGGACTTCCCGGGTACGGTCCGGGCGACCTGATCGACTTGTCGTTCTCCGAGGAGAGCATCGAGGTCACCTTCTCCGCAGGCATCGACCGTCCGTTGCGGTTGACCTCCACCGAGGCGACCGCGTTGCTGGTCGCGCTGCGCTCGATCGTCGACATGCCCGGCATGGTGGACCCGACGGCGGCCCACGCGGCCATCGCGAAGATCGAAGCGGCGATCGCGGGCGGCGCGGAACTCGCGGAGAACGGGCGGTCGCGAACCCCGCCGCCGGAGGCGCCCGCGGTGGCCGCCGTGCGGTCGGCGCTGGCGCTCGGCCGTGCGCTGCGGTTGGTGTACTACTCCGCCAGTCGCGACGTGGTGTCCGAACGCATCGTCGACCCGATCCGCATCGTCCTCGTGGACGACAACAGCTACCTGCAAGCGTGGTGCAGGCAGGCCGAGGGGGTGCGGCTGTTCCGCTTCGACCGGATCGAGGCCGCGACCGAGTTGGACGAACTCGCCCGGCCGCCCGTGCATGCCACCGACGCGACGGCGGGCCTGGACCTGTTCCAGGACGATCCCGCGGTCGCCTTGGCGCGCTTGCGGATTCACGCCGATTACGCTTGGGTGCTGGATCAGTACCCGATGCATCGGCTGGCGGTGCATCCCGACGGCAGCCTGGAGGCGACCATGCGGTTCGCCACGCTGGACTGGATGGCCCGCCTGCTGCTCGGTTTCGGGGCGGGTGTCACCGTCCTCGGCCCGCCGGAGCTGGTGGCGGCGGTGCGTGAGCGGTCGAACGCCGCGCTGGCCGCCTACGAGGAAGCCGGATACCTGGAGGCCAGATGAGGAAGGCAGAGGCCCTACCGGCATGAACAGTCGTGTGCTGGTGGTAGGCGCGGGCAGCATCGGCAACTTCGTCGGCGGCAAGCTCGGTGTAGCGGGCGCGGAGGTCACCCTGGTCGGCCGCAGGCGCGTGCTCGACGAACTCGGCGCGTCCGGGCTCCGGCTCACCGACCTCGACGGCGGCGACGACGCGTTGCCGCCGGATCGATTCCACCGCGCCACCGAACCGGATGACGTCGGCTCGGCGGACCTGGTGCTGGTCACGGTGAAATCGGCGGCGACGGCGGAGGCGGTGCGCGACCTCGCGGGCAAGATCCGGCCGGGCACCGTCGTGCTCAGCCTGCAGAACGGCATCGGCAACGACTCGGTGATCCGGGAGATCCTGCCGCACTGCGTGGTCCTGGCCGGAATGGTGATGTTCAACGTCGTGCACCACCCCGGCGGGCGTTTCCATCGCGGCACCGAGGGCGGTCTCGCGGTACAGGACGATCCGGCTCTGGCGCCGTTCCTGGACGTATTCGAGCGAGCGGGGCTCGGCCTGCGCCGGTATCCCGACCTGCGGCCGGTGCAGTGGGCGAAGCTGCTGCTGAACCTGAACAACCCGGTCAACGCGCTGTCGGGGCGCCCGCTGCGGGAAGAACTCGCCGACCGGGACTACCGCCGTTGCCTCGCGCTCACCCAACGCGAAGCGCTCGAGGTGATGAACAAGGCGCGAATTCGCCCCGCCCGGCTGACCCCGCTGCCGCCCCGGGTGATGGCCGCGCTGCTGACCGTTCCCGACGGCCTCTTCCGGCGGGTAGCCGGGCAGGTGCTGGCCATCGATCCGATGGCGCGTTCGTCCATGGCGGACGACCTGGAGCTGGGCCGTACCACCGAAATATCCTGGCTGTGCGGGGAAATCGTCGAACTGGGCGCGATGGTCGGGATGCCGACGCCGGTGAATCAGCGGCTGATCGAATTGATCGTCGCGGCCGAGCAGGGCGGCAGGCGCGCGTGGACCGGACGGGAACTGCTCGGCCAGCTGCGGGCCGCAGCGGCGGGCGCCGCGCCCGAACGCAGGGCGAACGAGCGGTGACGGCGGCGTTCGCGCACGTCACCCTCCGGTAGCATCGAAACATCACAGTCTTGGGAGGTAGATCATGGGCAGTCTGAGCATCTGGCACTGGCTGATCATTGCGGTGGTCTTCGTGATGTTCTTCGGCGCGAAGCGGATGCCCGACGCGGCCCGCAGTCTGGGCCGATCGTTGC
The DNA here is from genome assembly GCF_042733915.1 of Nocardia sp. NPDC059691. Classification (NCBI taxonomy): domain Bacteria; kingdom Bacillati; phylum Actinomycetota; class Actinomycetes; order Mycobacteriales; family Nocardiaceae; genus Nocardia; species Nocardia sp. NPDC059691. The sequence continues at coordinate 235,542 of NZ_JBHWFB010000004.1, read as the reverse complement.
GCATCTTCAAGAGCGAGGTCAGTCAGATGCAGAACGAGAGCAACGCGCCAACCAGCGGCGCGCAGGCTCAGCAGCCCGCACCGCAGTTGCCCGCCGCGCAGCAGCCGACGCAGCAGGCCACCGAGCCCCGCACCGAGCAGAAATCGGTCTGAGCGGAGCCGCTCGCGCCGGAGTGAGGAAGAACTCACTCCGGACTCAGTGCTGTTGCCGAGCCGTGCGAGGCACGTGAACCCAGGGGCGATCACCAACCATGCGAATCCCGTTCGATCCGCGACGCAGTAAGCGCAGGACCAATCCCGACGGCACCATGTCGTTGGTCGAGCATCTGCAGGAGCTGCGTTACCGGTTGCTCGTGTCGATCGCCGCGGTGATCGCGACGACGGTGCTCGGGTTCCTGTGGTACGGGCACGGGTTCCTCGGGATCGAGAGCCTCGGTGAGATCCTGCGCGGGCCGTATTGCTCGCTGCCCTCGTCGGCCCGTGCGTCGTTGACCCCGGATGGCGAGTGCCGTCTGCTGGCGACCGCGCCGTTCGAGCAGTTCACGCTGCGGTTGAAGGTCGGCCTGACCGCAGGCGTGGTGCTGGCGGCGCCGATCTGGCTGTACCAGTTGTGGGCGTTCATCACCCCCGGGCTGTACGCGAAGGAGCGCAAGTACGCGGTCGGGTTCGTCTCCTCGGGCACGGTGTTGTTCGCCGCCGGCGCGGTGCTGGCCTACGTGGTGATCGCGCACGCGTTGAGCTTCTTGCTGACCATCGGCGACAACGTGCAGATCACGGCGTTGAGCGGGTCGCAATATTTCTCGTTCATCATCCAGTTGCTGATCATCTTCGGGGTCAGTTTCGAGACGCCGTTGCTGATCGTCGGGTTGAACCTGGTCGGCGTGCTGACCTACGAGCGCCTGAAGGCGTGGCGGCGGGGGATCACCTTCGGGTTGTTCGTCTTCGCGGCGATCGTGACTCCGCAGGATCCCTTCTCGATGCTGGCGCTGGCCTTGGCGTTGACGGTGTTGTTCGAGGTGGCGATCCAGTTCTCCCGGGTCAACGACCTGCGCCGGGCGCGCAAGGAGCGCGAGGGCTGGGGTGCGCTGTCGGACGAGGAGGCCTCCGAACTCGGCGCCCCGTCACCGATCGATCCGGCCGGGTCGATCGGTACGCCCGCGGAGAAATCCGCACGACCGGTGTCGGACTACTCCGATACGCTCTGACGAGTGACAGTTGACCGGTCGCAGACGGGCGAGTTGACCGCATTTTCCGCCGAGCTGAAGTTCCGGCTGGATCCGTTTCAGCGCGAAGCCTGTGCGGCGCTCGAAGAAGGCCACAGCGTACTCGTCTGTGCCCCCACCGGCGCGGGAAAGACGGTCGTCGGCGAGTTCGCCGTTCACCTGGCGCTGGCGGCGGGCGGGAAGTGCTTCTACACCACACCCATCAAGGCGCTGTCGAACCAGAAGTTCGCCGACCTCACCGAGCGTTACGGCCGCGACCAGGTCGGACTGCTGACCGGCGACCAATCGATCAATCCCGACGCGCCGGTGGTCGTCATGACCACCGAGGTGCTGCGCAACATGCTCTACGCCTCCTCGGACGCGCTGCGCGGGCTGTCCTATGTCGTGATGGACGAGGTGCACTACCTCGCCGACCGGTTCCGCGGCGCGGTGTGGGAGGAGGTCATCCTGCACCTGTCCCCGGACGTGCGGCTGGTCAGCCTTTCGGCCACGGTGAGCAACGCAGAGGAGTTCGGCGCCTGGATGGAGACCGTGCGCGGCGACACCGCGGTGGTGGTCGACGAGACCAGGCCGGTTCCGCTGTGGCAGCACGTGATGGTGGGACGGCGGATGTTCGACCTGTTCGACACCAAATCCACCGAGCAGAAGGTGCTCGTCGACGAAGACCTGGTGCGGTTCATCCGCCACCGTGAGGCGGCCGACCGGATGAACAGCTGGGGCGCCCCGCGCAACGGCCGCGGTGGCCCGCGCCGGGATTTCCGCCCGCTGCCGCGGCCGGAGGTGCTCGCCAAGCTGGACGAAGAGGGCTTGCTGCCCGCGATCACGTTCATCTTCAGCCGGGCGGGATGCGACGGCGCGCTCGCCCAGTGCCTGCGCTCGCGGCTGGATCTGAGTCGTCCGGAGGAGCGCGACGAGGTCGACGCGATCATCGACAAGCACACCGGCGATCTGCCCAAGGCCGATCTGGAGGTGCTCGGCTACTGGGAGTGGCGTGAGGCGCTGCACCGCGGCCTCGCCGCGCATCACGCCGGGATGCTGCCCGCGTTCCGGCACACCGTCGAAGAGCTGTTCGTCAACGGGCTGGTGCGTGCCGTCTTCGCCACCGAGACGCTGGCGCTCGGCATCAACATGCCCGCCCGCACGGTGGTGCTGGAACGGCTGGTCAAGTTCAACGGCGAGTCGCACGCGGAGCTCACGCCCGGGGAGTACACCCAGCTGACCGGGCGTGCGGGGCGGCGCGGCATCGACGTAGAAGGCCACGCGGTGGTGTTGTGGCAGCCCGAGGTGGACACCAGCGCGGTCGCAGGCCTGGCCTCGACGCGCACCTATCCGCTGCGCAGCTCGTTCCGGCCGGGCTACAACATGTCGATCAACCTCATCGATCGGATGGGTGCCGACGAGTCGCGCGCCCTGCTGGAGCGATCGTTCGCCCAGTTCCAGGCGGATCGGTCGGTGGTCGGGCTGGTGCGCGGCATCGAGCGCAACGAGGGAGCGCTGGGCAAGTTGCGCGACCAGCTCGGCGGTGCCGAAGGCGGGTTCCTCGAGTACCTGTCGCTGCGGGAGCGGATCAAGCAGCGGGAGCGGCAGTTGGCCCAGCAGAGCCGTGCCGACCGGCGCGGCGCCGCCGTAGACGCGCTCGGCGCGCTGCGCCGCGGTGACGTGGTGGCGATTCCGTCCGGCCGCCGCGCCGGGCTCGCGGTGATCCTGGAGCCGGACGCGACGCCGGGCGATCCGCGGCCGCTGGTGCTCACCGAGGACAAGTGGGCCGGACGGGTTTCGGTCGCCGACTTCCCGGTGCCCGCCGAGGCGCTCGGGCACATGCGGCTGCCGCGCCGGGTGGATCACCGCACCGCGCGCATCCGCCGCGACCTGGCCTCCGCGCTGCGCAGCACGGGAATCTCGGTGCCGGGCAGGCCACGTCGCGGCAGGCAGTCCGCCGCGGCCGACGACCGGGAACTGGCCACCTTGCGCCGGAGCCTGCGTGCCCATCCGGCGCACTCCATGCCCGATCGCGAGCAGCTGGCCCGGATCGGCGAGCGCTACAACCGGTTGCAGCGCGAAACGGAGGCGATGCGCCAGAAGGTTGCCGCGACCACCAATTCGCTGGCGCGCACGTTCGATCGGATCCTCGGTCTGCTGGAGGAACGTGGATTCGTGCACGAGAGCGAGGTGACCGCGGACGGACGCCGGTTGGCGCGCATCTACGCGGAAAGCGATCTGCTGGTAGCCGAATGCCTCAGGAAGGGGTTGTGGCGCGGTCTCGGCCCGGCCGAACTGGCCGGTGTGGTCTCGATCCTGGTGTACGAATCCCGCCAGGAGGGCGGCTATCTCGGCGCGACCGGACCGACGGCTCCGATCCGGCGCGCGGTAGGCGCGACCATCGGCGTCTGGTCCGAGCTGCGCTCCGACGAGGCGCGACACAAGCTGCCGCCGACCAGGGAACCCGATCTCGGTTTCGTCGACGGCATTTACAAATGGGCACGCGGCGATGGGTTGGCCGAGTCGTTGCTCGCCAGCGGCGACCAAGGCGCGCCGCTGTCGGCCGGTGACTTCGTGCGTTGGTGCAGGCAGGTGATCGATCTGCTCGATCAGATCCACGGCACCGCCGACGATCTCGAGGTCGCCGCCACCGCGGCCAAGGCGGTGCGGGCGATCCGGCGAGGCGTCGTGGCGGTGGACGCCGCCTGAGCGGCGTGAGCGCCGGGCACGCGGCGGGCGGCAATATCAACACGGCGGATTCGATTGTGATTTGATTTCTTTCGCGTACCGACCGTGGCGGAGTAGTCGTGTCATGCGACGAGGCCCACGCGGGGGGCTACCGTGTGTACAACGATGCGAGTGGAGGCAAGCAAATGAGCGGCCCTTACGGACCGAACGACCCCGGGGAGGGACGCAACGATCCCACCCAGCAGTGGGGTGGACAGCAGGCGCCGGGCGGGTCCGGTCCCACGCAGCAGTGGAGCGGTCAGCCGCAGACCCCGGCCTCGGCGCAGCCGACCCAGCACTGGGGTGAGCAGCAACCTCAGCAGCAATGGGGACAGCCCCAGCAGCAGTGGGGCCAGCAGCCGCAGCAACCGCAGCAACCGCAGTGGGGCCAGCAGCCCGCTCAGGGCCAGCAGCCGCAGTGGGGCCAACCGCAGCAGCAGGACTGGGGCCAGCAGGGGCAGCAGCCGCAGTGGGGGCAGCCGCAGCAGCAGTGGGGCGCTCCCGGACAGCAGCCTCCGCAGCAGGGCGGCAAGAACAAAGGCCTGATCATCGGGCTGTCGGTGCTCGGTGTCGCCGTGGTCGGCGCGATCGTCGCGCTCGTGCTCGTGTTGACCGCCAAGGACCAGTTGGACCAGGCCGCCGTGCAGGACGGCGTGAAGAAGGTGTTGTCGGATTCCTACGGCATCCAGGACATCAGCGACGTCTCCTGCCCCTCCGGCCAGGAAGTCAAGGTCGATGCCACCTTCGAATGCAGCGTGAAGGTCAGCGGCGAGGCCAAGAAGGTGAGCATCAAGATCACCAAGGACGACGGCACCTACGAGGTCGGTCGCCCCAGCTGAGCTGTATTCGTTTCTCCAGCGCCTGCCGCGCTGGGTGTTCGCGGCCCTCTTATGGCTCGCGTTTGCGCGAGCCGGGCCGGGGACGGCGGATGCTCGGTCTCGCTTCGCTCCGAACCTGTGGCAGAGGTGAGCTGAGAGTGTCAGGTCGCGTGCGGACCTCGCCGTTCGCTTTCGCCAGTGGAGGGAAGCCATACCGGCGATTTGTGGCGGACCTCAGAGTGGTTTCGCCGACGGCAGTGCAGACGGGGGTGAGCCGGAGTGGTCGCGTGCAACTGCCGCCGATGGCTTCGGTAGCGGACACCGATGCTGGTCGGCGCGGGTGTCAGAGGGGATGGATGCCGCTTTCCTTCGGCAGCCACGAGCCGCGAGTCCGAACGTCGAGTGCTCGGTTGCGCATCGGATGGCTCTTCGCGACGGGTGCGACCAGCTTCGGCCTCCGGGTCAGGCGGTGCGGGTGGCGAGTGCCGTGATCAGGCGGGTGACCGGGCTTTCCGCGTTGTAGGCGGTGGCCAGGGCGTGTAGGCGGGCCGGGTCGGCCGGTTCGGTGGGGAGGACGTCGTCGCGGGACAGGGCTACCTCGGCGTCGCAGACCACCCGCACGACCGGTGCGGCGGCCTTCAAGTAGTCCTCGGCGGCGCGCAGCCGGGCACGCACGCCTTGCGACAGGTCGGCGCCGGGGTCCTCGACGGCCGCGACGAGGGCGTCCAGGGAGCCGAAACGGGAGATCAAGGTGGCGGCGGATTTCTCGCCGATGCCCGCCACTCCGGGCAATCCGTCCGAGGCGTCGCCGCGCAGCGTCGCCATGTCGGCATAGGCCGGGCCGGCGTTCCGCTGCGGCACACCGTACTTCGCCGACACCTCGGCCGGGCCGAACAATTCCGCCTTGGCCAGCCCCCGTCCGGCGTAGAACACCCGTACCGCAGGCGCGGGCTCGTCCCGGACGAGCTGCAGCAAGTCACGATCGCCGCTGACCACGACCACCTCGTCGGTGCGCTCACGAGTCGCCAGGGTGCCGAGCACGTCGTCGGCTTCCAAGCCCTCCGCCCCTCCGGTCGCGATCCCTGCGGCGTCGAGCACCTCGAGGATCATCTCGACCTGCGGGGTGAGCCTGTCGGGAACGGTCTCGGCGCCGGGTGCGGCATCGGGCGACGTGTCCAGCCGGTGTGCCTTGTAGGACGGGACCAGCTCGACTCGATACGACGGGCGCCAGTCCAGATCCAGGCACACCACCAGTCGGCTCGGGGCGAACCGGGTGATCAGCGACGCCACCATGTCGGTGAAACCACGCAGCGCGTTCACCGACCGGCCGTCGGGTGCGGTGATCTTGTCGGGGATGGCGTGGAAGGCGCGGAACCACAGACTGGCTCCGTCCAACAGCAGCAGGGGCCCACCGGAAGCAGAGGTCACGGGCTGAGGCTACTCGGTCGCACCGACACCACCCTGGCGAAGTTCGGCGTTCGCCGGGCCCGCCCGGCGGGTAACGTCGGACGAATGAGCTCGCATACGGATTCGAGGTTCGCGGCGGACGTCTACGGTGCACGGCTGGAGCGGGCGGTGGAGCTGATGCGGGCCGCCCACCTCGACGCCCTGCTGATCACTCCCGGCCCCGACCTGCGCTACCTGATCGGCTCGGCGGCCGAGTCGTTCGAGCGGCTGACCTGCCTGGTGATCCCCGCCGACGGTGCGACGCCGTCGGTCGTGATCCCGAAATTGGAGCTGGCGTCGCTGGAGGGCTCCGCGGCGGGCGAACTGGGTCTGCAAGTGCTGGACTGGGTCGACGGAACCAACCCGTACGCGCTGGTGAAGTCAGCGCTGCACGTGGGTTCCCGGGTGGCCGTGGCCGATGTCATGCCCGCACTGCATCTGCTGCCGCTGGCCGAGTCGTTCACCGGCCTGCCGGTGTCCGCCACTCCCGTCCTGCGCGAACTGCGCATGATCAAGGACCCGGCCGAGGTGGACGCGCTGCGCCGGGCGGGTGCGGCGATCGACCGGGTGCACGCGCGGATGGGCGAGTTCTTGCAGGTGGGGCGTACCGAGGCGGAGGTCGGCCGCGATATCGAGGCCGCGATCGTGGCCGAGGGGCACACCGAGGCGGCATTCGTCATCGTCGGCAGCGGTCCGCACGGGGCGGACCCGCATCACGGCGTGTCCGAGCGCCGGATCGAGGCAGGCGATGTGGTGGTCGTCGACATCGGCGGCCCGGTCGAACCCGGCTACTACTCCGACTCCACCCGGACCTACGTCCTGGGCGAGCCCGATCCGGAGATCGCCGCCCGGTTCGCCGAGCTGGAACGCGCGCAGGCCGCGGCGGTCGCGGCCGTCCGCCCGGGCGTCACCGCGGCCGCGGTCGACGACGCGGCGCGAAACCCCTTGACCGAAGCCGGTTTCGGGCCCGCATTCGTGCACCGCACCGGACACGGCATCGGCCTGTCGGTGCACGAGGAGCCCTACATCGTCGCGGGCAACGACCTCGTCCTGCAGCCCGGCATGGCATTCAGCGTGGAGCCCGGCATCTACTTCCGCGGCGAGTGGGGCGCGCGCATCGAGGACATCGTGATCGTCACCGAAGAAGGCGGTGAATCCCTGAACAAGCGGCCGCACGGCCTGACGGTGCTGTGATCGGGGCTGACGGCGGCGAGGAAGGCGTCCGGCGGAGGCGCTAAGCGCCCGCGCCGTTCTCGCCCGGCGCGCCGTCCCCGGCCGATGCGACCAGCGTGCTGCTGGACAGGACGCGCCGGACCTGGATGGCGATCACCACGCGGGTCGGGTTCTCCCGGGGCACGCGATAACGACCCGCGTACCGCTCGACCGCCTCGGCCACCTCGTCGGGTGCCTGGAGCACGGTGGCGGGGCCCTCCAGCGTGAGCCACCGGATGCCGTCGACCTGGCTGACCGCCGCGTAGCCGGAGCGGCGCACGTTGCGTACCTTCACCGACCCGTCGTTGGTGATCACGCGCGCGATCCCGGCCTCTTGGTCCCAGGTGAATCCCACCGCCACCACATGGGGCGTTCCGTCCGCACGCAAGGTCGTCAGCGTGGCGAGGTGCCGTTCGGCGACGAACTCGAGGGCGGCGGGCGAGAGCTCAGCAGTACTCGTCGGCATCCTCCGACCGTAGCCGTCGGCGCCCGCCCCCGCCGCATCAGCCCGAACCGCGCCGGTGCGCGATGACGAGCCCCGCCCGTGCCAATGACAGACTGAGGCGCATGGGAACGCGTGGTTTGTCCGACGGGACCGTGCTGCTGTTGGGCGGGCGGAGCGAGATCGGACTCGAGGTGGCGCGACGGCTGGCGCCGGGACGAGCGGTGGTTCTGGCGGCCCGGCGCAGCGGCGAATTGGACGCGCAGCGCGCGGAGATCACCGCGGCGGGCGCGAGTGAAGTGCACACCGTCGAATTCGACGCCGACGACATGGCGGGTCATCCGGCGTTGCTGGAGAAGATCGCCGCCGAGCACGGGCCGATCGGGATCGCGGTGCTCGCCTTCGGTGTGCTCGGCGATCAGCAGCGCGCCGAGCGGGATCCCGCCCACGCGGCGGCGATCCTGCATACCGACTTCGTCGCCCAGGCCGGCGTTCTCACCACGGTGGCGAATCTGTTGCGCGCGCAGGGCGCAGGGCAGATCGTCGTGTTCAGCTCGGTCGCCGGTGTGCGGGTCCGGCGCGCGAACTACGTCTACGGTTCGGCCAAAGCGGGACTCGACGGATTCGCCTCCGGTCTCGCGGACGCCCTGCACGGCACTGGCGTGCGGTTGCTGCTGGTCCGTCCCGGGTTCGTGATCGGGCGGATGACCGAGGGGATGTCCCCGGCGCCGTTCTCCAGCACCCCGGATCAGGTTGCCGACGCGGTGGTCAAGGGTCTGCGCCGGGGCGCGAGCCGAGTCTGGGTGCCCGGAATCCTGCGACCGGTGTTCTTCGCGATGCGTCTACTGCCACAACCGATCTGGCGCCGGATGCCTCGATGAGCGCCGCGCCCGGGTCGTGGACAGGAACACCGGTCACGGTCGTCGGAATCGGCGCCGACGGCTGGGACGGCCTCGGTCGCGCCGCGCGGGAGGCCGTCGGTGACGCCGAGGTCTTGTTCGGTTCCGTGCGCCAGCTCGCGCTCGTGCCGCCCACCGTGGCGGCGCACCGGGTGACGTGGCCGTCGCCTCTACTGCCCGCGCTGCCCGGCCTCCTCGAACGGCATGGCGGGGTGCGGTTGTGCGTCCTGGCCAGCGGCGATCCGATGTTCTACGGAATCGGCGTCACCTTGGCTCGATTGCTGGGCGCGCAGGCGCTGCGGGTGCTGCCGCAACCGTCTTCCGCCTCCCTGGCCTGCGCCCGCCTTGGCTGGCCGCTGGCCGAAACACCGGTGGTCAGCGTGGTCGGGCGTCCGTTGGCGACGGTGCTGCCCGAGCTGGCCGACGGCAGGCGGCTGCTGGTGCTCAGCGCCGACGAGCACACACCGCGGGATCTGGCGCGACTGCTCGGGGACCACGGTTTCGGCGGTTCGGAGCTGACGGTCCTCGAGCAACTGGGCGGTTCCGCCGAACGGCGCCGCGCCGGAATCGCGCGGCAGTGGGAACACCCGCCGGGCGACCCGCTGAACGTCGTGGCGATCACCTGCTCGGCCGACCCGGACCGGCCGCGCACCACCCGCATGCCCGGACTGCCGGACGAATTGTTCGGCGGCGACGGCCAGCTCACCAAGCATGAGGTCCGCGCGCTGACGCTGGCGGCCCTGGCGCCCGCGCCCGGGGAATTGCTGTGGGATGTGGGCGGCGGTTCGGGCAGCATCGCCATCGAATGGTGCCGGGCGCATGCGGGGAACCGGGCCGTCGCGTTCGAGCGGCTCGAGCGCAGGCGACGCCAGATCGCCGACAATGCCACGGTTCTGGGCGTGCCGCACATCCAGGTGCGCGGCGAAGTGCGTGGCGAACTCGCCGCCGATACCGGAATCGCCGCGCCCGACGCGATTTTCGTCGGTGGGGGCCTGACCCAGGATGGCGTGCTCGAGACATGCTGGGCGCAGTTGCGTCAGGGCGGCAGGCTCGTCGCGAACGCGGTCACGGCGGAATCGGAATCGTTGCTGCTCAACTGGTCGAACGCCCAGGGCGGCATATTGCGGAAGTTCCAGATCTATCGCGGGGAACCACTGGGCTCCTTCACCACCTGGCGTCCGCAGCTTCCGGTCACACAGTGGTCGGTGGTGAAAACCGCGCGATCCTTCCCCGCGGAGGCGTGAACATGTTATTGGTCACGCGGTAGGGTCGGGGCCGAGTTCCGATCATTGACCGGAAATCCGATTCCTGTTGGGGAGATAGATGAGATACAAGAAGTTCGCCGCTACCGCATTGCTGGCTGTCGCCGCCACCGGAGTGGCCGCCGGTACTTCCTACGCCGCCCCGGTGCCGCCCGCGGTGCAGGACCAGGCCGCTGCGGCGCCCACCGTCACCGGCAGCGATCAGGGCGTCGGTTACGCGCTGCAACTCGCCGACGCGGGCAAGTCGGTGGTCACCAGCGTGACCGGGGGCGCGTTCAGCGTCGACACCGACAACCGGGCGGTCACGCTGAAGAACTCCGCGGGCGAGACCGTCACCAGCATTCCGCTCACCGCGACGGCCAAGGGTCAGGAGGTCCGGATCGCCGCGGCCGTCGCCGACGAGGGCAGGCAGCTCACGCTGACGCCGCAGGTCGCGCCGACCGCGAACGCGCCGGTCGCCGCCGAGTTCATCGGCGCGCAGGAGTGGTTCTTCGCCGAACTGCAGCGCGCCTCGCTCGGCGCTCTGGTCGGTGGCCTGATCGGCGCCGCCATCGGCATCGTGTTCTTCGGTGTCGGCATCCTGCCGGGCGCGGTGCTCGGCGCGCTGATCGGTCTGGCCGTCGCGGGCGGGCCGTCGCTGCTGAACGCGGGTATCGCCTACTTCAGCGGCCAGCCCTGAGAATTCTGATTCTGGGCGGCACCCGGGAAGCGCGGGAGCTGGCCCACATCGCTTCCGGCGAGCGAGGATTCGAGATCGTGTCCTCGCTCGCCGGTCGTGTGCGCGCACCCTTGCTGCCCGAGGGTGAGGTCCGCGTCGGCGGCTTCGGGGGCGCTGAAGGACTACGCGCCTGGCTCGCGGCCAACGACGTGGCCGCGATGGTCGACGCCACCCATCCGTTCGCGGCGGCCATCAGCGCCAACGCGGCAGTCGCCGCGCGAGCTTCGGGCGTGCCGCTGGTGCACCTGCGCCGGCCCAGGTGGGTAGAGCAGGCAGGGGACCGCTGGATGCGTGTACCTGATCTCCCCGCGGCCGCGACGGCAGTCGGCACGTTCGGCGAGCGCGTGTTCCTGACCATCGGCAGACAAGGCGTCGACGCGTTCGCGGGACTCGACCGGCCCTGGTTTCTGATTCGTGCCATCGACCCGCCGGAGGGCGCGCTGCCGCCGCGGCACGAATTGCTCCTCGCCCGTGGGCCGTTCGCGGTGCAGGACGAAGCGCGGCTGCTCGCGGAGTATCGGATCGACGCGCTCGTCACGAAGGACAGCGGCGGGGAGCAGACGGAGGCCAAACTCGCCGCCGCCCGCGCCGCGGGCATCCCGGTGGTCGTGGTGGACCGCCCGCCGCTGCCCGAGGGCGCGCGGATCGTGGAATCCTCTGCGCAAGCGCTGGATTGGCTGCGCATCCGGCGAACCCGGCGCGGCTGAGACGTTCCGGCTCGCGACGAGCCGGAGAGATCAGCCGCCGAGAATTTCCGGCAGATGATCGAACCAGTCCAGCACCGTGCGCTCGTAGCGAATCCCGAAATCCAAGGTGGCGCGGGCGAATGCGGTCTTACCCTCCGGGTCTTCGGCGAGATACCGGGTGAGCCGGGCCTGATGGATCTCCCGGTTGGCGGCGATGATGCCGTCGAGCCGATCGCGATCGAGATGCTCGCCGAAGGAGAGCGTGAGCAGCAACGGCACCCGGATGGTTTCCCCGCCGGGATCGCGGACGACCCATTCCAGGAACGCTTCCCGGCCCGCGTCGGTGATGTGGTAGGGGGTGCGCTCCCTGGCGCCGGTCTCGCCCTTCTCGACGAGTCCCGCCGCGTCCATGGCGGCGAGTTCCCGGTAGACCTGGCTCTGGGTGATGGTCCAGAAGTCGCCGATGCGCTCCTGGGCCTCGGTCACCAGATCCCATCCCGACATCGCGCCTTCGTGCAGAAATCCGAGCAACGACGCCGCCGTCGAGTTCAGTGGTTTGCGCTTGGTCGCGGTGTTGGTCAACGACTGCTCCCTTCGCTCTCAACATTCCATAATGGAATGTTACCGGAACGTGGTGGGTCAGGCGTCGCCGGTCAGCTTGTCGAGCCGGGCGAGCACCTGCGCCATTCCCTGCTCCAGCCGTGCCTGTCCTTGTTCGAGCTGCGCCTGGCCGCGAGCGAGCGCGGCTTGGCCCTGTTCCAGACGGACCTGTCCTTGTTCGAGCACGGTCACCCTGCGGTTGAGTTCGCCCACATTCTCGCGCAGGTCTCCGACGTCCTGGCGCAGCTCGCCGACGGCTTCGCCGAGGGTTTCCGCGCGCAGTTCGATCCGGCCGATGCCGTCGAGCGTCTTCCTGGTCAGCACCGCGAGTTCGTTGAGGACCTCGCCCTGTTCGTCGAGTGCCTGTTCGCTCGCGGTGGCCCTGGCCTCCAAGGCTCGGGCGCGCAGCGTCAGCTCCGACAGTGTCGCGGCCAAGGTCCCTCCGATCTGCTTCGGTGCGTCAGGCGATACTACGCGTCGCCGGCGGCCGCGTCGCGCGTGCGGCCGTAGCGGCGGGAGGTGAAGACCCGGGTGCCCGTACCGGTTTCCAGCGCCGTGGTGGTGGACGCGCCGACGATCAGCAGCGTCCGCATGTCCACCTCCGCGGGGTCGAGGTCGCCGAGCGGCACCACCCGGACCGACTCGGTGGGCCCGCCGACGTCGCGCCCGATGACGACGGGCGTGTCGGGCTTGCGATGCTCCAGCAGCAGATCCCGCATCGCGCCCACCTGCCAGGTGCGTTGCGAGGATGCCGGATTGTAGATCGCGATCGCCATGTCGGCCGCAGCGACCGCCGAAAGGCGCTGCGCCACAACCTCCCACGGCTTGAGACGATCGGAGAGCGAGATCATCGCGTAGTCGTGCCCGAGCGGCGCGCCCACCCGGCTGGCCACCGCGTTGGCCGCGGTGAGCCCGGGCAGCACCCGCACCGGCACCGCGCGCCACTGCGGGTCGGCGGATTCCTCCAGCACCGCCGCCGCCATCGCGAAGACGCCGGGATCCCCCGAGGAGACGACCGCGACCCGCGCGCCCCGCTTGGCCAGATCCAAGGCCATGGCCGCGCGCTCGGACTCGACCCGGTTGTCGCTGGGATGACGACGCTGGCCCGGGCGTTCGGGCACTCGGTTCAAATAGGTGGTGTAGCCGACCAGGTCGGTCGCCTCCGCCAATGCCGCGCGCACCTCGTCGGTGGTCCACTCGGGCGCGCCAGGACCCAGGCCCACCACCACGACCTCACCGGGTCCCTCCGCATCGCGGTGACGCTGAACGGCCTCCTCTTCGAGGCGGGGCAGCGGCGTGGTCGGCTCGGGACCCGGCACGAGGGTGATGGCGAAGTAGGGCACCTCGGCGTCGTCCACCGCGCCCGCGTGCAGCACGCGCTGTTCGGTGGTGCTCGCGCGCTCGACGTAGTACGCGCCCGCGAGTCGGCCGGAATCCGTAAGGGCCTGGCGCACACCGGGATACGTGCGTCCCAGTTTCATGATCGCGGCGGCGTCGGTGCTGCGCAGCCGCCGGGTGAGCTCGTCGACCGGCATGGTGCCCGGCAGGACGGTGAGCACCTGCTCGCCTTCGACCAGCGGTGTGCCCAGCGCCGCCGACGCCGCGCTCACGGACGTGATGCCGGGGATGATCTCGGCTTCGAACCGGTCGGCCAGCCGCCGGTGCATGTGCATATAGGAGCTGTAGAACAGCGGGTCGCCCGCGGCGAGCAGCGCGACCGAGCGGCCCGCGGCGAGGTGCTCGGCCAGCCGCTCGGCGGCCTGTTCGTAGAACTCGTCGATCGCACCCTGATAACCGCCGGGATGGTCGGTCGTCTCGGTGGTCACCGGGTAGACGAGATGCTCTTCCAGTTGGCCGGGGCGCATGTACGGCGCCGCGATACGGCGGGAGATGCTGCGGCCGTGGCGCGCGCTGTGGAACGCGATCACGTCGGCCGCGCCGATCACGTTGGCCGCCTTGACCGTCACCAGTTCCGGATCGCCCGGACCGAGTCCGACGCCCCACAGCTTGCCCGGAGTGCTCATTCCTGTTCGCTCGCGATCGCGTTCAGCGCGGACGCGGTGATGGCGCTGCCGCCGCGCCTGCCACGCACGGTGAGGTATTCGACGCCGCCGAACTCGATCAGCGCGTCCTTCGATTCGGCCGCGCCGACGAAGCCGACCGGAATGCCGAGCACGGCGGCGGGCCGGGGCGCTCCCGCGTCGAGCAGGTCGAGCAGATGGAACAGCGCCGTGGGCGCGTTGCCGATCGCGACGACGGCGCCGTCGAGACGGTCGCGCCACAGTTCGAGCGCGGCGGCGGAGCGGGTCGTGCCCCTGGCGGCGGCCAACTCCGGCACGCGCGGGTCGGCGAGGGTGCACAGCACCTCGTTGTCGGCGGGCAGTCGTTTCCTGGTCACGCCGGAGGCAACCATGGTGGCATCGCAGAGAATCGGCGCGCCCGCGCGCAGCGCCGCCCGCGCCGAGGCGACGACGCCGGGGGAGAAGGCGATGTCCGCGGCGAGATCCACCTGACCGCAGCCATGGATCATCCGCACCGCCACCTGCGCCACGTCCGGCGGGAATCCGCTCAGATCGGCCTCGGCGCGGATCGTCGCGAACGAGCGACGGTAGATCTCGGCCCCGTCGGTCAGATAGCTGGCACGTACGTCGGACATGCGGTCCACCATATGGGTGCGGGTCCGGACAGATCGGTCCGGGTCGGGCGCTTCGCATCCCGGGCCCGGCGGCCGGACACCGAGGGGGCGGGGCCGCCGGATCAGGTCCGCGGACGCTCGAGAATCCGGGACATGACGATGGCGCTGCGGGTACGCCCGACGCGCGCGTTCTCCCTGATCCGTTCCACGGTCACCTCGATCTCGGCCATGTCGGTGGCCATCACGTGCACCAGCGCGTCGGCCTCGCCCGCGATCGTCCACACGCCGACCACCTGCGGGATCGGTTCGAGACTGCGTTTGAGTTCGGCCGGGGAGATGTTGTCGCGGTAGTACACCTCGACGTACGCCTCCGTCTTCCAGCCCAGCGCGGCGGGATTGACCAGCGCGGTGAACCCGGTGATCTGCTTGCCCGCCACCAGCCGGTCGACTCGCCGTTTCACCGCGGGCGCGGACAATCCGACCACGCCGCCGATCTCCTGGAACGAAGCCCGCGCATTCTTCAGCAATTGCTCGAGAATCCGCCGGTCGAGGTCGTCCACGTCACACCTTCTCTCGCCTTGCACAACAATTCGCTGGTTTTTGCCTTCCATACGCAATGAATCGTCATTTCTAGCGCAATGCTAGGCGACTTACCGTCATGACAGCTGAAAGTCCACGCTCACTGCCGGGAGTTCCGTTGACGTCTGTAGCCACCCTCCCCCTCGAGTCCACCGTCCGCCGTTCGTCCCCGCGCCGGTTCGTGATGTGCCGTCCCGACCACTTCGACGTCACCTACTCCATCAATCCCTGGATGAATCCCGCCGAGCCCGTCGACCGCTCGCTGGCCATCACGCAGTGGGAGAGATTGCGCGCCACTTACGCCGAACACGGGCACACCGTGGAGGTGGTGCCCGGTGTCGCGGGCCTGCCCGACATGGTGTTCGCCGCCAACGGCGGGTTGATCGTCGGCGACCGCGCCATGTCGGCTCGCTTCACGCACCCCGAGCGTGCCGCGGAAGGCCCGGCCTACCACGCCTGGTTCGCCCAGTCCGGCGTGGCGAACCTGGTGGCCGCCACGGAATGCAACGAAGGCGAAGGCGACTTCCTCTTAGTCGGCGACCGGCTCCTGGCCGGAACGGGATTCCGCAGCTCACCTGCCGCGCACGAGGAGGTGTCGCGCCACTTCGGTCTGCCCGTGGTGTCGCTGGAACTGGTCGATCCGCGCTTCTACCACTTGGACACGGTGCTGCTTCCGCTGGACGCCGCGACCATCGCCTACTACCCGCCCGCCTTCAGCCCTGCGGCGCGCGCGGTGCTGGCGGAGCTCTACCCCGACGCGATCGTGGCCACCGACGCGGACGCGGCGGTGCTCGGGCTGAACGGGGTCTGCGACGGCGCGAACGTCTTCCTCAGCAGCGCGGCCACCGACCTGAATGAAGCCCTGCGTGCCCGTGGCTACCATCCGGTGGGGATCGAGATGTCCGAGCTGCTCAAAGCCGGTGGCTCCGTCAAATGCTGCACCCTCGAGATCCATGGCGGGTGACCTGCCGGAAACTCAGGGAACGCGGGGCGGCCGGTCGACGCGATAACCCTCGCTCGTGGCGACGATGTCGGTGACCTCCCCCCGGGGACGGCCGCAGCGACGATCGCAGCCGGACCAGTGCTGGCGGTCGGCCACCGCGACCTCCGCGGCGGACATCGTCCGCGGGAGGTCGAGCGGATCGGCGGGTCCCGGCAGCACCCGGCCTGCGCCGACGGCGTCCGCCGCGTCGGCTCGGACGTCGGTGTGCGACTTCGCGCAGCCCGGCTGCCCGGCGCAGGCGCTGACCAGCAGCCAGGGCGAGTCGGCGTCGAAGATCAAGCCCATCGGCGCGAGCACGCGCACCACCTGCTCGGCGGTCCACTCCGCCAGGTCGGTGACCACCAGGCTGCGCCACGGCGTAAGGAAGACCGGTCGTTCGACCGCGGCGAGGAATGCGGCGGTGCGGGCGGGCAGGGAGCCGAGGCGCACACCCATGCCGAGGGCGACCGATCCGTCGTCCTGCTCCAGCCAGCCGATCGGATTACTCGGTGCGGCGGGGAATTCGAGTTTCGCGGCGCTCGGTGCCGAGCCGAGGCGATCGATGACGCGTTCGGCGCCGTGTGCGATCTCGTGCAGCCGCCACCGGCCGGGGTCCGCGCCGCGCAGATCCAGGAATGCGTGCGCGGCGGCGAGTATGACGTCCACAGCGTCGGCTGCGGACAGCCGCAGGCCGCTGTCGCCGCCCGCCAGCAGCAGCGCGAACTCGTCTGCCCCGACCGCGTGCACGCCGATGTCGGGGCCGAGGCCGCTGACATCCCCGCGTCCGTCGTCGAGGGTGAACAGCACCCGGCCGGGCAGGTCGGCCAGCCGCGGCGCCGCGAGCAGGCCGGTGTCCAGCGTGCGAACCAGCGGGCGCACGTCCGCCAGGCCGCCGATCCGGCCGGACAGCGGCGAGGCGATGATGTTGCGCACCCGTTCGTGCGTGGCGCTCGGCAGGAGACCCGCGGCCACGAGCCGGTCGGTCAACGCTGCGGCATCGCTCACCCGGCGCAATTGGACGTTGCCGCGCGAGGTGAGCTCGATGTTGCCGTCCGCCAGGTCGTGCGCGGCCTCCGCCAGTGCCTGTAGCTGTGCGGGCTCCAGACGACCGCCGGGCACGCGGATGCGGGCCAACGGCCCGTCGGCCGCCTCGTGCAGCCGCAGTACGCCCGGGCAGGAATCAGGAGCACGTCGTGTCATAGCGACTCCAGCCTACGGACGCGACTGCCGGGCGGAACGGCCGGTCACTGCCCGATCGAACGCACCCAGTCGACGACGGCGGCCCGGTATTCGGCGGTGTTGCGCGCCAGATTGACCGAATGCCCGCTGCCGGGCAGCACGAAGGTGCGCAGTCGCGCCGCCGGGCCGAAGAACGGCGCTTCGGTGGCGCGCAATGTCTCGGCATCCGCGCAGACGGCGTACGCGGGGCCGCACGAGAGCCGGTCCCGACTGCCGTTGACGACGAGAACCGGGACATTGATGAAGTTGCTCATCGGGGGAAGGGTGGAGGTCAGGCCGTCGGGATACTCGGTCGGCGAGAAGACCTCCTTGGTGGCTTCGTCCACCGCGAGAACTTCGGGGTCGGCCGTCTCGGGAGCGAAGAAGTCGGCCGCGCGGGTACCGGGCCGCGTCGCCAGATAGCCCGCGTCGTAACCGCGCCCGGCGAATTGCGGATCCTCGGCGGCCTGGTGGTAGGTGGAGATGACGCCGAGCACCTCGGACACGTTGAGCGCGTGGGAGTAACCGGTGAGCAGGACGCCGTCGACGTCCTGGTAGGTGGTCGCCTCCAGGACATCGATGCCCGAGCTGAGGGAATGACCTCCGGTGATGACCTTGCCGAACGGGGGCGCGCCCGCCAGTCCGGCGCGCAGGGACCGGACGATGTCGTGCAGGGCGCGGGCGGAGACCGTCGCCGTCACCTGCGTGCTCGGTGGGCGGGTGCTCGCACCGTTGCCGAGCCGGTCGACCACCAGCGTCGCGATGCCCGCGGCGTTCATCGCCCGCCGGAAGCTGTAGGTCTCCGGAGCGTAGGGGAAATCCCAGTACGTGGCGTTGTAGTTGGAACCCGCGATCAGGACCATGACGGTGTCGGTGGCGCGCGCCGTGGGGGTGCACAAGGATCCGGCCATCTCTCCGAGCGGAACGGGGATGGAGACCGCTGTGCAACGACCCGGCGCGGTGTCCTCGGCGTGGGCAGTGCTCGGTGTCAGGCAGAGAAGTATGGCCGCCGCGGACACGGCGATCGACCGTAGCGAGGTTCGCACGCGACGCAGGCTATGCGTGAACTTCGCCGCGCGCAATACCCGCGGACGCCGGATCAGATCACGCGTGGCGTCCGTAAAACATTTTCCAGCAGGCGTTTTCGGTGTGGGGCCCACTTGCTGCCTCGGACGCCAACGGGCTCCGGATATTCGTGAACGCCGTCGATCGAGAGTGCTGCCCATGGCCGTATGCCGCCAGTCCCGGCGGATCGTGCCGCTGGTTGCCCGGCGAACGGCGATACCGCGCACAATGTTCCGTGGCTATCGCATAGTTGATGCCGCACGCGTGTACTCGGCCGCGCCCGATATCGCTTCGGGACAGCGGATGTCCGGGACGACGCGATGGACAAGGAGCGCGGAAACGTGGGTGCGACGGGACAAGGGGCGGGTACGCGGACGGTGCACTTCGTCGGAAGTTTTCCGGCCGAAAGCACGGACGTCGCGATGCGGGCCATGCTGGACAGTGCGGGGACGCGACTGCGTACCCTGCCGACGGGGGAGACCCGGCGCTACGAGTTCTACATCCAGCCGATCATCGAAGACCTGGTCGACCAAGGGGTCCTGGCGGTGAAGAAGCAGGGGACGTGGGGCTCGAGCAGGCAGCGGACGATCCACCGCGTCGCGCGGGGCGTCGAGTTGCCCAGTGAAGCCATGGATCTCGGCTATCTCGGCGAGGCAGAGGAGGCGCTGCCGATCTTTCGCGCACTGCGCGCCGAGCGCGACCTGCCCGGTCTCGCACTCCAGATCGGCATGCCGACCGATTTCACGCTGACGTTCATCGCGATGGGAGCCGCCGGCGTGCGGCGGCATCGACGCGCCTTCCTCGACGCCACCGTGCGGGACATCACGGCCATTCGCGAGCTCGCCGGTGACGACGTCGTCGTGCAGCTGGAAGCCACCGCGGAACTGGTGCTCATGGCGAAGTCACAGCCGTTGCACCGGCTGACCGATCGGGTGCTTGGGCTGGGGGAGGGGATCGCGGCCCTGGCCGCGGCCGCCCCCGAAGGTACCCGTTTCGGGGTACATCTGTGCCTCGGCAGTTTGCGCAACAAGGCACGAGGCCGGTTGCGCGATGCCCGGCCGCTGGTCGATCTGGCCAATTCCGTCGTCGGTCATTGGCCGCGGGGGCGCGTCCTGGAATACGTGCACGGTCCGCTCGCGGCGGGCGACGTACCTCCATCGGAGAAAGCCGAATTCTATGCGCCTTTGGCGAAATTGGCTCTCGATGCCGGTACGAATTTCTACGCGGGGTTCGTGCACGACGTTCCTACCGCGGCACAGCAGACGGAGACATTGCGGATCATCGAGAACGCGCTGGGCCGTCCGATCGACGGCCTCGCTTGCGCGTGTGGTCTGGGTCGCCGTCCCCGCCCGGTGGCGGACGAGCTGATGGCGCGAACGGAGTTGCTAGCGGCGGGCGGGGCGAGCGGCGAGTGAGTCCGTGCGCGCGTGCGTGCTCGACATTGCGTGAAACAACCTTCCCCGCAATGTCATTCGATACGCGCGTATCTTTCCAGGGCCGAGAACCGAGGCGACGGCCCGCGACTGTTTTGTTAGGATCATGACTCGGGGCGATCGGGAGGTACGGTGTCCGGCATGGAGCGAGCACCGCGGGGCGTCGATCCGAACCTGCCGAATTCCGCGCGGGTATACGACTATCTCCTGGGCGGCAAAGACAATTACGAGGTGGACCGGGCGGTCGCGCACCGCATGCTGTCCATCGCCCCGGATACCCGAACCTTGGCCTGGTTCAGTCGCCAGTTCCTGGTGCGTGCGGTCCAGTCGGCCGCCGAGGCGGGGATCCGGCAGTTCATCGACCTGGGCGCGGGTATCCCGACGTCACCGAACGTGCACGAGGTCGCCCACAAGACCGACCCGTCGGCGCGGGTGGTGTACGTCGATTTCGACCCGGTCGTCTACGCGCACTGCAATGCCCTGCTGGCGCACGCGGACGGGGTGACGGCGATGCTGGGTGACGTTCGCCGTCCGGACGACATCATCGACCGGCTGCGCAACGGTGGTTCGATCGACTTCGACGAGCCGGTCGCGATCACGCTCGTCGGGGTCCTGCATTTCGTGATGGACGACGAAGGCCCGGCCGAGATCGTCGCTCGGCTGCGGGAAATCATGGCTCCGGGAAGCTATCTTGCGTTCACGCACGGCTCCGACGACAGCAATTCGGACTTCATCGACCAGTCGTCGTCGGATACCGCCAAATCCTCGGCCCAGGTGGTCTATCGGTCTGCGGCCGTGGTCGAGTCGTTCTTCGAAGGGTTCGAGATACTCGAGCCCGGTGTGGTTCCCCTGCAACAGTGGCTCGGCGACGACCTGCCGGAAACCGGGCTGGTGCTGCTCGGCGGGGTGGTCCGCAAGGCATAGGGCGGGCCCGCCGACTAAGGTCGGCGTATGTCCGAAATTTCCACTCTCGCCGACCGGCTCGCCATCGTCGATGTGATCACCAAGATGTTCGTGTACACCGACCAGAAGCGCTGGGAAGACTTGTCGGCGGAGGTGTTCACGCCGACCGTCGATTTCGACGGCGGTTTCGGCGGGCCGGTCGGGGAGCGTGCCACCGCCGACATCATCGCGGATTGGCGCACCGGGCTCGCCGACCTCGACGGGGTGCACCACCAGTCGGGCAACCATCTCATCGATCTGGACGGCGACGCGGCGCGCGTGCACGCGGACGCCATCGCGGTGCACGTCAAGAATGCCGCGACCGAGGGCAAGACCCGTACCTTCGTCGGCAGCTACTCCCTCGGCGTCGAGCGCACATCGCAGGGGTGGCGGGTCAACCGGTTCCACTACCACCTCAAGGTGATCGACGGGAACGCCGACCTGGTCTAGGTCCGGCGCGAATCCTGCACGGCCGTCGTGTGGTCGGTCGTGCAGGTGTCACCGGCGCGCGGTCGTCACGGTGTCGTCGTCGGTTGCGTCTCCGGTCGAGTCGGCGCCTTTCGTCGTCGCGCGTGAGCGCCCCGGCGCCCACACCCCGATCAGGGCCGCGGCGACGAAGGTGACAATGCCCAGCGCCAGCGCGGACTGCTGGGCGACGTGCACGGAGGCCGATTCGGCGAAGTCGGCCAGGGGCGCGGCTTGCGGACCGATCCGCTCGGTGACCTGCAGCACCGCGCCCGCACCGGCGACACCGCCCACAGCCCGACGGCATCGCCCCGGCGCGACTCGGGAAATCCGGCGGTGATCAGGGACAGCGTCGAGGGCATGACGAGAGCGGCGCCCACCCCGGCCGCCGTCCGGCCCGCGATCAACCAGCCGGGCGTGTGCAGCAGCGCCGGGGCCGCCGAGGCAGCCGCGAAGACGAACAGACCGGTGATCGAGGCGCCGCCCGCCGGTCCGCTGCGGCAACGGCTGATCGAATTGCTCAGCAGGCAGGCGGCGGGCTGCGCAGGCGGCTCATCGAGCAGTACCGCAAGCCGTTCGACCAGCTCCTCGGCGATCCGGACGTGCGCGCCCAACTCGGCGATCCGGACGTGACATTCGCGCTGACCCAGCTCGTCGGCCCGATCGTCTTCGCAAGGCTGGTCGGGCTCGAACCGATCGCCGCCGCCGACTGCGCACGACTCGTGGACGACTTCTTGGCAGCCAGGGCGAGCGACCGCGACCGTCGCGGCTGATCGAGCGGGGCGCGTGGACGAGGACGATCCGGACGGCAGGTAGCATCGGCGTGCTCGGCGGACGACGAGGAAACCGGTGAAAGTCCGGTGCGGTCGCGCCACTGTGGAAAGCCAGACCCTCCCCGGCGAGCAGCGAACCCCCGATGGGCGCGTCACCCGAGGAAGGCTGCCACCCGTGATTGTGCTGTTGTCCACATCCGACACCGATCTGCTCAGTGCCCGCGCCAGCGGAGCCGACTATCGGTGGGGAAATCCGGCTCGCCTGCTGGTCGACGACCTGCCGGCCCTGCTCGACGGCGCCGATCTGGTGATCGTGCGCATTCTCGGCGGCAAGCGGGCCTGGGAAGACGGGCTGGAGGCGCTGCGCGCCAGCGGGATCCCGCTCGTCGCCCTCGGCGGCGAGATCGCCCCGGACGCCGAATTGATGGAATGCTCCACCGTCCCGGGCGGCGTCGCGGCCGACGCGCACAACTACCTGGCCGCCGGTGGCCCGGAGAATCTGCGCCAGCTGCACAATTTCCTGTCCGACACCGTGCTGCTGACCGGCCACGGCTTCGAGCCGCCGATCCAGTTGCCCAGTTGGGGCGAATTGGACCGGGTCGCCGCTGAGCATCCCGATGGGCCGACCGTGGCGGTGATCTACTACCGCGCCCAGCATCTGGCGGGCAACACCGCCTACGTCGACGCCCTGTGCACCGCGATCGAACAGGCGGGCGCGCTGCCGCTGCCGCTGTACTGCGCGTCGCTGCGCACCGCCGAACCCGCGTTGCTCGAAACGTTGCGCCGCGCCGACGCGCTGGTGGTGACGGTCCTGGCCGCGGGCGGCACCAAGCCCGCCATCGCGTCCGCGGGTGGCGAGGACGAGATGTGGGATGTCGGCGCGCTCGCCGACCTGGATGTGCCCATCCTGCAAGGACTGTGCCTGACCACGGGCCGCGCCCAGTGGGAGGCCAACGACGACGGGCTGTCACCGCTGGACGTCGCCACCCAGGTGGCGGTGCCGGAATTCGACGGGCGGATCATCACGGTCCCGTTCTCGTTCAAGGAATTCGACGCCGACGGCCTGTCCACCTACGTCCCCGACGCCGAGCGCGCCGCCCGTGTCGCGGGCATCGCGACGCGCTACGCGCGGCTGCGTCACATCCCCGCCGAACGCAAGCGCATCGCCGTCATGCTGTCGGCATACCCGACCAAGCACGCCCGCATCGGCAATGCCGTCGGTCTGGACACCCCGGCCAGCGCGATTCGCCTGCTCACCAAAATGCGCTCCGCCGGTTACGATCTGGGCGAACCCGGCGAGATTCCCGGCTTGGACGAACAGGACGGGGATGCGCTCATCCACGCCCTGATCGCCGCCGGAGGCCAGGATCCCGACTGGCTGACCGCCGAACAGCTGGAGGGGAACCCGATCCGCATCGGCGCGGCGACCTACACCGCCTGGTTCGACACCCTGCCCGGCGACCTACGCGAGGCCGTCGTCGAAGCGTGGGGCCCGCCGCCGGGCGAACTCTACGTCGACCGCTCCGCCGACCCGGCCGGTGAGATCGTCATCGCCGCATTGCGTTTCGGCAACGTGGTGCTCATGGTGCAGCCGCCGCGCGGTTTCGGCGAGAACCCCGTCGCCATCTACCACGACCCTGATCTGCCACCCAGCCACCACTATCTGGCGGCCTACCGGTGGCTCAGCGCGCCCGAGGGTTTCGGCGCCGACGCGATGGTGCACCTGGGCAAGCACGGGAACCTGGAGTGGCTGCCCGGCAAGACGCTGGGTATGTCGGCCTCCTGCGGCACCGATGCCGCTCTCGGTGATCTGCCGCTGATCTATCCGTTCCTGGTGAACGATCCCGGCGAGGGCACCCAGGCCAAACGACGCGCGCACGCCACCCTGGTGGACCATCTGATCCCGCCGATGGCTCGCGCCGAAACCTACGGCGACATCTCGCGACTGGAGCAGCTGCTCGACGAGCACGCCAACATCTCGGCCCTGGACCCGGCCAAGCTGCCCGCGATCCGTCAGCAGATCTGGACGCTGATGCGCGCCGCGAAAATGGACCACGACCTCGGCCTCACCGAGCGTCCGGACGAAGAATCCTTCGACGACATGCTGCTGCACGTCGACGGCTGGCTGTGTGAGATCAAGGACGTGCAGATCCGCGACGGCCTGCACGTTCTCGGCTCGGCTCCGGCCGGGGAGAGCGAACTCGACCTGGTGCTGGCCATGCTCCGCGCGCGTCAGCTGTGGGGTGGCGAGCGCACCGTGCCCGGCCTGCGCGAAGCCCTAGGCCTCGACGAGTCGGGAGGCGAGGCGCGTGAGCGCGTGGATGCCGTGGAGGCGCGTGCCCGCGCGTTGGTCGCGGCGTTGCAGGCGGCGGACTGGTCGCCGGAGGCGGTCGACGGTATCGCCGACGACCCGCAGGTGCGCCTGGTGCTGCGGTTCGCGGCCACGGAGGTGGTGCCGCGCCTGCGGCAGACCGGCGTGGAGATCGACCGCGTCCTGCACGCGCTCGACGGTGGGTTCATCCCGGCAGGCCCGAGCGGGTCGCCGTTGCGCGGCCTGATCAACGTCCTGCCGACCGGGCGCAATTTCTACTCGGTCGATCCCAAGGCCGTGCCGTCCCGGCTGGCCTGGGAGACCGGGCAGGCCATGGCGGAATCCCTGCTGGAGCGCTACCACGCCGACCACGGTGAATTCCCGCGGTCGGTGGGTCTGTCGATCTGGGGTACCTCCGCGATGCGCACCTCCGGCGACGACATCGCCGAAGTGCTCGCACTGCTGGGCGTGCGGCCGGTCTGGGACGAGGCCAGCCGCCGCGTCCGCACGCTCGAGGTGGTCTCGCTCGCGGAACTCGGCCGCCCCCGAATCGATGTCACGGTGCGCATCAGCGGCTTCTTCCGCGACGCCTTCCCGCACGTGCTCGCCCTGCTGGACGACGCGATTCGCCTGGTCGCCGATCTGGACGAGCCGCACGAGGACAACTACGTCCGCGCGCACGCCCAGGCCGATCTCGCCGAGCACGGCGACCAGCGCCGCGCCACCACCCGCATCTTCGGTTCCAAGCCCGGCACCTACGGGGCGGGCCTGTTGCAGCTGATCGATGCGAAGAGCTGGCGCACCGACGACGACCTCGCCGAGGTCTACACCACCTGGGGCGGCTACGCCTATGGGCGCGATCTCGACGGCGCGCCCGCCGCGGAGGACATGCGCGGCGCGTATCGCCGGATCGCCGTGGCGGCCAAGAACACCGACACCCGCGAGCACGACATCGCCGACTCCGACGACTACTTCCAGTTCCACGGCGGCATGGTGGCCACGGTGCGTGCGCTGACCGGCAAGAACCCGGAGGCCTACATCGGCGACAGCACACGCCCGGACGCGGTGCGCACCCGGACGTTGTCGGAGGAGACGGCACGGGTGTTCCGGGCCCGGGTGGTGAATCCTCGTTGGCTCGAAGCCATGCGCAGGCACGGCTACAAGGGCGCGTTCGAAATGGCCGCGACCGTCGACTATTTGTTCGGCTACGACGCCACGACCAACGTGGTGGCCGACTGGATGTACGAAAAGCTGACGGAGAGCTACGTTTTCGACGAGGCGAACCGAAAGTTCATGGAGCAGTCCAATCCCTGGGCGCTGCACGGGATCACCGAGCGGTTGCTGGAGGCGGCCGAGCGGAAACTGTGGGAACGTCCCGAACAGGACACGCTCGATCGGCTGCGGCAGGTCTACCTGGAGACCGAAGGGGAGCTGGAGTAGGGTCCGCCATCCCATTTTCCGGATTCGTCACGAAATGCGCTGTCGTGCAGGGCATCTTGGGCATACCAACTGTCCGAAGCAGTGATGTGTAACGTCTATAATCGCTGATGTTCCATGGCTGTACCCAGGTAACGACAGATCGATTCTGCTGAGGATGGGAAAGCTCATGAAGTTCAGGAAATTGGTAGCGACCACGCTGCTGACCATTGCCACCACCGGCGTCACGGCGGCTACCGCCTACGGGCAGGCCGAAATCTACGATCCCGCGCTCGGCGACGACGCCGTGGCCTCCTCCGTCGTCGTCGCGCCGGACCGGTCGAGCGCGACGCTGACGCTCGCCTCCGGCACGTTCGCCGTCACACCGGACGTGATCACCGTGCTCGCGCCGGACGGCGAGGTGGTGGCGACGGTGCCGACCACTCTGCGATCCGCGATGGGGCAGCAGGTCGCGGTTGCTCCGGAAATCAACGCGGACGCAACGACTTTGACCCTGACTCCGGTCGGCGCCGCCATTCCGGAGCCGGGTGCGCCGCAGTTCGTCGGTGATGCCGGGAGTGCCCTGGGCGGCGTGCTGATCGGCTGCGCCATCGGCGCCGTGGTCGGCCTGATCTTCCTCATCATCGGCGTGTTCCCCGGCTGCGTGCTCGGCGGCCTCATCGGCGGTGTCGCGGGCGCGGTCCGGTAGTACTTCCGCGTGAACTGTGCGATCGGCCCGCTCCCGGTATCGGTCCGGTGGCGCGGCCGATCGCCATCTCGACGCCTAATGGCATGGGCGGACGTACGTAGTCCGTCTTCAGCCTGCGCATGGCCGGAGCGAAGGCGGAGGTACGCCTAATGGGTCCTGTCGGACGTAGTCCGTCTTCAGGCTGCGCATGGCCGGAGCGAAGGCGGAGGTACGCCTAACCCGCCTGGGTCATGCACGGCTCGACGGTGAAGTCGAGCCCGAAATTGTTCAAGGTCACCGGCAGTGGCGCGTCCGGATTCGGGCGCGGCGTGGACCGCAGCCGGAAGTCGGCCGAGGTCAGCAGGTGGGCGAGCAGCGTGCTGGTGACGAACAGCACCAGGTTGCGGCCGGGGCAGTCGGCGGGGCCCGCGCTGAACGGCACGAGTTGGGGGTACCGCTCCGCGCGGCCGTCCAGCCAGATCTCCGGGACGAACTGGTCGGCGAAGGGCAGCAGTTCGGCATCCCGGTGGAACGCGGGGACCGCGATCATCAGCGCGGCGCCCGCGGCGATGGTGAAGCGCTCGTCGCCGTCGCGCCACTCGGTGTCGGCGGTGATGTCGCGCAGCAGCATGGGTGTGGTCGGCCACAGCCGCACCGACTCGAGGACACAGGCGCGCAGATAACCGCGCAGGTCGACGCGTTCCGGATCGACGGCGTCGGCGAGTGCGCGGGCCTGGTGCTCGGGGTGAGTGCTCAGCACCGCCAGTGCCCGGCTCAGCGCGATGCCCGCCGCGTCGAAGGCGAACAACCAGTGCGGTATCTGCCCGACCGGATCGGTGGCGCCGCCCGCGGGCACCGCGGCCAACGCTCCGGCGAGACTGTCCGGCGAAGCGGACTCCACGTGGCGGTACAGCCGATTGGTGAACTGGTCGCGCTGCCTGCGATGCGCAGGCGCGAGGAACGACCAGTTGCCCGCCGAGCGCAGCCGGGAGAGTTCGTCGGTGAGCACGGTGTCGTCGCGTCCTCGCTCACCGAGCACGATCCGCCGCACCAGCCGCCACCAGCGCGTGGTGAACTGCCGCGCGTCCAGGTGGCCGCGGTGCAGGGCGGACAGGATCAACTCGCGCGCCTCCTCCGCGATCGCCTCGGCGAACGGACCGGCCAGGCGATGCAGCGGCTCGGCCGAGTCCAGCGCGGCCTCGTTCACGGCGCGGCGCTGGTCGCGTATCGGTCCCTCCGAGAGCAGGACGCCGTGCGGCTGGAACTGGCGCAACGCGGCGCGCTTCTCCCGATTCGCCGGACTGAACGGCGTCGGCGCGTCGGCCAGCACCCGTCCCACGTCATGCGGATCGAGAACGACCACGATCCGGCGACCCGGCACCACGAGCTCGACCGGGCCGGCGCCGAACTCGCGCCGCAACTGCCGCACGCGCTCGATCGCCCTGGAATCGGCTCCGGTGCGTTCCAGCAGGCCCAGCACCGGCCTGCGCCGGGCGATGACACCCGAGGCGACCGAGGCGAATCCGAGATCCGCCAACGCCGCCACCGCGGGCACTCCCACCAATCGGTGTTCGCGGGTTTCTGCCATACGGCCTCCTCCCGGTGCGCTCAGGTCGACACGGTGCCGACGACCGGTCACATACCCGGCGACACGGGGTCGAAACCGCGTCGCGGGCTGAGCGGCACCGATGCGGTGCCGGGAAGCTCAGTTCGGCGCCTGGGTCTCGTTCACCGCGAGCGCGTCCTCGACCGAGTCGAACACCGTGAGCAACCGGTCCAGCGCGGTGACCTCGATCGGCCTGCGCGCGGCGTCGCTGGGGACGACGCGCAAGCCACCGGAGCCGGTGGCTTCCGAGGCCGCCAGCAGGACGCTCAGCCCGGCGGAGCCGAGGAACCCGACGTTGGTCATGTCCACCACGACGGCGGCGGGTGCGTCGCGTAGCGCCTCGTCGAGAGCCGATTGCAAGCGCGGCGCGGACGCCATGTCTATCTCGCCGTGCACGGTGACGACGACCGTGTCCTCCGCCGACCGCACCTCGACCTCCAGCGCCCGGGGCGCGCTTTCGGAACTCACAATCCACCTCCCGTGCCGGCGACGCGTCCTCGGCAGTACGCCACGTCGACCTCCGCTCCGGTTCACGTCTCTTGCGCACGGTTTCTCGGCGCAGAGAGCGACCACTCCGCGGCCAACTTACCCCATCCCGTCGTGCGCTAATCACACTGTGCGCCCGCTCGCGCCTCCGACCAGGCGGTCTCGTGCGGCCGGACAAGCTCGTTGCGCCGGTCCGACGGCTGCCCGATCGTGGCTCGAAGGAGCTGTGACACAAGAGCCGACCTGAAGGGGGCCGATCCCCATCAGCGGCGCGACGAAGCATGCCCGTCGTGCACCGCCGAGGCGGACGATCGACCTCGGTGACGGGTGCGGCTTCGTGATGACGCCGGGATGCAGACGCACACCGAATTGCCGCCGTGACTCGAGAACGTCGAGTCACGGCGGCAGTGATTTCGAGCTGCGGCGATGCGCCGCGTTATTCCGGCCAAGTGCCGGTGAGCGATTCGTAGCCCGTCGCGCCCGCGCGGTCGATCGCGGCCTTGACCAGGCCGAAAACCGCGCCCTGCAATGCCGCGGCGAAGAGCACCTCGCGCCAGGAATGATCCCGCGCGGTCGACGTCGGGGCCTGCCGCTCACCGGTGATCTGCTTCCACACCTTGGTGAACACGGCGTTCGCCGCGAGGCCGCCGAGCACGCTGATCAGCAGGCCGAGTGGTTTGTAGAGCGTCTTCATCGCCGCCTCCGCACGATCTGCCAGACCACGGCCGCGAGCACCGCCGCGCCGAGGGCAGTGGGAATCGGATGGGCGCGCAGTGCGCCACCGGCCTGCCTGCCGCGTTCGGCCACCGGCTCCGGTGTGGCCGCCGCCACTCGGTGGACGAGGTCGGCCGCGCCCGTCCTGGCCTGCTGGGCCTTGTCCGCGACGGTGAGCGCCGCCTCGGACGCCGCGTGCTGAGTCGCCTCGACGGCGTCGTGCGCCTTCTCCTTGCTGCGCGCGGGCACATCGAGTTTGTGGCCCAGCTCTTCGACCGTGCGGCCGAGATCCGCCCTGGCCTGGTCGCGGTCGCGCCGCAGGGCCGCGACGTCGTCGGTGGGCCGGTCGGCCCCGGGTCGGCTGTCACTCATCCCCGCCTCCTGTCCTTGATCACCTCGATGTCCTCGCGAACGCCCTCGACCGCTTCCTGCGGGATCGGCGGATTCGCCTCTTCGACGCGCTTCTTCCCGGCCAGACCGAGCACCGCCGCGACCACCAGCAGCGCGCCCGCGACGATCAGCGCGGACGCCCAGCCCGGCAGCACCTCGGTGAGGCCGAGCACCGCCGCGGCGACCAACGCCGCCCCGCCGTAGAACGCCAGTAGCGCCGCCACGCCCGCCAGGCCCGCTCCGAGGCCGAACCGTTTGCCCTTCTCCCGCATCTCGACGCGAGCGAGCCGGAGTTCGTCGCGGATGAGCCGGGACACCTGGGTGGTGGCGTCCTCGACCAGTTCGCTGACCGACCGTGCGTTCGCGGGCGGGCGAACCTGTGTCGTCCCGGTCATGAGACCTCCTTCGGCATGTCACACCTCCTGCCCGGCGACTACCCGCGCGTCCGAATTCCAATCGGACGCCGCGGCCGGTCCGGCGGGGGAGGGATGTGCGACGCGCGAAGCGGCCGACGCCAGACCGTAGCTCGCGATGAGACCGAAGCCGTTGCGGCGCAAGCCGAATCGCTACGAGGTCATTCGATGTACGGGCCGAGCTGCGGAATCGCCTCGATCGGGTGCCGCGCCCGCAAGCCCGCGCCGACGTCCTGGAAGTGCCAGGCGCCCTCGGTGCGACGCACTCGACCGAGCACCAGGCCGGTGTGCGAGCCGCCGCCGGTCAGCTCGTGGCGGGCGAGCTGGGCGCCCGCAACGGTGTCGATCACTCGGCAGTACGCGTTCGCGATCCGCTCGAAGGTCTGGCCGGTGTAGCAGGTGATGAGGAACAACACCGTCGTCACCTGCGCGGCGAGGCGGGACAGATCGACGCTGATGATCTCGTCGTCACCCTCGCCTTCTCCGGTGATGCTGTCGCCGTGCAGGCGGACGGCCCCGTCGGTCGAGCTGAGCTGCTCGTGGTACACGACGTCGACGAGCCGGTCCGCGGCGAAGAGCAAGGCCGCGACGTTGAGATCGATCTCCTCGCGCCGGCCGAAGAAGCGCGAACGGGCGGCCGGATCCCAGCCGAGCGCCACGGTGACGTGTTCGAGCGGGACGCCACGCTCGTCGCGGAGCTCGGTGCGCATCGGTGACTCCTCTGCGTCGGAGAGCGGGCGCGGCGGCCTCTGGCGCGTCCGCCGACGTTCCGGGCCGAAACCATAGGAACGACTTCGGCGGACGAGGAGCGTACCCGTTTTCGGCTCGAATATGGCGAGAATCCAATCCGCGAGACGGTGCGCCGCGAAGTCAAGGCATGCGGGTTGGCACGAGGCAGGTGCGCCGAGACCGCGGTGCGGGTCCATCCACGCATGGTCGTACGCCTGCGGAGTCGGCGGTCAGCTCGCGCGTCGAGGTCGCGGCGAGGCCGCGATCGGCGCACCCAGGGCTGCCGGTCGGGTCGGTCGAAGGTGACCGGCGATGACCGGCGCCGAGCCGTGTCGCGCGAATCTGCTCGATCTGGCGTACCCGTACGCGATGGACGCGGTGGCCGAGATCGAGCGCAGGCGCATCGAAAACCGGGTCGCGACAGCCGAATCCGGCACCGCAGCGGCGTTCGTCGGCGCGGTGCGGCGTATCCGGGACACGTTGGCGGCACTGAGCGCGACCGCCGCGGTGAATCCGCCACCCACCCTCGAGTCGAAGATCCTGCGGGCGATCGATGATTCGAGTCCGAGCGCGGACCAGCGCGGCCGACCACGCAGCGCATAGCCACCGTCGCGCTCAGCTGAGCGGCGCTCCGGTCGCCGGTGTCGCGCGGGAACTTCCCGGCTGGTCGCAGCCGTCGAGGGTCGCGCGCGCCACCTCCTCGACGACGTCGTCGATCTCTCCGCGCGCCCGCAGCGCCGCGATCTGTCGGTGCGCGCCGTTACCGCGCGCGAGCAGGCGGCCGAACGCCTCGTCGACGAATCGGCGGTCGCCCGCGTCCTCCAGCGCGGGCGCGGCGTAGTCGATCAGCCGGCACAGCAGGTCGCGCACGGGCGCCACCGTGCCGTCACGAGGATCGACGCCGTCTCCGGCCAGCCCCGAACGCGCTGCCTTCCAGTACGCCGCCCGCAACATCTCCGCGGGCACCTGCGGCGCGAACTGCCCCGCCGCCAGCGATCTCTCCGCCATCACGACGACGGCGCGCACCAGCGCGGCCAAGAGCGCGGTCTCCTCGACGGTGGCCGGAATGTCGCTGACCCGTATCTCGACGGTCGGGAACGAGACCGAGGGACGGACGTCCCAGTAGACCATCTGCTTGTCCAGGATGCTGCCGCTGTTGAGCATCATCGCGACCATCGCCTCGTAATGCCGCGCGGATTCGAAGTACGGAGGTGGTCCGGCGCTGGGCCAGCGCCGCCACAGGATGCTGCGCCAGCTGGCGAAGCCGGTTTCCGTGCCGCGGTAGATGGCGGAGTTCGCGGTCATCGCGAGCAGTTGCGGTAGCCACGGCCGCAGGTGGTTACTGACCTGGATCGCGGTTTCGACGTCGGGGATGCCGATGTGCACGTGACAGCCCGACAGCCCCTGCTCGTGGGCGAGCATGCCGAAGTTCTCCTCGATGCGCTGGTAACGCGGGGTGTCGGTGACCGGGAACTCGTGCGGGACGGTGGGCGGGATGCCGACCGCGAGCAGGCGGGCGTCGTTGCGCTCGGCGCATGCGGCGATGCCGCGGCGCAGGTCGCGCAACTGCTGGTGCAGTGCGCCGATATCGGTGTGGACCGCGGTGCTGGTCTCCACCTGACAACGGGTGAGTTCGAGTTGCAGGTCGATGCCGAGTTCCTCTGCGGTACGCGCCACCTCGACATTGCGTGCCAGCGGTTCGCCGGTGCGCGGGTCGACGAGCAGGAACTCCTCTTCCACCCCGATGGTCAGCCGCCCATCGTCCATGGATTGGCATTACCCACGGGCCGACGGGCTAGTCAACCGAACGAGTCGCGTTCGCCGATCAGTTGCCGGTCGGCTTCGACGAGGTTCGAACGGCCAGAGGGCGGCGACGCGAACGACGGGGGGCCGCAGGAGAAGAAGTTGTCGCATGTTTCGGATCGCTGCACGTGTCGCCGCTACCGGGCCTGCGCCCGTGATCGTCGCCGCTGCTGGCGCGGGGGTGGCCGCCCCGGGACCGACGTTGTCGGCGGACAGCCAGGAGGAGGGCGCCATCGCGGTGGGCAGCCAGCCGCCGTCGGAGAACTGGAACTGTGTGTTGATCGGCTCGGCCGAGGCGGCCGGTCCCCGGGTGGACATGGCCGGTACCGGCGAGAGCCGGGGCGGGTTCGCGGAGGGCAGTACCGTGGCCGCGGCCTGTGCCGGGCCGCAGTGGCCGGTGGTGGCCAGGACGACCGGTGTCACATCGCTCGACGATGCCGACTGATCGGCCCGCGCCTCCCATGGGCGGTGCTGCGGGAACAGCGCTGGGCGGGTAGGGCTCGATACTCTCGCTCCCATGCGGATCGTCGTCCTCGGCTCGGGCATCTCGGGTCTGTCCACCGCGGCCGAACTGCTCCGAGCCCGGCACGAGGTCATCGTCGTCAGCGCCGAGCCGATCACGGCGACGACGTCCTTCCTGGCCGCGGCGGTCTGGTTTCCGACGGCCGCCGGTCCCGCCGATCGCGTGCTGGCCTGGAGCGAGACGACTTTCGAGCACTTGGCGGCGCTGGCCGCCGCGGAAGCGCCGGGTGTGCGGATGTGCGCGTCCATGGCGCTGTATCGCGACGAGCCCGCGATTCCCGCGTGGTCGCGGTCGGTGCGCTCGTTCCGGCAGGCCGATCGGGTGGACCTGCCTCCGGGCTACGGATTCGGATTCCGTTTCGAAGTTCCTTTGGTGGAGATGCCGACCTACCTGCCGTTCTTGAGCGCGCAGGTGGACGCGGCAGGCGCGCGTCGCGTGCCGCGTGCTGTGCGGAGCCTCGATGATCTCGCGGACCTGTCGCCGGACGTCGTGGTGAACTGCGCCGGTCTGCGGGCCGCCGAGTTGGTGGGCGACCCGGAGGCGTATCCGATCCGCGGCCAGATCGTGCGGGTCGCGAACCCCGGGCTGTCGGTGTCGGTCCGCGACGAAGCCCATCCGCTCGGTCGCGCCTACGTCCATCCCCGGGCGAACGATTGCGTCCTGGGCGGTTCGCTGGACACCGGCGAGTGGGACACCGCGCCCGACCCCGACCTCACCCGATCTATCCTGCGGCGCTGCCGCGATCTGGTCCCAGGGCTCGACGGCAGTGAGGTGCTGGACGCCGTGGTGGGACTGCGCCCCGGTCGCCGAGAAGTCCGCGTGGAACTCGACACCGCCGTGCTACCCGGCACGCCCGTCGTCCACAACTACGGCCACGGCGGCTCCGGCATCACCATCGGCCACGGATGCGCGCTGCAGAGCGCCGCGCTCGTAGCGGCGCTGTGATCAGCGGCCGGTGCGTCGGCCGCGCTCAGTTGGCGTAACTGCGCGCCACCACCGAGTTCAGCGTCTCCAGGAATTCGCTGAGCACGCCGGGCTCGACCCGATCGCGCGCGGTGCGCCGTCCGGGGGAATCCGCGGCGGGTGCGGCGAGGCCCGCGTCGACGCTGTCGCGCAGGACGGCGTGCACCGCTTCGATCGGGATGCCCGCCTGGGCGCATCGGGTCGCCGCGTGCTCGAACCGGCCCAGCGCCAGACTGCCCGCCGCCTCGGCCGCGTCGACCAGGACGAGGGCCAGTTCCAAGCCCATTCTGATCAGCGCGTCGGGACCGCCGCGATGGGCGCCACGAGTGAATCTCGCGGACACTTCGGTGATGTCCCGATCTTCTTCGTGCGGGCCGATGTTCATGGCCCTCCCTCCGCGCGGCGACCCTGCTGCCACCGACGTTACGACGGGGATCGAAAGAATTCGACCGCGCGATTACGACTTGTGAGGCTTCACAGACGCGCGTCGCCCGTTTCGGGTGGTGTCCCCAACCGGAGGCTTGGACCTCGGCACGCCGACCCGGTCAAGTTACCGTGGAGTACTTTCCGCGATCGGGGAGGGAAGGAGTCACATGTCCATCACCGATTCGGCAGGCCCGGATCTGACCCTGTCGGGCCGCCCGGCCAGTTCTTCACTGCGGGACGTGCGGAATCTGTCGCGCAAGATGGTCGGCCATTTCATCGAGACCGTCGCGCACTGCCGGACGCTCCCCGGTGAGGCGCTCAACGGCGACATCACCAACATCACCCGCCTGTGTCTGGAACTGGCCGTCAGCATGCTCGACGGCAGTGACATCCCGGAGAAGACCCTCCTGCTGCGCAACGCCGCGGCGGGCTGGGCGCGAGAAGGCATTCCGATCGACACCATCCACCACGCCGTGCACGAGGGATTCAAGCTCGGCTTCGACCTGATCGTGGCGAACGCGACCGCCGCGGACTTCGACAGTCTCAAGGAGATCAGCCGCCGCCTGCTGGAGATCCTGGACACCATCACCTCGACCGTCTCGCGGGCCTACGTGACCGAGTTGCGCGCCGTGGTCGGCGAGCACCACACGGCCGCGCACACCCTCGCTTCGGCCCTGCTCGGCGGGCACCCCACCTTCACCATGGCCCGCGAATGCGGAATCCAGATCGCCGACTCGTATTCCGTTGTCGCCCTGGCAATTCCGCCGCACCCGGAGGAGCGCAACCCGCATCTCGACGGTGCGGTGGTCGCGCGGCGGAAGCTGCGCCGGGTGCAATCCGAACTCGCCACCCGCTGCGGTGAATCGGTGTTGTCGCTGCTCAGCGTCGACGGCGGCACCATCCTGCTACCGTCCGCGTCGCCGGAGGACAAGTCGCTGGACGAACTGGTGGACAGTCTCGGCCGCGCCGCGCAGGTGCCGATCGTCGCGACGGTGATCGCCGCGACCCCGGTCGAAGTGCCGACGGCCGCCGACCGCGCGCACGAGCTGCTGGACATGGTGCAACGGCTGCGCTGGACCCGCGGACTGTTCCGCTTCGACGACCTCGCGCTCGAATATCAGCTCACCCGGCCCGGACCCGGACTGGAAACCCTGCGCACACTGCTCGACCCACTCGATGAGCACCCCGAACTACTCGAGACGCTCAAACGTCATATCGGCACGAATCTCAATCGCCAGCGCACGGCGCGATCGCTGCACATCCACACCAACACCGTGGACTACCGGCTCAAGCGCATCGGCCAGCTCACCGGTTTCGACCCCGCGCAGGCATCCGGGGTGTGGTACCTGCGTGCGGCGTTGGTCGCCCGCAGCTACCGGGACTCCGAGGACGAATCACCGGTCGGTGCGTGGGCGGGGGCGGTCTCCTCATAGGTTCGGCGCACCACTTCATCGTCGCCGAGCAGGGCATGGACCGTCTCGGGGGTCCAGCGCCGGTCGGCGCCGGGCCGAGTGGCGAGATAACCCGCGGTCGCGCGGGCGGACCAGCCGTGTGCCGCGCGCAGGCCCGCGGCCAGATACCGCAGGTAGGCGGCGGCGGGCGGATTGCCCCGAACGTCGCGACAACGCCACGGGGCGGTGAAGGTGAGCACCGGGTGCCCGGCGTGCGTTCCCGCGCAGACCAACGTTTCGTAGCGTCCCGGGCCGAGAGTCATCGTCCCCTGCGCGATCGCCTCGCTGAGATCCATGTCCGCCCCCGGGGCGCGATACATCTCTTGCGCCACGATGTCGGAGAACTGGGCGGTGGTGAGCAAGTGGGCGTGCACGGCCATCTCGCCCGGGCAGTCGGGGTCGTAGAAAGCGCGGCCGCCGGTCCAGGTCAACGATTCGGTGGCGAAATACAGCACGCCCCGGAGCAGGAGGGGCGTCGAGCGGATCGGGTCGGCGTTGTCGCGGCAGCCGGGCAGCGTGAGTGTTCCGCCTGCGGGCTTGCCACCGCGAAGATAGGTCCGCAGCCTGGCCAGACTCATATTCGAGCCGTACGCGGCGTACCAGACCGGATCCGTGCGCACGGGCGGCTCGGACCGACTCACGTCCGGTCGCGCGCTGGGCGCTGTCGCTGTCGCTGTCGCGCCGTCGGTATGCCAGGCCGTCATGGCACCCATTCTCGACTGTTCGCGACGTAGCGCCCACCTGACATTTCCGGCCGAAGGACGCGGTCGGCCGCCGACGCGGCGTCATTCCTTGCCCGTCGGCCGGGTGGGTGCCCGTGTGCGCGGACCGAGTGCTTCACCGGTTGCGCGCCACGCCGCCGTCCGCGGCGCACCGGGCCAGCGCTTCCGCGGGTCCAGACGGAGGAGCTTGCCGACGCCAGATGACACGGAATTCCCGGGTGAGCACGACGGAGTCGGCCGTGGGCACCTCCACGAGGGCCGCGCTGTCCAGATCGGGCGCCGCGATCAACCGGCTCAGCACCGCGGGTGCGACTCCGGCCCGCGCCGACGCGACGATCGCCGCCGCCGAGCCCAGTTCGGCGGCCGGGCGGGCAGGCTGGCACTCCGCGCCCAGGATTTCCCACACCGTGTCGCGGGTGCCGGATCCAGGCTCGCGCCACAGCAGGGGAGTGGTCGCGAGTTCGCGCAATGTCACCGGCCGTCGGCGGTGTGCCCACCGGTGGCCGGGCGCGACCACGACAACCAGATCGTCGGCGCCGAGCACTCGGCTGCCGAGTCCGGGCGGCGGGTGCGGTCCCTCCACGAAACCGATGTCCGCCCTGGCGTTGCGGACCAGTTCCTCGACATGCCGGGTGTTGTCGACTTCGAGGGATACCGCCACCTCCGGATAGGACTCGCGGAAAGCGTCGAGCCACTGCGGAATGCGATGGTCGGCGATGGTCTTCGACGCGGCGATCCGCAGGTGTGGCACCTGAGCGGCGTGCAGCGCGGCCACACCCGCGCCGAAGGCCCGCGCCGCGTCGAGCACGGCTTGCGCGTGCGCCACGACCGAGCGCCCCGCGTCGGTGAGCGCCGACCCGGTGGGCCCGCGATCCAGCAGCCGTAGCCGTAGCCGTCGTTCCAGGGCGCTGATCCGCATGCTCGCGGCGGGCTGGCTGATGCCGTGCCTGCGCGCGGCCGCGCCGAGGCTGCCCGACTCCGCGACGGAGACCAGCAGGTCGAGCACCTCCAGATCAGGTGTTCCTGGCGGCAGCGTCATGGGCAGATTATGAGCCTGCTGCGCTGGAGCGGCATTCCCCGCCCCATCAGCGCGGCTTATGAGGTGCTGTCGTCCCGACGGCTACCCGGACAGATCGTTTGCCGCGATCGTTGTCGAATGACGCATCTTCGCCGGCACGGGCCCGGCCTTCTGGTGGCAGCGGTGCTCGCCACCGCCGCGACTTTCCTGGGCGCGGTGTGGCCCGTCCTCGGCGTGCCCGTGCTCGCCCTGGCCGGTGGCGCGATGTTCGGTGTTTTCGCACGCCGCACGGGGAGCGAGCGATTCACTCCCGGGCTGGCCTCGGCGCAGCAACGATTGCTCGGCGCCGCCATCGTCCTGCTCGGTCTCGGGTTGCCCGTCGGCGCGGTGGTCGGCGTGGGCCGCGGCACGATAGTCGTACTGATCGGCACATTGCTCGTCGGCGCCCTGGCCGCGCTGGTTGTCGGCAGGCTGCTGGCCCTGGACCGGGATTCCGCCATCCTGGTGGCGGTGGGCACCACCATCTGCGGGGCCTCCGCCATCGCCGCCGCCACGGCGGTCATCAAGCCCGACCGCGAGCGGGCCGCCTACGCACTCGGCACCATCTTCGTCTTCAATGTCGTCGCGGTGCTGGTCTATCCGCCGCTTGGCCACCTGCTCGGCATGTCCGAGCAGGCATTCGGCTTGTGGGCGGGCACCGCCATCAACGACACGTCCTCGGTGCTCGCCGCCGGCGTGGCGTTCGGATCCGCCGCCGCGCATTTCGCCGTCATCGTCAAGCTGGTGCGCAGCCTGGCGATCGTCCCGCTGTGCGTCGGATTGCACTTCGGAGCCCGGCGCGATTCCGGCGTCACGCCACTGTGGCGCACCATTCCGCTGTTCGTGGTGCTGTTCCTCGCCGCGTCGGCCCTCGCCGCCACCGGCGTGATCCGGCCCTCGTGGACGACCGCCCTGAGCCATGTGAGCGCCTGGCTGATCGCCGCCGTCCTGGCCGCCGTCGGCGCCACCCTCACGCCGCAGCGCCTACGCACCGCAGGCCATCGCCCCCTGCTCTTCGGCGGCATCCTCTCCGTCATCCTCGGAATCTCCAGCCTCGCGCTGCAATTCGCCACCGGCTGGTGGTGAGCAACATACGAATTGTGGCGGCGGCTCGACGGACACGGTTGCCGCCACCTACGCCCATACACGTAATCGCGAACCGTCCTGCGGTCGGATGTCGCCGCCGTCGCGCGGGCCTACCGTTGCCCTATGACGTGGAACGAGATGAGCCAGAGCAAATACGTGCGGCTGACCACCTTCAAGAAGGACGGGACGCCGGTCGGCACACCCGTGTGGGTGGCTCCGGATGGTGACCGGATCGTCGTGTGGACCAATCCCGAGACCTGGAAGGTCAAGCGGATCCGCCGCAATCCGGACGTCACGCTGCAGGTCTGCGACGGGCGCGGCCGACCGACGGCGGCGGAGGTCCTGCCGGGCAGCGCGCGCATTCTGGACGCGGACGGCACCCAGCGCGTGCGCGATGTGGTCGCGGACAAGTACGGGATCATCGGCAAGCTCGCCATTCGCGGGCACAAGCTGCTGCGCGGCGCGAACGCGTCCGTCGGGATCGCGATCGCTCCGAAGGCGACAGTCGATCCGGCCTAAGCGGATTCGGCGAGACCGGCCGAGCGCCAGATGTCCGCGAGATCGTCGAGCGGGATCGAGAGCGCCTGTGCCAATGCCACCACGGTGCCGAAAGCAGGCGAGGGCAACCGTCCGGTCTCGATCTTGCGCAGCGTCTCCGGTGAGATCCCGGCGGCGTGGGCGACGTCGGTGAGTTCGCGGTTCGCGCGGGCCGCGCGCAGGGCGGCGCCCAAGCGGCGACCCGACTCGAGCTGCGCGGGGGTCAACGGGAGGCGGACCATGCGCTCAGGCTACGGACGGCAGTGCGAGGTCGCAAGACGGATTGGTATTAAAATACCGGCGCAGTTAGGGTGGTATTAAAATACCGGCGCACTGGAGGAATGATGGTCGAGTTGAAGAGCCCCGCGGAGATCGCGCGGATGCGAGTGGCGGGGCGCTTCGTCGCAGACGTGCTCGCCGAGTTGCGCGACCGGGCGCGGGTAGGGGTGAACCTGCTCGACCTGGAAGCCCACGTCCGAGAACGCATCCGCGCGCGCGGAGCCCAGTCCTGCTACTGGGACTACGCGCCCTCGTTCGGGCGAGGACCGTTTCGCAATACCGTCTGCCTGTCGGTGAACGACGCTGTGCTGCACGGACTTCCGTTCGACTATGCCTTGCGCGACGGCGACGTGCTGACCATGGACCTCGCGGTCGGCATCGAAGGCTGGGTCGCGGACGCGGCGACCACGGTCGTGGTCGGCTCGGCCGCGGAGGAGGACGTGCGGCTGGTGCGGGCGACCGAGGAGGCGCTGGCCGCGGCGATCACGGTCGCGGTGCCGGGCAACCGGATCGGCGACATCTCCGCCGCCATCGCCGAGGTGGCGCGGGCGTACGGCTATCCGGTGAACACCGAATTCGGCGGTCACGGCCTCGGCCGCACCATGCACGAGGACCCGCACGTGCCCAACGACGGCCGCCCGGGGCGCGGCTATCGGTTGCGCCCCGGACTCACCATCGCGATCGAACCGTGGTTCGCGCGCACCACCGACCGCATCGTCACCGATCCGGATGGCTGGACCATCCGTTCGGCGGACGGCTCCCGCACCGCGCACTCCGAGCACACCATCGCGATCACGCCGGACGGGCCACAGGTGCTGACCGCGGCGTGAGGGTCTAAGTCTCCGACAGCCAGGAAGACAGGTCGTCGGAGGCGCGTAAGTCGTCGGCGATGAACGCGCGTTCCTCGGCGGACAGTTCCATCGCGCGCAACTCCGCCCGGAATCCATCGGCTCCGCCGGGGTCGCCGGTCGCGACGGCGAGTTCGGCGAGCGCCGCCAGTGCCCGCGCCACGTCGAGCCGAGGCGCTTCGCTGCGGAACCGGCCGAGACCGACCTCGAGCACGCGGAACGCGGCCTTGTCGTCGGTCTTGAAATCGCGCAGGATGCGGGCGTTGTCCAGCACTCTGGACAGCCCGTCCAGCTCCTTCGATCCGCCGTACTCCACCTTCGGGGGTTCGTCGCGCTGGATGTAGATCACCTGGTTGCCCGCCGGATCGATGACGGTGAACCGGGACTGCCCCGGCCGGAAGCGGGTGATCCGGGGCAGACCCTTGGCGGGGATCTTGCCGTAGCGGCTGCGCAGCGCCGCGGAGAAGGCTCGATGCCTGCTCGCGACGTCGTCGACCATCACGAGGCAGCCTGCGCGTTCGGCGGGGATGTCGGAGTCCTTCGGCGCGGGCACGAAGTGCAGGGCGCAACCGTGGTCCTCCACCGCTCCGTAGACGTAGGGACGGGTCTGCTCATGGGTCACCGTGTAGCCCAGCGTCCGGTAGAAGTCGAGCGTGTCGGTCAGGTCGCCGGTCCAGAGTTGCGGTACCGCCGTGTCGGCCATGAAAACTCCCATTTACCTGCGGTAGTCAATTTTGACTAGGTGAGCGTAGCGATGGTTTTCGCCGGAAGTCAAACTTGACTACCATGCGATCTCGGAGCGGAAGGAGTTCGCGATGTCGGTGGTGCGCCTGCTCGTGCTGGGGGTGATGCGCCTGCGTCAGCCCGTGCACGGCTACGCGGTGCGTCAGGAGTTGCTGTCCTGGCGGGCCGAAACCTGGACGAACG
The DNA here is from genome assembly GCF_042733915.1 of Nocardia sp. NPDC059691. Classification (NCBI taxonomy): domain Bacteria; kingdom Bacillati; phylum Actinomycetota; class Actinomycetes; order Mycobacteriales; family Nocardiaceae; genus Nocardia; species Nocardia sp. NPDC059691. The sequence goes on along the minus strand of NZ_JBHWFB010000004.1, from coordinate 194,064 downwards.
TCAAGCCCGGCTCGATCTATCACGCTCTCAAGCAGCTCACCCGCGAGGGCAAGCTGAGCGCGTTCGGCACCCAGACCAGCGACCAGGGCCCTGGGCGCACGCTGTTCGAGCTGACCGAGGCGGGAGAGGCCGAGTTCCGCGGGCTCATGGACGAGGCGCTGGTCAGCATCGATATGGAGGAACTGGGCGCTGCCATCGCCTTCATGGACGCGCTGCCAAGGGCGCACGTCATCGCGAAATTGCGGGAACAGCGCCGCCGCAGCGAGGAAGTGCGCGCCGACCTGCTCGCCATGATCCCGGACTTTCCCGGGCGGTACGAAGCGCCGCACGCGACCGATCTGCTGGAGCTGTGGAGTGGCGTGTTCGAGAACCTGTCGAAGTGGACCGACGGAGTACTGGCGCGTCTGGAAGCGGGGGAGTACCGACTGCCGGAGTGAATGTCCGGCACGAACCCGCGCCTTTCCCGCCTCGCTCACCGCACCGGGATGCGGGATACGCTGCCCGCATGACGATTTCGCTGGACGCCGTCGCCAAGGCGGACTACGTGCTGCTGACCACCTTTCGCAAGGACGGATCGCCCGTCGGCACCGCGGTGTGGGCGGTGTCCGAGAACGGCAAACTGTACGTTTGGACCGTGACCGACAGCTGGAAGGTCAAGCGCTTGCGCCGCAATCCGGCGGTCAGCGTGCAACCGTGCAGCGCGACCGGCAAGCCGCACGGCGCGGTGGTCGAAGGAACCGGACGGATCCTCGATGCCGAGGGCACGGAGCGGGTCCGCAAGCTGCTGCGGCGCAAGTACTGGCTCACCGGTCCCCTCGTCATCCTCGGCAGCAACCTGCGGCGCGGCAAGTCCGGAACCATCGGCATCGAGATCGACCTCGAGGCCTGACCCGCCGCGCTCAGGTCGCCTGGCTGACCGACGACATGTGGAAGTCCGGAATCCGCAAAGGCGGCATCGCGGTCCGGGTGAACCAGTCCTTCCATTCCCGGGGCAGCGTGAGCTCGGTGGCGCCCGCCTCGCTCACCCGCCGGAGCACATCCAGCGGGCTCTCGTTGAACCGGAAGTTGTTCACCGCGGCGGTGACCTCGCCGTTCTCGACGAGATACACCCCGTCCCTGGTGAGACCGGTGAGCAGCAGCGTCGCCGGATCGACCTCACGGATGTACCACAGGGTGGTCAGCAGCAAGCCGCGCTCGGTACGCGCGATCATGTCGTCGATCGTGGCGTCGGAACCGCCGGTGAGCAGCAGGTTGCCGCCGGGAACCGTGGCGGGTGCGTCGAACTCGGCGGCGGTGGCGCGCGGATAGATCAGCGCGGAGATCACGCCGTCGCGCAGCCAGTCGACGCGCTCCGCGGTCAGGCCGTTGTCGAACACCGACATCGATTCCGACGACGCGGTCGCCGCCACGAACGGCTGATATTCCAGTCCGGGCGCGTGCGGATCGGAGTAGAGCGTGAGCGGGATATCGCTCAGTCGCTCGCCGACCCGGGTCCCGCCCGCTCGCGCGAACGCCGTGTGGCCTTCCTGCGCGCCCCTGCCCTCCATCGACCAGGCCAGGTAGATCATCAGGTCGGCCACGGTGGAGGGCGGCAGCAGCGTCTCGTAGCGGCCCGCTGGCAGCTCGACCTTGCGCTTGGCCCAGTCCAGGCGGCGGGAAAGGTCCGCGAGCAAGCCGGATACGTCGACGTCGGTGAAGTCCGCGGTACCCACCCCGACCCACGCGCTGGCCAGATCCGCGCCCTCGGCGCGTTTGCCGTTGATCTCCACCGAACCGGTGGGTTGCACGAAGCGGCGCCGGATGCCGGTCGAGGTGCCCAGCCAGGTGGTGTGCATCTGGTGATGGGCGAAGCCGTAGAGGCGGTCGGCGCTGTCGAATCCGGCGGACAGGCCCTCGGCCAGATCGGTGAACACCTCGATGCCGGTGCCGGTCGCCGGGGCGGCCCAGTCGTGGTCGACGGTGTCGGGCTCCAGCAGCGGCATCGCGTCGCGCGCGGGTTCGGCGCCGCGCGCGGCCTCCTCGCTGGCGCGCACGACGGCCTCGATGTCGTCGGGGTCGACGCTGGACGAGGCGATGGTGCCGACGCGGGCCAGCGTGGGCCCCTCGCGGAACACCGAGATCACCGCCCATTTGCGCGACACCGACGACCCGTTGGTGGTCATGGAGTTGCCCGCCCAGCGCAGTGACGCCTCGTGCTCGTCACGGACGATCACCATGGCCTCGTCGGCGCGCGACAGCGCCAGCGCGCGCTCCACGGTCACGCCGGCGGGGAACAGATCGTCGCTCACTGGCCTGCCTCCGTCCGGGTGTTGAGAATGTTGACGCCGCGCACCAGGACCGACGGGCAGCCGTGGCTGACCGCGGCGACCTGGCCCGGCTGCGCTTTCCCGCAGTTGAACGCGCCGCCGAGCTGCCAGGTCGACGGCCCGCCGACCGCTTCCATCGCGCCCCAGAAGTCGGTGGTGGTGGCCTGGTAGGCGACATCGCGCACCTGGCTGTCGAGCTTGCCGCCGCGAATGCGGAAGAACCGCTGGCCGGTGAACTGGAAGTTGTAGCGCTGCATGTCGATCGACCAGGACCGGTCGCCGACGATGTAGAGGCCGTCGTCCACCCGGGAGATGAGTTCCTCGGTGCTGGTGTCGCGGTCGGGATCCGGTTGCAGTGACACGTTGGCCATGCGCTGGATCGGCACGTGATGCGCCGAATCCGCGTACGAGCAGCCGTTGGACCGCTCCAGGCCGAGGCGCGGCGCGAACACCCGGTCCAGTTGATAGCCGACCAGGATGCCGTCGCGGACCAGATCCCAGCGCTGCCCGGCGACGCCCTCGTCGTCGTAGCCGACCGTGGCCAGCCCGTGCGCCTCGGTGCGGTCGCCGGTCACGTGCATGATCGGCGTGCCGTAACGCAGTGACCCGAGCTGGTCCGGAGTGGCGAACGAGGTTCCCGCGTAAGCGGACTCGTAGCCGATGGCGCGGTCGTACTCGGTGGCGTGGCCGATGGATTCGTGGATGGTCAGCCACAGGTTGGTCGGATCGATGACGAGGTCGGTCGGCCCGGCCTGCACGCTGGGCGCCTTCACCTTCTCGGCCAGCCACTCCGGAATCCGGGCCAGTTCGCCGTCCCAGTCCCACATGCCGTCGGCCCCGGTGACGTATTCCCAACCGCGGCCCACCGGTGCGGCGAGCGTGCGCATGGTCTCGAACACACCTGCCGACGCGTCCACGGTGATCGCTTCGAGGCTCGGGTGCAGCCGCACTCGTTGCTGGACGATCGAGGAGCCCGCGGTGTCGGCGTAGAAGGTCTGCTCCTTGACCTGCAACACGCTCGCGGTGACGTGATCCACTCCGTCGGCGTGCGACAGGCGCTCCGAATAGTCCTGCAGCAGCGCGACCTTCTCGCCGGTCGGGACGGCGAACGGGTCGACGTCGTAGGCCGACACCCAGCGCGCGTCGGCGTAACGCGGCTCGTCGGCCAGCTCGACGCGTTCGCGGTTGAGTGCCCGCAGCGTGGTCGCGACCGTGACGGCGGTGCGCGCCACTTCGGCGGCGGTACCGGGCGTGAGCGCGGCGTGCGACGCGAAACCCCATGTGCCGTCGACGATCACCCGCACGGCGAAGCCGAGTTCGGTGCTGTCGGTGACGGCCTCCACGCGCCCGTCGCGCAACCGGATCGATTGGGTCACCTGGCGGTGCACCCGCAGGTCTGCGTGCTCGGCGCCGGCCGCCGTGGCCGCGGCCAGTGCGGCGTCGGCGAGCGCGGCCAGTGGCAGGCCGAGGAACTCGGCGTCCACGTCTCTGGAAGTCGCGATGCTCACCCGCACCAACCTAGTCGGTCTCGCCGCGGGTGCGCGGTGATCACACGCCGTGCGACAGCGCATCGGGTGCCGATTCGCGCGCGATGCGTAGTGGCGCTGGGTGAACGGCGCGCGCGACACTCGGGCTTTACCGCGTGTTGCTCGCCGGATGCCGTACTGTGCCCGCGTGCCGCCATCCGCCCTCCGTGACCGTAAACGCGAACGTACCCGCCGAGCCATTCTGGAAGCCGCAGCCGAGCTGTTCGAGACGAGCGGCTACGAGGAGACCACGGTGGCCGACATCGCCGCGGCGGCGGACGTCGGCACACGCACGTTCTTCAACTATTTCGCGAGCAAGGAAGAGCTGCTCTTTCCGGAATCCGACGAGCGGGTGCGCGCCGCGGTGGCGGCCATCGCCAGCAGGCGTCCGGGCGAACGGCCGGTGGAGGTCGTGCTGCGCGGGCTGCGCGCGGCGGGTGACAACCCCGGCGAGCACCTCGTCGACGACCTCCATGCCCGGATCGGGGCGCTGCGCGCCCAGGTGTCGCGGACGGTGCCCGCGGTGAGCGGCCGCGCCGCGCACGCCCAGCTGGTCACCCAACGCGAGATCGCCAGGCAGTTGCACAAGGCGTTCCCCGCCGAGCTCGACGAGGTCGGCGCCGCCGCGTTGGTCGGCGCGGTCGTCGGTGCGGTGTCGGGTGCGTTGACGGTGCTGTTCCAGCGACCGGTGGCGGGAGTCGAGGACGGCGAGCGCCTGCAGCGCGAGATCCACGAGACCACCTCGCGGGTGCTGCAACCGTGGCTGGCCACCCAGCACCCCCAACCGGTGGGCTGATCAGCCGAACTGCTGCCAGCCCAAGCGGATCACCATCCCGATCACCACCACCAGCAGCACGACGCGGACGAACTCGGCGCCCTTCCGCAGCGCCATGCGCGCGCCGACCACGGCGCCGAGGACATTCGCGACGGCCATCCCCGCGCCGAGTGCCAAGAGGATGTGCCCGGTCGCCCCGAAGAAGAGCAGAGCGCCGAGGTTGGAGCCGCAGTTGATCACCTTCGCCATCGCGGCGGCCCGCACGAACTCGGTCCCGAGCAGGGTCGCGAAGGTGATGATCAGGAACGTTCCGGTGCCGGGCCCGAGCAAGCCGTCGTAGAAGCCGATCAACCCGGCCGCCAACGCCACCGTGAGGACTACCTTCCGCCTGGTGGGTGGATGCGTGGCCAGGGTGACGCCGATCGACGGACGCAGCGTGACCACCACCGCGACACCGACCAGCACCACCATGACGATCGGAATGAACAGTTCCCGGTCGATCAGCGAGACCGCGGCCGCGCCCAGTGCCGCCGCCCCCGCGGCGATCACCGCCGCGGGCAGCAGCACCCGCCAGCGCATCGGCACCTTGCGAGCGAAGGTCAGCACCGAGGCGCTGGTCCCCGCGACCGCGGCGAGCTTGTTGGTGCCCAGCGCGGTCTGCGGCGCGATCCATGGGGCCACCACGAACAACGTCGGCAGCACGATCAGCCCGCCGCCACCCACCACCGCGTCCACCCAGCCCGCCGCCGTCGCCGCTGTCAACAAAACCGCCCAGTCTCCGATCTCCACCCGGTCAGACAACCAGACCGCGGATCCGGACCCTGCCCGGTGCCGGGGACGGGCAGTCGTCGGCTGGGCCGGGTCGCCCGCGTGCCGAGGCCACCTACTCTGATCCGGTGCGTCGTTTCAGTCTGTGGCTCCGGGGCAAGCCCGTCGTGGCCGACTCGGCGCTGGCGGCGATTTTCGTGCTGCTCGAGATCATCGGTGTGGGGAACGCGCACAACAAGCTCGCCTACCTGGCCATCGGGGTGCTGCTTCCGCTGCCGCTCGCCCTGCGGCGGGTGTATCCACGGGCCATGGCGGCGGCCACCTTGGCGTTGTCGCTGACCGAGACGCTGGTGGGCTTCCTGGTCCAGGACGACGCGGACCACATCGCGCAGCTGTCCCACGGCATCATGCTGTACACGCTGGTCGCATACGTCGGCAGGCGGGACGGACTGTGGTACGGGCTCGGTCTGGTGGTGGATCTCGTGCTCTCGATCGTCGCGATCGGGAAGCCGTCCGGGTCCGACAGCGTGTTCACCGCCATGTTCTACGCCTTGTGCTGGACGCTCGCGGAGTTCATCGGCGCGCGGCACGCCTACGACGCCGAGGTGGCGGCCCGGCTCGCGGTCGCCGACTACGACAAAGAGCGTCGCGCGCACGACGCCGTCGCGGCCGAACGCACCCGCATCGCGCGGGAACTGCACGACGTGGTCGCCCACGCGGTGAGTGTGATCATCGTGCAGGCCGACGGGGCGAAGTACGCGCTGCGCCGCGACCCGGACGCGGCCGAGCAAGCGCTCGCCACCATCGCGAGCACCGGCCGGGAGGCGCTGCGCGAACTGCGCAGAACCGTGGCCCTGCTGCGCACGGAGCACGCGCCCGACCAGTTGCCCCAGCACGGCACCGCGGGCATCGCCAAGGTCGTGGAGATGATGCGCGGCACCGGCCTGGCCGTCGAGCTGGAATTGACCGGCGAACTCGACGACATCGCGCCGGAGGTCAGTCTCGGCGTGCACCGCATCGTGCAGGAATCGCTCACCAACACGCTGCGGCATGCCGGGCCGCATCCGAAGGCGTGGGTGCGGGTGCGCCGCACCGATGCCGACGTGCTGATCGACGTCACGGACACCGGCGGGCCGTCGCCGACGGAACCGGCCGCGCGCATCCAGGGCAGCGGTCTCGGCTTGGTGGGGATGCGTGAACGCGTCGCCGTGCTCGGCGGCAGCCTGGACGCGGGCCGCCACGCGGACGGAGCCTGGCGGGTGCACGCCAGCATCCCGCTGCGTTCCGACCCGGCGGACTGAACGAGCCGCCCGACCGCTCGTTGCGTGAAAAGTAATGAGCGGCAGTGGAATTCGGCCCATGTCGACCGGTAGGCGAGACCGGCGCCGCAACTGCCGCCCGGCGCGGCGAAGCGGCCACGTTACATTGGGGAACGTGCCGATCACCGTGCTCGTCGTCGATGACCAGGAACTCATGCGGATGGGATTGAAGATGGTGCTCGGCGCGCACCCGGACATCGAAGTGATCGGCGAGGCGGCCAACGGCGCGGCCGCGGTCACCACAGCGGCGGAACTGCGTCCCGACGTGGTGCTGATGGACGTGCGGATGCCCGTGGTGGACGGGGTCGTCGCCACGACCCGCATCGTGGAGGCCGGGCACGGCAGCCGGGTGCTCGTCATGACGACCTTCGATCTCGACGAGCACGCGCTCGGCGCGCTGCGGGCGGGGGCGAGCGGATTCCTGTTGAAGGACACCCCGCCGGAGGATCTCGTCTCGGCCATCCGCAGCGTCGCCGCCGGTGACGCGGTGGTGTCGCCGAAGGTCACCAAACGTCTGCTGGACCGGCTCATCGCGGAGAACCCGGCGCGCACCCGCGACCCGGGCGTGCTCGATGTGCTCACCGCCCGCGAACGTGAAGTGCTCGAGCAGATCGCGGCAGGCCGCTCCAACGCGGAGATCGCCGAGCAGTTGTACCTCTCGGAGGCCACGGTCAAGACACACGTGGGCCGGGTGCTGACCAAACTCGGTCTGCGCGATCGGGTTCAGGCAGTCGTGCTCGCCTACGAGACCGGGCTGGTGCGGCCGGGCGGATGACGGCGCGGGCTCTCAGCGACCTATCAGGCGAATCACGGAGAAAAAACCGGGCGCGAGACGTTGACCGGGGTAGATCGTCCGAAAGGATCGCCATGCCCGCCTTGTTGTTCGTGCTGTACGTCGTCGTGGAAATCGCCGCGCTGGTCGCGGTCGGTCAGCTGATCGGCGCGTTGCCGACCATTCTGCTGCTGATCGCCGGATCGGGAGCGGGCATGCTGCTGGTCGGTTCGCAGGGACGGCGGGTGTTCGAGCAGTTCCGCCGGGCCGCGCGCGGGGAAGTGGCGCCAGGGACCGCCGTGGCGGACGGCGCCCTGGTCGCGGCGGGCGGTGTGCTGATGTTCGTACCCGGCCTGGTCACCTCGCTGTTCGGTCTGCTCCTGCTGCTGCCGCCCACGCGGTTGCTGGCGCGTCCAGTGCTGGCGGCCTTCGCCGCACGGCGCTTCGGCAAGCTGGTCGCGACCGCGCCTTACCGTGGGGTGGTCGTCGACGGCGGCGACGTGGTGGACGGCGTCGTCGTGGGGCAGTGGTACGACGACGGTCAGGGCAACGCGCGCCGCGCGATCCCCTCGTCCTGAGTGAACTCGCCGCACCCGGTTCCGTGTCGCGCCGCGAAGGGCTATCGTGACGCGATGACCACCGAGCAACTCACCGTGACGGTGAGCGAAGAGCTGGCCGCCGCGGTGAAACGAGCGGCCGCCGCTGCGGGACAGTCGATTTCCGGATTCACGGCCGCGGCGCTGCGGCTGGAGCTGATCGCCGTGGAGGCGGGCTGCCTGCCCGCGGCGGCCGGGAGAACCGGCGGTACGCCGCCGGAATACGCGGAGGTGATGGCGGTGCTCGCGCAACCGGAGGATCTGGACCGCCACTCCGTGCTGAACGCCTGACCGAAACCGCCGAATCGGGCATGGGGCAGACTGGTGCCTCGTGAGTACCCAGTTGCTGATCGGCGGCCGTTTCTACAGTGCCAGTTCACCCGACGCCACGGCGATGGCGGTGAGCGACGGAACCGTCGTCTGGCTGGGCGCCGAGCAACCCGGACGGGCGCTGCATCCGGATGCCGAGATCGTCGACCTCCACGGCGCCTTCGTCGCGCCCGCGTTCGTCGATCCGCATGTGCACGTCACCGCGCTGGGCCTGAAGCTGACCGGGCTCGACCTGTCGGCCGCCCGGTCGCTCGAACACTGCCTGCGGCTGCTGCGGGAGTTCGCCGAGGCGCACCCCGACAGCGCGGTACTGGGTGACGGCTGGGACGAGACCACCTGGCCGGAGGGACGGCCGCCCACCGTCGAGGAGATCGACGCGGCGGCGGGTGCGGGCAGGCAGGTCTATCTCTCCCGCGTGGACGCGCACTCCGCGGTGGCGTCCTCGGCGCTGCTGAACGCGCTGCCCGGGCTGGCGGCGACCGACGGATTCACCCGAGGCGAGCCCGTGCGTGCCGCCGCCCACCACATGGTGCGCGCCGCCGCGCTCGCCGGATTGACTCGGGCACAACGGGATCGAGCGCGCGCCGCGGCACTGGACCACGCCGCCGCGCGCGGTGTCGTCGCGGTCCACGAATGCGCGGGACCGGAGATCGCGGGCCGTGACGACGTCCGCGAACTGCTCGAATTCGAGCACGGCGTCCAGGTGCGGGCCTACTGGGGCGAGGCGGTGCGCAGCGCCGAGCAGGCTCGCGCCCTGATCGACGAACTCGGCGTGCACGCACTCGGCGGCGACCTGTTCGTCGACGGCTCCTTCGGATCGCGCACGGCGTGGCTGCGCGCACCCTACTCCGACGAATCCGGCTGCGGCCGAAGCTATCTCGATGTCGAGGCGATCGCGAATCACGTCCGCGCCTGCACCGTCGCCGGCATCCAGGCCGGATTCCACGTGATCGGCGACGCCGCCATGGATGCCGTGGTCGCCGGTGTCGAACGGGTGGTCGCCGAACTCGGCGGTCCCGCCGTCGCGGCGCTGGGGCATCGCGTCGAACACGCCGAACTCGTCGATGCCGAGCACATCTCCCGCCTGGCCCGCTGGGGCGTGATCGCCAGTGTGCAGCCGGGATTCGACGCCGCGTGGGGTGGAACCGACGGCATGTACGCGGCTCGGCTCGGCGCGGAGCGCGCCGCGGCGCTGAACCCGTTCGCCGCCATGGCCTCCGCGGGCGTGGCCCTGGCGATCGGTTCCGACGCCCCGGTCACCGCGCTCGATCCGTGGGCGGCGGTGCGTGCCGCCGCCGGGCACCGCACGCCCGGCCACGCCCTGTCCCCGCGGGCCGCCTTCGCCGCGGCAACGCGAGGCGCGTGGCGCGCGGGCGGAGTTCGCGACGGGGTGGCGGGCACACTGGTCCCCGGGGCGCCCGCCTCCTATGCGATCTGGGATGCCGGCGAACTGGTCGTCAGCGCGGCCGCCGACTCGGTGCAGCGCTGGTCCACCGACCCGCGTTCGCGCGTCCCTGGGTTGCCCGCGCTGGAGCCGGGCGCGCCGCTGCCCACGTGCCTGCGCACCGTGCACCGGGGAGTGACGATCTATGCGAAGTGAGCGCGTGATGGCGGAGTCCGCGACGGTTCTCGGCCGTCTCGTGCCCGGCGTTCGGGTGCACGGGGCGGCTCGTGAGCGGCTCGGCTCGGGCCGGGCGAACAACACCCCTTGCCGAGTGCACTCTGTTCGTCCACGGCGGTCCGATGTGGCACTGCGTGCCAGTACTCCATCTTCTCCGTTTGCCGGACGCTCTCCGGTGAACCGTGGCGCCACCGCGGATCGGTGCGAGAACCAGCCGCATAACCGAGCGTGGCGGCTAGCGATTTCGCACGCACCGGCTGGAACGCTGCGGTCTGTCCGACGGAGCGCGAGCGGCGAACCGATATCGCGTACGCGGCGGCTAACGATTCAGTGGGGCCCGGCGATGAAAAAATGGATACCCGATGACTCGAGTATCCGCCGTTTTCCGGGCCTCGCCTCCGCTCGGTCGGCCGTCTGGTGTGAATACGCCCCCGGGCGAGTCGATCGGTTGGGCGAGTCGCCTGCGCGCACTCGAAGCATGGCGGACTTGATATTCCGTGTGATAAACATCACGTCCATTGCTGGGTCGAGATTTGTCGAGCGGCGTGGGACGGACTCGGACCGATGGACGGCTCGGTTGTCGACCGCCGACTGGCGAGGGCCCGCACGGTGGCGGACGGTGGCCGAGTGATGGTGCGAGAGCGAATGCTCGCGTCGGTGCGGCAGGCGTCCGCGGTGGCGCGCGATCATCCGGTGGCGACGCGGTCGGTGGCGGCGGTCGTCGCGGGCTTGTTGCTGTTCGGCAGCTTCCCGCCCAGGCCGTGGTGGTTTCTCGCCCCTTTGGGCGTGGCGGTGCTCACGCTCACCGTACGCGGCGACGGCCGCCTGCGGGCGGGCTTCGGCTACGGATTTCTGGCCGGGCTGGCGTTTTTCGTCCCGCTGCTGCCGTGGACCGGCATCTACGTCGGACCGCTGCCGTGGCTGGCGCTGTCCACCGCCTGCGCGGTCTACCTCGGCGTCTTCGGCGTGCTCGGGCGGTTGGTCGGCGCGTTGCCCGGCTGGCCGCTGTGGGTGGCACTGGCCTGGGCCGCGACGGAGTGGGGCAGGTCCAGCTTCCCGTTCGGTGGTTTTCCCTGGGGCCGTTTGGCCTTCGGTCAGGCCGACGGCTGGTTCCTGCCACTGGCGGCGATCGGTGGAGCCCCGCTGGTCGGGTTCGCCGTCGCGCTCACCGGAACCGGGCTGGCCGCGTTGGTCTCTATGTTGTGGTCGGTGCGTACCACGGATGACGCGCGCGAAACCACGGTCTCCGAGAACGGCGCGCCCGAGTCGACCGCCGGGAGCGGACCCGTCCCGGCGACCCGACTGGGATACGCCGCTGTGGCTTTCGCCGTCTTGATCATGCCGCTCAGCGGTCTGCTGCTCCGGTCGGCTCTGCCGGATCCGGACGCGGGCGACCGAACGGTCACGGTCGCGGCGATCCAGGGCAGCGTGCCCCGCCTCGGACTGGACTTCAACGAACAGCGGCGGGCCGTGCTGGACAATCACGTCCGGCGCACCGAAGAACTGGCCGACGAGGTGGCGGCGGGCCGCGCGCCGCGCCCGGATGTGGTGATCTGGCCGGAGAACTCCTCCGACATCGATCCTTTGCGCAACGCCGACGCCGCCGCCCTGATCGCCGCCGCCTCCGAGCGCATCGGCGCACCCATTCTGGTCGGCGCCGTGCTGATCAACCCGGACCGGACGACGACCAACTCGGTGATGGTGTGGAACGGCGCGGCGGGTCCGGGAGACCGGCACGACAAGAAGATCATCCAGCCTTTCGGCGAGTATCTGCCGATGCGGAGCTTCTTCCGGCATTTCTCCGAATACGCCGATCGGGCGGGGTATTTCGTACCGGGAAATGGTGACGGAGTTGTGCACGCGGCGGGTATCGACATCGGCGTGGCGACGTGCTACGAGGTCGCTTTCGATCGCTCGTTCGAGGACGCGATGCGCGCGGGCGCCCAACTGCTCACCGTGCCGACGAACAACGCGACCTTCGGCGACAGCGAGATGACCTATCAGCAGCTGGCCATGTCCCGCGTTCGCGCCGTCGAACACGGCAGAGCGCTGGTCGTCGCGGCCACGTCGGGTGTCAGCGCCGTCATCGCCGCCGACGGCAGTGTGCGGCAGGAATCGGCGTTGTTCGCGCCCGCGGCTCTGGTCTCCGCGCTTCCGTTGCGCAACGACACCACTCTCGCAACACGAATCGGGCCCGCGCCGGAGCGAGTTTTCGTTATCCTGACGGCTGCCGCCGCGCTGGCCGCGGCCCTCCGGCGGCGATCTGCTACCCGCGTGGATGAGCGAAGCGGCCGTCGAGCCGTCGACGACCGATAGATCCTGTCGAACCAGCTTTTACCGAACACTCGGTTTGTTCTTGCCCCTACCGCCCCGAAAACGAAGGTGCGTAGTAAAGTTGCGCGCCGTTCGCCAGACAACTGAAGCGATCTGCGGAGTAGCATCGAACAGTCTGGTCAGGGCCCGTTTTGCTTCGGTTCGACCTAGTTGAGTCGCAATGTTTGCGGAAATGTAACCAACCAAAGTGGCCTTCTGCCAAGGACGTTGGATGTGAAACAAATCCAAAACGTCGGCAATCCGGCTGATGCGACGCTCCGAATCATAGGGCGTGGATTACGTCCTACGGCTGGCGCGCGTGCGCTTGCTGGGGCGGTGCTCGGGGAGTTGCGTCAACAGCGGCAGAACGGAGTGATTGATGAGTTCATTGGCCACGGATCGCGTCGACCAATGTTCATCCGGCGAATTCTCGGCCCAACCGTTTGCTCTGTCACCCGCGCAGACAGCTCTCTGGTACGCGCAGCGGATTCGCCCCGACGTACCGCTCACGATCTCTCAGTACGTCGAGATCCACGGTGACTTGGACGAGGGGCGGCTGCTGTACGCGATCGAGCGTTTCGGCGCCGAGACCCAGGTGGGTCAAGTGCGCTTGATGGAAATAGATGGCACTCCGTATCAGATCGTCGACCCGGTGACACGGCCCGGCTGGCGCCGTATCGATCTGCGCGGCGAGGCCGACCCGCGCGCCGCGGCGCTGCGCTGGATGCACGAACACACGAGCTCGCCGATCGATCTGGAACGCGATCCGCTGACCTCCAACGCGGTTCTGCGGATCGGGGACTCCCATTACATCTGGTATTCGTTCGCCCACCACATCGTCATCGACGGCTACGGTGCGATGAACGCGCTGACCCGTACCGCGGAGATCTACACCGCGCTGGAGAACCGGACCGAGCCGGTCGCGTCGCGGGCGACGCCGCTGGCCGAAATCTACGCCGACGAGGCGCGCTACCACGATTCCAGCCGTTTCCAGAGCGACCGCGAGTACTGGGCCGGGCAGTTGTCGGGCGTGGGCGAGCCGGTGAGCCTCGGCGGCGCCCGGCTCGGCGCCGCCACCCACGACGCGGGCCGCAGGCTGGCCACCGCCGTGCTCGATGACGAGCAACATGCCGCGATCGACGCGGCGACCAGCGCGTGGAACACCACCGACTCGGCGATGTTCGTCGCGGCGCTGGCCACCTACGTGCGGTCGGTGACGGGCAACGCCGACGTGGTGCTGAGCCTGCCGGTCTCGGCGCGCACCACAGTGTCGCTGCGCCGCTCGGCGGGCGTGATCTCCAACGTCGTGCCGATCCGGCTGCGTTTCGACGAGGCGACCACGATCGGCGACCTGGTGAAGGCGGCCGAGCTGCAGATCACCGGCGCGTTGCGGCATCAGCGCTACCGGCACGACGACATCCGGCGCGACAGCGGCTACTCCCGCGACGCGCGCGGATTCTTCGGCCCGATGGTCAATCTGATGCTGTTCCACGACGAGCTGCGTTTCGGCAGTCTGGTCGGCTCCATGCACGTGCTGGCCACCGGCCCGGTGGAAGACCTCTCGGTCAACGTCTACAACGGCGCGGGTGGCCGCCTGCACATCGACTTCGAAGCCAATCCCCGCCTCTACGGCGAGGCCGAAGTCGGCGTGCACCACGCACGCTATCTGGACTTCCTCGGCCGCTTCCTGGCCGCCGATCCCACAGTGCCCGCCGAGTCGCTCGGCGCGATCACCCACGCCGAGCGCGAGCAGGTCCTGCACGAGTGGAACGCCACCGCCGCGCCCCGGCAGGAGGGCACCCTCGCGAGCCTCTTCGCCGAACGCGTCGGGTCCGATCCGGACGCCACCGCACTCGAGTTCGGCGACGAGTCGCTGACCTACGCCGAACTCGACGGCCGCGCCAACCGCCTGGCCAGGCTTTTGATCGCGCGCGGCGCCGGGCCCGATACGACGGTCGCCCTGTGCCTGCGCCGCAGCCTCGACCTGGTGGTCGGCATGTACGCGATCGTGAAAGCGGGCGCGGCGTACCTGCCGCTGGACACCGAGCACCCGGCCGAGCGGATCGCGCAGATCGTGCGTCAGGCCGAGCCGTTGTGCGTGCTCACGGCCAGCCGGGACGACGTGGAGCTGCCCGCGACGGTCACCCGGCTGGAGATCGACACCGTGCGGCTCTCCGGATTCGACGACGCGCCGGTCACCGACGCCGACCGCACGGGCGCGCTGCGCCCCGACCACCTCGCCTACGTCATCTTCACCTCCGGATCGACCGGAAAGCCCAAAGGCGTCGGGGTGACCCATGCCGCCATCGTCAACCGGCTGCGCTGGATGCAGCACGAGTATCCGCTCGGCCGCGACGACGCGGTGCTGCAGAAGACCCCGGCCACCTTCGACGTCTCGGTGTGGGAGTTCTTCTGGCCCTTGCAGGTCGGCGCGCGCTTGGTGATCGCCGCCCCCGACGGGCACCGCGACCCGACGTACCTCGCCCGGGTCATCGCCGAAAAAGGCATCACCACAGCGCATTTCGTGCCGTCCATGCTATCGGTGTTCGTCACCGAGGCGGATCTACGCGGTTGCGCCTGCCTGCACCGGGTGTTCTGCAGTGGTGAGGCGCTGCCCGCCGCCGCCGTGCGGGAGTTCTACGCGGCGCTGCCCGCCGCCGAACTGCACAACCTCTACGGCCCGACGGAGGCCGCCGTGGACGTCACCTACTGGGCGTGCCCACCCGATGCCGCCGCCGTGCCGATCGGCTCGCCGGTGTGGAACACCCAGACC
The DNA here is from genome assembly GCF_042733915.1 of Nocardia sp. NPDC059691. NCBI lineage: Bacteria > Bacillati > Actinomycetota > Actinomycetes > Mycobacteriales > Nocardiaceae > Nocardia > Nocardia sp. NPDC059691. The sequence continues at coordinate 178,965 of NZ_JBHWFB010000004.1, read as the reverse complement.
TACGTGCTGGACGACCGCTTGCAGCCCGTTCCGCCCGGCGTGGTCGGCGAACTGTATCTCGCCGGAGTCCAGCTGGCCCGCGGCTACCTGAGACAGCCGCGGCTGACCGCCGACCGATTCGTTGCCGACCCCTTCACTCCCGGCGCGCGGATGTACCGCACCGGTGACCTGGCACGCTGGCAGATCGGCCGCTCCGGTGCCGAGCCGGGCGTGCTGGAATACCTGGGCCGCAGCGACTTCCAGGTCAAGATCCGTGGCCTGCGCATCGAGCTCGGTGAGGTCGAGGCCGCACTGCTCGAGGACGCGAAGGTGGCTCGCGCGGTATGCGTGGCGCACACCGGACGCGCGGGCGACGAGTTGGTCGCCTACGTGGTCGCGGCGAAGCAGGACGACGACGATGCCCCGCTGGACACGGCCGCGCTGTTGACCGCGCTGCGGCGCACGCTGCCCAGCTACATGGTGCCGTCCGCGCTGATGGAACTCGACGAGCTGCCGCTGAGCGCCAACGGCAAGATCGATCGGAAGGCGCTGCCCGTGCCCACGCCGGGCACGCGGTCGATCCGGCCGATCGCCGAACCCCGCACCGAGGTCGAGCGGGTGCTCGCGGGCATCTTCGCCGAGGTGCTCGACACCGAGGTCGGCATCGAGGACAACTTCTTCGATCTCGGCGGCAACTCGCTCATCGCCGCGCGGGCGGTATCCAGGATCAACGCCGCCCTCGGCACCGCGCTGACCATCCGTGACCTGTTCGAGTCCGGGACGATCGAGGCGCTCACCCGGCGATTCGCCATGCAGACCACCGACGTCGCCTCGCCGCGGCTGACGCCCGCCGAACGACCGGAGCGGATCCCGCTGTCGCAGGCGCAGCAGCGGCTGTGGATCCTGAACCGGTTCTCCGAACACGCCGCCGCGTACAACATGCCGCTCGCGGTGGAGGTAGAAGGCCCACTGGACGTGGCCGCGTTGCGTGCGGGCCTGGTGGACGTCATCGAACGGCACGAGAGCCTGCGCACCACCTTCCCGGAGTCGCCGGAGGGGCCCTACCAACTGATCCACTCGGCCGAGGCGATCCCGCTGACGCTCGACCCGATCGATGTCACAGCGGCCGACGTGGCGGACCTGGCGACCGAGTACGCCGGGTACGGCTTCGATCTGCGCAGCCAAGCCCCGATCCGGGTGGCGCTCTACCGCACCGGCCCGCAGCGCCACGTCTTCCTCGTCGTGCTGCATCACATCTGCGGTGACGGTTGGTCCATCGCACCGCTGGCCAAGGACCTGATGACGGCGGTGGCCGCGCGCGCGAACGGCGTGGAACCGGAGTGGACGCAGTTGCCGGTGCAGTACGCCGACTTCGCCCTCTGGCAGCGCGAACTGCTCGGCGACGAGTCCGATCCGGCCAGCGCGCTCAGCCGTCAGCTCACGCACTGGCGCACGGCGCTGGCCGGGCTCCCCGAGCAACTCGATCTGCCGCTGGACCGCCCGCGCCCACTGCGCAGGTCGACCGTGGGCGGCCGGGTCGAGTTCACCATTCCGGCCGAGATCCGCCGCGCGGCGGTCGAACTCGCGGCCGGCCGGGGCGTGAGCATGTTCATGGTGCTGCACGCGGCGCTGGCGACCCTGCTGTCGCGACTGTGCGCGAGCGGTGACATCGCGATCGGCACCCCGATCGCGGGTCGTTCCGATCCGGCGCTCGACGACCTGGTCGGCATGTTCGTCAACACCCTCGTCCTGCGCACCGCGGTCGACCCGGCGGCCGGGTTCGACCGGATGCTCGACGTGGTGCGCGAGACCGACCTCAACGCCTTCGCCAACGCCGACGTACCGTTCGAGCGGCTGGTCGAGGTGGTCAACCCGGAGCGTTCTCCGTCGCGGCATCCGTTGTTCCAGGTGATGCTGTCCTACGACCACGCGCCGGATCTGCGGATCGAGCTGCCCGGGGTCCGCGCCGCGGTGCTGCCGATCGCCTCGGACGTCGCCAAGTTCGACTTGCAGTTGGTCGTCCACGACGACTCGGGCGACGGACCGCTGTCGGCCGAATTCGGCTATACGACGGACGTTTTCGACCACTCCACCGTGCAGTCGTTCGCCCGCAGGTTCATCGCCGTGCTGGCGGGCGGCGTGGCCGCTCCCGAGCTGCCGGTCGGCGACCTGCCGATCCTCGACCGCAGGGAGTCCGAGAATCTGGTGCCCATCGGGGGCGCGCCCGCGGAGCCGTCGATCACGCTGGCCACCTTGCTGTCCGGCACCGCGCGCAGGCTGCCGGACGCGGTGGCGGTTCGCTATCTCGGCGCCGATACCACCTACCGCGAACTCGACGAGCGATCGAACACGCTGGCGCGCGTGCTCATCGAGCACGGGGCCGGTCCCGAGACGGTCGTCGCGATCGCGCTGCCGCGCGGGCTCGACGCGATCACCGCGGTGTGGTCCGTCGCCAAAACCGGTGCGGCCTATGTGCCGATCGATCCGAGCTACCCCGGCGAGCGGATCGCGCACATGATCGGTGACTCCGGGGCGACGCTCGGCGTCACCGACCCCGAATGCCTCGACGCCATGCCCGCCCTGCCCGCGACCCGGGGCAGGCACCGCAAGACCCAGGTCGACTGGCTGGTCCTCGGCTCGGGTGAACTGACCGCCGAGCTGGCGGGCCACTCGGCGGATCCGATCACCGACGACGAGCGGCACCACCCGATGCGGGTGAGCCACCCGGCCTATCTCATCTACACCTCCGGGTCCACCGGCACGCCGAAGGCGGTCGTCGTGACCCACGCCGGTATCGCCTCCCTCGCCGGCGAGCAGAACTACCTGTTCGGCGTCTCGGACGCGGCGCGCACGCTGCACTTCTCCTCGCCCAGCTTCGACGCGTCGGTGCTGGAGCTGCTGCTCGGCTTCGCCGCGGGCGCGACAATGGTGATCGCCCCGCCGGGCATGTACGGCGGCGCCGAGCTGGCCGCGCTGCTGCGCGAGGAGCGGGTCACCCACGCCTTCGTCACACCGGCCGCGCTGGCCACCGTGCCGAGCGAGGGGCTCGACGAGCTGGAGACGGTCATCGTCGGCGGTGACGCCTGCTCGGAGGAACTCGTCGAGACCTGGACCGCCGGGCATCGCATGCACAACATGTACGGTCCGTCGGAGGCCACCGTCGCGGCGACCGCGAGCGGGCCCATGCGGCCGGGTCGGCCCGTGCCGCTCGGTGCGCCGGTGCGTGGCATGCGTCTGTTCGTGCTGGACAGTCGCCTGCATCCGGTGCCGCCGGGCACGCCGGGCGAGCTGTACGTGTCGGGTCCCGGCGTCGCCCGCGGTTACCACGGCCGTTTCGGCCTGACCGCGCAGCGATTCGTGCCCAACCCGCACGGCAGGCGTGGCGAGCGGATGTACCGCACCGGCGACTTGGTCGTCATGGAGCGGTCCGGACAGCTGCGGTTCCTCGGGCGCGCCGACGATCAGGTCAAGATCCGCGGCTTCCGTATCGAACTGCGCGAGATCGACAACGTGCTGCGCCTGCATCCCGGCATCCGGTTCGCGCTCACCGTGGTGCACACCGACGAGCAGGGCCAGGTACGGTTGGCGTCGTATGTGACGGCCGATCGGCCGGTCGAGGCGCGGGCCGTGCTGGAGACCGCGCGGCAGCGGCTGCCCGGCTACATGGTGCCCGCGTCGGTAGCGGTGCTGGACGAGATCCCGGTGACGCCCGCGGGCAAGCTGAACCGAAAGGCGTTGCCGCAGCCCGTGTTCGAGGCCGCGGCGACGTCCCGTCCGCCGAGCACCGCACTGGAGTTGGGCGTGGCGGGCGTGTTCGGCGGGGTGCTCGGACGCCCGGTGACCGGAGCCGAGGACAGCTTCTTCGATCTGGGCGGCAACTCGCTGCTGGCCACCCGGCTCGCCGCCGCGCTGCACGCGGAGTTCGGTGTGGAGCTGCCGGTGCGGTCGATCTTCGAGGCGCCGACGGTCGCGGGAGTCGCCGAGCAACTGGATCGAGCGCCCCGGACGCAGCGGCAGGCGCTGGCGGTGCAGACGCCGCGTCCGGGACGCATTCCATTGTCGCTGCCGCAGCAGCGTTTGTGGTTCATCAACCGATTCGCGCCCGAATCGAGTGCGTACAACATCGCTTTCGTGATCCGCGTGGCCGGCGATCTGGACGTGCCCGCGCTACGCGAGGCGATCACCGACGTGGTGGGGCGGCACGAAGTGCTGCGCACCGTCTTCCCCGAGGACGCCGACGGCGCGCAGCAGGTGGTGCTGCCGGTCGAGCGGGCGGTGCCCGAGGTGGTGGTCACCGACATCGATGACTCCGGCGCGAAGGCCGCGCTGGAAGCTTTGGCGCACAGCGGTTTCGATCTCACCAGGCAGCCGCCGCTGCGTCTGTCGCTGTTGCGCACCTCCCCGGAGCGTTACCTGCTCGGCGTCGTGCTGCACCATATCGCCGCCGACGGCTGGTCGCTCGGTCCGCTGACCAAGGACTTGGCCGCCGCCTACGCGGCGCGGCACGAGGGTGCGGCGCCGTCGTGGACGCCGCTTCCGGTGCAGTACGCCGACTTCGGGCTCTGGCAGCGTGCCTGCCTCGGCTCGGAAGGCGATCCGGACAGCGTCGCGGCGACCCAACTGGAGTACTGGCGCACCGCGCTGGCCGACATTCCCGACCAGTTGCCGCTGCCTTATGACCGGCCGCGGCCGGAGGAGCCGACGCAGCAGGCGGGAACGGTGCGTTTCACGGTGCCGGAGCAGGTGCGGCGCGGGCTCGCCGCGCTGGCTCGCGATCGAGGTGTCAGCAAGTTCATGGTGCTGCGTTCGGCGTTCGCGGTGCTGTTGCGCTGTGTCACCGGCGGTCGGGACATCGTGATCGGCACCCCGGTGGCGGGGCGTACCGACACCAAGCTCGACGAACTGGTCGGCATGTTCGTGAACACGTTGGTGCTGCGCTCCGACGTCGACCCGGACCGCAGCTTCACCGACCTGCTGCGCGCCGACCGGGATACCGAGCTGGCCGCGCTGGCGCACGCCGACATCCCGTTCGAGCGCATCGTGGACGAACTCGGCGCCGAGGCCCGCGCCACGGGCCGTCATCCGCTGTTCCAGGTTGCGCTGAGCGTGCAGGACGGTCCGGTGCCCGCGCTGGAACTGCCCGGCCTCGCGTTGCGCGCGGAGCCGTTGGACATCGCGCTGGCGAAGTTCGACCTGGAGCTGCGGGTCGCGAACGACACCGGCGCACCGGGATCCGCCGCGGACGAAACCGACAGCGTCTACGAGTTCGTCTACGCCGCAGAACTTTTCGACGCGACGACGATCGAGACGTTGGCGGACCGATTCCTGCGCGTGCTCGCCGCCGTCACCGCCGACCCGCGCGTGCCGATCCGCGACGTCGACGCGCGTACCGACCACGAGCGCCGCACACTCGCCCCGGCGCGGGGCGGGAAGGCGGCCGAGCCGTGCACGCTGGCCGCGTACTTCACCGCCACCGCGCAGCGGTTCCCGCACAACACGGCGCTGTGCGCGGGGACGACCTCACTGACCTATGCCGAGCTCGACCGGCGCTCCAACCGCTTGGCGCGGGCACTCATCGCGCGCGGACTCGGCCCGGGAACGCGGGTGGCGCTGGGGCTCATCCGCTCGATCGATTCGGTGGTGGCGCTGCTGGCGGCGACGAAGGCAGGCGCGACGTTCGTCCCGGTCGACCCCAAGTACCCCGCCGAGCGCATCCGGCACATGCTCGCCGACTCCGGTTGCGCGACCGGCGTCACGATCACCGCGCACGCGGAGCAGCTGCGCGCGGGCTCCCCGGCCGGGCGGGAGATCGAGTGGTTGTTACTGGATCGTCCCGAATTCGCCGCGGAACTCGACGGCCACGACGACGCGCCGATCCACGACCACGAACGCTCGCGCGCCAACCAGGTGGCCGACCTGGCCTACCTGGTCTACACCTCCGGATCGACCGGAACGCCCAAGGGCGTCGCGGTGACCCACGGCGGTCTGTCCAACCTGGCCGACGAGATCCGCGACCGCATCGGCGTCGACGAGCGTTCCCGCACACTGCACTTCGCGACGCCGAGTTTCGACGCGGCGATCCTGGATCTGCTCATCGCGCTGGGCGCGGGCGCGGCGATGGTGATCTGCCCGGCCGACATCTACGGCGGTGACGAGCTGGCCGCGCTGCTGGAACGCGAGCGCGTCTCCCACGGCTTCATGACCCCGGCCGCGCTCGCCACGATCGACCACGAACGCTGGCCGCTGCCGCACCTGCGTGCGCTCATGATCGGCGGCGAGGCGGTTGCGCCGGATCTGGTGGCGCGCTGGGCGCCGGGACGTCTGCTGTGCGATGTGTACGGGCCGACCGAGACCACCGTGGTCATCACGATCTCCCGCCCGATCCGCTTCGGCGATCCGATCACGATCGGCAGCCTGGTGCGCGGAGCCAGGGCGTTGGTGCTCGATGAGCGACTGCGCCCGGTGCCGGTCGGTGTTCCCGGCGAGCTGTACCTCGCGGGGCACGGCCTCGCGCGCGGGTACTTCGACCGGTTCGGGCTCACCGCAACGCGTTTCGTGGCCGACCCGTGCGGGCCCGCGGGCGCCAGGATGTACCGGACCGGTGACGTGGTGCGCTGGAACGCCGCCGGCGAGCTGGTCTACCTCGGGCGCAGCGACCACCAGGTGAAGCTGCGCGGTTTCCGGGTCGAACTCGGCGAGATCACCGCCGTGCTCGGCGAACACCCGTCGGTGCGGTTCGCGCACACCGAGGTGCGCCGCATCGCCGGCGCCGACCGGATCGTCGCGTTCGTACAGCCCGCCGACCGGGCGGCCGGGGTGGACACCGAGGAAGTGCGCGCCTTCGTCGCGGGCAGGCTGCCCACGCACATGGTGCCCTCCGGGCTCACCGTGCTGGACGCCATTCCGCTGACTCCGGTCGGCAAGCTGGACGTCAGCGCACTGCCCGAACCGCAGTTGCTCGGCGATTCGTCCGGCCGTGCGCCGCGGACCGACGCGGAGCGTTTGGTGGCCGCGGTGATGGGTGAGTTGATCGGGGCCGACGGCGTGCGCGCCGAGGACAGCTTCTTCGACATCGGCGGCAACTCCTTGCTGGCGACCCAGCTCGTCGCGCGGCTGGCCGCGGCGACGAACGTACGGCTCGCCGTGCGCACCGTGTTCGCCACGCCGACGGTCGCCGGGCTCGCCGAGCTGCTGGACGCGGGCGCGGCGTCCGATGCGGACCGCCCGGCGCTGGTGCGCCGGGAGCGCCCCGAGCGCATCCCGCTGTCGGCCGCTCAGCGGCGGTTGTGGTTCCTCAACCGGTTCAACGCCGGGTCGGGCGCCGGGCAGTCGTCGGGCGCCTACAACGTCCCGCTCGTGCTTCGGATGACCGGTGCCCTCGATGTCGGCGCGCTGGTCTCCGCACTGCACGCGGTGCAAGCCAGACACGAAACCCTGCGCACGGTGTTCCCGGAGACCGACGGCGCACCCGCGCAGGTCGTACTCGACCCGGCCGAGGCGGCCATCTCGCTGTCGCGGATGACGGTGCGCCCGGACGAGGTCGAGTCCGCCGTGCGTCGTTTCGCCGCACCGGGATTCGATCTGTCCACCACCGTTCCGATCCGCGCGGCGTTGATCTCGGTGCAGACCGGCGAGCTCGCGGAGCACGTGCTCGTCGTCGTGGTGCATCACATCGCGATGGACGGCTGGTCGCTCGAACCGATGGCCGCCGACGTCGCCGTCGCCTACCGCGCCGCCTGCGGTGGCGGCGCGGCGGAGTGGGCGGAGCCCGAGGTCCAATACGCCGACTACACCCTGTGGCAGCAGGAGGTGCTCGGCAGCGAGGACGACCCGGACTCGGCGGTGACCAGGCAGCTGGAGTACTGGCGGCGCACCCTGGACGGCATCCCGGAGTTGCTGACCGTGCCCGCCGACCGGCCGCGTCCGCCCGCCCCGTCCTATCGGGGCGGCACCGTGGAGTGCGCGGTGGACCCGGTCACGCACCGCGAGTTGCAGATGATCGCCGGTAGCAACAACGTCAGCCTCTTCATGGTCCTGCACGCCGCGCTCGCGGTGCTGCTGCACCGGATGACCGCCACCGACGACATCACCGTCGGCACCCCGATCGCGGGTCGCGGTCATCCCGCGCTGGACCGGCTGGTCGGCATGTTCGTCAACACGCTGGTGCTGCGCACGCGGATCGACCCGGGCGCCCGGTTCACCGACCTGCTGCACGCCGTGCGCGAAACCGACCTGGACGCCTTCGCCCACGCGGACCTGCCGTTCGAACGTCTGGTGGAGGTGCTCAACCCGGCCAGGTCCCAGGCGCACCATCCGATGTTCCAGGTGATGCTCTCGGTCCGCAACGAGCCGGTCGGCGGTTTGGACCTGCCGGGGCTGCGCATCGAGGCGGCCGACATCGACACCGGGATAGCAAAGTTCGATCTCCAATTCACCCTGACCGAAACGCAGACCCCGCAACGTGATCCGGCCGGCATCACGGTGGCGGTGAACTACGCGAGTGACCTGTTCGACGAGCCGACCGCGCAGCGGCTGGGCAAGCGCCTGGCCCGCTTGCTGGCCGCGATCGCCGCGAACCCGACCACCGCGGTGGGCGATCTGGAGGTGCTCGATCCCGCCGAGTGGTCAGGGCTGGCTCCGGTGCGCGGGGCCAAACCGGACCGGCCGATCACCTTCCCCGAAGTGTTCGAGCTGGCGGCGAGCGTCGACCGGGCCGGCATCGCCCTGGTGGCCGACGGCACCGAGGTGACCTACGACGCCCTGGATCGCTGGACCAACCGGCTGGCGCGCGTACTCATCGCCCGTGGCGTCGGCCCGGAAACACTGGTGGCACTCGGCATCCCGCGGTCGATCGAGTCGGTGGCGACGGTGCTCGCGGTGGCCAAGGCCGGAGCGGCGTTCGTGCCGGTCGACCCGCTGTACCCGCGGCAGCGCATCGCGCACATGTTGTCGGATTCCGGTGCGTCATTGGGGATCACGCTGGCGGGCTACCGCGGCGAGCTGCCCGAGGGCGCGGAGTGGATCGTGCTCGACGACCCGGCGTTCCGCCGCCTGGTGCTCGCCGCGCCGGACGTGCCGATCGCCGACGCGGAGCGCCTCGCCCCGCTGCGCATCGACAATCCCGCGTACGTGATCTACACGTCCGGCTCCACCGGCACGCCGAAGGGCGTGATGGTCACCCATGGTGGATTGTCGAACTTCGCCGCCGAGACCGCCCACCGGTTCGACGTCCAGCCGGGGTGCCGGGTGCTGCATTTCGCCACGCCGAGCTTCGACGCCGCGATGCTCGATCTGCTGCTGTCCCTCGGCGGCGCGGCGACCCTGGTGATCACGCCCAGCGGCGTGGTCGGCGGCGATGAACTGCGGCAGGTCTTCGCCGCGGAGGGAATCACCCACGCGTTCATCACCACCTCGGCGCTCGGCACGGTCGACCCGCATGGCCTCGCGGAGTTGCAGCACGTGCTGGTCGGCGGTGAGGCGCTGCCGCCGGACCTGGTGACCAGGTGGGCGCCGAGCCGCAATCTGTACAACGTCTACGGCCCGACCGAGACCACCATCGTCACGGTGATGTCGCAGCCGATGACGCCCGGCGAGCCGATCACCATCGGCGGACCCATTCGCGGCGTCAACGCGGCGGTCCTGGACGCGCGGCTGCATCCGGCTCCGCTGGGAGTGACCGGCGAGCTGCACCTGTCCGGAGACGCGCTGGCCCGCGGTTACCTGAACCGTCCTGGTCTGACCGCGCAGCGGTTCGTCGCCAACCCGTTCGGCAAACCGGGGGAGCGGATGTACCGCACCGGCGACCTGGTGCGCTGGTGGGCCGGGTCGCGCGAGCACGGGTCGTCGGCGGACGCCGTGCCGGAGATCCAGTACGTCGGCCGTACCGACCATCAGGTCAAGATCCGCGGCTTCCGTATCGAACTCGGCGAGATCGACGCCGCGCTCGCGCGCCACGGCGGGGTGGCGTTCTCCACCACCATCGGGCATCGCACCCCGGCAGGCGCGACAGCGCTGGTGTCGTACGTGAAGGCGCGCGACGGAGTGTCGCTCACCGCGGCCGAGCTGACCGGGCACGTGGCCGGACTGGTACCGAATTACATGGTGCCGCAATCGATCATGCTGCTCGATGAGGTTCCGCTGAGCCCCGTGGGCAAGCTGGATCGGGCGAAGCTGCCGGAACCGGTGTTCACCACGGGTGAGGGCTATCGGGCCCCGTCCACCCCGACGGAGGAGGCGCTGTGCGCGGCCTTCGCCGAGGTGCTCGGTGTGGAGTCGGTGGGCGCGGACGACGGTTTCTTCGAACTCGGCGGCAACTCGCTGCTGGCCACGAAAGTCGTCGCGCACGTGCGGGAGACGGGCATCGACCTGCCGGTGCAGTTGATGTTCGGCGACGCGACGCCCGCCGCCATCGCGGCGCGGCTGGACGACGCGGGCGCGACCGCGGGCGCCGCGGTGGCGGCGATGCTGGCGCCGGTGCTGCCGATCCGGCCGGGTACCGCGGCGAGCCGGGCGCCGCTGTTCTGTGTGCATCCGGCGATCGGTCTGGCTTGGTGCTACTCGGGATTGCTCGCGCACCTGCCGGGGGACCGGCCGGTGTACGGGTTGCAGGCGCCGCACGCCGCCGGGCAGGACGGCTACGCGTCGATCGACGAGGCCGCGAGCCACTACGTGGCCGCGATCAAGGAGATCCAGCCCGAGGGGCCCTACCACCTGCTCGGCTGGTCGCTCGGCGGATTGATCGCACAGGAGATGGCCGTGCAGTTGCAAGAGGCGGGCGACGAAGTCGCGCTGCTGTCGATGATGGACAGCTACCGCCTGTCCGACGAACTGCTCGACCAGGCGACGCCGAGCGTCGCCGAGATCGTCGGGGAGTTCGGCAGCGACGAACTCGGCGCGGAGATCGATCCCGGCATGAGTCTTCGGGAGGCGGCCGAACTGCTGCGCGCCCGGTCCGGACCGTTCGCGGCGCTGACCGTCGAGCATCTGGAGCGGCTCTACGCGGGCTACGACAACGGCGCCGTGCTCGCACACAGCTTCCGGCCCCGCCCGTTCGACGGCGACCTGCTGTTCTTCAGCGCGGGCGACGACCCGATCAACCGGGCCGATCCCGACCGGCGCGCCGACGCCTGGGAGCCGTACGTCACCGGCGCCGTCCACGACCACGAGCTGCGCTGCGCGCACTCCGCGATGACCACCCCGGAGGCACTGGCGGTGATCGGGCCGGTGCTGCGGAGGTGGCTGGAGACGAAGGAGACGCACAGGTGAGTTTCGCGGTGGAAGTGACCGGCCTGGTGAAGAACTACGGCCGGGTCCGCGTGCTGGACGAGATCGACCTACGAATTCCCACGGGCACCGTGATGGGCCTGCTCGGCCCCAACGGCGCGGGCAAGACGACGACCGTGCGGATCGTCACCACGCTGCTGAAGCCGTCCGCCGGGTCGGTGCGCGTGGCGGGCGTCGACGTACTGCGCGATCCCGCGGCGGCGCGCAAAAGGATCGGCCTGTCCGGCCAGTACGCCGCCGTCGACGCCAATCTGTCCGGTTACGAGAACCTGCGCATGGTGGCCAGGCTGTACGGGATGTCGCCGCGGCAGGCGACCGCCAGGGCCACCGAACTGCTCGGCGCTCTCGGGCTCGACTACGCCGCGCACCGCAGAGCGGGAACCTACTCCGGCGGCATGGCCCGGCGGCTGGACCTCGCGGGCGCGCTGGTCGCCCGGCCCACCGTGGTGGTGCTGGACGAGCCGACCACCGGTCTGGACCCGCGCGGCAGACTGGACATGTGGGGGGTGATCGGCGACCTGGTCGACGACGGCACCACGGTGCTGCTCACCACCCAGTATCTGGAAGAGGCCGACCTGCTGGCCGACCGCATCACCGTCATCGATCACGGGCAGGTCATCGCGCGCGGCTCGGCGGACGAACTGAAGACCTCGATCGGCGGCGACCGGCTCACCGTCACCTTGGCCGCCGGACAGGCCGCCGCGCCCGCGCTGGCCGTGCTGGCGCAGGTCGGCGTCGGCGAGCCCGGCCACGAGGCGGGCACCGACGAGGTATCGGTGGTGGTCGGCGACGGTTCGCGCACGATGGTGGAGGCGCTGCGCAGGCTCGACGACGCGGGCGTCTGCGTGGTCGACGCCAACGTGCACCGGCCGAGCCTCGATGACGTATTCCTTTCCCTCACCGGCAAACCGAGCGGAGCGACCGTCACGGAACCGGAGACCGACGACGTACAAGAGGAGATCATGTCGTGAGCACGGCAATCGTTGGGGAGGCCGCCGCGAAGGCGGAACAGGAGCCGAAAAAGGCCATGACGCAACCGAATTCCGCCCCGCGGCTGCGGTTGTTCCGGGACAGCGCGATCGTCGCGCACCGCAATCTGCTCACCATTCTGCGCGTGCCGACGCTGCTGGTGACGGCCACGATCCAACCGCTGATGTTCGTGTTCTTGTTCGCCTATATCTTCGGCGCCTCGCTGGGCGGCGGCCAATACCGCGAATTCCTGCTCGCGGGCATCTTCACCCAGACGGTGGCGTTCAACGCCGCGTTCACCACGGTCGGCCTGGCCGGGGATCTGCAGAAGGGCATCATCGACCGGATGCGCGCGCTGCCGATGTCGCGACTGGCCGTGCTGATGGGCCGCACGCTGTCGGACCTGGTGGTCAACATCCTGAGTTTGGCGGTGATGGTCGGGTGCGGGTACATCGTGGGCTGGCGCATCCACGGCAGCGTCTCCGACGCCGTGCTGGCGTTCGCGGTGATCCTGTTGTTCGCCTTCGCGATGTCCTGGGTCGGCGCGCTGACGGGCCTGATGTCGCCGACCGTCGAAGTGGCACAGAGCGCCGGCCTGATCTGGCTGTTCCCGCTGACGTTCATCTCCTCGGCGTTCATCTCGGCCGAGACGCTGCCGGGTCCGCTGCGCACGATCGCCGAGTGGAATCCGATCACCGCGGTCTCGGCGGCGGGACGAAAGCTGTTCGACAACGACTCGCCGCCCACCTTCGTCCCGCCCAGCGGCTGGGCCGCCGACCACAGCGTCGAATACGCGGCAGCCTGCTCGGTGGCGATCCTCGTGGTGGCCGTGCCGCTGGCGCTGCTGCGCTACCGCAAGGTGGCCAGTCACTGACCCGCACGACCACGCGCACAGCGAACGGCCGCCGCATCCGGACGATGCGGCGGCCGTTTCCGTATTCGCGAACCGTCAGGCGCGGCGGCGGGTCTTGAGCAGCTCCAAGCGCTCCTTGAGCAACTCCTCGAGCTCCTCCTTGCTGCGGCGTTCCAGCAGCATGTCCCAGTGCGTGCGCGGCGGCTTGACCTTCTTGGTCTCCTGGCTGGTGCCTTCGACCAGCACGCCCTCCTGGCCGTTGCGGCACAGCCAGGTCGGCGGGATCTCGGCGTCGTCGGCGAAGGGAACGTCGAATTCCTCGCCGTTGTCGGTCCGGTACCGGGCGATCCGACGCGGAGCCAGGTCGTGGTCGCGATCGGTCTCGTAGCTCACCGCTCCGAGCCGACTGCCTCGGAGTACGCGATCTGCCATGGTGTGCCTCTCCCTGTGTGCTCGAGTCTTCGTGCGCTGCGACCGTGTCCGCGCGAGTGCGCGGGGCACCCGCCGGACCTGATGTACAACGATCGGGCCTGCGCCGATAGTTCCCGACGCGGCCGCGGTGAACCGTTCCATTGTAGTGCCCGCGGCGCACAGGACTCGTCGCGCCCGATGGCGGGTGATTCGCCGGGGGTCGCTGAGTGGACCGCGGATGGCGAGCTATTAGTGTTCTGCGTCATGTCGCGCCGCTTGTCCTGCCAGTGGTGTGGGCGGGAGATCGTGGAATCGGAGGCCGGCCGCCGTCGCCGGTACTGCCGCCAGTCCTGTCGCCAACGCGCCTACGAACACCGCAACAGTCTGAAGGGAACGGGGATTCCCGACGACGCGGTGGTACTCAGTGCCCAGGAGGCCGCCGACTTGGCCGATCGCTGGTTCGCTGCCCGCTGCGCCGCCGAGGACGTCGCCACCGCCATCGCGGAGGGGGCGACGCCCGATGAGCTGGCCGTGCTCGGCAAGACGCTGGTCGCGCTCACCCGTGACGCGGAACGTCTGCGCTGACCGGGTCCGCCGGGTTCGGGTGTGCGGCGCGGTCGCGGTGGCGTAGATACACCGCGGCGAGCAGCGCGACGACGGTCGCGGCGAGTCCGCAGCCCGCCGACCAGGTGGCGGTGTCCGGGTGGACCAGCGACTGGCCGCGCATCGCCTGCCAGAAGACCAGCGCCAGCAGGCCTGCGTAGCCCGCCGCGAGCACACCCACGACGGCCGCGCGGGCGCGTTCGGGGCGCAGCCAGCGGTACCGGGGAGCGAGCCAGGCGAGCGCGACGGCAACCAGCAGCAGCACCTGGATGCCGTGCAGCCCGACGAAGTGCGGAACGCGCAGGTCACCGCCGACCGTGCTCCAGTGCGTGATCGGCATGCCGCGCATGGCGTCGCGCGCGGCGAGATCGCCCGCGCCGGGCAGCACCGTGTGCCCGGCGGCCAATTCGACGATTCGTCCGTCGCTGTCGCGGACGAGTTGCTTGCCGGTGAAGCCCATCAGGTAGCCCAGCGCCATGCCCGCCACGGCCAGTGCCAGTCCGGCGTGGACAGCGCGTGCGGTCGGGCGGTCCACCAAACGCTGCCAGGACAAGATCAGCACGATGAGCAGGTTGGCCAGGAACAGGCCGGGCACGCCGGAGGCGAAGACCATCTGCCCGATCGAGTTCACCGGGTCGTCCTCGGTATTGAAGTGGCTGAACGTGCCGCGTGCGGCCTGCAGCACGATGAATCCCACATCGATGAATCCGGTCACCGCGAACACCGAGCCCAGCCACCAGGTGACCCGGCTGCCCTTGTGCGGCAACGACAGCAGCCACGCGAGGGTGAGGCTGTAGAGCGCGAACGCCAGGCCGAATTTCATCGGCTTGAGCCAGACCGATTCGCCGAGCAGCGCGCGGTCGTCGATCGGCATCGCCGCGAGGGAGAACAGGACGAGCGCCGTCATCGCGGCGACCGTGCCCAGCAGTGGCCGATGCAGTCGCCCGCGCGTCGCCGTCTTCGCGCTCGCCCGCGACCCGTCTTCGGGCGCGGTGGCGAAATATGTTGTGGACATGCACCGAACGTAGAAATCACGGACGCCGGAGGGCGTCCCGCCGCGGCGCTATTCGCTCCTAGTACCCGGGTATCGGGCGACACGATCGGTCGGTACCGCAGACGCACATGCCGCCGCATAGGTCGCGCCCGGCTCGCTGTCACAGCTCGTCCAGTCGGCTCACACGATGTGATCCCGCGGCGAGATCGCGGGCCGTCGTGCTCGGCGTGCCCGGCCCGCCTGGAGAGAAGAAGCGGGCCGCGAACGCGTCGTTGCGTTCGCGGCCCTCGCGGGCGACGGCGCTGTCGCCGGGTCCGTTCGCGAGATCAGTCCTCCTGCGCATACCCGACGTCGATGCCGCGTCCGGCCAGCCAGGGCCGCGGATCGATCGGCGTGCCGTCGGGCAGACGGACCTCGTAGTGCAGATGCGGGCCGGTGGAGTAGCCACGATTGCCGACCGTCGCGATGACGTCGCCCGCGCGGACCTGCTGGCCGACGGTGGCGAGGATGTCGTTCACGTGGCCGTAGACGCCGATGGTGCCGTCGTCCTGCTGCACGCGCACCCACAGGCCGAAGCCCGAAGCGGGACCGGCCTCGATCACCACGCCGTCGGTGACCGCGGCGATCGGAGCTCCGAGCGGGTCACCGAAATCCAGGCCCGCGTGCATCGCGCCCCAGCGCGTGCCGAAATTCGAGGTGAGCACGCCCGCTGCGGGCCGGACGGTCATGGGGCGCGCGAAGTTCTGCGCGATGCGGTTCACGTCCGAGGGCGCGGGCATCGGGGCGGCCTGCGGCGCCGGACCGGTCGGCGGGGTGAAGACGGCGAATCGAGCCATGCCCTCGGCCGGGCGGATCTCGCCCGAGGCGATCTTCCCCGCGACGAGACGGGCGGACGCGTCGGTGTCCTCGTCCTGCTGCGCCGCGGCGAGGATGCCGAAGGAGGCGGTGACGACCGCGGCGGCGGCGACGACGCGGGCGGCGGCGCGATCACGGCGCAACCGCGTCGCGGCGCGACGGATCGGTAACGGAAAGGTCACGGGCATGCGTCGAACGTACGGGAGCCGTCTCGGGCATCCGCAATCCTGTGGCAACCATCACCGCCGGGCAAAAACCCAGCTCGCCGGTCACGGAAAGGTGACGAAAGGCGCCGGATTCCCATGCGAGCTGGGAAGACGATGCCGTGTCGATAGTTGACCAGAGAAAAGCTGGGTGCGCAGACTGTGTGAGTGGCGACTAATGGAGTTCGTGCCCTAACGGCGCTCGCGGACCCGACCCGCCGCGCGATCTTCGAAGCCCTGCCGCAGGCCGCGCGCTCGGTCGGCGAACTCGCTCGAGAACTCGGAGTGACCAGCTCGGCGGTCTCACAGCATCTGCGTGTGCTGCGCGAGGCGCGGTTGGTGATGATGCGGCCGGACGGCAACCGCAGGCTGTATTCCCTCGACCCGCGCGGTCTCGCCGACGCCCGCGATTACCTCGAGCAGTTCTGGCCGAGTGCGATCGCCGCCTATTCCGCGGCCCTCAAAACCGCCGCGACGGCGAACGCTTGACCGCGGCGGTGTGACCGCACCGAACGCCTGTCATCCCACGCGTCGATACGCCGTCTTACGGCGGTCGGTACCCGTGCCGGGCCAATTGCGCTTGCTCAGCTGCTTGTCGACGGCGTTGATCACCTCGGTGACGCCGATCTGCAACAGACCGGGGTCGGGGGTGTCGGCGTCCGGATCGCCGACGTGGCCGGTCCACAGCACGGCGTGCCTGCCGAGCAGGTGTGCGGGCGGGCCCGCCCACCGCGGCGGCGTCGGGCCGAACAACAGGACGGTGCGGGTGCCGAACGCCGTGGCCAGATGCGCCACGCCGGTGTCTCCGCAGATCACCAGGGCGGCCTCGGCGACGGTGGCGGCCAGATCGATGAGGTTCTGCTGCCCGGCGAGCACCCGGCCCACGGGCAGGCCTGCCCGCGCGGCGACGCCCAGCGCGAGTTGGCGTTCGTATTCGTCCCCGGTGAGAACCACCTCTCGCCCGAGGGCGAGCAGGTGCCGGACGACGGCGGCGAACCGGTCCGCCGGCCAGCGGCGAGCCGGTGCGCCCGCGCCGACGTGCACGACCACGCAGTCGCGGCGGCTGGTCGTCGACACCGGCGGAACCAGTCCGAGGTTGCGGCGATCCGCGCCGATGCCGTCGTACTCCAGCAGGTGACACCAGCGGTCCACCTGGTGCATGTCCGGTTCCCACTCCGGGCCGGACAATTCGGGGAACGCGGGATTGCGGAAGGTGAGTATGCGCTCGGCCCGGGTCTTGGACAGCGTGACGATACTTTCGGCGCTCGAGCCGTGCAGGTTGACCGCCAACTCGGGGGGAGGCGCGTCCCAGCGGAAGCCGCTCGGATCGGCGGTCGGCATCAAGGCGTCGACCGAGGCGATCAGGTCGACGATCGGCTTGAGTCGCAGCGGTGCCGCCAAGACGATGCGATCGTGCGGTTTGGCCCGGCGCAGCGCACGTAGAGCCGGGACCGCGGTGAGTAGATCACCCAGCCCACGCGCCTGCAACACGAGCAGAACCGCCACCCTCTTCTCCTAGCCACCCGAGTCTCACCGAACCCCGACCCACCCGTTCAGCCCAGGGGCGCCAACGAAGAGTCACTAAGGCATAACTACCCGGACGTTCGAACAGCGAAACGTGAACACCGCGCAACGTTGTCGCGCCTACCGGAAAACCGCGGGAAATCCCAATCAGCAAATGTCCAGAGAACTCATGTGGAGCGGCTATAGCATCAGTGAATGACGACAAACAGCGTGGTAGAGGGTCCACTGCAGTCTCTTGCCCGCCGTGGGTGGCAAACCATCCTGCTGACCGGCGTTTTCGCGGTGATCCTCGGCATCCTGATCCTGGTCTGGCCCGACATCACTCTGGCGGCGGCGGGCATCGTCTTCGGCATCTACCTGGTGGTCACCGGCTTCCTGCAGCTGGTCGCGGCCTTCGCCGCACCGGCGAGCACCGGCCTGCGGGTGCTGGCGTTCATCATCGGCGTGGTGTCCATCGTGATCGGCGTGTTCTGCTTCCGCGACGAACTGGCCTCGTTGCTGCTGCTCGGGTTGTGGATCGGCATCGGCTGGCTGTTTCGCGGGATCGCGCTGCTGGTGGCCGGCATCTCCGAGCCGGAGATGCCGGGACGCTGGTGGCAGGTGTTTTTCGGGGTCGTCACCGCGGCGGCCGGTGTCGTGCTGATCGTCTGGCCGGTGCAGTCGGTGGCCACGCTGGCCCTCCTGGCCGGAGTGTGGCTGATCATCATCGGCCTCGTGGAGATCATCGTGGCGTTCGGGGTGCGCCGGGAGGTCAAGGCCCTTCGCGCCGAGGGCGCTGTCGCCTGATCACGAATCCGCTCGGCGGGGCGCCACCGGTGCCCGGCCGGGCGGTGCCGTGTCTGCCGTGCGTCTGACCAGCACGGTTCCGTCCTGCTGGAACTCGTGACAGAATCACAGGCGCATTTTCACCAGACGTCGGCTTCGGGGTTGGTCGACATCGAAAAGAACTGGAGGCACGAATGATTCGTACTGCTGGGTTTGTCGGTGCGCTGGCCCTGGCGGGGGCCGCGGCGATGCTGTCGGCGGGGACGGCGCAGGCCGCGGTCGGCACGCTGGGGATCAACGGCGAACTGCACGCGGATCCGGTGGGCTGCCTGAACACCGACGGACTTTTCTACACCACGTTCCAGATCACCGTCGTCAACAGCACCGATCGTGCCGTCACGCTGTACTCCGGAAGGGACTGCACCGGTTCCGTGGTCGGCGAGCTGCCCGTGGAGAAGATCGGGTATCTGCCCAAGGGCGGCAGCGTCTCCGTCAGCTGAGCCGCTCGTCGCAATGGCGGCCGAGGTGTGGCGTCACCCATCGCACGAACTTCGCCGGTGTGGTGCGACCGCCTCGGCCGTTTTCGTGATCGCCTGCCGCGCCCCGGATCACCCGCCGACGTCGGTGGGAATCCGTTGCGAGGGCGACACGGTGTCGCGTGCCCACACCGCGTGGAGGCGCGCGTAACGCCCGCCGCGTTCGATCAGTTCGGTGTGGGTGCCGTCCTCGGTGATCCGGCCCTCGTGGAAGAGCAGCACCCGATCGGCGGTCTCGGCTGTGTGCATCCGATGCGCGATCGTGAGGGTGGTGCGGCCGTGGGTGAGGCGCGCCAGCGCGTGTTGCACCCGCACGTCGGTGCCTGCGTCGACGCCGCTGGTGGCCTCGTCGAGGACGAGCAGATCCGGATCGACCAGTGCGGTCCTGGCCAAGGCCACGAGCTGGCGTTCACCCGCCGACAAGGCCTCGCCGCGCTGGCCGACCGGAGTCTCCAGTCCCTGCGGCAGAGTCCGCACCCAATCCCGCAACCCGAGCCGGGCCAGTACGCCGAGCACGGCGTCGCGGGAATCGCCCGCGCGACCGAGCGCGATGTTCTCGCCGACGGTGCGATCGAAGAGGAAGGCGTCCTGCGGGACGATCGCGACCCGCCGGGTGAGTGCTTCGTCGGCGATCTCGGTGAGGTCGACACCCCACAGGGTGAGCGCGCCGCTGGTCGGCAGCAGCTGCCGGGTCACGAGTTTCGCGAAAGTGCTCTTGCCGGAGCCGGTCTCGCCGACGACGGCGACGTGCTCGCCGGGCGCGATACGCACGTCCAGGCCGCGTAACGCGGGCCGGTCGGGGGAGTAGTGGAAGCCGACGCCGCGCAGTTCCACGGTAGCCGGGCCGGATGGCAGCGTTGTGCGCCGAGCCGCCGTGGATTCCTCGGGGATGTCCAGGATTTCGACCACGCGCCGCAGGCCGGCCTCGGCATTGCGGGCGTCGGCGAGGCTGCTGACGGCGAACTGCATGGGTCGGACGAAGAAGGTCACCAGGAACAGGAAGGCGACGATGTCGCCCGCGCTGAGCCCGAGCTCCGGTCCCAGCACGCCCATTCCGGCCGCGGTGCCCGCCACCACGACCGAGGTGGTGATGAGCCCGCTGGCGACCTCGCCGATGGAGACGTTGAATCCCATCGGCCACAGGGTTCGCCGCTGGGCGTCGAAAACGGCGTCGATCTGCGCGTCGGCGCGGGCGCGCATCCGTTCCTCGATGCCGTAACCGCGGATGGTGTCGATGCCGACAAGCACTTCCAGCAGGCCGCCGTAGAGTTCGCCGATGCTTCGGCGCACGGCATCGAAGCGGCGCGCCACCCATTGCTGCAAGGTGTGGCCCGCGACCGGGACGCCGATGCCGATCAATAGCACGAGCAGCGCGAGCGGCCACGAGTAGACCAGCATCACCACGAGCGCCAGCAGCATCTGAGAGATGTTCTGCACCAGTGTGATTCCGCCGGACTGGGCGTACAGCGTGACCACGTCGACGTCGTTGGTGACGCGCGCGACGAGAGCGCCGGCGGAATCCGCGCGGGGATCGGCGGGGGAAAGGCGCAGGATGCGGGCGAAGGCGGCCACCCGCAGATCCAGCAGTGCCTGCTCGACGGTGCGGATGACCCGGTGGTTCATCAACGCGGAAGCGAGCATCGCCAGCAGTACCGCGAGTACTCCGGCGAACACGGCGCCGGTCACGACGCGTGCGCGGGTGGCCTGGTCGATCGCACCGAGCAGCGCGTGGTCGAGGGCGTATTGGATGGTGACGGGGATGACGATCCGGCCGGAGGCCGCGACGACGGCCAGTAGCAAGATCACCGCCAGAGCGCGGCGGGACAGCACGGTGTCGCGGCGCACCCGGCGCAGTAGACCGGTGGTTCGGTAGTCGGGTCCGGTCGGCTCGGTTGGACTCGTGTTCACCACGCCGGCTCCATGGCGTCGGTCTGATCGGACGCGTGGTATGCACCGAGCAGCGCGCGATACGCCGGTTCGGTAGCGAGAAGGTCCTCGTGCCGTCCCTGCGCGACGATGCGCCCACCGGCGAGGAAAACCACGGTGTCGGCGAGACCGACCGTCGCGGCGCGATGCCCGACCAGCACCACCGTGGTGCGGCGGTCGTCGCCCGCGTACTCGGCGCGCAGCGCCTCCACCACGGTCCGCTCCACCAGGGGGTCCAGCGCGGAGGTGGCGTCGTCGAGCAGGAGCAGGCCGGGGCGGCGGAAGACGGCGCGCGCCAGCGCCAACCGCTGACGTTGACCACCGGAGAGTTGCACGGTTTCGCTGAGGTAGGTGTCCAGGCCGTCGGGGAGGCGGCCGACGAACCCCGCGGCGTCGGCGATGCGCAGCGCGCGCTCGATCTCTTCGTCCGAGGCCGCGGCGCCGAGGGTGATGTTGGCGCGAGCGGTGTCGGCGAACAAGAAGGCGTTCTGGGTGACCAGCGCGGTCCGGCGGCGCACCGCGTCCGGTGCGAGGAGCCGGGTGTCGACCCCGGTGAGCGCGACTGCGCCCCGGTCGGCCTCGAGCAGATGCGCCAGCAGCGCCAGCAGCGTGCTCTTGCCCGCGCCGGTCGCGCCGACCACCGCCAGTACGGCGCCGGGACGTACCCGTACGGTCAGGTCGCGCACCGCGCGGGTGTCGCCGGTGTAGCCGTAACCGGCTCCGGCGAGCTGCACGGCGACGCCGCGATCGTGCGCGCCGAGTGGGAGCTGCCCGTGCGCCGGGCGGTCGGCGGCGGTCAGCACGTGGTCGACTCGGGTCTGCCCCGCCACGCCCAGCGGTAGCACGCCGAGGAAGCGGGCGATGACGTTGAGCGGAATCGCGGTGGTGATGAGCAGGTAGATCACCTCCACCAGGGCGCCGACGCCGAGCAGACCGGCGTCGACCCGTGCCACGCCGACGGCCAGGATGGCCAGCGCCGCCAGGGGCGGCATCAGCTCGATCGCGGGGTCGAAGACGGCGCTCGCGTTGCCCATGCGCCGGTTCGCCGCGCGGGAGGCGTCGGCGGCCGCCGCGAAACGATCGATTTCCCGCTCGCCGATGCCGAGGGTGCGCACCACCTGCCGTCCGGCGATGGCCTCGTGCGCGAGCCCGCTGACCAGTGCTCGCTGCTGCTGAGCCGCCCGGGCCCGCGGTGCGAGCACCCGTTGGTAAAGCAGATTCGCGGCCAGCACCAGCGGGATGAGCACCAGCGCGATCAGAGCGAGCCAGAGGTCGGCGAGCGCGATGTCGACCATGACCAACAGCAGCATGGCGGTCATACCGACCGCGAAAGGGAAGTGCTGCATGGGATCCCAGGCCGTCTCCACGTCGGAGATCGCGCGGGAGACCAGTTGCCCGGCCGGCCTGCGGCGATGCCAGGCGATGCCGAGCCGCAGGTATTGCGCGACCACGGCTTTGCGGGTCTGGGCCTCGTTACGGAATTGCACCGTGCCGGTCGCCACACCGCGCAGGATGATCGTCGCGATGCGCAGCAGCGAGACCGCCAGCACGAAGGCCGCACCGGTCGCGGCGGCGCCCGCCAGGAAACGGCCCTCGGCGAAGCTCGCGACCACCACGTGCTCCGTACTCCATCCGACGGCTCTCGCGGCGAGCACCATGCAGCACGCGTTCACCAGGCCGGAGCCGATCGCGACCGCGGCGGCGCCCGGTGCCCGCCCGCACCCGCGCAGCATGATCGCCAGCCCGCTGCGCAGGGTGCGGGGGTCCTGCCCGGCCTCGCTGTCGGCGGCCGCGGCGAGCAGTGCGCCTCTCCCGTAGCTCATGACCCCGGACACCGGAATGTCCGGGCTGATCCATTCGCCACCACGCCTCCAACCGCCTGCCCGCCCTGGACAACCGTGCCTCGGATCGTGAATCGGCGGCAATGGACTCGATCAGCGTGATCGGAAATTGCGGGGACGACGATGCTTCCCGGCAAAAGTTCGGTGGTGGTGCGGACGATCTTGCCGCCGCTGCGATCCCGATCCGGGGAAGGCTACGACCGCACCTTCGTGCGAACAGAATGCGCCCGAGAGATTCCGAGTATGCCGCTGATGACGGAAGGTGCTAGAGCGAGCAATGCGGCCGCAAACGCGTCTCCGGCGACAGCGGCCTGCGCATCGTCGCTACCGCGCCCGTGCACTCGTCCGGGTATCCCTCTCGCGGGCCGGACGTCGCGTTCACCGTGTGCGCGGCCACTCGCCCTGGTTCTGCACAGTGGACTCCGAGGTCACCGACACCGGAACCGGCATAGCGGCGGCCGAGCGGCGACGCCCCCGCGGATCCCACGCCATCGCCGACGCCGCTCCTCCCAGCAGAACGACCACGATCATCGTCACAACACACCAGACCAACACGGTCCTTGCCTCCCTGGCATCACCATCCGGTTGACAGACTGCGTCGGCTTACCAAGGCGGACAGTTGTTTTCGAGTCGCCGACAGTATTCACCGACCGGATGGCGCGCGCGAGTCCGCGGTGCGGGGCCGATGCCTCCGCAATCGTGTCCGAAAGCCGCGACCTATCCCGCCGCGAACGGAATAACCAGCGCGAACGCCGATGTTTTCGCCGCCGTGGCTTTCGGCGCGCCGATCGGAGGAGATGCGAATCACGAAAGTGCCTCTGTCGCTCGGTATGTGGGTGGCGTCTCAGCGCGACCATGTCTCGCTCGTTCGCCGCGATGGGCGGTGCGCGGACTCGGCCGCTCGCTGCGGGACGATGTCGTCCCGCCGGGCTGGGCTGTCGTTGTTTGCCTCGTTGTCGCCCGGGTAGCACGGTGGGGACGGAGGTCCACCCACACCGAAAGGGCTGGTTCGGCGATGTCCAATTCCACACCGGGCGCGACAACGGATCGGCGGTCTCCTCTTCAGGTCGCCGCCATGGCGGTAGGAGCCACGTTCCTCCTGGTCGGGATCCTGGGGTTCATTCCGGGGATCACGACCGATTACGGCGAACTCGATTGGGCGGGACATCACTCGCAGGCCCAATTGCTCGGTCTGTTCAGCGTGTCGGTGCTGCACAACGCGGTCCATCTGGCTTTCGGCCTCGCCGGAGTGCTGGCCGCCCGCACCGCGCCGTCGGCGCGCGCGTTCCTCCTCGGCGGCGGCGCCCTCTATCTCGTGCTGTGGCTGTACGGACTCGTCGTGAACCCCGGCAGCGACGCGAACTTCGTGCCGCTCGATACGGCCGACAATTGGCTGCATTTCGTGCTCGGCGCGGGCATGATCGCCCTCGGTGCGGTCTTGGCGCGGCGGCCCCTGACCCAGGCGCCCGGCGCGGGCAGGCAGACCGGAATTCTGGAATAGCCGACGCATCGGCCGCGTCGTCCACGGGAATGGACCGCCGGTTCGAAGGCTGTGTCCCGACACCACCCCGTGTCCGGTCTGTTACCGAAAAGTGTTGTGGTCCAACAAATCCCATTGCCAGGCGGCGCAACCGGCGCAGCTCGCCCTTCGGCGGTACGCTCGGTGCGGGCGATGCCGGAAAGCCGCTTTGTCGAACGCCTCACATGTTGACATCGACTGCTGTTGACAACATATGATGTCAATAACTTGCTCAGCCTGCAATTCGATGCGCCGACACCGCGCGAGCCGCAGGAGTGCAGGCGCTTCGACTACTTCGGCAACGCGGCAAGGGAGTACCGATGAGGGCCAAACCACCCGCACTGGGATATCTCCGCAAGGACGTCTCGGGTGTGTCCCAGGATTGGGACGAAGCGCAGATGCGGAGTCTGGCCAAACGCCTGGGTTACGAGTTGTGTAAGACGGTGACCTTCGGCGCCGGCACCGACGCACCGGTGGATCGCCTCGTCGACGTCGTCCGCACCTTCGGCGTCGACGCCGTGATCGCACCGGGTCTGCAGCACTTCGGCAATGCGGTGCCGGGCGAACTCGTCGAGGTTTGCGACCTGATCACCGTGACGCCCCAGCAGACGTACTCCCGTTCGGCGCTGTCGCGAATCTGGGCATGAATCATCGGGCGCCGGTCGCCGCCGCATGTGCTGTACTGGCGGGGTGATCGAATCCGGTGAGGTGACCGACGTGGTCGACGCTGTGGTCGAGCAGTCGTTGCTCGGCGGCCCACGACGGTACACGCGCGCCCAGGTGGCCGAGCTTTCCGGAGTGTCTGTCGAACGTGCCAAGAAGCTGTGGGTTGCGCTCGGCTTCCCCGCCACGGCGAGTGACGACGACGTGGTGTTCACCGATGCCGACATCGCCGCGGTGCGCCACTTCACCGCGATGGACCCGGTCGCGGGGGCGAGCGAGCAGAGTCAGATCGCCGCCGCCCGCAGTGTCGGTCAGGCGATGGCGCGACTGGCCGAGTGGCAGGCGGATCTGATCGCCCGTGAGATCGGCAGCCGCATCGCCGCCGAAGGCGGGCAGTCGATGTCCGAATCGAACCGCCAGGCCACTGCCCGGACCATCGCGGTGCTCACCGATCTGCAGCAGTACGCGTGGCAACGACATCTCGCCGCGGCGCTGAGCCGCTCACTCGAATCCGATGGCGCCACACGCCAACTGCTCGTCGGCTTCGCCGATATGGTCGGCTACACCCGGCTCTCCCGTCACCTCGACCTCGACGAGTTGACGGATCTGCTGGAAACATTCGAGACCACCACCACCGAAGCGGTCACCGCCCACGGCGGCTGGGTGATCAAGAACGTGGGCGACGAGGTGATGTTCGCCGCCGAGAATCCCCGCGACGGTGCGCGAATCGCCCTGGCAATGCACGCGGCGGTCGCCCGAGCGGCGCAAACCGTTCCGGAAATGCCCCAGATCCGGGTGGGCCTGGCGTACGGGCCCGTCCTCACCCGCTTCGGCGACCTCTACGGCACGGTGGTCAACGTCGCCGCTCGGCTCACCGGCGTGGCCCGCCCTGGGACCGTCCTCCTCGACGACGGCGCCGCCGCGGCTCTGGACGACGACGAGCAATTCCTCTTGCGCCATCTGCGCAGCGTGCGGGTCAAGGGATTCTCACGGTTGCGTTCCCATGTGTTGCGAGAGCGCCAGCGCAAACAAGGCTGACCGGCTACCGCCCCGTGGCGAGATGATGTGGAGCTTCTATGAAAAGAACTGTCACCGCACTCGCGCGGCTCGGGGTCGCCGGGATTCCGGTGCCGGCCTTCGTGGCGGTCGCCGGTTCGGGCCCGGCTCAGGCGACGCCGCGGGATTGCGTCGTCGAGCGGGATCTGTTCAGCGCTTCGGCGGTCTGCCAACCCGACGAGCTCGAGGGAGCCGAAAACGTCTTGCCGTGGAATGCGAAGGCATCTACGGCTCGGGGCCGTTCCCGCTGTACGCGGTCGGTTCCTACGTCCAGCTCAGTTATCCCTTCACGCCGAACGGGCAGCGTACGACGACAGGGTGCATGAACTGGGGTCCCGGTCTTGTCGGGGTGGTCGGCAACGCCGTCGTGGAGATCTATCACCGTTGAGAGATCGCGAGCCAGGTCGACGAGTCGGCCGAATGAGCAAGCGGTCGGCCGGGCCGGTGCGGATAGGCTGGCGTCATGTCGGACACGGTGTCATCCAAGGGTTTCTCGGTCGCGCTGGTGCTGGGCGGGGGTGGTCCGGTCGGTCTGACGTGGTTGGCGGGACTGGCCACGGGGCTGCGGGACAACGGTATCGACTTGACGCTGGCCGACCGGTTCGTGGGGACCTCCGCCGGCTCGGTGGTCGGTGCGGTCCTGGCCGACGGTGGCGATCCGGCGCGCTTGTTGCGGCCGCCGTCCACGTCGGCGGCGCCGGTGCGGGCGGATCCGGCGCGAATCGCGGAGATATTCGCCGTGCTGCGCGCCCCCGGCCAGGACCCGGCCCAGGCGCGCCGCCGGGCGGGGGAGCTGGCGCTGGCCGCGCAGGCCGGTGATCCGGACGAGCACATCGCGCGCATCGGCGGGCTGGCCGGTGTGGCGCAGTGGCCGACGCGCGATCTCGTCGTGACCGCGATCGACATCACCACCGGTGAATTGCGGGCATGGACCAAGGACGGCGCGGCGTCGTTGCCCGAAGCGCTGGCGTCCAGCACGGCGGTGCCCGGTGTCTTCCCGCCGATCCCGATCGACGGCCGCCACTACTTCGACGGCGGGTTGCGCTCGCCGGTCAACGCGGACCTGGCCGCGGGCGCGGATGTCGTGGTGATCCTCGAACCCTTGGCGCACATGTTCCCCC
This sequence comes from Nocardia sp. NPDC059691, assembly GCF_042733915.1. Classification (NCBI taxonomy): domain Bacteria; kingdom Bacillati; phylum Actinomycetota; class Actinomycetes; order Mycobacteriales; family Nocardiaceae; genus Nocardia; species Nocardia sp. NPDC059691. Next base: position 151,864 of record NZ_JBHWFB010000004.1, on the reverse strand, counting down.
GCATCCCCAGCGATCGCGAGTTGGGCTCGGCGACAGAGGTTTCCATTGTCCCCGACGAGGAAGGCGTCGCCGCGTTCGGAATCGACGTGTTCGACTCGGCGGCGCTTGCTCCCGCGTATGCGGCGGGCGTGCGGCAGTCTGCCGATGCCGCGCTGCTGCTGAAGGACGTCTGGCCCGAAGGCTGACCGAGCCGTGGCGACCGCCGGCCGATCGGGCGGGCGTGTCCCGTCGCTCCACGCCCGGCGCCGCTGTGGACTGGAGACGCCGGTCCCTCTAAGCCCACTGGGACAAAGGATTCCGCACGGTGCACGGCATCCTGTCGCACGGATTCCCGAACCACTTCGCCCCGTCCACCACCGTGTCGATCCCGGCGCCGCGCACCGAAACGATCCGCCCCACACCGGTTTTGGAGACCAGAACGGTTCCGTCCGGGCCAAAGGCGACACCCATCGGAGCGTGCAGCCCGGCGGCCGGCGTTTCGACCTGACGGGACCGGATGGCCGGCACCCGGCCCACGCCGAGTTCCGCGCTCGATCGGTCCCTGTTCGGTACGCCCGCCGACCGCCGGAGGCGGCTGGCCCGGCGATACGCCTCGGCGTGACGAGCGCCGGAGCGTAACGCCGGTCGGCCGCTCCGAGGCGCACCGCGAGTGCAGATCAGTCGTCCGGAGTCTCGGTGAAGCGCTGGAGGTACAGCGGCTCGCCGAGTTTCTCCACCAGATCGAGTTCGGTTTCCAGGTAGTCGACGTGCTGTTCTTCGTCTTCCAGGATCTGCTCGAAGATACGAGCGGAGGTCACGTCGCCGCGTGAACGCATCAACTCGATGCCACGGCGCAGCCGTTCGACCGCTTCCATCTCGATCTGCAGGTCGGCCCGCAGCTGCTCGGGCACGCTCTGCCCGATGCGCAGCGGGTTGAGCTTCTGGTAGTTCGGCAGGCCCTCCAGGAAGAGGATCCGGTCGGTGAGGATCTCGGCATGTTTCATCTCATCGATGGACTCGTGCCGGGTGTGCCGGGCCAGCTTGGTAAAGCCCCAGTTCTCCTGCATCTTGGCGTGCAGGAAGTACTGGTTGATCGCCGTGAGTTCGGCCGTCAGCTGCTCGTTGAGCAACGCAACGATGTCCTTGTCGCCGTCCATAGCAGCGATCGTGGCACAAAATGCGCGCAGCTGCGGACAGACCGCCTGGTGTGTCGGCTCAGGCGGCCGAGGGCTGCGCTCCGGTGGATGCCCGCGCGCGGCCGATCACCTCGGCCAACCGCGCCGTGCAGCTGCCGCAACCGGGCTTCCATCCGCAGGCGTTCTTCACCTGGCGGATGCTGTCGGCGCCCGCCGAAACGCAGGTGTGCACGTCACCTTCGGACACCGCGTTACAGATGCAGACATACATGAAGCCTCACAACCAGGTCACTTTATCACTGAGGTTAGCCTCGACTAACGAGGTAAGCCTCCCCTAATGTATAGCAGCTCGGAGCAGCGGTGTGAAGTCCGGTGCCGACGCGAATCGCGGCGCATCGGATAGGGCCGCTAGCCGGCCAGTCGCTTCGCGGCCAGCTGCCGCAACTCGCTGGACTTGATCTTGGCGCTGCCGGTGAGCGCGATGTCCTTCACCCGGATCGCCCGGCGGACGTTGGCCGAACGCGGCGCCGACTACGCGGTGGTGCGCAAATTGGTGGACGCCGCGCTGACGGTGATCAGCGCGGCCGGTACCACCGGACGTCCACGGGTATCGGACATCGTGGCCGCCGCCGGGCTGTCCAACGACGCGTTCTATCGGCATTTCCCGTCCAAGGACGCGCTGGTGGCCGCCCTGCTGGAGGACGGAGCGGAGCGGTTGACCGGCTGTGTGGCCCACCCGATGGCCAAGGAAGCCGACCCGCGTGCGCGCGTGCGGCGCTGGGTCGCGGCGATCCTGCCGCAGGCCGAAGAGCGGACCGCTGCCGCGACACTGGCCGTGCTCTGGAAAGCCGTTGGGCCGGGTCTGGGTTGACGGCCGGACCTGGCGTGGTGGACACCGCGCCTGCCGGGCTACTGCGCGACACGCTCGCGGAATTGGTAAGCGCCGCACCGGATTACGACGCGACGCTCACGCGATTACCGGCACGCTCGCCGAGCGGTTGCGCCGACGCGGCGAGCCCGCTCCCGGCGACGTCGAGCGCATCACGGCCTTCTGCCTGCGCGCCCTGACTCCGCCGGGTCCGGGATGAATCCGCGCCTGTCGACGTAGGTGCGGGTGGGCGCGGTTCGTTCTGGTCGACAAACCATCCAGGGCTGAGACCGGAATGCGCGGGGAAGAGGGCGCCGGGCCCGGCTCAGACGGTGATCTCGACGACGTCGCGGATCCGGAAGCGGTCACTGGAGGTGATCTCGACCGCCTGCCGGGCGACCACGACCGCGGCGTCGCGATCGAAGCGGTAGCCGACCTCGAGCGAATCGGGCACGACGCTAGAGCGCGCGCCGTCGCGCAGGCATTCGGCTCGCGCGCTGGTCGCCGCGTCCAGAGCCGCCATGGCGTCGAAATCGTCGCCCGATGGCGGGCGGGTCTCGTCGGCGCCCGCGATCGGGACTGTCGTGTCCGATATCGAGCAGAGCCGACCGGCCGGGTCGAGCGTCACGCTCAGTTGACCATCGCCGCCTGCCACCGCGGCGACGCCGTCGTAGACCTGGCGGTAGTGCAGGGTGTAGTCGGCCACCGATGCCGCTACCTCGTCGCCGTCGCGGCTGCCACCGCCGTGGAAGGTGGCCGACATGCCGGCCAACGCCAGGTCGTGGCCGAGGTCGAGCTGCCGGACCGCGCGATCGGCGATATCCCGAACCTCCTGTGGTGCGATGCTGTCGGCGGTGCGGTCCGGCTCGGCGTAGAACACGTGGTACGCGCCGTCCGGATGCATGACCAGCCGCGGTTCGAATTCGACCGGGGCAGAATATTCCTCGGCTGTCGGTGACGCAGGCGAGGCGAGCACGGACCGCAGACCGAACCGTTCGGCGAGTTCGGCGGCGGTAGCCGCGTCGGCGCGACGGCGCGACAAGCGCAGCGCCCGCGGCCGGCGAGGAACGTGAATGCCGAGGTCGACCTCGATGGGGACTTGGCCGGCCCATCGCCACCAGTACCAATTGTCCGACACCGGCTCGCCGAAGAAGAGACGCTCGTTCCACAGCCGGTCCTGTGCTTCCCGGTCGGTGGCGCCACATGCCGCCGAGGACACCCGGTGATCGTTGTGGAAGATCGACAGCGCCGCGTCCTGCCAGGCCTGGCTGAACGACTTGCCGGTGTTCCACTCCTTGAAGAACCGCGTCCCCTGCTGATCGGTGTCGAAGGTGAGGCTGTCGAACCCGAACAGCATCCGCGCGCCCAGGTTCGGCGTATGCCAGGTACGAAATGGGCTGTGCCCGTCGTGCATTCGCAACGACTCGCATCCGTGGAGGAACAAGTAGCGCAACCGCTGGTCACCGAAACTCATCCGATCCGACCACGCGTAGATGGTGTCGTCCCAGGTCCGGCCCATCGCGGTGAGGAACACGCCGTCGTCCATGGTCGTGCTGTGCGCGTAGTGGTAGAAGACCTTCACCGAGTCCATGCCGAGGCGGTCCTGCCAGTTGTCGTACTCCTTGTCGTAGCGCCATTCCCGGACGTCGTCGTCCTTGGCGTGGAAATTGATCGTGTTGAACTTCGCGACGTAGTCGAGGAAGCCGTTGACGCAGGCGTGCGGGTGACTCAGTGGGGCGTCCTGCGGGTAGACCTGAACCGACGCGCCGGCGTAGATGTTGTCTGACATGGCTGAATGGTCGCGGGCGTCGGCCATCGGAGCACGGGTAGCCGACTACTCGATTCGCGCGGGTCATCGCCCGTTTTCGACCCGGTTGAACGGAACGTCGCGATTAGTTCTCCGAGTACGTCGAGGACCGCAGGGGGAACCCGATATCCAGCGGTGCCTGCGCGAGGACCGCAGCCGCATCCGGAACTTCATCGAGCACCCGACCACCTCCGATGCGATTGTGACCTCTGCTACAGATCAGGCCACTACCGGACATGCATGTCCGGTTATATTACTGTCCCGTAGCGGCCATGGTGGGCCGCGCGAGATCCGAGCTCGCGTCTGATCTTCGAGGGTGTGTGATGTCAGCAATTTCGCGCCGGTCACTGTTGACCGGAGCAGCCGCGGCGGGCGGTCTCGTGATCGCCTCCCGCTACGCGAACACGACGAGTCCGATCGCCGCGCGGGTGAACAGCGTTCCGCTCACCCGCGAGGAGCATCGTGTGGTCGTCATCGGATCGGGGTTCGGCGGTGGTGTCACCGCCCTGCGCCTGGCCGAGGCCGGAGTTCGGGTCCTGGTGCTCGAACGTGGTCTGCGCTGGCGGACGGGCCCGAACGCGGAGACCTTCCCGCGCGCTTCGGCGCTGGACAAGCGGGTGCTCTGGTACAAGTCCAGCCCCGTATTGTTCGGCAAGCCGATGGTCTTCGAGCCGTACACCGGACTCGTCGAGGCGGTGCCCGGTACCAATATGACCGCGCTGTGCGCGGCGGGCGTGGGCGGGGGATCGCTGGTCTATCAAGGGATGTCCCTGCAACCGACGCGGGAGGTGTTCGATACCCACTTCCCCGAGGCCTTGGACTGGGCGACGATGGATAGGGTGCACTACCCGCGGGTGGCACGCATGCTCGGCTTGGCCGTCGCCCCGGACGAGTTGATCGCCAGTCCCAACTACGCGGCCGCGCGGGCCTTCGCCGACCGTGTGCGCCGCGCCGGGCTTCCGCTGTCGAAGATCCCGATGCCCATCGACTGGAACTTCGCCCTGGCCGAACTGCGGGGCGAGATGAAGCCCTCCTACACCAACGGCGACGGCGCCATGGGGGTGAACAACGGTGGCAAGCATTCGGTCGACGTCACCTACATCGCCGCCGCCGAGGCGACCGGCCTGGTGACGGTCGAGCCGCTGCACCAGGTCACCGATGTCGAGCGTGCCGCCGACGGCAAGTGGATCGTCCACGTCGAGCGCCTGGACACCAGTGGCGCCGTGCTGGAGAACAAGATCATCACCGCAGGTGCGCTGGTGCTGGCTGCCGGAAGCCTCAACACCACAAGACTGCTGGTGCGCGCCTCGGCGAAAGGCTTGATCCCCGATATGCCCGACGGACTCGGCCAAGGCTGGGGCACCAACGCCGACCGCATCTACCTGTGGACCGATCCGACCGCGAGTTTCGGTGCGGAGCAGGGCGGTCCAGTGGTCTACGGCAGCAAGAACTGGTCCGACCCGCACTCCGCTCACACCCTGATCCAGGCGTCCATCCCGCCCATGGGCGCCGATGCCGACAGCACCATGATGGTCGGGTACGGCGTCAGCGACGGTCGTGGGCACTTCGTCTACGACGCGGCCCGCGGCGACGCGATTCTGCAGTGGCCGCAGGACGGTGACAGCTACATCCAGGACAACTACATCGGTCCCGCGGCCCACCGGATCGCCGGTCCGGCAGGCATTCTCACCGACACCAACCTGCTGTTCCCGTCGACCTGGCACCCCTTGGGGGGTGCGAGTATGGGAGCCGTCTGCGATCTGGAGGGCCGGGTGCACGGCCAGCGGGGCCTGTACGTGCTCGACGGTGCTCTTATGCCCGGGAACACCGCGGCGTGCAACCCGTCGATGACGATTGCCGCTGTTGCCGAGCGCGCTTTGGACACCTTGGTGGCCGATGACGTCGGCACGGTCATCTGACCGTTGCCGCCGGGCCCAGGGCCGTGGTCAAGCGTCGGGCAGCACCGGGCGCACCGCCGTGGCCTCGGGGCCGCGCTTGCGCATGGCGGCGGTGAACACCACGGGCTGACCCGCGTACAGCGCTTTGTATCCCGTGGTCTCGATGCTGGTGTACTCGACGAAAACCGGCGTGGGATCGTCTTCGGGCTGTAGAAACCCGAAGCCCTTCTCGATGTTGAACCAGACCACCGTGCCGCGGCGCCAGTATTCCGCCGCGGCACGGGGGCGGTAGGGCTGTTCGGTCACGAAAGTCAAGGATAGAGGCCGGATCACGCGGCGCTGCGGCGCACCGGATCGGAATGCATGATCCGCCGCCACCAAGCGTCCAGCGGACTCGGGTCGGGCCAGACGATCGCGGCGTCGGAGGAAATCCCGGCTCCGGCCTCGGTCGCGGTGAGCATGGGGTCGGGTGGATCGGTGGCTGCCATAATCGGATGCTCCATCAAGTACGCTCCGTTCGCACGAAACAACCTGTGCGACAACATCTTCCATATTCCGGCGAGAGGCGGGCCCGGTATTCCGGGCCCGCCCGAAAAAGCGGGAATGACACTCTTCGCAGATTGATTCCGATATCACTGGCTGCGACATCACCTCGCTTTCGATTGTGCGGGAATCTCGCGGTCTACGCGGCTTCTCAGACGTCGATCGCCTTGTGCCCGTTACCGCGGCCGATTTCGATCTTGCGTGGCTTGGCCTTCTCTGCCACGGGAATCGTGAGGCGGAGAACGCCGTCGGTGTAGTCGGCGCGAATCTTGTCGGTGTCGAGGTTCTCGCCCAGGAACAGCTGACGGCTGAACACGCCGCGAGAGCGTTCCGCGGCGATCATCTCCCGGCCCGAGTCCAGTTCGGGACGACGCGCGCGTACCGTCACCACATTGCGCTCGATGTCCAGGTCCAGGGATTCGGGATCGATACCCGGCAGGTCGAACTCCACGACGAACTCCTCGCCGGCGCGCCAGGCATCCATCGGCATCACCGCGGGGTGCGCCTTCGTGCCGAACACCTGCTGCGTCAGACGGTCCAGATCGCGGAACGGATCGGTGCGCATCAGCATGGTCGCCACCTCCAACTCACTCCATTCTCCATAGTAGGGGCCAGATAACCTCTGTTGTCTGGCATAGATTTTTTGTACCACCAGAGAAAGTTGAGCGCAAGGCGCTAAACTAGGAAATCTGTCGGCCGAAGTGAAGTGAGGATGGATGGCGCAGGAGAGGGGCGACTCGGTGCATCTGCCGGATCCCGACCGAGCGGTGTACGGGATTTCGGTCGCTGCCGAACTGGCTGGAATCGGGGTGCAGACGCTCCGGCTCTACGAGCGTCACGGATTGCTGACCCCTGCGCGCAGCGACGGGGGCACCCGCCGCTACAGCGGCGACGATCTGGCCCGGCTGCGGCGAATCACCGACTTGGTCGCCACGGGAGCGAACCTGGCCGGCATCCGCCGCATTCTCGACTTGGAGGACGCGAACGCCGACCTGCACGCGGACAACGACCGGCTGCACGCGGACAACGACCGGTTGCAGGCCGACAACGTCCGTCTGCGGGACGCGCGGAACCATCCGCCCGGTGGCGCGTAGGTTCCGGGACTACGCCGAAAAAGGTGTGCGCAGATCGACCACCGTGCCGGTATCGCCGGCAGTCACGGTGACCTCTGGAATGAGTGCGCGGATCAGTGGCATGCCCCGGCCCCGCAGCGAATCGGTTTGCGGATCGGGCTGTTTCCATCGGCCGCTGTCGGAAATGGTCACCCGGAGTTCGTCGCCGTCGAGCGACGCGCGCAAGCGGACCACGCCGCCGTCGCCCTGATGGCCGTGCTCGACGGCGTTGGTACACGCCTCACCGACGGCGAGCAGCACGTCGTAGGCCGGGGCCGCGGCCATGCCGCACTGGGTGAGCCAATCCTGCAAGGTATGCCGGACGGTAGCCAACTGCACCGCCTCGGCGGGGAAGTCCAGCTCCAGCGGCGTCACGGCGTTGGGTAGGGGAACCCGCTCGCCCGCGCTCACGAGCGCGTACCAGCCGCCGGGATCGCAGTGTGTCTGTCGCGGGCCGGTTTTCCCGTCGTCGTGCCTTGCCGATAGCGTCGATGCGCCGTCACCTCGTTACCTCCCTATCGGGGATCGGTGCGCTGTACTCGCCACGCCGAGCACGTGGACCCCCGTCGAGCTCGGCTGTCGTGTTCGCCGTGGATGTGCCGTTCTCCCCGAAGCTATACCCAGTTGATCATTCCCCAAGCAAGGCCGCGGTCCCGTCGGTGAGAACCACCGGCACCGGCACCGCGGCGAACGCCATCACAGCATTTGGCGCGGCAGCCGGACGACCTGGACGAAGAACTCGTCGATCTGTTTGATGGCGGCGACGAACTGGTCGAGGTCCACCGGCTTGGTGACGTACGCGTTCGCGTGCAGCCGGTAACTGCGCAGGATGTCCTCCTCGGCCGCGGAGGTGGTGAGCACGACCACCGGGATGTGCGACAGATCAGGGTCGGCTTTGATCTTCTCCAGCACCTGCCTGCCGTCGTACTTGGGCAGGTTCAGGTCGAGCAGGATCAGATCCGGCCGCGGAGCGTCGGCGTGCCGTCCCTGGCGATAGAGGAATTCGAGCGCCTCTTCGCCGTCCCTGGCGACGTGCAAGGTGTTGCCGATCTTGTTGTCCTCGAAGGCTTCTCGCGTCATCAGCTCGTCGCCAGGGTCGTCTTCCACGAGCAGGATGTCGATGGGCTGGCCGGGATCGGTCATGCGGTGGCTCCTTCAGGGGCGGGTACGTCGGCGGTGCGGGCGGAGAGGTCGGCTTCGGCGGTGCGCAGGGTGAAGTAGAAGCGTGCGCCCGCGGTGTACTCGGTGTCGATCCAGATCCGGCCGCCGTGATACTCCACGATCTTCTTGCAGACAGCCAGCCCGATACCGGTTCCGCTGTACTCCTCACGATTGTGCAGCCGCTGGAAGATGACGAACACCTTCTCGGCGAATTCGGGCGCGATACCGATGCCGTTGTCCGAGATCGACAGCAGCCAGCCACTGCCGTTCTCGGCCGGTTCGCAGGTGATCTCGATCCGCGGTGCGCGGTCGGGCTCGCGGAACTTGATGGCGTTGGCGATCAGGTTCTGCCACAGCATGGTCAGCAGGGTCGGATCGCCGATGATCTCGGGCAGCTCGTCGGGCCGCCGGATGCTCGCGGCGGTGTCGTCGATCACCGCGGAGAGATTGGTCAGCGCCTTGTCCAGGGACGGGCCGAGACCGGTGGGTTCGGTGCGGTCGGTGACGCGGCCGACGCGGGAGAAGGTGAGCAGGTCGTTGATCAGCACCTGCATCCGCTTGGCGCCGTCGACGGCGAAGTCGATGTACTGCTTGCCGCGCTCGTCGAGCTTGTCGCCGTAGCGCTTCTCCAGCAACTGGCAGAACGACGCCACCTTGCGCAGCGGCTCCTGCAGATCGTGCGAGGCGACATAGGCGAACTGCTCCAGCTCGGCGTTGGACCGGCGCAGTTCCACGGCCTGCAGGTCCAGATCCGTCTTCTGCTCCGCGAGCACCGCTTCCTGGGCGCGGGAGGAATCCAGCTCGGCGACGATGCGGCGGCGCATGCTCTCCACCGCGTTCGCGACGGTCGCCAGGTCGGCGGGGCCGTGGGCGTCGATGTGATGATCGAAGTCGCCGCCCGCGACCCGCAGCGACGCATCCGTCAAGGACCCGAGGGGACGGACTATCAAGCGCCGGATCAGCACGGTCAGCAGGACACCGGTCAACAGGAACGCCACGACCATCCCGGCCAGCACGGCGTCCCGGACCGCGCGAGTGTGGGTCAGCTCGTCTTCGTCGTGGGCGATGGCCGCCGCGAGACTGCTGTTCTGGGTGTCGAAACGTGTCCGGAGGTCGTCGAACAGCGGTTTACCGCGGACCGGCGTGGTGGGGTCGGTGCCGAGGGCTGATCCAGAGGCCAAGCCCGCGACCAGCGGCTCCGCGTACTCGTCGCGCCACCGCTGTGCGGCCTGCTCCACGGCGTCGAGCTCGTCGAGCAGCGGCTGTCGATCGGTCAGCAGCTCGCGCAGGCGGGTCGCCGACTGCGCCTCGTCCCGGGTGCCGTCCCGGTAGGGCTGGAGGAACTGCGGGTCGGCGGTGATCCGGTAGCCGCGCAGACCGGTCTCCTGGTTAACCAGGGCACTCTGTAACCGGTAGGCTTCGGCCGCCGCGGGCAACGACTTGTCGATGAGCCGATCGGTCACGCGGTTGGTCTGCGCGATCACCTGGGCGCCTGCCACGGTGCCGATGATCACCACCAGCACCATCGCGGCCAGTACCAGTTGGAACCAGGCCTGGGCGGTCAATCGTGCGCTGAGCGGCGCTCGACCGGTCGTCATCGTCATCGGTCCTGTCCTTGCCCGTCGCCGTTCCATCCCAGATACAGAATGGCGACATCGTCGTCCAATCCGCCGGACGCACCCGCCAGCGCCTCCACGCGACCGATCAGCTCGTCGACGAACCAGTCGGGATCCGTGGCTCGCACGGCGCGTGCGACCTCCATCAGCCCTTGCTCACCGAGTCGTTCCCGGTCGGTCCCGGCGTGGCCTTCGAACAGGCCGTCGGTGAACACCATCAGCCCGGAGCCCAGCGGCAGCTCCAGATCGTGGACGGGCCACTCGGCGCGACCGGGCAGAAAGCCGAGGGCGGGCCCGCCGGGGACCTCGACCCAGGTCAATCCGGAAGCCGAGCGCAGCAGCATCCCGGGGTGCCCGGCCCGCAGCACCTGGGCGCGGCGGTCGCCGGGATGCAACACCAGGCTCGTCACCGTCGCGAAAGTCTGCTTGCCGGTGCGTTCGGCCAGCAACACTTGCTCGAGCAGCCGCAGTTGCCGTGCGCCGGTGACGCCGCTCAGCACCAGGGTGCGCCAGGCCAGGCGCAGGGCCACGCCGGTCGCCGCCTCGTCCGGGCCGTGCCCCGACACGTCGCCGATGACGGCGTGCACCGTGCCGTCCGCGTCCTGCACGACGTCGTAGAAATCGCCGCCGAGCAGTGAATGGGCCCGGCCGGGACGGTAGCGCGCCACGACGTCGACGACCCGCTGTCCCCGCAACAGCGGGGTGGGCAGCAGGCCGCGCTCCAGCCGCGCGTTCTCCTGCGCGCGCATATTGCTCGCCTGCAGGGCCGCGCTGGTGCGCTCGGCCTGCTTGCGCTGGATCGCGTACCGCACGGCGCGCCCGAACAGCTCCGGCTCGACCCGGCCTTTGACCAGATAGTCCTGGGCTCCCGCCGCGACCGCGGCCAACCCGGTCTGCTCCTGATCGAGCCCGGTCATCACCACGATCGCGACCTGGTCGGTGTGCTTGCGGATGCGCTCCACCGCCTCGAGCCCCTTTGCATCGGGCAGATGCAGGTCCAGCAGCACACAGTCGGGCTCGGCGGAGGCGAGGTGCTCGGCGGCCTCCGCCAGCGACCGGACCCAGTCCAGTCGCAGGCCCGGCGCGCCGTCCACGACCAGTTCCTCCACCAACAGCGCGTCCCCCGGATCGTCCTCGATCAAGAGCACCGAAGGTTGCTGCCACGGCCAATCCGCGCCGACCATCACCTCGGGATCGTCGTCTGTCCCGTCACGCCGCACGGACACCGCCGGTCGTGGGTCCGGTTGCGACGGAACGACTGACAGCACTGATGCCGTCGTCGGCGAACACCGACAACCCGGCCTCCGATCCCCAAGGGCGGCACCAGCGCACGCCTACTGTCTCAGCGGCCGTTTGCTGGACCGAGAGGCAGGCAAGATCGTATCCGATCCGCCACCCGACCGAGACATGACGGTGTTCACCTGGGCGGAAGCGGAGGCTGGGCGCGAAGGGAGCCGGATGATCAGACCATGGTGCCCGTCAGTCGTGCGGTGCTCCGCTCGTCGTCCCGGGTCGCGCCTTCGCGGCGCGGGGAGCGGACTTCCGCCAAGCTGCGTGCGACGACCGTGGCATGGACCGCGATGACGGCAAGGGAAGCCGAGCCGATCACAGCAAGAAGCACAACCACGACAGATACCGGTCCTTTCGGGTGCGAGCGGGCCGGTTGCCCGCTCGATCGAGTGCCGAGTTCGCGTCCACCGATCCCGGCGGGCGCGTGCTCCGCCTCCAACGTGCCCGCGTCGCTCCGGACCAAACACACCGATCCGGCGGCACGAACGGGTCGCGCGATCACGCGAGGACGACCTCGGCCGTCGCGCGACCGAAGATCTTGTGGCCGTCGTGCTCGGCGGTGATCGCGACGGTGGCGGTGCGCGTGTCCGCGTCCAGGTGTTTCACCCGGCCCGAGAATTCGATCCGGCCTCCGGTCGCGCCGACGTGCACCGGATTGGTCAGCCGGACGTTGTAGGAGCGCAGGGCCCCGGGGTCGCCCAGCCACGAAGTGAGCAAATCCACACTGAGCCCGATGGTGAACATGCCCTGCGCGACAACCGTTCCCATTCCCATCTTGGCCGCCGCCTCGGTGCTCCAATGGATGGGGTTCGGGTCGCCCGCCACTCCGGCGTAATTGACCAGGTCGCCCTGGCTGACCGTGAGTGTGCGTGGGGGAAGTTCCGCTCCCGGACGCACGGCTTCGAACCGACGTCCCCGCGGGTTCGCCGATGTGACGGGCGTCTCGCGGGCGGGCTCGCTGCCGTTCCCCACGCGGCGCGGGTCGGGGACACGGCGCTGCTGCCGGGCCTCCGGACGTACTCCGTGCATCACCACAGCGTCCAACCAAGCAGGCAAGGCCTCGTCGGCCCGCCCGACCAAGCTGGTCCGAGACGTGAGGACCGGCCGATCATCCTGGTCCAGGATGGTCTGGCGCAGGACGATGAGGTCGCCGCCGAACGCGTGCCGGAACGAATCCAAGGACATCTCGAAACAGATCCGGTCGCCGGCCAGGAGCGGACGGTGGAATTCGATCATCTGGTCGGTCTGGATGGTCCGGCTCAGGTCGTAGCCGGGCAGGATCGTGTCGAACACCTCGGCATAGGCGAGATACCCGGGCACCGCGCCGAAGGTCGGCGGAGCGACCAGGTTGCCGTAGCCGAGGTCGGCAGCGGCGTCCTCCGACCAGTGCGCCGGGTGCTGATTGCGCACCGCGCGGGCGTACTCACGGATCTTCTCGCGGGCGACCTCGTAGTGATCGCCGCTGCGATACCGGCGCCCGACCATAGCGGCGGGCACCGCGGCGTCGGCCGCGTCGTTCACACTCGATGTAGCAGGGATTCTGGACATCGCGGGGGAATCTACCCAAGGAGAGCCGAATTTCCGGTCAGCCCGCATCGCACGCCGTTTCGCGGCCGGAGACGTCCGCGGACCGGGTCGCCTCGCTCGCCGATCGTGGCGGTTCAGCACAGATTCCGCTCGGCCGCCACCACCACGGCGGCGGCCTCGTCCACCGATTGGTGCGCGCTCACCCGCACGACGATGTCGGCTTCGGGCGTTCCCGCCGCCAATTCCCGGCACACCGCGTAGCCCAGATCGAGCAGCGCCGCGGTCACGCCGTCGCCCGCGGTCCGCACGCCGAGCCGCTGTAGATCGGCGAAATAGCCTTTGGTGGCGCCGCGCGGCGCGTGCGCCCGCGCTTCGGCGACGATGAACGCCGCCGCGATCGCGGAGACGGACAACGTGCAGACGACCAGCACCCCGCACAGCGCGAGCTTCATTTCGTTTCCCATCGAAAGAATTTGTGGTCGGACGGAATTCGGCATGCGACAGCCGACGCAGCCTAGCCGGGCGCCGGTCGCCCCGCGAAAGAGCCCCCGTGCCGGTCGTGCGGGTACCGATCGCGCGCCGCCGGTGGCGCGGACCCGGTCGCTCGCCGTCGCGGAGGGCCTGGTCAGCGCTAGTTTGAGCCGTGGTCCCCTGGGAAGTCGATCGACATGACCGACGGGACGGGTATCGGCCTTCGGCCTGCCGCAGCGGCGATGCCGTTCGTGCCTACCCGCAAACCACGTCGCGGTCGTGAAGCTGACCGCGCCGCTATGTCTCTGCGGTCTCGTCGCCGGCCTCCTGCCCGCGGCTCGTAGGAGAGGAGAGAGATGTCTGGCCCGAACTACACCACCGATGACGCCGGTATCCCGGTCCCCAGCGACGAGCATTCACTGACCGTCGGGCCGGATGGGCCGATCCTGCTGCAGGACTGGTATCTGATCGAGAAGATGGCGGCGTTCAATCGGGAACGGGTGCCCGAGCGCCAGCCGCACGCGAAGGGCGGCGGCGCGTTCGGCGTCTTCGAGGTCACCCACGACGTGAGTGCCTACACCATGGCCGAGGTTTTCCAACCGGGGAAGAAGACGGAGATGCTGGCCCGCTTCTCCACCGTCGCAGGAGAGCGCGGCAGCCCCGACACCTGGCGCGATCCGCGCGGGTTCGCGCTGAAGTTCTACACCGAGCAGGGCAACTTCGACATGGTCGCCAACAACACGCCGATCTTCTTCGTGCGCGACCCGATGAAGTTCCAGGACTTCATCCGTTCCCAGAAGCGCCGCGCCGACAACCATCTGCGCGACCACGACATGCAATGGGACTTCTGGACGCTGTCGCCGGAATCCGCGCACCAGGTGACCTGGTTGATGGGTGACCGCGGTATCCCGCGCACGTGGCGGCACATGAACGGATACTCCAGCCACACCTACATGTGGGTGAACGCCTCCGGGGAACGGTTCTGGGTCAAGTACCACTTCAAGACCGATCAAGGTATCGAGTTCTTCACCCAGGACGAAGGCGATCAGATGGCGGCGATGGACACCGACTATCACACCCGCGATCTGTGGGAATCCATCGAAGGCGGCGTTTTCCCGAGTTGGACGTTGAAGATGCAGATCATGCCGTTCGACGAGGCGAAGTCATACCGGTTCAACCCCTTCGACCTGACCAAGGTCTGGCCGCACGGCGACTATCCGCTGATCGACGTCGGCAGGATGACGCTCGACCGCAATCCGGCGGATTACCATACCGAGATCGAGCAGGCGGCATTCGAGCCGAGCAGTTCGGTACCCGGCACCGGGCCGAGCCCGGACAAGATGCTGATGGCCCGCTGGTTCTCCTACCCCGACGCGCACCGGCACCGCATCGGCGCCAATTACAAAGAACTCCCGGTCAATACGCCGCACGCCACCACCGTCCGCTCGTACAGCAAGGACGGCGCGCTGCGTCACCACAACCCGGGCGATCCGGTGTACGTGCCGAACTCGAAGGGCGGCCCGCACGCCGATCCCGCCGTCGCTGGCCCGCCCGCGACGTGGCACACCGACGGCGAACTCGTGCGCTCGGCCTACACGCTGCACCGGGACGACGACGATTGGGGCCAAGCGGGCACCATGGTCCGCGACGTACTCGACGACGCGGCACGGCAGCGGCTGGTGGACAACATCGTCGGGCACCTGCTGAACGGCGTCAGTGCGCCGGTGCTGGACCGGGCATTCGAGTACTGGCGCAATGTCGACAAGAATCTCGGCGACCGGGTCGAGGCCGGGGTGCGCGCGAAACAGGACGAACTCGACCCCAAGGCGGCCGGGCAAGCAAATCCGGCTCGCTCGTCGGCGCAAGCGAAGGCCTGACGGACGCCAACAAGCGGCCGGTGCCGACCGGCCGCTTGTTCGTTGTCTTTTCGTGATCGTTTCGTCGTGTGTCCCGCGCCAGCTCTTCGAATGTGTGCGGGAGCATGACTCTCCGGATCCAGTGGACCGCAAGCACCGTGGTGTTTCGAACGAATTCGAGGCTCGGTGACGTCCCCGTGGCACCGGATGGGTCGTACCGGGCCGGCCGACGCAGATCGGAGGACCGCATCATGGCGTCTGACGCCGATGTTCGACCTGATCGACGCGCACAACACAGTTCGTGGGCCGCCCGGACGATCGCCGCGGTATGTGCGGCCGCGGCAGCCATGCTTCCCGCCGCTCCCGCCGGGGCGGAGCCGTCGTCCGTCGGCGAACCCGATCTCCCGCTGGAGGTTCCCATTCCCGGTGGATTCCGGGGTTTCTCCGAAATCCTGCGATTCGTTCCGCCCGCGCCGCCGGTACCGCAGATGCCGCTCGGTCGACCTGTGCCGCCCCACGGCGGGATATCGGCGCCGCATCAGGACGGTCGTTCGCTGCCACACCACGGCGGTGCGACCGGTCACACGGCGAAGGGATAGGTTCGGGCAGTTTCCCCGGCTTCCCATCGGGAGGTGCCGTCGAGCGGTTCCAGTGCGCGGGTCTCCTCGATGTGAATCAGCGCGTCGAACCGGTGGGCGATCCGTGCTCGGAAGTAGTGACTGCGCCGCTCGGTTCGCGGCCGGTGGCGACGTCCGGTGTGGGCGTGGTCGCGCACACGATTCGGTCCAAGGCGCGACCCACTTCCTGGCACGTGGACTCGGAGCAGCGGGCACGACCACCACGATTCGCGTCGGACCCGGCCGCCGCACCGCTCCAGCGCGGCGCGCATATTCGCGCCGGTAGCGACGTCGTCGACCAGGAGCATGGTCGTGCCCGCTACATATCGCCCAATGGGTGCTGTCGGACGTAGTGGGTCTTCAACCCGCGCATGGCCGGACGAAGGCGGAGGTACGTCTAACTCGGTTCCATGCGCCCATGTCGAGCCGTCGACGCCCTGGACATCGCGGGTCGCATCGCCGCCATGTCGGCCGGAGCGCGGCGCGGCACGCGGGCTCTTCGCCTCGGAAGAGCGCGGAGAGCGAGTCCGATCCCGCAGCCCACCGCGATGGCGAACGCCGCCCATTCCGAGCCCGACACCACGGTGACCGGACCCCAATCGTGCAGATGGTGCGGCGACACCATCGTCCAGTCGAACGACTCGGTGCGGGTGGGCGCCACGGTCGAGGGGCGCCACAGGATGGCGATCGCCAGAATGCTGCCCGCCGTTCGTGGCTGGACGCAGACCGCGCAATACCCCGCGACGACGGCGAGCGCGGCCGTGACCACGTTGCGCGTGCCACCTGGTGGGGCAACGGAGGCGAACAGCGCGACGGCCGCGAGCAAACCGGCGCCTATCAGGGGATCCGAGGGTCGGATTCGGGTTCCGACCAGATACCCGAGCAGGATCAGGCCCAGCAGGAGCGGCACGCTCCATATCGGTCGCGGACCATTGCCCACCGCGCTGCCTGTGGCGCTGAGCCCGACCGCGAGGTAGATCGCGATCCCGTCCCGGCGCGGTAGCAGCCAGGCGGCGAGGGTCGTGGCCAGCAGCGTGCACAGCGCCGTCACGATCAGCGCGAGACTGCCGTCGCCGTGACGGAAGCGCCACTCCGCGACGGCCAATTCGGTCAGCACGAGCACGATCGCGGCGATGACCGGGCTGAGCGGCAGTTCCGGATAGATCGGTTCCGGCGTGAAGCGGTGCCGGGTGACCACCTGGCACGTCAGGATGAGCCCGGCCACCGCCGCCAGCAACCACAGAGGTTGCGTTTCCAACACCGACCACACGTGTGGCTCGGCGGTCGCCCGATGCGGGTTGCCCAGCAGCCCCGATGCCTGCGAGAGCGTGATGACCACGAAGCAGCCGACAGCGCCGAGTACCAAACCCGTCGCGGGCACGCGGCGGCCGAGTACGGCCACGCCCGTCGCGCCGAGCAGGATGCCGCTGCCGATCGCGTCGAGGTTGGCGGTGGTCGTCAGGACGTCGGGCGAGGCACTGTTCGCTTCGACCGTGTGTGTGACGAACAACAGCGATGTCGCCGCCAGCGCGATCCACCACGCGGTACGCGCCCGGGCCAGGCTGACCGCGACCACCGCGGTGACCGCCGCGACCAGCACACCGATCGCTGCCTCCCGCGGCACGCTCAACACCAATCGGTTCACCTGATAGGGCGTGCAATGACAGGTCCTGCCGAAGCTGAGCGGCACGACCAGCAACAGCCCGGCCACCGCGGCGGCCAGGAACGCGGTGACGCCTTCGAGTGCTTCACGCCATCGCACCACTTCACAGTCGTACCCAGCCGGGACGAACCGAACATCACCGGCGCCGCACCGCGCTGAAACTGGTACCAGCAGCACCTGGATACTTGTGTCCCGGTACGGGATGATCTCTGGAATGACCGAAGTCGTCGATGTGCGAGCAGTACGCAGGGCGCGCCGCGCGGAACTAGGAGCCTTCCTCAAATCCCGGCGAGCGCGTATCGCACCCGAGGATGTCGGCATCCCCACCGGAACGCGTCGACGTACACCGGGGCTCCGTCGCGAAGAAGTCGCCCAATTGTCAGGAATCGGCGTGACCTGGTATACGTGGCTGGAACAGGGGCGCAGCATCAATGTGAGTGTTCAGGTGTTGAATGCGGTGGCGCGGACGTTGTCGTTGGATGCGGCGGAGAAGGCGCATTTGTATCGGTTGGCGGATGTGCCGACGGTGCCTTCGGTGGATTCGGGGTCGGCGTTGCCGGAGGAGTTGCAGGTGATTTTGGATCATTTGGAGCCGTTGCCGGGGGTGGTGTTGAGTGCGAGGTATGACGTGTTGGCGCACAACTCTTCGTATGAGGCGTTGTGCCCAGGGTTTCTGGCGGGGGAGCGTAATGTGGCCCGTCGGGTGTTTTTGACTCCGGAGTGCTGCAACGCGTATCGCCATAATTGGGATGATCTGAGGCGGATGGTGGGGTATTTGCGTGGGGCGTATGCGAAGAATCTTGGTGATCCGGGGTGGGAGGAGTTCATTGCGGAGTTGTGTGCGGAGAGTGAGAGTTTCGCGTCGTTGTGGGCGTTGAATGATGTGGCGGTGCCGGTGAGTCGGACGAAGGCGGTGCGGAATTTGGCGGTGGGGGAGTTGGAGATGTTTTTGACGAGTATGTCGTTGCCGTCGGTGCCGAATGCGTGGATGCAGGTGTATACGCCGGTGGATGAGGTGGCGTGGGGGAAGTTGCGGGCGTTGTTGGCGATGAGTGCGGAGGAGCGGGCGCGTCCGTGGGCGGAGCATCGCGAGCTGTATCACGCTGCAGTGGGATGAGTTTTGCAGCTCATGCGGGTCGTGGGCGATGATCTCCTTGCGTGGGCGTCCGGAGTCTTTCCAGGATCTCCGAGAAGACGGCAGTCAGGCGGGGCTGGGCATGGCCCGAATGGAAATGTCATGCGCTCGATCCGGTATTCGGAACGGTCACTCAGCCCAGACTCCCCGTTGATCGAGTGCGTCCACGACGAAATCGGCGCCGTCCGCGATATGGGTTTCGGCGAGCGCGCGCGCCCTGTGGGTATCCCGTCGCTCCAGCGCGGCTACCAGCTCAGCGTGTTCGGATGCTGTGGTCGCCGCGTCGGATTCCAGCGAGGCGTAGAAGCTGTTTGGCAACTGGTGCACGATCCCCGCCAGCAGGCGTGCCAGTCGATCCGAGCCGGCGAGAAGGTTCACGGCGCGGTGGAATTCGTGGCCGAGCGCGATGATGCGCGCGGTGTCGCCCGCGTCGCTCGCCGCGACGGATGCGGCGATCAGGGTTCGCAGGAGTACGAGATCGTGTGGGGTCGCCGTTTGCGCGGCGCGGGCCGCCAGTTCGCCGGCCAACTTGCTCTGCGCCCAGAACAGGTCCCGCACGTCCTGGCGGCTGAACGCGGCGACGACGAACCCGCGCCGCGGCACCAGCGTGACGAAACCCTCGCTGCTGAGCGTCAAGAGACCCTCGCGTACGGGCGTCACACTGACGCCGACCGCTTCGGCGATGGGTTCCATCCGCAGGAAGTCGCCCGGCCGCATGGCGCCGGACATGATCTGCTCGCGTACGTGAGCGGCGACCCGGTCGGGCAGTTGCTGATGACGGCGCTGCGGCGGTGGCTGGCTCCGGGATGTCATCGACTCACCCGGTGATCAGGACGACCGTCTCGGCCACACACACCGGCTTGGCCGCTCCGGCATCGAGGACGTACCGTGCGGTCACGGCGGTGCCCGCGGTGGTCTCGGAGACCTCGGTGACGGTCGCGGTGGCGCGGATCTGCGAGCCGGCCGCCAGCACGGACGGGAAGCGAACCTTGTTGACCCCGTAGTTGACTCGTGCCGTGCCGAAGCCGAATTCCAGCAGCTCCTGCCGGAAGTGCGAGATCAGCGACAGCGTCAGGTAGCCGTGCGCCACGGTGGTGCCGTAGGGGCCGCGGGCGGCGCGGTCGGGGTCGACGTGGATCCACTGCCGGTCGCCGGTCGCCTCGGCGAAGGCATCGATGCGCGTCTGGTCGACGAGCAGCGGGGCGCTCGGACCGATCGGCTCTCCGATCGCCGCGCGCAGGTCATCGACCGAGGTGAACATCCGGGTCACGTGTCGCTCCTGTCGGTGGTGACGATGTCGACGGTCGCGTTGGGGCCCGCGGATTCGCCACGGGGACCGAACAGTTCGAGCGCGACGCCGTCGGGCACGGTGGTGGCCAGTAGTCGTGCCGGTTCGCCGCAGAACAGCGGCGCGCGGCCGCGATGACGCAGTTCCCGGACCTGCTCGCCGGCCATGAGCCGGTGGACCTCCGCCAGGGCCAGCGCCTGCAGCGGACCGTGCACGACCAGACCGGGGTAGCCTTCGACGCCGGTCGCGTACGGCCAGTCGTAGTGGATGCGATGCGCGTTGGCTGTCGCGGCCGAGAACCGGGCCAGCAGACTGGGGTCCGTGCGCAGGGCCCATTCGGTGCCGGAGATCCGGGTCAGCGGAGTGCCGGGTTCTGGTGAGTCGGGTCGCGCGGCGGGCTTGTCCGGCCGCGGCGCGGCCTCCCGGTAGATCAGGTTCTGCTGCTCCTCGACCGCGAGTTCGCCTGCGGCGGTGAACAACCGGATGGCCACGTCCACCACGACGAGTGCGCCCGAACGGCCGTTCTTCTCGGTCACCGACACCACTTCGGCTTCGCGGCGCACGGTCTCGCCGACGGTCAGCGGCGCGTGGAATCGCACTTCGCCTCCGGCGAACATCCGCCGGGGGAGCGCGACCGGCGGCAGGAACGATCCACGGCGTGGATGCCCGTCGGGGCCGAGGACCCCGGACGCGGCCCAGCGCGGAAGCGCCACCCAGTGCCATAGCGGCGGCAACTGCTCACCCGGAGCCGGGGCGGGCAGTCCGTCGTCGAACAGCGCCGCCAGTGCCGCGGCGGGGGCGGGGTCGAGCAGTTCCGTGGTGGTCTCGAGGTGCGGCTGCCAGGTGCTCACATGAACCGCCCGCCGGTCACCTCGAGCACGGTGCCGGTCATGTAGGAGGACAGATCCGAAGCGAGAAACAGCGCCACCGAGGCGATCTCGTCCACCTCGCCTGCGCGGCCCAGCGGGATCTCGGCCATTTTCTGGTCCCACACCTTCGCCGGCATGGCCTCGGTCATCGCGGTACGGATCAGGCCCGGCTGGATCGCGTTGACCCGCACGCCCAGATGCGCCAGCTCTTTGGCCGCCGCCTTGGACAGGCCGACGATGCCCGCTTTCGCCGCGGAGTAGTTGGTCTGGCCCGGCAGGCCGATCTTGCCCGAGAGCGAGGACATGTTGACGATGGCGCCGCTGCCACGCTCGCGCATGACCGCACCGGCGAGGCGGGTGCCGTTCCAGGTGCCCTTGAGGTGGACGTTGATGACCTGGTCGAACTGGTCCTCGGTCATCTTGCGCATGGTGGCGTCGCGGGTGATGCCTGCGTTGTTGATCATGACGTCGACGGGGGAGAAGGACTCCGCGGCCGCGTCGAGCAGCGCCTGCACGTCCTCGGCCACGGTGACGTCGCAGCGCACGCCCCGCGCCGCCTCGGGGTCGCCGAGCTTCGCCGCGGCGGCTTCGGCGGCCGCGCCGTCGATGTCACCGATGACGACGCGCGCGCCCTCGGTGACGAAGCGCTCGGCGATGGCGTAGCCGATGCCCTGGGCGGCGCCGGTGACGACGGCGGTCTTGCCCGCCAGGAGTGGTCCGGTCATTTGGTGTCCTCGGTATCGAAGGGGAGTCGGTCGAGCAGGTCGAGGATGCGGTGGGCGCGATCGACGACGGGCTTGTCGACCATCGCGCCGTCGACGACGGCCACGCCCGCGCTGTCCGTTGTCGCCGCCAGAATCGCGTGCGCCCAGGCGATATCGGCCTCGGTGGGACGGAAGGCGGCAGTCACAGGGGGTAGCTGCCGGGGATGGATACAAAGCTTTCCCGCGAAGCCGAGGCGACGGCCGTAGGCGGCGTCGTCGGTGAGCAGGTCGGCGTCGTCGACGGCGGCGGTCACCCCGTCGATCGGGCCCGGCAGTCCCGCCGCGGCCGACGCCAGGACCAGCAACTGTCTGGTTCCGGCCAGTGCCTCGCGGTCGGTGGGGTCGACGACGAGTTCGGCGGCCAGATCGAAAGTGCCCACCGCCAGCCGATGCACACCGGGTGTCGCCGCGATCTGTCTGGCGTCGAGCACACCGGCCGCGGTCTCGATGAGGGCGATGAGCGGGGTGCCGTCAGTCCGGCTGACCGCACCGTCGTAGGCCGGCGACGCGGCGCGGGTGCGGTTCGGGTCCGATCGGCTCGCGCCCGCGCCGAGGGCCGCGACCACCGAGCCGATCGAGCCGGCGTCAGCCTTGGGCAGCATGATCGCGCAACCGAGCGGTGCCAAGGCTTCGAGGTCGGCGGCGTGCCAAGCGGTTCCGGCGGCATTGATGCGCACCGCGCATACCTTGCCCGCCTCGACCCACTCGGCGGCGGCGGCGCGCGCGGCGTCCTTCGCGTCGGGGGCGACGGCGTCCTCCAGATCGAGCACCACCAGTCCCGCGCCGGCCGCGGCGGCCTTGTCGAAGCGCTCGGGACGATCGGCGGGGACGAACAGCAGCGTGGAGGCGGATCGGACGCGATCGAGCGTCGCGGGTCCCGGCGGAGCGCCGGTCGGCGCCGTATGGTCGCGCGGCCCGGTCCTCACCGTGCTCATGCGCGCTTCTTCGCTTCGCGCACGAGCCCTCCGCCGATGATCAGGCGCTGGATCTCGCTGGTGCCCTCGTAGAGGCGCAGCAGCCGCACATCGCGGTAGATGTGCTCGACGGTGACCTCGCGCATGTAGCCGCTGCCGCCGTGGATCTGGACGCCGTTGTCGGCGGCGCGGCCGACCATCTCGGTGCAGAAGAGCTTGGCCACCGAGGGCGCGATCCGGCGGTCCTCGCCGGAGACGTATTTGGCCGCGGCGTCGCGGACCAGCGCGCGGCCGGCCATGATACCGGTCTGGATATCGGCGATCATGGCCTGGACCAGCTGGAAGTCACCGATGGGCGTGCCGCCCTGGGTGACGGTGGCGGCATAGGCGACCGATTCGTCGAGGACCCGCTGGGCGGTGCCGACGGCCAGCGCGGCGATGTGCACGCGCCCGCGTGAGAGCGAGGCCATGGCCGCCTTGTAGCCGACGTCTTCGGCGCCGCCGACCAGAGCGTCCGCCGGGACGCGGACGTTGTCGAAGGTGACGTCGGCGGTCCAGGCGCCCTCCTGACCCATCTTGGCGTCCTTGGGCCCGACGATCACCCCGGCGGTGTCGGCCGGAACGAGGAATACCGCGATGCCCGGGTCGCCGGGTGTGGCCTCGCGGGTGCGTGCGAAGGTGACGAACAGATTCGCCAGGGGCGCGTTGGTGATGAAGCGTTTCTGGCCGTCGATCACCCAGTCGTCCCCGTCGCGGCGGGCCCGGGTGCGCAGGCCGGCCGGGTTGGATCCGGCGCCGGGTTCGGTGAGCGCGAAGGAAGCCAGCACCTCGCCGGTGGCGATACGCTCTAGCCACTTCTTGCGCTGGTCGTCGGTGCCGTAGTTGACCAGCACCTGTCCGGCGATGCCGTTGTTGGTGCCCCACAGCGAGCGCAGGGCCAGGCTGGTGTAGCCGAACTCCATCGCCAGCTCGACGTCCTGGGTCAGGTCCGCGCCGAGGCCGCCCCACTGCTGGGGGATGGCGTAGCCGAACAGTCCCATCTCCGCGGCCGTGCGGCGGATGTCGTCGGGGATGGCATTGGTTTCGATGATCTCGGCTTCCCGCGGCACCACCTTGGTGCGGATGAACGTGCGCACGTGCGCCAGGATCGGTTCGAAATCCTCTGCGCTGAGTTCGGACACCCTCGGCTCCTCTCGCCATTTCCAATATAATATATGATCGTATAGCATACGATCGGCGGCAAGGCGGGATCTCGGAAACCGTCCACCGTTGGCATTTGATACATAATATATCCAGTATCCATGCGCTACCCCATACGTGACAGCGGATCGGCCGCACGTATCGCGAAAGGACACGACATGCCGGGCTTGTACTTCGAGGAACTCGAACCCGGGTTGGTCATCGATCACCCCACCCGCCGGACGGTCACCGAGGCCGACAACACCCTGTTCAGTGTCATGACCCTGAACCTGGCGCCGCTGCACCTGGACGCGGAGTACTCGAAGAAATCGATCTACGGTCAGCGCCTGGTGAACAGCCTGTTCATCCTGGGCCTGGTCTCGGGCATCACCGTGCCGGAGACCACCCAGGGCACCACCCTGGGCAACCTGGGCTTCGAGCAGATCAAGTTCCCCAAGCCGGTCTTCCACGGCGACACCATCCACGTGCAGACCAAGATCGAGGCTCGCCGGGAGTCCAAGAGCCGCGACGACTCCGGCATCGTGACCTTCCGCCACCTGGGCATCAACCAGCGCGACGAGATCGTCTGCGACGCCGTGCGCGTCGGCCTGATGCTCAAGCGCCCGGCCGAGCAGGCCTGAGAGGGAGTCCATCATGACCGAGGACCAGCCGGCCTGGGTGCCCGGTGACGGGGACCGCGAACGCAGCCGCCTGCTGGCGGCGATGCGCTCGTGGGGCCTCGACACCGATGCCGCCGCGATCACCGAACTCAACCGGCGTGCCATCGCCGACCCCGAATGGTTCTGGCGGGCGGTGGTATCGGACCTCGATGTCGAGTTCACCACGCCGTTCGAGCGGGTGCTCGACGAGTCCGGCGGCACGCCGTTCCCCCGGTGGTTCCCGGGCGGACGCGTCAACGTCGCGCAGCTGACCGCGCACCGGCACGCGCGCGGGTCCGCCGCGGACCGGCTCGCGGTGGTCTACGAAGGCGACGAAGGCGCGCGCCGCACCTTGACCTTCGGCGAACTGGACACCGAGGTGCGCCGATTCGCGGCGAACCTGGCCGCCCGTGGCGTGCGCCGCGGCGACCGGGTGCTGCTGTTCATGCCGGTGGTGCCAGAGGCGGCCGTGGCGTTCCTGGCCATCGCCATGCTCGGCGCGATCTCCGTGCCCACCTTCAGCGGCTACGCTCCCGACGCGCTGGCCACCCGCCTGCAGGACTCCGAGGCCGTGGCCGTGGTGACCGCCGACGGCACCACCCGGCGCGGAAAGACCGTGCCGCTCAAGGTCACTCTCGATGAGGCCCTGACCACCGCGCCCGCGGTGCGCTCGGTGGTGGTCGTGCGGCATCTGGGTTCGGACGTGCCGATGCGGGCCGGACGCGATGTCTACTACGACGAACTCGACCCGGCGCCCGCGCCGGTGGAGACCGCGCCCACCGAGGCGAACGATCCGCTGACCGTCGTCTACACCTCCGGCACCACCGGCCGCCCGAAGGGCATCGTGCACTCGCACGGCGGTTTCGCGGTGAAGACCGCGGTCGACTTCGGCTACGGCTTCGACGTGCACGCCGGGGACGTGGTCTCCTGGATCACCGATCTGGGCTGGCTGGTCGGGCCCATGCTGATGACCGGCCCGCTGCAGCTGGGCGCCACGATCGTCATGATCGAGGGCCTTCCGGTGCACCCCACGCCGAATCGCATGTGGGAGATCATCGATCGCAACGGGGTCACCGTCGCAGGCATCGCGCCCACCGCGGCGCGGGCGCTCAAGGCCGCGGGCGAACCGGTCACCCAGTCGCTGGAAACGTTGCGCGCCTTCGTCTCCACCGGCGAAGCCTGGGACGAGCCGACCTGGTGGTGGCTGTTCGAGGAGATCGGCGGGAAGAAGACGCCGATCGTCAACTACAGCGGTGGCACCGAAGTCGGCGGCGGCCTGCTCATCGGCTACCCGTTCCTGCCCGCCGGGGCGGCCGCGTTCAACGGCGCCCTGCCGGGCGTGGACGCCGCGGTGTTCGGCGAGGACGGCGCACCGGTGACCGGCGAGATCGGGGAACTGGTGGTGCGCAACACCTTCCCTGGCATGACGCACGCCTTCTGGCAGGACCGCGAGCGCTACCTCGACACCTATTGGAATCGCTGGGACGGCGTCTGGGTGCACGGCGATCTCGCGAGCGTCGACGAGGCGGGCATGTGGCGCATCCACGGCCGGTCCGACGACACGCTCAAACTGTCCGGACGCCGGGTCGGTCCCGCCGAGATCGAGGCGGCGCTGCTGCGGGACAACCGGATCGCCGAGGTCGCCGTCATCGGCGTGCCCGACGAGCAGCGCGGCCAGCGCGCGGTCGCTTTCGCGGTGCTGCGCGCCGCTGGCGAGGCACCCGCCGACCTGCAGGAGACCGCCACCGCCAACGCGGGCCGCTCGTTCTCCCCGGCGGTGCACGTCGTCAGCACGCTGCCGAAGACCAAGAACGGCAAGATCATGCGCCGCGCCATCCGCGCGCGCTTCCTCGGGGCGCCCATCGGCGACATGTCCGCCCTCGATCCCACCACCCCCCTCGACGCGATCCCCGTGTCCGTGGGCGACGAACAGGAGTAGTCCATGACGACCACCCCCGACACCGACGACAAGGTCGAGGTCGTCCGCCAGGCCACCCGCGAGCTGGCCCGCAAGTTCGACAACGACTACTGGCTCGACAAAGACCGCAAGCACGAATACCCCTGGGATTTCGTCAAAGCCTTCGCCGCGGGCGGCTGGCTGGGCGCGATGATCCCGGAGGAGTACGGCGGCATCGGCCTCGGCCTCGAGGAAGCCGCGGTCATGATGGCCGAGATCTCGGCCTCCGGCGCCGGCATGAGCGGCGGCTCGGCCATTCACTTCTATGTCTTCCCGCCCGCCCCGGTCGTGAAGTACGGCTCGGAGCAGATGAAGCGGGAATACCTGCCCAAGCTCGCCTCCGGCGAACTGCTCATGGCCTTCGGCGTCACCGAACCCACCGCCGGTGTGGACACCTCGCGCATCAAGACCAAGGCGACCAAGGTCGACGGCGGCTGGATCGTCAATGGGCAGAAAGTGTTCATCACCAACGCCCAGAACGCGCAGAAGATTCTGCTGCTGGCCCGCACCTCGCCGCGGCGCGAGGACAAGCCGCTGTGGGGCATGTCGCTGTTTCTGGCCGACATGGACCGCTCCAAGATCACCGTCCGCGAGATCGACAAGCTCGGGCGCGCCGCCATCGACACCAACGAGCTGTTCATCGACAATCTGGAAGTGTCCGACGACCGCCTCGTCGGTGAGGTCGACAAGGGCTTCTACTACCTGCTCGACGGGCTGAACCCCGAGCGCATCGTGGTCGGCATGGAGGGCATCGGCCTCGGCCGCGCCGCCCTCGGGATCGGCAGCGAATACGCCAAGAGCCGGGTCGTGTTCGACCGGCCGATCGGCCGGAACCAGGCCGTGGCGCATCCGCTGGCCGACTCCTGGATCCGCTTGGAGGCGGCCGAGGGAATGGCGTTGCGGGCGGCGAAACTCTTCGACGCGGGCCTGCCGTGCGGCCCCGAGGCCGCCGCGGCCAAGTACCTGGGCGCCGAGGCCGGGTTCGAGGCCTGTGACCGGGCGTTCTCCACCCTGGGCGGGTACGCCTACGCCAAGGAGTATCACATCGAGCGGCTGTGGCGGGAGGTGCGCCTGCTGCGTAACGCGCCGTTCTCCCAGGAGATGGTGCGCAACTACATCTCCCAGCAGGTTCTGGGCCTGCCCCGGTCGTACTAAGAGGAGCCGAACCGATGACGGGACCACTGGCGGGAGTGCGGGTCGTCGTGCTGGCGGGCATGGGCCCGGTGCCCTATGTGTCGATGCTGCTGGCCGACATGGGCGCCGACGTCGTGCGCGTCGTGCGGCCGCCGCACCGCTCCGCGCGGGCCCTGAGCCAGACCGACGGGCTCACCGAGCAGACCGACGTCGTCAACCGCGGCGTCGGCTCGGTGGCCGTCGATCTCAAGGATCCGCAGGGACGCGAAGCCGTTCTGCGCCTCGCTTCTTCGGCCGACGTGTTCGTCGAGGGCTACCGCCCCGGCGTCACCGAACGGCTCGGGCTCGGCCCGGACGACGCGCTGGGCCGCAACCCCCGCCTGGTCTACGTCCGGCTCACCGGCTACGGCCAGACCGGGCCGCGCGCTCACGACGCCGGACACGACATCAACTATGTCGCCCAGTCCGGCGCCCTGCACGCGCTCGCCTCCGCCGGTGGCGCACCGCGGCCGCCGATCAATCTGCTCGGCGACTACGCCGGTGGTGGGGCGATCGGCGCGTTCGGGATCGCCTGCGCGCTGGTCGAAACCACGCGCACGGGCCGGGGACAGGTGATCGACGCGGCGATGGTGGACGGTGTGGCGGTACTGACGGCCAAACTGCAGGGGCTGCGGGCGGCCGGGCTGTACTCCGATGAACCGGGCACCAACTTCCTGGACTCCGGAGCGCCGTTCTACGACACCTACTTGTGCGCCGACGGCCGCTACCTGGCCGTCGGCGCCCTCGAACCGGATTTCTACGCCGAGTTCGTCAGCCGTCTGGGTGTCGACAGCGCCGGCTGGCCCGAGCAGGACGATCGCGCGCAGTGGCCGCGGCTGCGTGCGCTCATCGCCGAGGCGGTGGCCCGGCGCACCCGCGACGAGTGGGCGCGGATCTACCGGGGCACCGACGCCTGCGTCTCACCGGTGCTCACCTTCGACGAAGCCGCCGCCGACCCGCACAACGTGGAACGTGGTGTGTACACCCGGATTTCGGGAGTCCTGCACCCCGCGCCCGCGCCGCGGTTCAGCGGGACGCCGGCCCGCACGCCCACTGTTCCCCCCGCCGGTCCGGACGACATCGCCGACATCCACGCCCGGTGGGAGACCGCCGCCACTCGCACCGACGCCGTGTCGGTCGGAGAATGAGAGGACAACAGTGACCGGTTACGAGGAATTCTCGGCGCTCCGGGTCGACCGCCCGGCGGAGGGCGTGCTGCGCATCGTGCTCGACGGACCGAACCTGAACGCGGTGGGCGCCGAAGCGCATCGGCACCTGGCCGACATCTGGCCGGTCGTCGCGCTCGACGAATCCGTGCGCGCGGTGTTGATCCGCGGCGCGGGTGACCGGGCATTCTCCGCGGGCGGCAGCTTCGACCTGATCGACGACATGATCGGCGACTACGCCTCCCGCACCCGCGTCATGCGCGAAGCACGCGACCTGGTGCGCAACATCATCGAGGTGCCCCAGCCGATCATCTCCGCCATCAACGGCCCCGCGGTCGGCGCGGGTCTGGTGGCCGCGCTGCTGGCCGACATCTCGATCGCGGGCCGCAAGGCCAAGATCGTCGACGGGCACGTGCGCCTCGGTGTCGCCGCCGGTGATCACGCTGCCATCTGCTGGCCGCTGCTGACCTCCATGGCCAAGGCCAAGTACCACCTGCTCACCAACGAAGTGCTCACCGGAGAGGAAGCCGAGCGCATCGGCATGGTGTCGCTGTGCGTGGACGACGATCAGGTGCAGGACAAGGCTTTCGAGGTCGCGCAGAAGCTCGCCGCGGGGTCGCGCGCCGGTCTGCAGGGCACCAAGATGGCCCTCAACGGCTGGTACCGCCAGGCCATGCCGATCTTCGACGCGTCGCTGGGCTTGGAGTTCTACAACTTCGCCGGCCCCGATGTGATCGAGGGCGTCACCTCCCACCGGGAGAAGCGGGAGCCGAAGTTCTCATGAGCACTCCCCGCGCGCACGGCCCACTGGCCGGTGTCACGGTGATCGGCCTCGAACAGGCCATCGCCGCCCCGCTGTGCACCCGCCACCTCGCCGACCTCGGCGCCCGCGTGATCAAGGTCGAACAGCCCGGCTACGGCGATTCGACCCGGCACTACGACACCGTCGTCGGCGGTCTGTCGGCGCATTTCACCTGGCTGAACCACGGCAAGGAATCCGCGGCCCTCGACCTGCGCGCTCCCGCGGACCTGGCCGTGCTGGAGAGCATGCTCGGCGTGGCCGACGTGCTGGTCAGCAATCTGGGACCGGGCGCGCTGGACCGCCTCGGCCTCGGCGTGGACGAGTTGACCGCACGTTTCCCGCGCCTGATCGTGGTCGACATCTCCGGTTACGGTCGCGGCGGTCCCCTCGACCACAAGCGCGCCTACGACTTGCTGATCCAGGCCGAAGCGGGGTCGTGCTCGATCACCGGCACCCCGGGCCACCCCGCCAAACCGGGAATTCCGGTGGCCGATATCGGCACCGCGCTCTACGCGTACTCGGCGATCCTGGCCGCGCTCTACGACCGCGAGCACACCGGCCGTGGCTCGGTGGTGCCGGTCGCGATGCTCGACGTGGTCTCGGAGATGATGGGCTTCGCGCTCAACCAGGTGCTGCACGCGGGCACCGAACCGGTGCCGGTCGGCATGGGCTCGCCGATGATCGCCCCCTACGGCGCCTACGCGACCGCCGACGGGCAGACCGCCGTGCTCGGTACCACCAGCGATCGCGAATGGCTGCGCCTCACCGATCTCATGGGTAACCCGGAACTCGCCGCCGATCCGCGCTACGCGCACAACGACGACCGGGTCCGGCATCGCGACGAACTGGACGCGATCGTCGGGCAGTGGTGCGCGCAGCGCACGCTCGCCGAGATCCAATCCGCGGCCGACGCCGCCGGGATCGGCAACGCGCGCCTCAACGGCGTGCGCGAGCTCGCCGATCATCCTCAGCTGCGCGAACGCGGCCGCTGGCGTGAGGTCGGAACCCCGTCCGGCCCGGTGCCCGCGCTGCTGCCGCCGGTCCTGGCCCGGGACTGGCCCGCTGTGCACGGCGCCGTCCCCGCTCTCGGCGCGCACACCGAGGCGCTGCGGGCCGAATTCGCGCCTGTCGCGGGCACTTCCGCCGTCGCGCGCCCATGACGCGCGAACTGAACCGAACCGAAAGAAGTGGTGACCGACGATGAGTCTCACAGCCGATGAACAGCAGATGGTCGACCTGGTCGCCGAATTCGTGGACCAGCGGGTGTCCGGGCGCGTCCGGGAGTTCGACGAGAACGACATCTATCCCGAGGAATTCATCGAGGAGATGAAAAAGCTGGGCTTCTTCGGCCTGCTCGTCCCCGCCGACTACGGCGGCGTCGACGTGAGCACCGCCTGTTTCGCTCGCGTCACCGAGGAACTCGCCCGCGGCTGGATGAGCCTGGCAGGCGCCATCGGCGGCCACTCGGTGATCACCTACCTCATCAAGACCTTCGGCACCCAGGGGCAGAAGGACCGCTACCTGCCGAAGATGGCCGAGGGCGCCATCCGCGCCACCATGGCGCTGACCGAACCCGGTGGCGGCTCGGACCTGCAGGCCATGCGCACCACCGCCACCCGCGACGGGGAATCCTGGTCGATCACCGGATCCAAGACCTGGATCTCCAATGCCGCACACTCGGGCCTGATCGGGCTGCTGTGCGTCACCGACCGCGACGCGAAGCCCGCGCACAAGGGCATGAGTGTGATCCTGGTGGAACCAGGACCGGGACTGACCGTCTCGAAGAAGCTCCCCAAGCTCGGCTACCGCGGCGTCGAAGCGTGCGAGCTGGTATTCGAAGGGCGCCGGGTCGGTGACGACGCGATCCTCGGCGGTGTGCCGAACCAGGGCTGGGCGCACATGATGCGCGGCCTCGAGGTCGGCCGCATCCAGGTCGCTTCCCGCGCGCTGGGCGTCGGGCAGGCCGCCTTGGACGCCGCCGTGCGCTACGCCCAGGAACGGCAGTCCTTCGGCAAGCCGATCTGGAAACATCAGTCGATCGGCAACCTGCTGGCCGACATGGCCACCAAGCAGCGTGCCGCCCGCCTGCTCACCCTCGATGCCGCCGAGAAGCTCGACCGTGGCGAACGCGCCGACATGGAGGCGGGCATGGCCAAGCTCTATGCCTCCGAGACCGCCATGCAGATCGCTCTGGACGCCATCCGGGTGCACGGCGGCTACGGCTACTCCAAGGAGTACGACGTCGAGCGTTACTTCCGGGACGCGCCGCTGATGATCGTCGGTGAGGGCACCAACGAGATCCAGCGCAATGTCATCGCCGCACAGTTGATCGCCCGCAACGCGATCTGACCCGAATCGGAGTTTCCGACAATGACTTCCAGTCTCCGCCGTGCCGCGTTGGTCGCACCGTCCCGCACCGCGGTCGGCACCTTCGGTGGCGCGCTTCGTGACGTCCCGGTCGAGGATCTGGGCGCTACCGTGGTGAACGCCGTCGTCGAACGGTCCGGAGTCGACCCCGAACGCATCGATGACGTGGTGTTCGCCCAGTCCTACGCCAGCTCGGAGGTGCCCTGTGTCGGCCGGTGGCTGGCACTGCACGCCGGTCTGCCGATCGGCGTGCCCGGCATGCAGCTCGACCGTCGCTGTGGTGGCGGCCTGCAAGCCTTGGTCACCTCGGCGATGATGGTGCAGACCGGCGCCGCCGACGTGGTGCTCGCGGGCGGTGTCGAATCGATGAGCCGCATCGAGTACTACTCGACCGCCACCCGCTGGGGCGCCCGCGCGGGCACCGTCCAACTGTTCGACCGGCTCGACCGGGGACGCGAGCGGTCCCAGCCCGAGACCCGATTCGGCAAGATCTCCGGGATGATCGAGACCGCCGAGAACCTCGCTCAGGACTACAACGTGCTGCGCGAGGAAGCCGACGCCTACGCCGCCCGCAGCCACCAGCGCGCCGCCGCGGCCTGGGCCGAGGGCCGTTTCACCGACGAGGTCGTAGCGGTGCGTGTCCCGCAGCGCAAGGGCGACCCGGTCGTCTTCGCCACCGACGAGGGCATCCGGGCCGATTCGACCCCGCAGTCGCTGGCGAAACTGCGCACCATCACCCCCGGCGGCACCGTGACCGCGGGCAACTCCAGCCAGCAGAACGACGCCGCGGCGGGCATGCTCGTTGTCGCCGAGGACCAGCTCGACGTGCTGGGCCTGGAACCGATCGGCTATCTGACCGGTTGGGCCGCCGCCGGCTGCGACCCCTCCCGCATGGGCATCGGGCCGGTGCCCGCCGTGGCGAAACTGGCCGCGCGGCAGGGCTCCGACACCGTGTCGCTGCTCGACACCATGGACCTGGTCGAGCTGAACGAGGCGTTCGCGGTCCAAGTGCTGGCGGTGCTGGAGGGCTGGGGCTGGCGTGAGCACGACAAGCTCAACGTCAACGGCTCCGGCATCTCTCTGGGACACCCGATCGGCGCCACCGGCGCCCGCATGGTGACCACCCTGCTGCACGAGCTGAAACGGCGCGGCGGCGGCCGTGGCCTGGCCACCATGTGCATCGGTGGCGGGCAGGGGCTCGCGGCCACCTTCGAGACTGCCTGAAAGACCCACTCGGGTAAGACGAGCCGGGCCCCGGTCGATCGAACAGGTCGGCCGGGGCCCGACTCCGTTGCAAAGCAGAGTATTCGGAGTCCGGACACAGCAACGGGCCGGGACGGAGGCGATCGAAGTCCGACTCCCCCTCGGGTACTTCGATCACCAGTTGTCCGTCCCGGCCCGGCCGGGACGCCGTGTCCGGGATGACGGTAGGCCCCGGATACGGCGCCGGTTCTAGGGTCGCAGCAGGGCTGCGAATTCGGCGACCGGCAGATCCGGGTCGCTCGCGGTGATCGACTTCAGCAGGGCCTCGCTGCGCTCGGTGCCCATGGCGACCGCGGTCAGATCACGGAACTTGGCGTCGAGGTCGTCGGCCGACATCGGGTTCTCGGCGGTGCCGAGAGGGTTGTCGACGAAGACGTGCTCGGAGGAGCCGTCGTCGTAGGTGGCGGTGATGTCGGCGATCCAGCGGCCGGGGTAGGCGGCGTCGAGTTCGGTGTCGACCTCGATGCGCACCCGGCGGGCCATCTCGGCCACCGCACTGTCCGGACCCAGGTCCAGCGCACCGGACAGGTAGTCGTGGTGGACGCGGAAACCGTTGCCGTGCCCGGTGATCGCGAGCGCGAACTGGAACGGCAGGCTGTATTGCAGGTGCTCGATGATCCGGGGGGCGTAGGCGATGGCGTTCTGGTTGCCGATGATCACATCGCCGCCGGACTGGATGCCGAGCCGGATGGCGGTCACCGCACCGGCTTTCGCCGCCAGCTGCCGGGCGCCGTCGATGTAGGCGTGGTTGATACCGCAGCAGCAGTAGGGCTTGATCCAGAGCCGGGTGATTTCGAAGGGGGCGTCCGGCGCGAACAGCTGCGCGGCGTTCTCGGCCACCGGCCGCCCGACGTAGCTGCGGTAGAGGCCCTTCCGGCCGGTGAGGAAGGTGGTGGGACCGGTGATCCCGGCCGCCGCCATCTCCGCGGCGCGGATGCCGTTGCGGGTGCCGATACCGGCGTGCAGGCGCTTGACCGAGCCGCCCGAGGAGGTGTACTCGGTGGTGCCCGCGCTGTGGCTCATCGCGATCGACAAGGCGTGCACGGTGGTCTCGGCGTCGAATCCACGCATCTTGGCCACGACCGCCGCGGCGCCGAACGTCGACAGCAGTCCGTGCGGATGGAAACCGCGCTCCAGAAGTTCCGGCGCGGCCAGGATGCCGATGCGCGTGTAGACCTCGTAACCGGCCACGATACCGGTGATCACCTCGCGCAGGGTCGCTCCCATTTCCTCGCCGACGGCCAGCGCGGCCGAGACAACCGTGCTGCCAGGATGACTGGAGCTAGAGCGGTGCGCGTCGTCGTATTCGAAGCCGTGCCCATAGGTGGCATTGACGAACGCGGCGTCGGCGGCACTCATCGTGTGCGCGGAGCCGGTGACGTGCGCCGCGCCGGGCGCGTGCGAGGCCAGCGTCAGCTCGAGTACGGCCCGGCTCCACGGCAGTGACGCGCAGCCGATCTGCACCGCCAGCTGATCCTGCATCAGCCGCCGGGCTCCGTCGATGGCGTCGGCCGGAATCGAGTCGTAGTCCAGCTCGGTGACCAGCCGGGCGACGGCGGACTCGAGCGGGGGAGTGGTCGACATGGGTAAACCTTTCGCGTGGGATCAGCCGAGGGTGTCCAGCAGCGCCGGGGGCAGGCCGTAGGACTTCGGTTCCACGTAGGCGTCGAAGCCCTCCAGGCCGGCTTCACGGCCGATGCCGCTGTTCTTGAAACCGCCGATGGGGGCGAAGAATCCGGCCGGGGTGCCGTTGATTTCGACGGTTCCGGTCCGGATGCGGCGGGCCACCGACAGGGCGCGCGCCGGGTCGGCGGCGAACACCGATCCGTTGAGGCCGTAGTGCGAGTTGTTGGCGATGGCGATCGCCTCGTCCTCGGTGTCGAAGGTGTGCACCGTCAACACCGGGCCGAACACCTCCTCCTGGGCGATGCGGGCGTCGGGGTCGACATCGGCGAACACGGTCGGCTGTACATACCAGCCGCGTTCCAGCCCGTCGGGGCGCCCGCCGCCGACCAGGATCTCGGTGCCCTCGGCCTTCGCCGCGGCCACGAAATGCTCGACGCGATCGCGCTGCGCGGCGCTGACCAGCGGGCCGATCTCGGTGGCCGGATCGAACGGATCACCCACCGGCATCGAGCCGATCATGTCGCGCAGCCGGTCGTAGAGGTCGTCGCGCAGCGAGCGGGCGACCACGATACGCGTCTTGTTGCTGCACACCTGTCCGCTGTTGCGCAAGGACAGGGCTCGGATGACCGGCACCACGGCGTCCAGATCGGCGTCATCGAGCAGCACCGCGGCGGACTTGCCGCCCAGCTCCAGGGTGACCCGCCGCAGATCCTGCCCGCAGATCGCCGCGATTCGGCGGCCCGCCGCGGTGGACCCGGTGAAGGAGACCTTGTCCACGCCCGGATGCCGGACCAGGTGCTCGCTGACCTCGCGACCGGCCACCACCACGTTCAGCACGCCTTCGGGCAGACCGGCCTCGGCGAAGATCTCCGCCAGCAGGTAGGCCGACAGCGCGGTCTCCGGCGACGGCTTGAGGATCGCGGTGCAACCGGCCAGCAGCGCGGGCGCGAGCTTGATGATGGCGATCTGCAGCGGCGCGTTCCATGGCACGATCGCGGCGACCACGCCGACCGGCTCCCGGGTGACCAGGGCGTTGCCGGTCACGGAGCGGCGGACATCGCTCCACGAGTACCGCGGGGCGAGCTCGAGGAAGGCATCGAGCAGCATCCGGGTGCCCATCGACTGCATCCGCGTGGACAGGGTGATCGGGCACCCCATTTCGGCGCTGATGAGCCGGGCGACCTCGTCCTGGCGAGCGGCCAGTGCCTCGCTCACCCGGGTGAGCACCGCGATGCGCTCGCTCAGGTCCAGGCGCGGCCACGGGCCGGAGTCGAAAGCGGCCCTGGCGGCGGCGACAGCGGCGTCGATGTCGGCGACCGAACCGTCGGCGACCCGGGCCAGCACCTGCTCGGTGGCCGGCGAGACCACATCGAACCGGTCCTCGGTCGCGGGGATCACCCACGCGCCGCCGATGAACACCTTGTCGTACTGCCCCTGCCGGACGTCCGTCGGCACAGTCATGGGTAGCTCCTCGCTCACGATCACGGCGTTCTCGGTGCGGTGTCGGCCCCGGCCGCCGGTGTCTCCGGGCCGCGGTGCAGAGTGCCCGTCGTGATCCCGGTCATACAAACTATATAATATTGAATCGCTGAGACCAAGATTTCGTTGCGCTCGGGCCACTCGATCCTCTAGGGATGCCCACTGCCACGTGCCGATATCGGTCGCGCCGAGGTGACCGGAGACAACTCCGAGCACGGCGACAATATATAATATGAACAGGCTGACCACAGGAGGCAGGCAATGCAGCACAAGCCGCTCGATGGTATCCGGATCCTCGAGATCGGTGGATACATCTCCCTTCCCTTCGGCACGTCGATGCTGTGCGCACTCGGCGCCGAGGTCGTGAAGGTGGAGCGGCCGGTCGTGGGCGAGGACTTCCGCCGTCATCAGAACGACGGCAGTCCCTATTTCCGGCAGTACAACACGGGCAAGCGCAGCCTCGCCGTCGACCTCAAGCGCCCCGAGGGCGTGGCCCTGGTCAAGGCGCTGATCCCGCGATTCGACGTGGTGCTGGAGAACATGCGGCCGGGCAAGCTCGCCGCCCTCGGTCTCGGCCCAGAGGTCTGCCGGGAGTTGCGGGAAGACCTTGTCTACGGGTCGGTCACCGGCTTCGGCGCCGGTGGCCCGCTGGCCGACCGGCCCGCCTACGACACCATCGGCATGGCCTTCGGCGGCATGTACTCGCTGTTCGGCGACGAGGGCCACCCGCAGCTGACCGGTGGCCTGAGCGCCGACCTGGTGACCGGCCTGACAACGACGGCGGGCGTGCTCGCCGCTCTGGTCGGCCGATTGCGGACCGGTGCGGGCCAGCATTTGGAGACCTCGATCATGGAGGCGGTCAGCGTCCTGACCGCCGACGGCATCACCCAGTCCTTCGAACTCGGCGCCGACCCGACCCGGGAGAGCAGGCACCCGCAGGCCCAGAACTTCTGTGTCCGCACCGCTTCGGGAGAATCCCTGGCCATCCACCTGTCGTCGTCGCAGAAGTTCTGGCACTCGTTGTGCCGGGCCATGGACCGTCTCGATCTCACCGAGGATCCGCGTTTCGCCGAATACCGCCCGCGCGAGGCGCACTACTTCGAACTGGTCAAGATCGTCGAGGCGGAGTTCGAGCGTCGCACCTTCGACGACTGGGAACGGGTGCTGACCGAACACGATGTGCCTTTCGCTCCGGTGCTGTCGATGAGCGGTTACGTCGGTCATGAGCAGACCCGCTGGTTGGGGATGGTGGAGCCGCAGGCCGACGCCCTGGCGTTGCTGCGCCCGCCGTGGCGGTTCGACGGCGAGCGCCCCGACCGTCCCGGCGTGGCGCCGCGCGTCGGCGCCGACACCCGATCGGTGGCAGGGGAAGTGCTCTCCGGTGATCAGATCGACGACCTCGTGGCAGGCGGCGTCCTGTTCATTGAGGACTGAGCCGTGGTGGACCGGTCGGCCGCACTGCTCAGTGCCCGTGAAGTTGCCTACGACGGGCGCCCCTAACCGAGGTCATCGCGTGGCGTGACCATCGACTGTCACAGTGGGGGTTCCGGTAGTAGCCGCCGAAAAACTAACGGATATGGCGGAGCTGCTGGTCAGCGGCGGCGGTCGGCTCCCGGCCTCAGGATCGAGGTCAGCTCGCGCATGGCTTGGGGGACGGTTTGAAGTAGCGGCGCAGGTTCTCGGCCTTGCGGTGCCGCGCCTTCGCCATGAGTTCGAGCAGGCTCGCGCCGGACTCGCCGATACTACGGCTACCCCGGGGACCAGGGGGTGCTGGAGGTGAACATGGGCGCCGGCGGTGACGGTGTCGCCGCCGCGTACCGGCTCCTGGACGCACGAGGCCTGCACCCGTACATGGATGTGTGCCTGTGGTTCGCACTCGATGGCCGGTTCACGGTCGAACCGCTCGCCATGTGGTCCGAACCGGATAACCTCGATGTGAGTCGCCGGGTCGACGACATCCTGGTGGACAGCGGGCGACCGCGCGACGCACTCCGGCGCGAAGAAGCACCCTGGTTCTGGTAGCTCAACGCCTGAGGCCCCCGAACACAACGAGAACCGGCCAGAGTATCTGGCCGGTTCTTCACGTTCAGCTCGCACGCTGCGCAGCGGTCCGGTGCGGACCGCTGCGGGCCGAGGACTA
The DNA here is from genome assembly GCF_042733915.1 of Nocardia sp. NPDC059691. Lineage (NCBI taxonomy): Bacteria > Bacillati > Actinomycetota > Actinomycetes > Mycobacteriales > Nocardiaceae > Nocardia > Nocardia sp. NPDC059691. The sequence continues at coordinate 113,539 of NZ_JBHWFB010000004.1, read as the reverse complement.
TTCCTGAGTCAGAGTCAGGGTCCGGTTCTCGGTGGTGTCCTTATGGATCTCGACCTGGCTCATGTCCTCGGCGTCAGGCGGCAGGTAGGCGAACGCGGCGGTGATCTCGACCGCACGGTCATCGTAGTAATACGTCATGAGTTCAATGCCGTCGCCGTCGCGAGCATCTGCGCGATTCGGGCCCTCGCCGTAGTCGTAGCCCAATGGCACCCTGACCTTCGTCTGCCGAGATTCGCCGTCACAGGTCACCCGATCCAGGGCCTCGTCTTTCATACGGACGGGTTGGCCTTCCGGGCTTTTGAACCGTTCGGACTCGACCTTGACCCACAGGGCGTTGGCCTGGCCGGGTTCGCAGACGTAGGTGATCTCGGCGACGACCCACCAGCTGTAGTCGCCGTGTGCGTCTGGGAACGCTCTCCCGATCCATATGCTGGTCGTTGCGCTGGCCGGCCCGGCCACATTGACCAGTACAGCGGCGGTCAACGCGAGTATCGAAGCGAAAAGTCTTCCACGAACCACTATGTGCGCCTTTCGGTGTCGGTAGGTGGTGGAAAAGATCCGTCGAGCGGACAGCAGCCTAGACCACGCCACACAGCAGTTATGCACGAGTCCTATAAGTGACACCAGAGGGGTTTGCGCGAGCCCCGGGGTAAGCGAACCCCAGGTCGGCGACATGGTGCGGATCGGCCCGGGATCCGCGGCGCGGTGCCGCGGTTGGTCGCGGTCAGTTCTTCGCGGTCAGTTCCGGAAGGTACTTATAGAGCGTGGTCCGCGATATCCCTAGCAGCCGCGCGATCGAGGACACCGACTCATCCGGCCGGGTCAACAGCGCGCGGGCCTGCCGGATCTGCTCCTCGCTCATCGCCGGTGGCCGGCCGAGGCGCTCCGTCGCGGACTGCGCCAGCACGGTGAGCAGGATCGGGTAACGGCGCTGCGGATCTCGCCGCCGCAGGGCTTGGGGAGTCAGACGCCGACCCATGGTGGCCAGGAACCGGCGCCGCTCCGCAGGCAGCACCGACATATCCAGACCGTCGGCGTCCAGACCACGCAGGAACCCCGGCTTGTCCACCTCGGCGCGCACCGCGCTAGCCGACGCCTCCACCGGCCCGCTCGACAGCCACCGCAACCGCGACATCCCCAGCGAGGCATCGGTGATCAGCAGCCCGTCCAGCTCCGCGCACCCCGGCCCGGGTCAACAAATGCCAGATCCGCCGGAGTCAACGTGAAATACCGGAACAACTCCTCGCGACTGATCTCCGGGAACCCCCGCAGACGCTCCAACTCCTCGTCCGCGAACACCCGTCGCCACGAACTCTCAACCTCCACCCGCGCCGACCAACATCATCGGCAGCCAAGCCAAGCACCAACCACCCACACCCGCACCCAGAACGCGAAAACTCCCTCTCACCGGGCCGTTACGCCATATCCGTTGTTTTACGCGCCGTTTCTACCGGACCACCCAGTGACAGCACCGCCCCGGGTCCGGGGATCCGGAACCCGGGGCGGTGCTTTTCGCGTTTTGCGGGACTAATCCCCGATGGCGCCCGCGCGGCGCAGCCGGTCGAGCTCGGCCGCGTCCAGGCCCAAGACATCGGCGAACACGTGCTCGGTGTCCGCGCCCAGGGCCGAGGCGATGCCCACGGGTCCGTAGGCGCCGTTCTCGCGAATCGGGTTGTGCGCGGAGATGATCGGGCCGATACCGGGCTGGTCGACGGAGGCCAGCACCTCGGAACCGGTGCCGTCCTCGAAATCGGCGACCACGTCACTCATCCGCCGGTAACGGCTCCACAGCACCCCGGCCTCGGTGAGCGCGGCGGCGGCCGCAGCGACGGAACGCGTGCCGAACCACGGTCGCATGACCGCGGCGATCGTCTCCCGGTGGGTGTAGCGCTGAGCCTCGTCGGTGAAGTCCGCACCGAGGGACTCCTCCAACGCGGCAAGTACTTTCGTGGTCCCGGTCGCGGAACCCAGCGCGGCCCACTGGCGCGGTGTGAGCGCCACGATCATGACCCGTTCGGCGTCGGCGGTGACGAAGTCCGCACCGAAGGTGCCGTAGACGAAATTGCCGTGCCGCGGCCGGTCCCCGCGTTCGCGAACCTCGCTGAGCCAGCCCAGGTTCGCCACGCCCGCGAGGGCGACGTCGGCCAGCGCGATCCGCAGATCGGCGCCCGCACCGGTGCGCTCGCGCCGGTGCAGCGCGGCCAGCAGCGCGGTGGTGGCGGTCGTCCCCGCCAGGAAGTCCCAGGCGGGCAGCACATGATTGACCGGAGTGCGGGTATCGGCGGGGCCCGTCAGGTCGGTCACGCCGACCTCGGTGTTCACCGTGTAGTCCACTGCCGGGCCCCCGTCGGCCTGGCCGCCGATGTGCACCTTGATGACATCGGCGCGGCGGGCGGCCAGCGCCTCGTAGGAGAACCACGGGCGGCCCACCGCGTTGTCGACGACCAGTCCCGCGTCCGCGCCGGGCGCGGTGGCCAGCGCCAGCACGAGTTCGCGGCCCTCGGGACTGCGCACGTCGACCGCGACCGACTGCTTGCCGCGGTTGAGCGAGTTCCAGTACAGACTCTCGCCGGTGGAACGCGTGACCGGCCAGCGCCGGTAGTCCGGGCCGCCGCCCAGCGGATCGATCCGGATGACCTGGGCGCCGAGCTGGGCCAGGGTCATGCCGGCCGAGGGTCCCGCGACGAAGCTGGCGAATTCGACGATCCGCAGGCCCGCCAGCGGCTGCCCGCTCATGCGCCTGCCTGCCGCGCGGCAGGCAGAGCGGAGGGCTCGTTGGTGACTGGCTGCGGTGTCAAACGCTCACTCCTTCATAGGAATTTTCCCAAGATTATATATTATGTTCCATTACGGCCGGTCATCCGGTGTGGCGGCACCGGTCCCCGCCAGCCGCACGGCAGGCCGCAGGTGGCGATGACCTCGCGATGGATCGAGCCATCGGCGAAGTGGTGGGTGTAGAGGTGCGCCGAGGCGGGGTAGTCGCAGACCGCGCAGCGGCCGAAATAGTCGAGTATCTCGGTGACTTGGGTGTGGGGCTCGGGCACGATGGTCGCTTCCGGGACGAGCGGACGGTGGCGCGGAGTGGGGGAAACAGCGGCAGGCGCCTCAGGCGGGGCGGTGTTCGGTGGTGTCGCGCGCGGGTGTCGCCGCCGACCAGGAACCCAGGATGCGCAGCTTCTCGTGCGAGGTGGTGCCTGGATCGGCCGACCACAGCACCAGCTGCTGGTCGGTGTCGCCGGTGTCGCGGAAGGTGTCCCAGTTCAGCGTGAGGTCGCCGACGGCGGGATGGTGCAGGGTCTTGGTGCCGAACTCCTGGCGCGCGACGTGCCGTGCCGCCCACCACTGCCGGAACTGTGAGTCGGCGATCGACAGCTCGCCCACCAGTGCGGTCAGCTGCGGATCGGTCGGATTGACGGCCGCGTCCATGCGCAGGATCGCGACACAGGTCCGCGCGACCGATTCCCAGTCCGCATAGAGCTCGCGCATGGCCGGGTCGGTGAAGACCATGTGCACGTAGTTCCGCTTGCGCGCGGGCATCTCGCCGAAATCGGTGATCAGCGCCGCGGCCAGGTCGTTCCACGCCAGGATGTCGAGATACCGGCCGAACACCAGGGCGGGGGTATCGGTGAGCTGATCGAGCAGCCGCTGTAGCTGCGGGCGCACCGGCTTGGCCTGCCGCCGGGCGGGCGCACGTCGTTCGGAACGGCGGGCCAGGCTCTCGACGTACTCCCGCTGGTCGGGGTTCAGGCGCAGCGCGCGCACCAGCGCGTCGAGCACGGGCTCGGACGGGGCGAGCCGGCCCTGCTCGATCCGGGTGTAGTAGTCGTGGCTGATCGCGACCAGCTCGGCGACCTCCTCGCGCCGCAGGCCGCTGACCCGGCGGGGGGTGGCGCTGTGCACCGACAGGCCGACGTCGTCGGGGGTGAGCTCGCCGCGGCGGGCCTTGAGGAAGCCGCCCAGCTCGCGGAGGTGAGGTGCCTTCTCCGTCATGTCACCACGCTATGCCCGGCGAGACACCGCCGCCTGGGACAAAACCTTCCCAGGCTCCCGGTAGCGCCGATCTGCGCATTCTCGACACCGACTCCAGTGCACTGTATAAAATATGTTGCTTCAGTCACAGCTCGGATCGCCGGACGAGGACGTCTCGGCGTCGAGACAGGGTGGTATCGCGTGCACACAGTTTCGCCTCAGGCCTCCGAGGAACGGGTCCGTCCGGACATCGCGTCGTCCTGGCGCCGGTCCCGGCTCAACGGATTACGGCGCGACGCGACTCCACGTCTGACGCCCGGGCCGGTCGCGACCGACAGCGGTCTGCTCCGGGCGGCGCGGCCGGTGCTCGGCCGCACACTGGGTGAGATCGAGGGCAGCCGGGTCGCCTTGGTGCTGGCCGATCATGCTGCCTGCATCCTCGAGGTCGACGGCGCGCTGCGCGCCGTGAGCCGCTCTATCGAAGCGGTGGGCATCGTGCCCGGGGTGCGGCTGAGCGAGGACCGGATCGGCACCAATGCCATGGGCACCCCGCTCGAGACGCGGCGCAGTCTGCTGGTGCGCGGCGAGGAACATTTTCTGTCGGCCTTCCGCGCCTTCACCTGTTACGGGCACCCCATCGTCCATCCGGTGACCCGCCGGCTCGAAGGCGTCCTCGGCATCGGTGGAGAGTTCGACGAGGATCACCGCTTGTCGGCGCCTTTGGCCCGCCGCATCGTCCGCGACATCGAGGACCGCCTGCAGCAGGACTCGCCCCGGGTGCAGAGCCGGTTGATGAGCGCGTTCCGGGCGGCCGCGGGCCGCCGCGGCCGTTCGGTGGTGGTGGTCGGTGAGGGGCTGGTACTGGCGACCCCCTCGGCGCTGGATCTGCTGACACCGGCCGACCACGCCGCGGTGCGGGCCTGCGCGGAGAGTCTTCGTCCCGGCGCCGAGGAGTCCCACCGGCTCACCCTGGCCTCGGGCAGGGAGGTCGTGCTGACGTGCGCTCCCATCGAGGACACCCAGGGAGTGCTGGTCGACATCTGCGACGAACGCCGCGCGCGTCGCGGCGTCGCGGAACGGGTCGCGCACTGGCCCCTGCTGGTGGTGGGCGAATCCGGCACCGGGCGCACCACGGAGGCGCTCGGCGTGGCGGGCCCCGCCGCGACGGTGCTGGACGCGACCGAGATCGTCCTCGTCGGCGAGCAGGCCTGGGCGACGGAACTCGGTGCCGCGCTGGACATTCCGGGACCACCGGTGGTGGTCGAGAGCATCGAGCTGCTGTCCGCGCCGCTCACCGCGTTGCTGGCTCGTGCCCTGCGCCGGACGCCGCGTCAGGTCGCGCTGACCACCACACCCGGCGACCACCTCGACGAGGTGCACGCCGCGCTGTCGGCCTTGTGCACCGACCGGGTCGACCTGCTGCCCCTGCGCCGGCGCAGGCACGAGATCCCGCAGCTGGCCCAGCGCATGCTCGCCGAAGTCACCGGCCACAACCGGACCCGCTTCACCTCCGAGACCCTGCGGATCCTGGCCGGGCAACCGTGGCGGGGCAATTTCACCGAGTTGCGCCGGGTGGTCGAGGCCGCCGCGGCGGCGCGCTCGGCGGGGGACATCATCCCCACCGATCTGCCCGCGTCGCACCGGGCGGCTCAGGTCCCCGGCTCGCCGTTCCTGGAAGCCGAGCGGGAGATCATCGTCGCGGCCATCGAGGCCGCGGGCGGCAACAAACTGCAGGCCGCGCGAGCACTCGGGGTGAGCCGGTCGACCCTGTACAACCGCATGCGGGCGCTGCGCATCGCGTGAGGTGGTTCCCGGACCGCGGGAGACCCGGCCGGGAACCGCGGGCGCACGGTATCGGGGCCGCGAGACGCCACCGGGCCCGCTCGGGATCGTGGCGAGCGGGCCCGGGTCGGCTGAGAGTGTCTCAGTGCGCGGTATCCGGCGCCAGCAGCCGCATGACGCGCCGAAGTCGTCGACGGAGTCGAGCGCGAACACCGACTCCACCATATGTTGTCCCGCAACCCTGCCACCCGGTTGAGGAGATCTTGCCGATCGGTGAGCGTCACACGCGGCCCCGGCGACTGTTTCACAGCTGACGTCTCCGACGCCCCTGGCTGATTCCAGCGCGCGTGCGGCACATGACGAACACCAGGCCATCGCCTGCAAACTGGCCGAGATGGGCACCAAGGTCGAAGCCGCCCATCTCACATTTTCGGTGACCGGCGCGTCATCGCCGAGTTGCGAATCGCAGAGCCGCGGCGAGATAGGGGGCGGTCGCGCTGCGGGGATCGGCGGCCGCCTCGGCCGGGCTGCCGGTGATGACGACACGGCCGCCCTCGTTGCCGGCGCCGGGCCCGAGGTCGATGACATGGTCGGCCTGGACCACAACGCGCATATCCAGTTCGGCGACCACCACGGTATTGCCGGCGTCCACCAGTTTCTGCAGGTGCAGCATCAACCGATCGGTATCGGCCGGATGTAATCCCGAGGTGGGCTCGTCGAGGAGATACAGAGCGTCGCCGCGATGGGCGCGCTGCAATTCGGTGGCGAGCTTGACCCGTTGGGCCTCACCGCCGGACAGTTCGGTTGCCGGCTGTCCCAGTCGCAGATAGCCGAGCCCGACATCGCACAGAACCGTCAGCGAGCGCAGGATGTCGGTGTCGCCGTCGAAGAACGTGCGGGCCTCGTCGACGCTCATGTCCAGAACCTCGGCGATATTGCGGCCGTGCCAGGTGATTTCGAGTGTGCTCGCCTGGTATCGGGTGCCGTGGCAGTCCGGGCACGGCGTGTAGACGCTGGGCAGGAACAGTAACTCGACCATCACCCAGCCTTCGCCTTCACATGTCGGGCATCGCCCGGACGCGACGTTGAACGAGAATCGGCCCGCGTTGTAGCGCCGGCGCCGTGCCTTCGGTGTACCGGCGAAACGTCGGCGGATGTAGTCGAACATTCCGGTGTAGGTGGCGACATTCGAACGGGGAGTGCGGCCGATCGGTTTCTGATCGATGCATACCACCCGACGAAGGTCGCCGACTCCGCCGACGATCGTGCCGTCGACGGCCTGCGACTCGTCCGAGAGCAGCAGGTCGTCTCCGTCGTTGTCGGTGGCCGTGACCACTGGATGGCCCACATGCTCGCCGACCAGCGCGGGGAGTGCCTGACTGACCAGGCTCGACTTCCCGGAACCCGAGACACCGGTGACAGCGGTCAGGCATTTCAGCGGAAACGACACCGACACATCACGTAAGTTGTTGCGGCGCACCTTCTTCAGGCGTAACCATTTATCCGCCTGCCGCAGCGGTCGGGGTGTGGGCTGCTTGAGGCCGAACAGATAGCGGCGTGTCGCGGATTCGCCGACGTCGCGCAAGCCTTCGGGCGGTCCGCTGTGCAGAATTCGGCCGCCGTTCTCGCCCGCGCCGGGACCGAGATCGACCAGCCAGTCGGCGGCGCCGATGATGTCGAGCGAGTGCTCGACGACGAATACGCTGTTGCCGCGGTGCTTCAGCCCCTCCAGGATGCCGAGTAGGGCGTCGCGGTCGCGCGGGTGCAGCCCCGCCGACGGCTCGTCGAGGACGTACACGACTCCGAAGAGCTGCGAAGAGAGTTGCGTCGCCAGCCGCACGCGCTGCAACTCGCCCGACGACAGGGTCGGTGTGCTGCGGTCCAGAGACAGATAGCCCAGGCCCAGGTCGGTGACCGGACGCAGCCGCTCGAGCAGTTCGGCGACCAAACGCTGTGCGGCAGCGCGTTTTTCGACCGACATATTCGGCGTGCTACGGATATCCGGAGCCGCATCGTGTGCGGAGCCGCCGGCCGAGACCCGTTTCTCGACCGCGGTTCGCCGGGCCGACTGGTCGAGGACGGCGTCGGAGCCGACTTCGGTCGGGCGCCAGTTCTCGGCGAGTACCGGCGACAACAGTTCGGCGAGGCGGGCCAGGGGAAGTGCGGAGAATTCGGCGATGTCGAGCCCTTCGAACGTCACCGACAGGGCTTCCGGTTTGAGTAGTTTGCCGTCGCAGGTGGGGCACACCGCACTGCTGATGAATCGGGATACCCGCTTCTTCACCGAGGCGCTCTTGGTGTTCGCCAACGTGTCGAGGACGTACCGGCGCGCACCGGTAAACGTTCCCTGGTAGCTGGGCTCCATCTTCTGCTTCAGCGCGCGGCGCGTCTGCGCCGGTGTGAATCCCGCGTACACCGGCACCGTCGGGTGCTCGTCGGTGTAGAGGATCCAGTCGCGGTCCTTCTTGGGCAGGTCTCGCCAGGGCCGGTCGACGTCGTATCCGAGCGACACCAGGATGTCGCGGAGGTTCTGACCGTGCCAGGCCGGGGGCCAAGAGGCGATCGCACGGTCCCGGATCGTCAACGAGGGGTCGGGCACCATCAGTTTTTCGGGCACCTCGTATACGCGGCCGATCCCGTGACAGGTGGGGCAGGCGCCTTGCACGGTGTTCGGCGAGAAGTCCTCGGCGTAGAGCATCGGTTGTTTCGCGGGGTAGTTACCGGCCCGCGAATACAGCATGCGGACCAGGCTGGACAACGTCGTCACACTGCCGACCGAGGATCGGGCACTACCACCGCCACGGTGTTGCTGTAGGGCGACCGCCGGCGGCAGTCCCTCGATCGAATCAACATCGGGGACGCCGACCTGGTCGATGAGCCGGCGCGCGTACGGCGCCACCGATTCCAGATACCGGCGCTGGGATTCCGCGAACAACGTGCCGAAGGCCAGCGACGATTTCCCCGAGCCCGAGACGCCGGTGAATACGACCAGGGCGTCGCGGGGTATGTCGACCTCGACGTCGGCGAGATTGTGCTCCCGCGCGCCGCGCACCTGGACGCAGGCGGGGACGGCGATCGGCGGGTCCCCGCCGGGCGCCCGCTTCCGCGCGGAGGTACGTGTCATCACCTGGCCTTACGTCTACGGTGGTCGATCCGGTGCCGAAAGGGTGCTCCAGTCCGAAGCGGTTACCCAGGACGAGTCACTTCTATCCTGGGCACGATTCCTCCCTGGTTACCGTCAGGCATTCCTGTGAGTCTGAAATGGCCGACCCGGTACATCGAGGCCGCACCGCACGACGACATCGACGTCGAACCACATATCGAGATCCGAGGGAGTGGAGCAGATGGAATCGGTACGGTTCAAGAAGCGCCGGTTTACCCGAGGGCGTCCAGCCGGTTCGTGATGCGCCGCGCCTCGGCTGTGACGCCCGCGGAGATGACCTCGATCCCGGGCTCGATTCGCGTGATCGGCCCCGCGACCGTCGCGACGCCACGTGCATCCCGTTGCGGAAGAGGGGGACGTGGATGCACCCCAGGTCCGGTGTGACGCGCGGGTCGGCGAAGGCGACACCGTCGCGGGCGATTCGGGCCGGTTCGTTGCAGATGCGCGCTCGGATATCCGGTTCGTCGATGTGGCGTGTCAGGTAGTTCTGCTGAAAATCCGGGTCACTGTAGGCGAGGAAGCATCGCCCCGCGGTGGAGGGGTGCAGTGGGCGCTGCTCGCCGACGCGCGCCGAGAGCGCGCCACGGGAATGTCGTCGCTGACCTACGGGATGTCGCGACGCACTTCCCGGTTTCCTGTCGAGGGTCTGCGGTGGAAGCCACGATGGGTCTGGCCCGCGCGGGTGCCATCCTGGGGCCGCTGGTGGGTTGCTGGATTCTCGGATCGGCCTCGGAGTCGAATGGAATTTCTACGCTTCGCGATTCCCGCGTTCGTCGCCGCGGCGGTGGTCACGGTGATCCCGCGGCTCGGGGCTGCGGAGAGTCCTTTGGGGGCGGCAGCAGTGCGGCCCGGACCGGTACTGCCGGAGCCGATCAACTGAGCGAACGCCCAAGCGCTGGAGGAGCACTTCGGCGTCACCCGGGTGTCTCAGGCCTCCGCGGCCGCGGGCAACAGTCCCAGCGCCCGGCGCGATGACAAATAGATAACATATAGTGTGTAATATATTTAATGCCCATACGTACGGTTCGTCTCCGGATACGATGCCGACCGTCCCCCGTCGTCGCTCGTGACGGGTGGTCCGCATCCATCGTTCGTCACTCCGGAGTCTGGTCCATGAACAGCTCAGTGCCGCCCGCCGGCGGCCCGATATCCCTCGGTTCGCCGACCGACAGTGTCGGTCCCCGAATCGCCCTGTACACAGAGGAATTCGCCGCCGACCCGCATCGGGTCTACCGAGAGATGCGTCGCCGGTTCGGTGCGCTGGTGCCGATCGAACTAGCTCCCGGTGTGCCGGCCACACTGGTGATCGGCTACCAGATCGCCCGGCGCATCCTCAACGACCCCGAACACTTCCCGGCGGATCCGCGCTATTGGCAGAAACGGATACCCAGCGACTGCCCGGTGCTGCCGCTGATGGAATGGCGGCCCAACGCATTTCGCAGCACGGGAACCGACCACGCGCGCTACCGCAATCCTACGGTCGCGGCGCTGCGCGAGGTCGAAATGTTCTCGCTGCACCGCATGGTCGAACGCATCGCGTTCCCGTTGATCAACGCGTTCTGCGAAACCGGAACAGCGGAAATCATCAGCCAGTACGCGTATCCGCTCACTTTCGAGGTGGTCAATACGCTGCTCGGCTGCCCGCCCGATATCGGACGGCGGGCCGCCGAAGCCTTGGCCGCGTTGTTCGACGGCGTGGATACCGACCAGGCCCACGGCGCACTCGACGCAGCACTGGCCGACCTGGCCGAGTTGCGGCAGAAGAAGCCGGGAAACGACATCACCTCCCGGCTGCTGCGGCATTCCGCCTGCCTCGACCGGACGGAGATGATCGCCCAATTGATGAGCTTCTACGGAGCGGGAATCGAACCGCTGCAGAATCTGATCGTGAATACGGTGCGGATGCTGCTGACCGAGGACCGCTTCGCGGGCGGCCTGCTCGGTGGCAGCGTGACCACGCACGCCGCCCTGGACGAGGTGCTGTTCACCGACCCGCCGCTGGCGAACCTGTGCACGACCTTTCCCCGGCAGCCGATCCTGATCGACGGTGTCTGGCTGCCCGCGCACCAGCCCGTCGTGATCAGCATGGCGGCCTGCAATAACGATCCGTCGGTCACCGCCGACGAGTACGTCGACAACAGTGCGCATCTTGCGTGGAGTATCGGACCGCACGCCTGCCCGGCGCGGTCGGTGGCCTACCTGGTCGCGCAGGACGCGGTGGATCAATTGCTCGATGCCCTGCCCGATATGCGGCTCGCCGTGCCGGTCGAGGAACTGACCTGGCGCCCTGGGCCGTTCCATCGCGCACTGACGGCATTACCGGTCGTCTTCCCGCCGGCACCAGCCCTGAGCCACGGTTGAGCCTTCGAAGTCGTTGCGCAGCAACATATTAGATCCTCCGGCGCAACCCAAGAATTCCCTTCGGTCCCGATTCCCGGCCCCAGCCCGACGCTCCGACACCGCCGAATGGCGCACTCATCGCGGGACCGAAAGAGTTCACCGCTGCGGCGCCTGCGCGGACCCGACTCGGCACCTCGTGAGGTGGTTCCCGGCCCGGCGGGAATCCCGGCCGGGAAAACCGCGGGCGCACGGTGTCGTGGCCGTGAGACGCCACCGAGCCCGCTCACGCTCGTGGCGAGCGGGCCCGGGTCGGCTGGCAGTGTCTCAGCGGGCGGTATCCGGCGCCAGCAGCCGCATGACCGCCCCGAAGTCGTCGACGGAGTCGAGCGCGAACACCGACTCCACCACCTCGTCCATCCGCGACTCCGAGAGCACGTCCTGGGCGTTAACCCGGAATTTGGCGATCAGTTCGTCATCGGTCATCCGGGTGGTCGGGTCCGGGGACGGGCTGCCCTTGGGGAAGCGGCGCTCGGCGGTGAACGTCGTGCCGCGCGCGTCGACCTCGACCTTGGTCGGCCGTGCCGAGGGATGCGCCGACAACTCGGCGAAGTAGTCCGGATGCGGGGCGAAGGTGACCTTGTCCATCAACCCGAGCACGGACTCGCTGAACACGAGTTCGGGGGCGTGCCAGGCCTTTCCCGGCACGACATGGTGCGCGCCGACGGCCAGGCCGTGGGCGATGTCGAACTGCGCGTCGTGCGGCTTCTCCACGATCCGGCTCTGCCACAGCGGGTGCATGACCGCCGCCTCCCCCCAGCAGCGGATCGCGTCGATCTCCTCCGGCTTCAGATCGTTGGTCTCGACGATCTCGGTGAGCGCGTGCAGCGGGGCGTGCAGGATGCGGCAGTGCGGGTAGGGCTTGTAGGACTGCTCGGCCAGGAAGCGCCATTCGGCGCCGAGGCCGTCGGTGATGTTGTCCGGTTCCCAGCGGCGGGTGCCGATGAAGCGGCGGAAGCCGACCTCGGCGTCGTCGAGAATCCGCAGGTCACCGCGATGGCCGAGGCCGGCCATGTGCACCGCGGTGAGCGAGGCCTGGGTCAGGGTGCCCGCGAGCAGATACTTGATGGTGGCGCTCGGGGCGTGCTCGATCCACGGACGCATCGAGTTCACCGGCGCGATCGCCGCCGCGATGCCCAGGGTGTTGGCGAGAGTCTCGGTGGACTGCCCGGCCAGCTTGCCCGCCGCGGCCGCGCCGCCGAAAACGGTGACGCTGTAGCCGATCACGGGGGACAGGTCCATCGAATCGTTCTGCACATCGCGCAAGTAATCCATCGCCTTGTAGAAGCGATAGGACATCTCGTGCGACAGTGCGACCGCGGCCAGCACCTCGCGGCCCGAGCTGGCGCGGCTCTCGCCCATGGCCATCGTGGTGGGCAGCACGTAAGGGGAGACGTGCCCCGGTGGCAGGACGGCGTCGAAGTCGAGGGCGTTGATCAGCTCACCGTTGGCGAAGGAGGCGCCGAAGATCGAGACGCGGTCGGCGGTGCCGATGATGGTGGCGTCGCCCGCGGTGCCGCCGGTGAGCCTGCCGTACTCGATGCCGATGCGCCCCTTGGGTTCGTCGACCGCGCCCAGCGCGCAGCCCATCGCGTCCAGCAGCAGCCGCTTGGACTCCTGGACCGCCTCGGGCGGCAGGGTGTCGTAGTCGGCGCCGGTGGTGAAGCGGGCCAGCTGCTCGGCAATCGTTTCGGGCATGGGGGATTCCTCTCGCACTCACGGGCCACCGGCCGCGAACAGGGCCAGGTTTTCGCATTATATATTATCGATGGTAACGTCGGACGCCTCACCCGCTCGAGCCGTCATGGCAGGGATGTCGCGCGCAGCCAGCGAGCCACCGCCTCGGCGCGGTTGGCGACACCGAGTTTGCGCAGGATATGGGTGATGTGGGTCTTGACCGTCGCCTCGGTGATGGACAGGTCGCGGGCGATCTGCCGGTTGGCCCGGCCCGCGGCGAGCAGGTCCATCACCTCGGCTTCCCGATCGGAGAGTGCCGGCAGCCGGGTGGTGGCGGAGTTCGGGGGTGTATGGGCGCGGGTGAGCCGGTCCAGTCCCGAGCGTACGGCGGTGAGACCGTCGAGTAAGGCCGCCCCGGCCAAGGCGTGACCAAGTCCTTCGGCGAACACCGCCAGCATGGCCCGCGCGGTGGCATCCACTTCGCGTCGCTGGAAGTAGTAGTCGCCGTGCACGAGCCCGGCCACGCTGTCCCCGACCACGATCGGGGCGACGCCGTAGGAGCTGCACCGGGTGAACTCCACCAGCGGCCGCACGACTCGTGGATTGTGCTGGACATCGAAGACGAGTCCGGGCTCGGCCTTGCTGACGATGTCCGTCTCGACCAGGTGTCCGTCCAGCGTGGGGCGGGATTCGCGTCCTGCGGCGAGTATCTCGTCGGCCCAGTGCGGATCGCGAGCCACGAACATGGTGTGCAGATGCCAGGTCGTGCCTTCGGTCGTCGAGACCAGGGCGCGGTCGAAGCCCATGGTGCCCACCGCCTCCGCCGCGCGCGCCAGGAGTTCGTCGGTGCCGCGAGCGCCACGCAGCGCCGCCACGGCTCTCGCGGCCGACCGCAGGTGGTGGGCGCTGTCGGCGCCGCGCAACGCGGCGAGCTCGGTCTCGGCCTCGCGGATGCGTGTCAGCAGGGCGGCCGCGGGGGCGATGTCGGTGCCGGGGGGTGCCTCGGTCACGAGGGCGAGGGTGTCGTCCCAGAGCCGGGCGAGCAGGTGACGGGCCGCTTCGGGGGAGGAGGCGTCGGAGGCGTCGATGGGCCGGTCCAGCAACTCGGCGGCGGCGGCCGTCAGCGCGGCCAGGCGCGCGGCGAGATCCGCCCCGCCCGCCCGGTCGCGGCTCGCAGTCGTCATCTCGATCACCGCGCAGCTCCCGTTCCTCTACTCCGCTGATGCAGAATATTCAATATTCGCTATCGGCGTTGTGAATCGCTCCAATTGGCCCACCTGCTCGGCCGGGGCATCATGCCCAGGTCGGAGCGGGTACTCCGTTCGGTCTACTTCCGGCCCCGCCTCTTGTGATTCACCACACTGCATATTTTATATTGCCTCGACCGATCGACGGAGCGACGCAGTCTGCTGCTGCCCGTCCCGACTGGAGGAGAGAAGCTGGCATGCGGGGAGTTGTGTTCAACGGGGATCGCAACCTCGAGATCGCCGAATTCGCGGACCCCACACCCGGCCCCGACGACGCGGTGGTGCAGATGAAGGCCTCGGGGATGTGTGGCAGCGATCTGCGGTTCTACCGGGCGCCCGCCGGGCAGGCGTTGGCCGCCTTCGGCCTGTCCGGCGACGACGGCGGCATCATCGGCGGACACGAGCCGTGCGGCGTGGTGGTGGCACTGGGGGTGAACGTCGATCCCCGCACCGTGCGGGTCGGCGACCGGGTCATGATCCATCACTACGACGGCTGCGGCGCCTGCGACAACTGCCGGTCCGGCTGGACGCAGATGTGCAGGCGTGGCGCGGTCATCTTCGGCGCCACCGCCCACGGCGGCCACGCCGACTTTCTGAGGGTGCCCGTCCGCACCCTGGTCCCGCTGCCCGACGAACTGAGTTTCACTGCGGGCGCGGCGATTTCGTGCGGTACCGGCACCGCCTTCGGCGCGCTGCGACGGCTGCGCGTCGACGCCTGCGACACCCTGGCGGTGTTCGGTCTCGGACCGGTCGGCCTGTCGGCGGTGCAGCTGGGTGCCGCGATGGGCGCGCGGGTGATCGCCGTCGACGTGCAGGCCGACCGGGTCGCCCGGGCCCGTGAGTTCGGCGCCGCCCACACCATCGATTCGAGCGCGGACGACCCGGTGGCGGTCATCCGGGAGCTGACCGCCGGGCTCGGCGTGAGCGCCGCCCTCGACTGCTCCGGCGCCGCCGTCGCCCGCGCTGCGGCGGTTCGCGCGGCGGGGCAGTGGGGGCGGGTCGCCTTCGTCGGTGAGGGCGGGGAGGTGACTGTCGAGGTCAGCCCGGACATCATCCGTAAACAGCTCACCGTCCTCGGCTCCTACACCTTCTCGCTCACCGGCCAGGCCGACTGTGCCCGGTTCGTCGCCGATCACGGCATCGACCTCGATCGCCTGTTCACCGCCCGCTGGACGCTCGGCGACGCCGTGCGCGCCTACGCGGAGTTCGACCAGCAGGCGGCGGGCAAAGCCGTCATCGAGTTCTGAGGACCGAGACCATGACGACAACCATCGACCGGACTGTCGCGGTGCCGCGCCCGGGACTGCGTGCCCGGCTCGGCCGCTCCGAACAGGCCTACTTCGTCCTCGGCATCACCGTGCTGCTGTGCGCGGCGGGCGCGGCGACCACTCCGGGGTTCCTCACCGCGGGCAACTTCGCCAGCCTGCTGCGGCTGTCGGCGGCCTTCGGCATCCTCGCCGTCGGCGCGGCGATCGTCATCCTGGGCAAGGGCATCGATCTGTCCATCGCCGGTGTGGCACTGGGCTGCGCGCAGGCCACCCTCGCCCTGATATCCGGCGGCATGCCCGAACCGCAGGCCATCGCGATCGCGGCGGTGATCGCGCTCGTCACCGGCCTGATCAACGGCGTGCTGGTCGCCTATGTGGAAGTGCCGGCGCTGTTCGTCACGCTGGCCACCGGGCTCCTGGTGATCGGCGGGGTCGACGTCTTCCTGCTCGACAGCAACTTCTACGCGCTGCCCGCCGGTTCCCGCATCGCCGAACTGAGCAACGGCGCGGTGTTCGGCGTCCCGCGCCCCGTCGTCCTTGCGGCGCTGGTGTTCCTCGCGGCCTGGCTGTTCGTCACCTATACCTCGGCCGGACGGCTCACCCGGGCCATGGGTGACAATTTCGCCACCGCCCGCGCCACCGGCGCCCCGGTGCGGCCGCTGCAAGTCGGCACCTACATGATCTCCGCGCTGCTGGCACTGCTGGCGGGGTACCTGACGGTTTCCATCCAGGGCAGCGTGCAGACCACCGTCACCTCGTTCGACCCGCTGTTGTTCACCGCGCTGACCGCGACCGTCATCGGCGGTATCTCCCTGGCGGGCGGGCGCGGCTCGATCCTCGGCGTGCTCGCGGGTTCGGTGTTCATCGCCGTGCTCGACAACCTGCTCGTCCTGCACGGACTCACCACCGCGGTCCAGGACCTCATCCGTGGCGGTGTGCTCATCGTGGCCGTCGCCCTGGACGCCTGGCTGCACCCCCGCGACGAGGAAACCGCCAAGAGCGGCGAACTCTAGCCATCCCCGAATCACCTCTCTCTCAGGAGTCTTCGACGATGAAGAACAAGATGCTCGCCCTCGCTCTCGCCACGGCCTCGGCGATCGCCCTCGCCGGCTGTTCCACCGGTGCCCGATCGGCGAACAGTCCCGCCGCGGGCGGCGCGGGCCAGACCTTCGGCGAGACCGTTCAGCTCTTCGACGCGAGCACCAAGGTGCACGAGTCCATGCGGGGCAAGAAGGTCGCCTTCGTGCCCATCCTCTACAAGGGTTACAACCTGACGATGAACTGGGGCGCCTCCATGGAGCGCGCCTTCGGCAACCTCGGCGCCGAATTCCAGGTCTACGACCCCAATTTCGACACCGACAAGATGACCCGCATCATCAGCGACATCATCGACCGCAAGGCCGCCGACGTGCTGATCCTGCACAACCCCGACGTCGGCGTCCTCACCAAGCAGATCGCCGACGCCCAGAAGGCGGGCATCTACACGGTCGTGGTCAACATGATCTCGAGCCGGCTCGGCGACGCCTACATCGGCGTGGACAACATCGCCGCCGCCGAGGACATCACCAGCCGGGCGGTCTCGGACTGCGAGAAGCGCGGCGCTCCCAAACGACTGGCGATCATCGACGGTCCCGGCAACGACGCCGCCTCGCTGCTGTGGTCCAAAGGCGTGCACAACATCGCCGACCCGGCCGGGTTCGAGGTGGTCACCACCGCGCACAGCCAGTGGCAGAACTCCCTCGCCCAGCAGGCCGCCGAATCGATCATCCAGCAGCAGAAGACGAATGTCTGCGGCTTCCTGGTCACCTACGACCTGAACTCCATCGCGGTAGGTGACGCGGTGCAGAGCGCGGTCGCGCGCGGGGTGATCCCGGCCGACTCGCTCGGGGTCTACACCATGGCCGCCGACACCCTGTGGTGTGACGCGCTGCGCCAGGGCAAGGTGACCGCCTCGGCCTCCTACGACGTCCAGGGTGTCGGCACCGCGGCGGTGGTGGCCGCCCAGCAGCTGGTACAGACCGGCGTGCCCGCGGGCAGCACACACACCGTGGCCTTCGTTCCGCACACGGTGGTGGATCGCGGGAACGTCGACGCCACCACCATCGCCTGCTACAAGGGGCAGTGATGGCACGCGGCATCGACGCGTTCGGGCAGACCGGCGGCTCCTGGCGCGACCGCTTCGCACCTGCTCGCACGCTGTCGGACCTGTTCGAGAAGCGCTGGATGGAAGGCGCGGTGCCGCTGGGCCTCGCCGTGGGACTGAGCGTGCTGGTCGTCCTGAGCACACCGGTCGGCCTCGCGGACGCGCCGACCATCATGGACGAAATCTCCGAGAAGGGCTTGCTCGCGATCGGCCTGACCGTCGTTCTGGTCGCGGGCGGCATCGACCTGTCGGTCGGATCGATCGTCGGATTCACCGCGATCGGGGCCATGGTGGCCGCGCGGGCATGGGAGTGGCCGATGGTTGTCGTGGCTCCCGCCGCCGTCGTGTGCGGCGCGCTGCTGGGCGCGGTCAACGGATACTTCATCGCCTACCGGAAGATGCGACCCTTCATCACCACCCTGGTCACCCTGGTGGCCTTCGGCGGCGCGGCCGCGGCGCTGCAAAGCGCCTACAGCTTCCAGCTGAGCATGCCGAAACCCGATATCGTCTGGGACTTCCTGGGCGAGGGCTCGATCGCGCTGATACCCACGGCCTGGGTCTTCTTCGGGTGCGTGCTGCTGGCGGCGCACGTCGGCCTCACCCGGTCCCGGTGGGGCTGGTGGGTGGCCGCGGTCGGCAGCGACCGGCGATCGGCGCGCCGCAACGGCATCCCGGTCGACCGGGTCACCTTCTTCGTCTACGTGCTGTCCGGCGCGCTTGCCGGGCTGGCCGCCCTGCTCACCTCGGCCCGGGTCGGGCGCACCGACCCCGATGTCGGACAAGGGTGGGAGCTGATGGCACTGACCGCCGTCGTACTCGGCGGGGTAAGCCTCGCGGGCGGTCGCGGTTCGGTGCTGCGGGCGACGGTCGGCATCGTGGTCGTGCAGATCATCCAGCAGGCCACGGTCGTCATGCACCTCGAAGGTTCCTGGTACACCGTGGTTCTCGCGCTGGCGCTGCTGGTCTTCGCGGTCCTCGACCAGCAGTGGGGCAAGTACCGGCAGCGCACCGCCGAGAAGCTGAAGATCGACCCGGGCCGGATCGCCCTCGGCGAGCTCGTCGACGTGACCGTGCCCGGCACCGTCTGGACGATCAACGACAAGATGACCGACGCCACCCCGATCGGTCTCGGCCGGATCGAGGGCGCCGAGGACTGCGCCGTCGGACCCGAGGGCGAAATCTACTGCGGTGACCGCCGCGGCTGGGTCTGGCGTTTCCATGCCGACGCCCCCGACGAGGGCGAGATCTTCGCCCGCACCGGCGGTTTCCCGCTCGGTCATGCCTGGGACCGGGACGGGCGGCTGCTGGTCGCGGTCGGCGGTATGGGCGTCTACCGATTGGACGCGGACGGGGAAGCCGAACCGGTCGCCACCAAGGTGCCGCGCAGCCGGTTCTCCCTGATCGACGACTCCGGGTTGCGCGCGGTCGACGACCTCGACGTCGCCCCGGACGGCTCGATCTACGTCTCGGACTTCTCCACCCGCACCAATGCCGCCGAATACCTGGTGGAACTGGTCGAATCGCGACCCAACGGCCGCGTGGTGCGGATCGACCCCGACGGCAGCGCCGAGGTCGTGGTGTCCAACAGCGTGTTCCCCAACGGCGTCTGCACCGCGCACGACGGGCAGTCGATCCTCATCGCCTCCACCGGCTTGTGCCGGGTGGACCGGCTGTGGATCGCAGGCCCGAAACAGGGACAGCTGGAGCCGGTCCTGGAGAACCTGCCGGGCAATCCCGACAACCTCAACCGGTCCTCCGACGGCAACTACTGGCTGCCCTTCGTCTCGCTGCGCACGCCGATGTCGGACCTGCTCAACCGCTACCCGGCGGTGCGCAGGAGGATGACCAAGGAAGTGCCTCTCGACAGCTGGGTGGTGCCGCAGCTCAATGTCTCGTGCGTGATGAAGTTCAGTGATCGGGGCGAGATCCTGCAAGTGCTCTGGGATTCCACGCTGGCGGCGCACCCGATGGTGACTTCGGTGAAGGAACGCGCCGGGCAGCTTTATCTGTGCGGTGTCAGCAACAACCGCATCGGCCGGCTCACCCTGGACCCGGGCGAGGTCGGCTCCATCGATCCGGCGCAGGTCCCCGGCCTGATCGTGCCCGGCCGCCCGATGGCGGGGGCGGACCGATGAATCGTGCCTTGACCACCCTGAAGGAATGGATCAATCCCGGCTGGGCCCGGCACCGCAGCGTGCCCCCTTTCGAGGCCGGATTGCGTCCGAACCGGCGGCTCGACGATGCCGAGCTGCTGTTGCCCGCGGGGGATCACGCACCCGACGACGTGCTCGTGCGCCCCGGTGGACAGATCGTCTTCTCCAGTGGGAACACGGTTTTCACCCTCGACGGCGGTACGGCCGCGCCGCACGCCGTCGTCGGTGGCCGGGCGGGCAGCCTCCTCGACACCGGTGACGATCTGATCGTCGCGGTCGACGGCGTCGGCCTGGTCCGGATCGACTGCCGCGGCGGCACCCACGACCTGTGCACCGACCCGCTGGTGGCCACCGGTGTCACCGATCTGACCCGGCTGCCCGACGGCGCGCTGCTGGCGACGATCGGCTCGGTGGAACCCGCGCACCGGGACTGGGCGCAGGCCCTGGTCGCAGGCGACCGATCCGGCCGGATCGTGCGCGTGGATCTCGCGCACGCCGAAATCGCCGCCGACGGCCTCGCCCGCCCCAGCGGCATCGAGATCGTCTCGGACACCGAGGTTCTGATCTCCTTGGGCTTCGAGCACCGTATCGAACGGCGGCGCATCGACGCCCTGAACCGGCCCGGTGCACCGGTCGGCAGCAGGTTGCCGGTCTACCCGGGGCGCATTCGCGCCGCGGGCGACGGCTGGTGGGTCGCGGCGCCCTATGCCCGCAACCGTTTCACCGAACTGCTGCTCGACGAACCCGAGCTGCTCGCCGAGATGCGGGAGACCATCCGCCCCGACGAATGGTTCGTGCCACGCCTGCGCTGTGCCAACCCCTACACCGACACGCTGCAACTGGGGCAGCTGCGCGTCCTGGGGGTGGTGAAACCCTGGGCGCCGGCCCGGTCCTACGGCCTGGCCTTCCGTCTCGACGCCCGCGGCCGGATCACCGAGAGCCTGCACTCGCGTGCCGACGGTGACCGCCACGGTATCACCGGTGTCGCGGCGGGACCGCACGGAATCATCTTGGCGGCCAACGGCTTCGGCAACCTCCTGTGCGCCGGGCCGCGGAACGAGAGGAGTCTGCCGTGACCGGGAAGACCATCGAGCCGGTCATCCGGCTGGCCGGTGTCAGCAAGCACTACAGCGGCACCTACGCCTTGCGCGACGTCGACTTCGACGTGCGTCCCGGCGAGATCCACGCGCTGCTCGGCGAGAACGGGGCGGGCAAGTCCACCCTCGTGAAGGTGATCTCGGGCGCGATCGGCCACGACGCGGGCACCCTCACCGTCGGCGGCCGGGAACGCCGCTTCGCCACACCCAAGGAGTCCGCCCAGGCCGGCGTTGCCATGGTCTACCAGGAGGGCTCCCTGGTGGAGTCCATGACGGTGGCGCAGAACCTGTTCCTCGGTGACGAGAAGCCGTTCAACAACCTCTCCCAGCTCAATGTGGTGGCGCGCGAGCTACTGGAATCCCACAACTTCCACATCCGGCCGGAGATGACCGCGGGCGCGCTGGGGATCGCGCAGAAGCAGATGGTCGAGATCGCCCGCGCGGTGCACCGCAACGCCACTCTGGTCATCCTCGACGAGCCGACGGCTTCGGTCACCCCCGAGGAACGGCTCCAACTGTTCCTCTCGATGCGTAGGCTCAAGCGCCGCGGCATCGGCGTCGTCTTCATCACCCACATGCTCGACGAAGCCTTCGAGGAAGCCGATCGCATCACCGTCCTGCGCGACGGACAGGTCCAGGGCACCCTGGACAAACCCGCTTTCGACCGCACCGAGGTGGTGCGGATGATGGTGGGGCGCAGCGTCGAATACCAGCGCGTGCCGCCAGGGCGCGAACCCGGCCCGGCGCCGGTGCTCGAGGTCGACGACCTCACCCTGCTGCCCGCCGTCCGCAACATGTCCTTCTCCGCGCATCCGGGGGAGATCGTCGGCATCTACGGTCTCGTCGGGGCGGGACGCAGCGAGACGGCGATGATCGTCGGCGGGGTGGCCAAACGGCGGCGGCTGCGCGGCGGGACCGTCCGGCTGGCCGGGCACCCGGTGCGGTTCCGCACCCCGCGCCACGCCCGCCGCGCCGGGATCGTCTACGTCACCGAGGACCGCAAGGCCTCCGGCTTCTTCGGGCACTTCTCCATCGCCGACAACATCTATTTCGGCCACCTGTGCAGCGCGGCGCGCCTGCCGCTGCTGGTGCGGCCGGGGGAGCGCAAGTCGGTGGCGCGCAGATTCGTCGAACGATTCCACGCGCGCACGCTGCAACCGGAGCGAGCGAAGCTCGAGGAACTCAGCGGAGGCAACCAGCAGAAGGTGGTACTGGCCAAGAGCCTGACCCGTACCCCGCTGGTGGCCATCATCGACGAACCCACCCGCGGCGTCGACCTCGGCACCATCACCGAGATCCACGCCATGATCCGCGCGCTGGCCGACGACGGCGTCGCGGTGGTGGTCATCTCCTCCTACCTGCCCGAGATCCGGGCGCTGTCCGACCGCATCCTGGTCGCCAAACAGGGCAGCATCGTCGCCGAGTTCGACCCCGACGAGGCCGACGACACCAGGCTGATGTTCGCCGCGGTGCACTGACCGGCCCGTTCGCCGCCGTGCCCGCCCGTGCGGCGGCGAACGGGGGAAGGATCCTTCCCAGGAAGAGGCTCGTCCTGTCGGTACCGGTCACCGGGTCGCAGAGTGGAGTCATCGAGACGACACGAGCGAGCAGAGGACAGCACATGGAGGACATCGAGTTCCGCAACGCCACCGTCACCCTGGCGGGCACCCTGCATCTGCCCGCGGAGTTCTCCGAGGACGACACCTACCCGGCCATCGTCGCCGTGCACCCTGGCGGCGGTGTCAAAGAGCAGACCGCGGGACTGTACGCGGAGGAACTCGCGGCCCAGGGCTTCGTCACCCTGGCCTTCGACGCCTCGCACCAGGGCGAGAGCGGCGGGCTGCCCCGGCACCTGGAGGACCCGGCGGCCCGCGTGGCCGACATCCGTGCCGCCGTCGACTACCTGTCCACCCTGCACTACGTGGACGCGGACCGGATCGGCGCGTTCGGTGTGTGCGCAGGCGGCGGGTACGCGATCAACGCGACCATGACCGACCGGCGGATCAAGGCTGTCGGCGCCGTCAGCCCGGTCGACATCGGCGCGACCTTCCGCAACGGCTGGGACGGTTGCGCGCCGGTCGAGACCCAGATCGCCACCCTGGACGCGGTGGCCGCGCAGCGGGCCGCCGAGGCCGCCGGTGGGAAGGTCGCCGAGATCACCTACGTCCCCGAGACCGTGGACGAGACCACTCCCGCCGACCTGGTCGAGGCGCACGACTACTACCGCACGCCACGCTGTCAGCACCCCAACTCCGACAACCGGATGCTGTTCACCGCGAGCGTGCCGCGCATCTTCGCCTTCGACGCCTTCGACCGCGCCGAGGAACTCCTCGACCGGCCGGTCCTGCTGGTCGCGGGCACCGCGGCGGGGTCGCTGTGGCAGGCCGAGAACCTGCACAAGCGACTGCCGGAGACCACCGCGCTGGTCCTCGTCGATGGCGCCGGCCACGTGGGTCTCTACGACAAGCCCGAATACGTCGACCAGGCGGTCGCCGCGCTGACACCGTTCTTCACCGAAAAGCTCTGACCGCGGCCACGATTCGCGGGCCCGGCATCGCTGACGCGGTACCGGGCCCGCGGCCTTGCCCGGGGCGGCAGCGCCGCTGGTCTGCCGGGCGGCCAGGCGGTCTCCGTTCGGAGCATGAGATGCCGGTCGCAACGCAGGGAGGCCGGGGTGTCCACGACTGCGGTCAGCAACGTCGTGGTGATCGCCCAGGAGGGCGAGTCGGGTCCGGTGTGCAGGGTCTCCGGCAGCCGTGCAGGCTGCGGGCCGGCGAGGGCGGGCGCCGCCACCACAGTCCGGGCGTGATGGGCGCTGACCTGCTCGGTTCCCGCCAGGCTCCCGAGCGGGGGCCAAATCGAAGATGGGAACGCGGGTGACCTGCGGTCTTCGCGTGGTCAGTTGAGAATCGGAGCCGACTACAGGCTGTAGACGGGTTGGGCGGTGATCATAAGTGTTTGAACTCCTGAGCGGGTCAGGGATCCGAGGCCCGGTAGCTCCACAGAGTAGTAGGTCAGGTGCGGTCGGAGACCGGGTCTGACCTGCTTTCTGCCTTCTTACCTGCGTTTACCGCCCGTTTGCTCCGAGCGGGACGGCCGCTTCGCCGTACGTGATCATGCCTGTTGGGCGTCGGGGTTGCTCTGCGCCTACGCGACGGTTCCTGGGTCGAGTTTGTCCCTGGCTGTCTCTTGGCATCGGCGCGACGATCGAGTGTGCACGAGTTGTACGCGTGGCGCCGACAAGACGAGGAGCTTTCGAGATGGAATCTGTGCGTTTCAAGAACAAGGACATCGATGTGGCCGCTGATCTGCGGTTCCCGCCGGGGTTCGACTCGTCGAAGAAGTATCCGGCGATCGTATGTGGTCATCCGATCAGCAGTTGCAAGGAACAGACCGCGGGCAGCATCTACGGTGAACGCCTCGCCGAGATGGGGTACGTGACCTTGGCATTCGACGCGTCGTATCAGGGTGAGAGCGGTGGTGAACCCCGCTACCTGGAGGACCCGGCCGCTCGCGTCGAGGATTTCCGGTGTGCGGTGGACTATCTCGTCACGCTCGACTACGTCGATGAGGAGCGGATCGGTGCGCTCGGTGTCTGCGGGGGTGGGGCCTACGCGGCCAACGCGACGATGACCGAGCACCGGATCAAGGCGCTGGGTACCGTGGTGGCCGCGAACTACGGCCGGATCATGCGTGAGGGTGACATGTCGCCGAACGCGGCGGTCGCGACACTGGAGGCGATCGGTAAGCAGCGGACCGCGGAGGCGCGTGGTGGTGACCCGGTGATCACCACCTACATTCCGCCCTCGGTGGAGGCTCGTGAGCAGGCGGGGCTCACCGACGTCGACGTCGTGAACGCGGTGGAGTACTACACCACGCCGCGCGGCCAGAATCCGAACTCGCCGAACAAACTGCGGTTCTCCGGTCTGTCGGCGGCGCTGGGTTTCGACGCCTTCCATCTGGCCGAGGTGCTGCTGACTCAGCCGCTGCAGATTATCGTCGGCGATGTGCCCGGTGGGTTCGGTTCCTATCGCGACGGCTTCGAACTCTACGACCGTGCCCGCTCGGAGAAGAAGAACCTCTTCGTCGTGCCGGGCGCGAGCCACTACGACCTGTACGACAAGAAGGAATACGTCGACCAGGCGCTGGAGAAGCTGCAGGCCTTCTACGCCGAACATCGGTAGGACCGCGTGCGTGAGCGATCGTGTGTCGTGGTCGTCCACGCCTTGGTCAGTGCGGCAGCCGGTGGCCGGGAAGGTCCGCAGAAAGAACGCGGAGGGCCGCTGCTGCGGGAGATCCCGGTTCGGCGGAGGCGACGATGTCGGCGAAGGGGCCGAGGACGAGCGCTGGTGATTCGGCCAGCTGGTCCAAGAGCCGTTGCCAGCGTGTTTTCGGCTCCGCGGTTCGGTCGCGGTCAGGTTCGCACTGGTATTCGCGCGCCAGTTCGAACAGGTAGGCCCGCTGGTCGTCGTCGAGCCGCTGGACCTCGGCCAAGGTGGACAGCAACGATATGGACGCGAGTCGGCGGCCCTGCTCGACCCGGGTGTAGTAGTCGGTGCTGATCGGGGCCAGGTGAGCGACCTCCTCCCTGCGGAGTCCGGGCACCCGCCGCACGGTCTGCTGTTGGGTAGGTGTGCCTGGGCCGGGATCAGTTCCGCGCGGTGCTTTGAGGAAGGCGCCCAGCTCGCTCAATCGTGGGGCGGCGTGGCAGGTACAGGCGTCGACCGGCGGTCGGGCGGCGGGAGATGACTCGGCCCGGTTTCGGAGGCGGTCATGGGCGTGTTCCTTCCTCGGGCTCGGAGCTCGGTGTCCCGGACCCCGAGCCCGGTCGGCGCTCAGGACAGGACGACTGCGCGGGCGCCGTTCTCGCCTGCGCAATATTCGACCGCTTTGCCGATGTCGCCGAAGTCGAAGGTCTCGGTGACCAACTGGTCCAGCAAGAGCGCGCCCCGCTGATAGAGCTCGACGAGCTCGGGGATGTCGCGTTTGACGTGCGCCGAGCCGTACAGGCAACCCTTGACGGTCTTGCCGGACATGACGACGTTGTTGAAGACCTCGCTGACGGCGACGCCCGGTCCGGCGCCGACGAGGACGGCGGTGCCGCCGCGGCGGGCCATGGCGACGGCTTGATCGACGGTTTCCTGCCGACCCGCCACTTCGATCACCACATCGGCGCCGCGGCGCTCGGTGAGCTGCTGCACCTTCTTGACCACATCGGGTCCCGCAGTGAGGGTGTGTGTGGCGCCGAGTTCGTCGGCCAGTGCGAGCCGGTCGGTGTGGACATCGATGGCGATGATGGTGGTGGCGCCGGCGATCCGAGCGCCCTGGACGGCGTTGAGTCCGACGCCGCCGCAGCCGATGACCGCGACCGCGTCGCCCACCCGGACGCCGCCGGTCTTCACCGCGGCACCGAATCCGGTGAGCACACCGCAGCCGAGCAGTGCCGCCGAAGCGATGGGTACCCGGTCGGAGATCCGGATGGCCGCCCCGGCGGGGACGACGGTGCGCTGGGAGAAGGTGCCCAGTCCACAGAACTGGCGCACCGGTGTGCCGTCGAGGCTCATCCTGGTGCTGCCGTCGGGCAGGGTGTGGGCGCCGAGCATGGTGCGCGGCCGACCGCACAGGTGCTGTTCGGCACGCTGGCAGTAGTAGCAGGTGCCGCAGCTCGCCAGCCATGACAGCACCACGTGGTCGCCGACCGAGAGGTTTTCGACACCGGCGCCGACGGCGGTGACAACGCCCGCGCCCTCGTGCCCGAGTACCAACGGTAGCGGCGCGGGGAGTTTCCCGGAGAAGACGCCGACATCGGAATGACAGATGCCGGTCGCCTTCACATCGACGGTGACCTCACCGGGACCGGGGTCGGCGATGTCGAGGTCGGCGAGCCGTAGTGGCGCGCCTGCCTGTTCGAACAGTGCTGCTCGTGTCATGGGTTCGTCTCCGTGGTTGTGGTCTGTCCGTAGGTGTCGCGCAGAACGTTCTTGAGGACCTTGCCGTTGGCGTTGCGGGGCAACTCGTCGACGAAGTAGAAGTGTTTGGGGACTTTGTATTTGGCCAGGCGTTCGCCCAGCCAGGACCGGAGCTCCGCCACGTCGATGGCGCTGCCCTGCGCGGCGACGATCAGCGCCGCGCCGACCTCGACGTAGCGTTCGTCCGCGACCCCGATGACCGCGGCGTCGGCGATGTCGGCATGTCCGGTGAGCACCATCTCGATCTCGGCGGGGTAGACGTTCTCCCCACCGCTGCGGTACATGTCCTTGGCTCGTCCGGCGATGGTGAGGAAGCCGTCGGCGTCGACGCGGCCGAGGTCGCCGGAGTGGCACCAGCCGTCGACGAAGGTGGCGCGGTTGTCCTCGGGGCGGTTCCAATAGCCGATGCTCACCCCGCCGCTGCGGACGCAGATCTCGCCGACCTCGTCGATGTCGGTGGGTGAGCCGTCGGGGCGGATGACCTTGATCTCGGTCATCGCCTGGGGCGTGCCGATGCTGCTCTCGTGGCCGCGGGCGACATCGAATTCCAGGCTGGTGCTCACCGCGCCACCTTCGGTGAGGCTATAGGACTGGACGAGTTCGACGCCGGGTAGCCGGTTGTCGAGTTCGTCGTAGACCCAGGGCATGACGATGTCACCGCCGGTGACGATGCGCCGTAGGGTCTGCGGCACCAGGTGGGTGATGTCTTCGCCGCTGCGCAGCAGTTCGAACAGCATGAACGGGTAGAGCAACATGTCGGTGGCGTTGTGCTGGTCGCCGACGCGGAGGAAGTTCTCGAGGGTGAAACTGCCCGACGGGAAGGCGATGGCGGTGCCGTGGGTGATCAGGGCGGGAAGCAACAGGACCTCGAATCCGCCGGCGTGGAACAGCGGTCCGCTGGTCTGACACACGGTGGAGCTGTCGATCCGCCAGCGCTGGGCCTGGATCGAGCCGATCCACAGGGCGTTGCCGTGCGAGAACAGGGCGCCCTTGGGGCGTCCGGTGGTCCCCGACGAATACATCAGCGACACCGGGTCTTCGGGGGAGACGACGGGAAAGCCGGTCGCGTCCGATTCCTCGGCGGCGAAGACCGACAGTGGCGTGGCTCCGTCGAGTGCTCCGGGCTCGCCGCGCACGACGTAGGTACCGACGGTGACGCCGTCGCGGATGGCCGCCACGAGGGCGGCGAACTCGGCGTCGAGCACGAGCACCCCGGGGTCGGAGTCGTTGAGCGCGAACTGCAGTTCCGGTGCGGTGAGCCGCCAGTTGAGGCGTACCGCGATCGCGCCGACGCGCCCGATCGCCAGGTAGAGCGCGACGTAGTCGGTGGAGTTGCGCAGCAGCAGTCCGACCCGGTCGCCCTTGCGCACTCCCGCCTGCTGCAGGGCCCGTGCGTAGCGCAGTTCGGTGGCGCGCAGGTCGAGCCAGCTCAGTGCGGCTTCTCCGCCGAGTGCGACAGCGGGGCGGTGGGGGTCGACCGCGGGCATCTGGGCGGCGATCGCGTCGGTGATGAAGTTCAGGCTCAGCGCCATGGGGTGCTCCGGTGAGTGAGGCGGCAGTGACTCATTCGGTGTTCCTTGTCTGTCAGAGGATCGCTCCAGTGGCGCGAAGAGCATCGATGTCCGGTGGGTCGAAGCCCCAGTCGATGAGTGCGCGTGAGGTATTCGCTCCGGCGGGGACCGCGGGGCCCTGCACGGCACCGGGTGTCCGGCTGAATCTCGGCGCGGGGGCAGGCTGTCCACCGGGACGAAACTGTGTCGTGCCCTGGCGTGTTCGTGTCGCAGGGCTTCGTCCAGGTCGAGGACCGGGGTGGTGCATGCTTCGCGTCCGGCCAAGGCGGCTTCCCATTCCATGCGGGTTCGGGTGCCGAATACGGCCGCGAGCCTGGTACGCACCCGTGGCCATTGCGTGCGGTCCCATTGGATGTCGGCGAGTTCTGGTTCGAGCCCGAGCACATCGAGGAGTTCGGCGAAGAAGGCGGCCTCGATCGCGCCGACTGCCATCCAGCCGCCGTCTGCGGTCTCGTACACGGTGTAGAACGGGGCGCCACCGTCGAGCATGTTGGTTCCGCGCTCGAGTCCGTGCATCCCCGCTTGTCGCTGTCCATAGAAGACACCGCCCAGCAGGGCGATCCCGTCGACCATGGCGGCGTCGACCACCTGACCGCGGCCGCTGCCGCGCGCTTCCCACAGCGCCGACAGCAAACCCATCGCCAGCATGAGTCCACCACCGGCGTAGTCGCCGAGCAGATTCAGCGGGATCGCCGGGGGGGCCGCCCGCCGGACCCATGGCCGCCAGCAGACCGGACAGCGACAGGTAGTTCAGATCGTGGCCGGCGGTTCGGCTCAGTGGTCCGTCCTGTCCCCAACCCGTCGCTCGGCCATAGACCAAGCGAGGGTTGCGGGCCAGGCAGTCCTCGGGTCCGACGCCGAGGCGCTCGGTGACCCCGGGCCGGTTGCCCTCCAGTAGCGCATCTGCCCGTTCGACCAGACGCAGCACGGTGTCCACGCCGTCGGGATGTTTGAGATCCACGGCGACCGAGCGGCGCCCGCGATCGTTGACGAAGGCCGGTTGCCGTCCGTTGCTCGCGCCGAGGTCGGTGCGCAGAGCGCCCACGGCGCTGGGCCGGTCGATCCGCAGAACTTCGGCGCCGAGGTCGCTGAGCAGCATTCCGCACCACGGCCCCGGGCCGAGCCCGGCCAATTCGATGATCTTGAGGCCGTGTAGGGGGCCCTGCCGGGTTGCGGGCTCGGCATCGGTGGACGGTGTCATCGGTTCGCGGGTCACGGGTTCACGCCCCGATGAGGATCTGCTTGAGTTCGGTGAATCCCAGAATTCCCTCTGGTCCCGATTCGCGGCCCCAGCCGGAGGCGCCGACGCCGCCGAACGGCGCGCTCATCGCGGGGCCGAAGGAGTTGACCGCGACGGCGCCGGAGCGGATGCGACCCGCCACCTCGACACCGAGGGCGGTGTCGGCGGTGAACACCGCGCCCGACAGGCCGAAGGTTGTCGCGTTGGCCAGACGCACTGCATCGTCGAGATCGCGGTAGACCTGCACGGCCGTGACCGGCCCGAACACTTCTCGCTGCACGAGGTCGGAGTGTTCGCCGACACCGGTGAACAAGGTCGGTTCGTGGAACCATCCGCAGCTCAGATGGTCGGGCCGGCGACCGCCGGTGACCAGTCGCGCGCCATCGGCTTCGGCCGCGGCGACGAAATTCTCGGTGCGCCGCAGCGCCGCCTCGTTGATCAGCGGACCCAGATGGGTCTTCGGGTCGAGCGGGTCACCGATGGTCAACCGCTCCCAGCCGGAGCGGAGACTATCGATCACCTCGTCGTGGCGGCGCTCGGAGACGAGGATCCGCGACAGCGAGGCGCAGACCTGACCGGTGCCGTTGGTGGCGCCGGGCACGAGGGCCCGCAGTGTCCGGTCGAGGGGAGCGTCGTCGAGAATCAGCGCCGGCGACTTGCCGCCGAGTTCGAGCTGGGTTCGCGCGTAGCGTCCGTGGGTCGCGGCAAGGACGTCCTGCGCGGCGACGTGCCCGCCGGTGAGCGAGACCAGATCGACCCGAGGATCACGTGTCAGGGCCTGACCGACCTCGACCGGGCCGCACACGATGTTGACCACACCGGCGGGAAAGCCCGCCCGCAGTGCGCAGTCGGCGACCAGGGCCATCGTGAGATGGGATTCCGGCGCTGCCTTGATCACCACCGGACAGCCCGCCAGCAGCGCGGGAACGACCTTGGACGCGATCGTGACGACGGGGCCGTTGTAGGGCAGGATCGCCACCACCACCCCGACCGGTTCCCGCCGTAGCAGCACGTCGCCGAGTTCGGACGAACGGCGGTCCTCGCGCAATATCGCCTCGGCATTGCCGACTGCCGAGCGCCATGCGGCGGTCGTGCCGAACCGGTGTAAAGCGCGGCCGTGCCGCAGCGGCATTCCTGCCTCGACTGCCCACACCACCTCCAGTTGCGGGGCGCGGGCGTCGAGGAGATCGAACCAGCGCGCGGTCGCCGCGATCCGCTCGGCGAGGCCGGTGCGTGCCCAGGTCTCGCGGGCCGCGTCGGCGGCATCGATGGCCGCGATACCGTCAGCAACCGACGGGTGCCGCACGACGGTGACCGGCAGGCCGGTGGAGGGCGACACGATGGTGTAGCGATCCCCGGTGGCGGGCCGCAAGGTTCCTCCGATCAGCACGTCGTCGGGGTGCGCGACGTCCACGCTGGAAATTTCCACGATTCCACCTTCTGCCGGTGTGACGGTCGGCGGAGAGCCGCGAACAGCTCTCTTCAACTAACCAGAAATTCTATAGCGGAGTAGATTATATATTATGCTGGACGGTGGCAAGCTGCCGCAGTGTAAGGTTCGGTGGAATCGCCGCAGTGTGGGGATCGCCTCGACAGCGTGGGCGTACCCGGTCGGACAGGGAGGTTTGCTGTTGAGCGCGCCGCACGTAGGTACCGAGCGCATCGGTGCCGGCGAGCCCCGGACCAGGGCCATGCGCAAACGTGCCGAACGCGTCCGGCTGATCGAGCACACCGCGGCGCGGCTGTTCGCCGAAGGCGGCTATGAGGCAACCAACTTCGAGGCCATCGGTGCCGTCCTCGACATGCGTGGCTCCAGCCTCTACTACTACTTCCCCTCCAAAGAGGAACTCTTCCTCCGCTGCATGGAGCACGCGGCCGCCGAAGTGTTTCCCCGCTTGCGGGTCATCGCGGAATCGGCAGGCCCACCGCTCGACCGGCTCCGGCGGATGTTCCGCGAAGAAGCCGTCATCACCCTGGCCGAGTATCCGGAATTCGTTCCGCTCTTCCTCAAGGTCCAGGTGCCGATCCAGGCGCTCGAGCAGCGGCGCGACGAACTCCGGCGAGAGCAGACGTCGATCTTTCGTGCCGTGGTCGACGAACTCGCCACCGCGCCGGAGGTCATCTCCGCCGACCGCTTGCACATCACCCTGAACCTCGCCCTGGGTGGGTTGGCCCTCATCGGCGAATGGTTCGACGCCAGTAGCGGTCTCGGTGTCGAGGAATTCGCCGAGGAGGTGTCCGGGGCCCTGGTCGGTATGTTCACCGCCGGATCCTGAGCGAGGTCGCGAGGACGGCGGCGATTCAGGAATCCGCCGCAGCCGGGGAAGCTCCCGGCACCGGCACCCCCACCGCGGCGTCGCCGACGCGGCGGACGCGCGACAGTGCCACCGCCGTGACCGCCGCGATGATCAACGGGACGATGACCGCGAGGTACATCGTGCGCGGGGTCAGCACACTCAGTGCATACCCCGCGACGATCGGCGACAGAATCGCCCCGGCGCGTCCGACGCCCATCATCGCCCCGTATCCCTTGGCTCGTGCGAGGACGGGGTAGACCGCTGTGGAGGTCGCGGTGTAGCCGGTCAGCGCGGCGTAGATCGCCGCGCCGAGCACGGTCGCCGTCGTCAGCGCGAGCGGCCCGCGCAGGGTCACCGCGAACACCGCGATCGCGACGGCCGCCACCAGCGAGGTCACCGCGGCTATGCGAGCGCCGGCGAACCTCAGTCCGACCGCGCCGAAAGCCGTACCGCCGATCACCGCACCGAGTCCGATCATGATGCCGGCCAGCGCGCCGCTGCCCGCGTCACCGCTGGCGTTCTTGATCAGCTGCGGTGTCCAGGTCCCCACGAAGTAGTAGGCGGCGGTCAGCATCGAATATCCTCCGGCCAGCAGCACCGTGCGTGTGCGCAGCGCGTGCCCGAGAAGCGAATTCGCGCGCGGGAGTAGGATTTCGCGCTCTCGCGGCGCGGCAGCCCGGCGAGCCAGGAAGTCGGGGGACTCACGCAGGAAGACGGCAGTCACTACCAGCGACAACGCGCCGAGCACGGCGCCGACCCAGAACATGCCCTGCCAGGCGCCACCGACCCAGGTGATGAGTCCCGCGCCGGCGAAGCCCGCCAGCATCGTGCCGACCGGATAGCCGATCATCACGATGCCGAGTGCGATGCTGCGGCGGTTTTCTGGGGCGCTCTCCTGGCCGAGCACGACGATCACGACACTGATCATGCCGATGGCAATGCCGGTGGCGAACCGTGTCACCAGCAAGGACTCGAAGTTCGTGGACAGCGCCGAGGCCGCGAGCCCTAGGGTGTTGACCGCGAGGCCGACCAGCAGGACCCGTCGACGGCCGTAGATGTCGGCGAACCGGGCAAGCCCTATCGCGCCGACCGCCATCCCTGCGAGCGCGGCGCTGACGAGGTAACCCTTCTGCGCCTTCGAGGCGAAACCGTCCGGCAGGTGGGGCATCGCGAAGCCCATCACCAGCACGTCGTATCCGTCCAGCATGTTCAGGAACGCGCAGAACAGCACGACCGCGAATTGGCTACGTCGGTCGCGACCGGCGGTGACGGGGGTTGGGTGTGAACTCATCGGGTCTTCCTTGCTTTGTGGAGAATGCCGCGCGCTCCAGGTGAAGGCGGCGGGGCTGCCATGGGAGGGGAGTGGCGGTTCGGAACGGGATGCCGGATCGACGAGAGTTCGGACCAGAGGCTGTGCCCGACAGCAGCCTACGAGATTGTGCACGAAATATTGTCAATTTTGGCGAGAAGCTGGCGGCGACCCTCTCGACTGGGTCCGGCGTGGAGCTCTCGGCAGTGAGTGTCTGCGCCGGTCGGCAGAGCGTGCTAGTCGTCCATGTTATTGCAGGTAGAGGCAAAATCAACTCGTCTGTTGAAAATCGATGAGCGCGAAGATAGTATGCGTGTCAGCCTGTGACCCAGGACACAAGCGTGGTGTCATGCTGGTGAATCGGTGCGATCGAAAATGCACAATACATAATGCCTAGCGGTCCCTTCGGGTCGCCCGGGCACCCTCGGCAAGACATTGGAGTCCCCATGGCAACACCGAAGCCCGTCCGCCGCGTGTGGGCACTGGACGCACCGCAACTCACTGTCGACTGCGGCATTCTGATGCTCGGGTCCGGCGGTGTGCAGGAAACCATCCCGGCTCCGACGTTTCTCATAGAACACGACGAGGGACTGCTGATCTTCGACGCCGGTCTGGCCACCGTGGGCGCCGGTGACCCGGCCGTCGCTTACGGCGAGCTCGCCGCGGCGTTCCGGATCGACTTCCCCGAGGAGTACCGGCTCGACCGCCAGATCGAAGCCATCGGCTACACCACCCGCGATGTCCGCCGGGTCGTGTTGTCGCATATGCACTTCGACCACACCGGCGGACTCGATCTCTTCCCGCACGCGCAGGGCTTCATCGGCGCCGGTGAACTGCGTTACGCCAAGACGCCCTCGAACCTCGACGCGGCCTTCTTCCGGGAGGACGACATCGCGGCGGCGCAGAAGATTGCCTGGAACGAGGTTCCCGCAGGCTACGACCACGACCTCATCGGTGACGGCAGCATCACCCTGCTCTCGCTGCGCGGGCACACCCCCGGCACGCTCGGTCTGAAACTGCGCATGCCCGACGACAGCACGCTCGTGCTCACCAGCGACGCGGCGCACAAGTGGGACAACGTCGACCTGACCATCGGCATGCCGTTCGATGTCGACCGGCCGAACAAGCACAGCTCCTTGCAGAAGATCAAACTACTGGCCACCCAGCCCGGAACAACCGTCTGGATCAGCCACGATCCGACCGACTGGGCCGAGCTGCGCGCGGGCGGTGCGGAGATCACCAGCGCCGCTTCGCTGCGCGGTCCCGCCGAACACGTGGTGACGGCGTGAAAACGCTGGCAGCAGTGATCGATGCGGGAAGCACCGAGCTCGAGCTGCGCGAGCTGGAGGTCGACGAGCCCGGCTTCGGCGAGGTCCACGTCCGGTTCGTCGCTTCGGGCCTGTGCCATTGCGTGGGTTTCTGCTGCCGAGCACGATGACTTCGAGGTCATTGATCCTGGCACCGAGCAGGTGACCGCTCGGGTAGCCGAGGCCGCGGCGGCGGACGTGGACGACGCCGTACGAGCCGCACGGCGGGCATTCGACGACGAGCGTTGGATCCGCCTTTCCGGTGCCGAACGCGGCATGATCCTCTGGCGGACAGCGGATCTGATGGCTGAGCGCGCTAACGAACTGGCAGCTGTCGAAAGTCGCGACGTCGGGATGCCAGTGTCACAAGCACAGCTGATGGTCACCGAGGCCGCCAACCAGTTCCGCTATTACGCGGGCTGGGCCGACAAGATCTACGGCAGCACGACCGACATCGGCCCGTCCGACCGCCGAATACACGGCGCCACCTACAAAGAACCGGTCGGCGTGGTCGCGATGATCGTGCCGTGGAACGCGCCCCTGATCGCGATGTCGACGAAACTGGCACCCGCTCTGGCGGCTGGGTGCACATGCGTGCTGAAGCCATCGGAAGAAGCACCGCTTTCCGCACTCGTGCTGGGAGGGATACTGCTCGACGCCGGGGTCCCGCCCGGAGTGGTCAGCGTTGTCACCGGCTTCGCGGCAACTGGTGCGGCGCTGGCCGAACAATTACGGTGGACCGCAGGAGTCGCCGTGCATTTCTGTCTCCTTGCGCTTGATGGCCATCGCTGTGGCGACGGCAAGCGTCAGTTGCCAGCGTAGCGACGGCATGCTGTACCGCTTTGAAGGCCGTCCGATTGAAGCCAGGCGGAATCGACAGGGTGTCGTCGAGCGCGGCGAGATCTGCGAAGTATTGTTGCGGCTGCGGTTACCGTTCGGCGCGCTCCGCGACTTGACGTAGGTATTCGCGGATCAACTCGGCCAGCCGTCGGTCCAGTTCGTCCAGTGCACGCGCGGGCCGCCGCGTGCCCGGTGTTGCCGTCGCACCGTATTCGGTGCCCAGTACCGACAGCGCCCGCTCGCGTGGGTGGCAGGGAGGGCGCCAACCTACGACCCGTCACCTGGGGTCTTCTTCGTTCCTTAGTCTCGTTGTGATGCAAACACCCTGACCTGCGCAAATAACGCGCAGGCTGGCGTCCCCGGGGAGAGCGCCACCTTCGTCGCTGTCCTGCCCGGCCTGGCGGCAAATTCTCCCGGAATGTACTCAGCATCATATATTGTGCGTTATTGTGATCCGGATCGCACGGCCGCCTGAGAGGTATCAGGAGTTTCCGGTCGCTGCGCGGTTGCGGTGTGGTCCCGACCCACGTCGCGCATTTCCCCGAGGAGGACGGCATGAGCCGTACTGTCCGGCACCCACGCAGTGGTCTGATCGTGGTGTTGCTCTGTTTCCTGACCATCGTGGCCGACGGCTACGATCTGATCGTCTACGGCGCGACCGTGCCCAGTCTGCTCGAGGAGCCCGGCTGGGGGATGACGACCGCGACCGCCGGCCTGATCGGCAGCTGGACGTTGTTCGGCCTCATGGTCGGCTTCCTGGTCGCCGGTCCGCTGACCGACCGGATCGGGCGGCGGCGGATCATGATGATCGGCGTGGCGTGGTTCTCGCTGGGCTGTGCGATCTGCGCGCTGGCCACCTCACCCGAATTCCTCGGCGCCGCACGGTTCATCACCGGCATCGGGCTCGGCGGCGTCGTGCCCTCGGCGGTCGCGCTGACCATGGAGTACGCACCGCGCGACCGCAGGCAGATCTACAACGGCCTGACCTTGACCGGCTACTCGGTCGGCGGCATCGTCGCCGCCCTGGTCGCCATCGCGCTGCTGCCCGACCACGGCTGGCGCGTTCTCTACGGCGTCGGCGCGCTGTGCGTGATCGTGCTGCCGGTCATGTACTTCTGGCTGCCGGAGTCGGTCAACTATCTGCTTGCCCGCGGCCGCGACGACGAGGCTCGCGAGCTGGCCGGCGCCTACGGCCTCGATCTGGAGGCGGCCCGGGCCGACCTGGGCGCCCGCGCGGCCGGACCCGCCGCGCGACCGGCCGCGGGGTTCCGGGAGCTGCTCACCGCCCGCTACCTGCCCGCTCTCGCGCTGTTCGTTTTGGTCTGCTTCTGCGCCCAGCTCATCGGCTACGGCCTCAACACCTGGCTGCCGCATCTGATGCGACAGGCAGGCTACGCGCTGGGCTCCTCGCTGCAATTCCTGCTGGTGCTGCAGGTCGGCGCGGTGGCGGGCATGCTCGGTGGTTCGCTGCTTGCCGACCGCTTCGGATCCAAGCGAATCCTGGTGCCGTTCTTCCTGATCGGAGCGGTCTCGCTGCTGGTACTGAGCCGTAAGGCCGACACGGCCGTGCTCATGGCGGCCGTGGCCGGTGCAGGCCTCGGCTCCATCGGCAGCAGCTCCCTCACCTATGGATACATCGCCGCCTACTTCCCGGCCACGTGCCGCGGCTCAGCCGTCGGCGCGGCGATGGGGCTCGGGCGCATCGGATCCATTCTGGGGCCGATGATGGGCGGCTGGATCCTCGGTTCGGCGTTGAGCAGCCAGTGGAACTACTACGCCTTCGCGGTCCCGGCAATCCTCGCCGCCGTCATCGTCCTGCTGGTGCCGCAGGCCGGAACCCGGGATTCGAGTGCCGCGGTCGAGCCGGCGGTTCCGGCGTCGGGGCAGGCCGGAACCGCGCCGCGAGACGGGGCGACGGAACCGGCGCGCTGATATTCTCCGGCTCCCGAACGGATCGCGATTCATCGCGACACCGTAACGAGCCCAACCGTGCGGCAATCCGAGCCGGTGGATCCCGACAGCAGAGGATGCACCGGCCGGGTCCGCACGCCGAGCCCGGCCGCGATGTCGCGGCAGCGTGCCCCGCGGAAAAGGCGGGACGATCGCCCGGGGCGCGGTTCAGTTCGGCGATCGGGTCCGGCGGGTTCGTCGAGCGGGAGCCGCACCAGACCGGATCGCTTGCAGCGCCGGAGGATCGACGCGTCCAGTCGGTTGGCCTCGGCAGCGCGATCGGTGTGGCGCGGTGCGGTGAACAGCAGCAGCTCCGCTCGCGGTGAGGCCAGCGGACGCAGCCGGGCATCGAACCGGCGGCCGGCGCCCGGGGGACGGCCCACCGCTACCGCACGAGCGGGCTCGTCATCTCCGGCGAGCGCGCGGATCGCGCTGTCACCGTCGAGCTCGGCGACGAACGCGCGAACAGGGTCGCGTCGCGACCGTAAAAGTCGGCGGCAGGTGTGGCGGGTGACCCGCACAGCAGGGTTCAGGCGTCGGGCGTTGCGCTGACCGGGAGGTCCGGTCGGCGGGGCCGATAGTTGAGCCAGCGGTAGCGGTTGCGTTCCCGTGGGGTCATTCCGCCCCAGATGCCGTGTGGCTCGTTGGCTTCGACCGCGTAGTCGCGGCAATGGGTCAGAACCGGGCAGCCTTGGCAGATCTGCTTGGCCAGCAGGACTTTGCGTGGTTCGTTGCCGTTGTCGTAGAAGACGTCGACATCGTAGGCGCGGCAGGTGGCGTGGCGCTGCCACGCCCAGGACTCGGCCAGCGGCGGGGGCAGGATCAGGGGGAACTCGCGCACTGTCGTCTCCTGGGGCGCTCTGCAGGGTGTCAGGTACCCGCCAGCTGCCGGGCTCGCCGGCGGGCGGAGTCGGCGAGCTGCCGTTCCAGGGCGCTGTCGGGCCCGCCCGATCCGGCGAGATGGTCGTGCAGACGGGCCTTGGCCGCGTACCACGCGGCCGCGGCCTCCGCGCCGGCGTCGCGCGTGGGTCTGGTCAGGCACAGGGCCGTCATTTCGATCAGCACGTTCATGTCCGCGAACCCTTCGCGAGGTCGGCGAGAGAGCGATTGGGCGGGCCACCAACTCCATTGTTCGTGGCCACATCAAGCATAATATATCATTTGCGGTCGTGGGCGGCGCCGAACGCTCCGGGAACGGCCTCGTTGCGGCCGCCGCCGCTTCCGGGGTGCGGTGTGGTCATCGGTTCGCCGGTGCCATCTGCTCGGTAATACGTGAGGCATAATGCATAGATCGGCCGAACGGAAAGGATCGAATCCCCATGGAATCGACTGCGCAGGGGCTGCCTCGCCGCATGAACTCCCAGCGTCAGCAGCTTTCCGAGGACGTGGCGACCTACGTGCGCGAACTCATCATCTCCGGTCGGGTCCGCACCGGCGAATTCCTGCGCACCGAACCGATCGCCGAGGCGGTTGGCGTCTCCAACACGCCGGTTCGCGAAGGGCTGTTGCTTCTCAGCGGTGAGGGATTCGTCGAGCTGGTGCCACGGCGCGGGTTCATGGTCGCGGCGTTCAGCAGGCAGGACGTGCGCGATCTGTTCTGGGCCCAGGCCACCCTAGCGGGCGAATTGGCCGGGCGCGCGGCCAAATCCATCACCCAGCGTCAGCTCGACCACCTCGCCGAGGTCGTGGCCGAGCAGCAACGTGTCATGGCCGGGGACAACGACTCCGAGCGGATCGTCGCACTGGGCCACGAATTCCACCGCACCATCAATCTGGCCGCCGATTCGCGCAGGCTGGCCATGTTGCTCGGCTCGATCGTCAAGCAGCTGCCGAACCGCTTCTACGGCAATATCGAGGGCCACGCCAACGAGACCCTGCATTTCCATCCGGCCATTCTCGAGGCGCTGCAGAAGCGGCGCGTGAAGACGGCCTCCACACTCATGCGCGACCACATCATGTCCGGCGCGGACGAACTCATCGCCATGCTGGAGAGGCAGGGCATGTGGTCGGAGGAGCAGAAGAACACCGCCTAGACCGACGGCATGCGGCAGCGGCGGCGCTCACCGGCCTGGTGCGCGCCGCCGCTCGTCGTCGGTGTGGGGTCAGCGGGTCAGGACGGCGACCGGTCCGTCCGACATGAACACACCGGTGTCGATCGGGTCGCGACCGGTGTGGGTGAGCGCGCCGTCGGGGCCGATCGTGTACGTGTGCACCCGTGTTGTGATCTGGGCGGTGAGCACGTCCACTAGGTAGAGGTGCCGCCCGTCGGGATCGAGGGCGACCTGACCCGGCATCGTGCCCGCGGGCGCCGGGTACGGCGAGCCTGGCAGCGGGGTCAACGCGCCGTCGGCGCCGACGGCGAAACCGGCGATCGATGAGCCCACCGCGTTGGGCACGTACAGGCGGCTACCGTCCGCGCTCGCCACGGCGCCGTGCGGCACACCGCCGGTCGGGTACGGGGAGCCAGGGGTCGGGGTGAGGCGGCCGTCGTTGGCGATCGCGTATCCGGACACGTCGAAACCGAATTCGTTGCTGACATACAGGAACCGGCCGTCGGGGGTGTAGCCCGGCGCGACCGGGCCGAACCGCACCGTCTGTGTGCCGAGTGGGGTCAGGGCGGCGCCCGCGCCGACGGCGTAGCTGGACACGGTGTCGCCGATGTAGGTGGCTACGCGCAGGAATCGGCCGCTGGGATCGACGCCGGCCATGCCCACCGCGCTGAGCCCCTCGACGGCGACCCGCGACGCGCCGGTCGGGGTGAGCGCGCCGGACGGCGCGACCGTGAACGATTCGACATGCCCCGGCACGCCGCCTACGACGACGAACAGGACAGTGCCGTCAGGGGAGAGGCGGGCCGAAGTGGGCGGTCCGCCGACGGTTACCGCCCCGCCCGGAATGGGAGTCAGGGCGCCGTTGTCGTCGAGCCGGTAGCCCGAGACGCCGAAATCGCCAGCGTGCGGAACATATACCGTGCGCCCGTCGGCCGAGGCGACCAGCGACAGCACGCCGAAACCGGTCGGGAACGGACTGCCCGGCGCCGGGGTGAGCGTGGTGTCGCGCTCGATCCGCAGCACGCTGATCCCCAGTGACGCGGTGCCCGCGGTGATCAGAAACCGCGGCCGCGCGGGGGCTGCCCAGGCGGGGGCGGCGGGTCCCACGGCGCCTGAGGCACACAGCAGGACGGTGAGCAGAGTTGTCATGGCGCCGCGGTTCCCGCGGAACGGCCTGGGCATCGGCGGATCTCCTCGTCGAGCTCTGGTGTGCCGGAGTGCACACCAGGAGGGAGAATCCCACATAAAATATGCAGCCAGCTCCGAACTGTGATCGATCATGATGAACCCCGCTGGGAATTGTGGCAGTTCAGAGGGCATTTATACTCTGCGTCCAATTCGGTCCGGAAGCTACCCGAGATGTGACACATACTATATTGTGCATGTTCCGAGCGATGTTTGTCCGCTCGAAGTACATGGAGG
Organism: Nocardia sp. NPDC059691; assembly: GCF_042733915.1. NCBI lineage: Bacteria > Bacillati > Actinomycetota > Actinomycetes > Mycobacteriales > Nocardiaceae > Nocardia > Nocardia sp. NPDC059691. The sequence continues at coordinate 72,687 of NZ_JBHWFB010000004.1, read as the reverse complement.
TACTGCCCGAAGATGTTCGTCGACACTGTCACCCCTTCGCGCCGCGTCGTCCTGGCGCTCTCGGCCGCCCTGGCGCTGAGCTGGCTGCCGACTCTCGCCCACGCGGATCCCGCCTCGGAGATGCCGAGGTACCTCCTCGTCGCAGGCACCGGATCATCGAACATCGGCGTTCTGCGTGTGGCGGCCGACGGTGGTCTGAGCCAGGTCCCGGGGGCGCCGTTCGCCAGTGACACCGGATCGCTCACCCTCGAGATCACCCCCGACGGTCGCCGGGTCTACACCGGACACGTGGTGTCGGGCTCGATCATCGGCTACGACCTGGGGGCCGACGGATCGCTGCGCGAGATCGCGGGCAGTCGTAGGGCGTTCGGTGAACCGGTGATCGGTGTGACGATCACGCCCGACGGCAGGCGGCTGTTCGCCACCATCGGCGGCGTCGCCAACGAGGTGCGCTCCTTCGACATCACCGCCGACGGACTGCTGGTACCCACGGGCGCGCCGCCCACCCGGGTGGAAGGGATGAGCGCGCTGAGCCTGCCGGTCCTGACTCCCGACGCGCGCACGCTGTTCGTCAGCAGTTTCGTCGCGGGCACCGTCGCCGCCTTCTCGATCGGGCCCGATGCCTCGCTGTCCCCGCTGGGTGCCCCGCTGGCCACCGGTGAACGTCCCGCGTTGCCCACCGTCACCCCGGATGGGCGCTTTCTCTACATCAGCAACGAAGGCACCGACAATGTCTCCGGCTATGTGATAGCCCGCGACGGCAGGCTTTCACCCGCGCCCGGTTCGCCGTACCCGACCGGCGGCACCCCGCACGGCACCGCGATCACCGCCGACTCGCGACGCATGTATCTGCCCGCCTCCAGTGGGGGAGAGATCGACGGCTTCGGCATCGGCGCCGACGGCGCGCTGCGTGCGCTGCCCGGCTCGCCCTACCCCGCTCCGGCAGGCACCCTACCCGGCCGTGTTGTGCTCGGGCCGGGGGAACGACAGCTGTATGTGATCGACACCCTCACCATGCAGGGCAGCGCGCGGGTGCACACCTATGACATCGGCGCCGACGGCGGCATCACTGCCACGGGTAGGCCCGCCGCCGACACCGGCGTGATCTTCCACGACGGTCCGTCGGCCTACCTCACCCCCCAGTAACGCACGACCGGGGCGGGCCGCGCCCGCCACCGGATATCCACCCCACCGGCTCTGCGAGCTGCCCTGCACCGAGGAGAACCGCCAGTGCCAACGGCGACACCGGATCCGAGCGCGGACGACCACCGGCCAGAACGCCCCCGTGGTCTGCGTGCGCGCTTCGGTGCCAGTGTGCGGACCCGCGTGCTGGCCATCGCGCTCATCCCGTCCATGGTGCTGTTCGGCACCGGTGTGGTCGCGGTGAGCCTGGTCGCGATCCGCGCTCAGGAGGTCAAGGAGTGGGCGGACTATCGCAGCGGGGTGATCGAGCCGCTGCTGCGGTTCGTCACCGCGGTGCAGTCCGAGCGCCTGGCCAGCCTCACCGCCGTCGACCGGTCTCCCGCGAGCGCGGCCGGGCTGCGCGCCGGACGCGACGACACCGATCGCGCCATCCAGGAGACCACTCGCATCGCCGCCACCGCCAAGAACATGGATGCGGACGCAGGCGCGGAATCTGTGCAGGCGCTGGCGGAACTGATCGGGCAGATCACCACGATTCGGGAGTCGGTGGACAGCGGCCGCGCCGCCACCGGCGACATCGACCGCTACTACAGCGATCTCGTCGCCGCGTTGCTCGGCGCGGGCCGCGACGGCGCCCGGAAAAAGTCCTCGGACATGACCACGATGGACGCCGAACTGAACTCGCTGGCGTTGTTGCAGGTGGCCGAGAGTCATGCCCGTGTGGTCGGCCTGGTGTCCGCCGGATTGGCGCGCGGCATGCGGGCGCCGGCCGAGCGGCGCACTCTCGGAGAGGCGATCGGCGTCTACCGTGACCAGTTGACGGCGGTGGATGCGCTGCTTCCGGCGGGAGTGCGGGCGAGCCTGCGCGCCATGACCACCGGGCCCGACTGGCGGGTGGCCGAAGTCGCGGAGAACGAGATGGCCGAACGCGGCGAGATGTCGACACCGGAGGGGGAGTGGTCCGCCGCGGAGAAGGCGGTCGCGACGCGCATGATGGCTGTGGTCCGCGATCAGTTCCGGGTCACCGTCGATCTGACTGCCGCTGCCGCCGACACCATGCTCTGGCGGCTCGGGATCGCCACCGCGATCATGCTGGTCGTCACCCTCGCCGCGCTGAGTGTCTCGCTGGTCCTGGCCCGGCGCCTGGTCCGCCGGTTGCAGGCCCTGCGTTCCGCCGGGCTGGTCCTGGCCCGGGAGCGGTTGCCCGCGATCATCGCCCGCATCCACGACGGCGAACAGGTCGACGTCGAGGCCGAGACCGCGGTCGCCGACCGGGGTCACGACGAGATCGGTCAACTGGCCGAGGCGTTCTCGTTGGCGCAGCGCACCGCCATGGCCACTGCCGCCGAGGAGGCGCGCACCCGCGACGGCTTCAACAAGGTCTTCCTCGACATCGCCTTCCGCAGCCAGGCCCTGGTGCGTCGTCAGCTCGACATCCTCGATGTCGCCGAGGCCCGCCAGGACGATCCGGAGAATCTCGAACTGCTCTTCCAGCTCGACCACCTGGCCACCCGCGCGCGTCGCAACGCCGAGAACCTGCTCATCCTTGGCGGCCGCAGGCCGGGCAGGCGCTGGCGCAATCCGGTCGCGCTCGAGGACATCGTGCGCAGTGCGGTCTCGGAGACCGAGGGCTATGCCCGGGTCAACGCGGTGCGGCTGCCCGCGGTGAGCGTCACCGGCACGGCTGTGGCCGACGTCATCCATCTGCTGGCTGAACTGGTCGACAACGCCACCGCCTTCTCCCCGCCGGATTCCGCGGTGTCGGTGCACGGCGCCGCCGTCGGCAAGGGCGTGGTCGTCGAGATCGACGATCAGGGTATCGGCATCGATCTCGAGGAACGGGCCCGGTTCAACGCCCTGCTCGAGCAGCCGCCGCAGTTCCACGAGATGGCGCTGGCCGGACACCGGCACCTGGGCCTGTTCGTGGTCAGTCGGCTGGCCGACCGGCACCGGATCACGGTGACACTGCAGGAGTCGGCTTACGGTGGGGTGCGGGCGATCGTGTTGCTGCCGTGGGCGATGCTCGAACGCGGCGACGAGAGCATTACGGCCGCAATGGAACCCGTGGCCGCGCGGCGTCCCGTCCAGCGAGTGCCCGGGGTGTTCGGTGTATCGCGCCCCGACGGCATCGCCGGGGTCGCGCTGCCGGAACCGATCGAATCCGCCCGGGCAGTGGCCGAACTAGCGGAGCCACACGCAGTGCACACCGGTCGCAACGGCCATCGGCCGGTATCGGTGGCCGGTCATCCGATCGCCGCCGACACTCGTCCCGCGCTGCCGCGGCGCGACCGGCTCAGTCACCTCTCACCCGAACTACGCGTCGACGCGGACGAATCCGCGATCGATCAGGTCGCGCCCCCGCCGCCGATCCGTGGCCGGGCGCCCGACGCGGTGCGCTCGGCCATTTCCGCACTGCAACGCGGGACCCGCCGCGCCCGCTCCACCCATCCGCACCAGTGAAGAACGGTCCGCACATGAACGACGACATGATGGTTCGCCACGCGCCCGCGGGGGCCCTCGACTGGCTGCTCACCAACCTGGTGAACAGCACCTCCGGCGCGGAATGCGCGGTGGTGCTGTCCGCGGACGGGCTGGCACTGGCCGGCTCGGACGGGATCGATCGCGAGGACGTCGAGCACTTGGCCGCAATGGCGTCGGCGTTGCACAGCCTGGCGCGCGGGGTGGGCACACGTTTCGCCAAGGGCGGCCTGCATCAGACGGTCATCGAACTCGAACTCGGCTACCTGCTCGTCACCGAGGCCGGTCACGGCGCCTGTCTGGCGTTGCTGGCCGATATCGACGCCGATCTGGGACTGATCGCCTACGAGATGAACGTGATCGTCGGCCAGGTCCGCGACCAGCTGTCCGCCGCCCCGCGAACGTCGAGAACGCCGCTGCTGTGAACGGCGAACCCGAGGAGGAATGGGGCTACGAGGACGATCCCGGCCCCTTGGTCCGTCCCTTCGCGCTCACCCGCGGCCGGGCCGGCCGAGACGTGGCCGATCTCGACATCCTCACGCTCGTCATCTCGGTGGGCTACGAAGGCGAGGTGAACAGCCTCGACCGCGAGTACGCCGAGATCTTCCGGTTGTGCCGCAACCGGCCGTTGTCGATCGCCGAGATCGCGGCCCATATGAATCTGTTGCTGATCACGGTGAAGGTGCTCGTCGGCGATCTCATCTCGGCCGGATATGTGATCTTCCGGTCGCCACCGAAGGCCGACGTCGGCCCCGATCCCGAACTTCTGCAGGCGGTACTGGATGGCATTCGTAGACTCTGACGGCAACGGCGCCGTCGCCCATACTCAAGAACTGGCGGTGAAGGTACTCGTCGCAGGCGGTTTCGGGGTGGGCAAGACCACGCTGGTCGGCGCAATCAGCGAGATCACGCCGCTGCGCACCGAGGAACAGCTCACCGAGCTGAGCACCTCGGTCGACGACCTGCGCGGGATCGAGGGCAAGCGCACCACCACGGTCGCGCTGGACTTCGGCCGCATCACCATCGATCCCCGGGTGATCCTGTACCTGTTCGGCACGCCCGGCCAGGACCGGTTCTGGTTCCTGTGGCCCGAACTCTCCCGCGGTGCGCTGGGCGCGGTGGTCCTCGTCGACACGCGGCGGCTGGCCGACTGTTTCGCCGCCGTGGACTATTTCGAGTCCCGCCGCGTCCCGTTCGTGGTGGCGGTGAACTGCTTCGACGGGGCCGACCGGTACGCGCCTGCGGAGATCGGCGCTGCGTTGTCGTTGCCGCCGCACGTGCCGGTGCTGTTCTGCGACGCCCGCGACCGGCAGTCGTGCAAGGACGTGCTGGTGTGCCTGTTCGAGTACATCGTCGCCGCCCGGCGTGGCAGGCCGAGCCCGGTCGGCTGAGGCGAGAGAAACCGGGCCGTCGCAGCCCACTCATCGGGTCGGGCGGCCTCGCGAAGCTGGCGTGAGAATATTTTATATAGTACACATTGTCGTGGCGTAGCTTGCGTCACAGTGTGAGAGGAACTTTCCATGACGAAGTCGGTCGAGATCGGGGTACTGCCCGCGCACCCGGAGGCGTCCTACATCGGCGGCCGCTGGGTGCCGGTGTCGTCACCGCAGACCTTCGACGTGCTCAACTGCGGTACCGAAGAGATCGTGACCACCGTCGGCGCCGCGAGCACCGACGACGTCGACGCTGCGGTCGCGGCGGCCCGCCGGGCTTTCGACAACGGGCCGTGGCCGCGGCTCTCGCCCGCCGAACGCGCGGGCTACCTGCGTGCGATCGCCGCCGAGCTGACCCGTCGTGGCGACGACTTCGCCCGGTTGTGGTCGATCGAGTCGGGCATCGTCTACTCGCTGGCCAAGACCCGGCTCCCGCTGTTCCTGTCCGGGGCGTTCAACGCCTACGCCGATCTGGCCGAGACCTTCGCCTTCCGTGAGGAGCACACCCCCATGTCCGGCGGGGCGGGTCTGCTGATCCGCGAACCGGTGGGTGTCGTCGCGGCGATCGTGCCGTGGAACGGTCCCGCCGGGCTCATGGCCTACAAGTGCGCGCCCGCCCTGCTCGCCGGGTGCACGGTAGTGCTCAAGCCCCCGCAGGAGGCACCCACCTCGGCCTACTTGTTCGCCGAGATCTGCGACGCGGTCGGGTTGCCACCGGGGGTGCTCAATGTGGTGACCGCCGATCGCCGGGTGTCGGAGTCGCTGGTGCGCAACCCGGGCGTGGACAAGGTGACCTTCACCGGTTCGACGGCAGCCGGACGGACCATCGGCGCGATCTGCGCCGACCGGATGGCCCGCTGCACTCTCGAACTGGGTGGCAAGTCGCCCGCGCTGGTGCTCGACGACTACGACATCGGCACCGCGGCCAAGGTCCTCGCGGGCGGGATCAGCTATCTCGCCGGGCAGGTCTGTCACAGCCTGACCCGCGTCATCGTCAGCGAGCATCGGCACGACGAACTCGCCGAGGCGCTCGGCGCTGCCATGTCCGCGGTGAAGGTCGGCGACCCGTTCGACGAAACCGTGCAGATGGGCCCACTCGCCTCGGCCCGTCAGCGCGAACGCGTGGAGGACTACATCGCCGCCGGAACCGCGGGCGGCGCCCGGCTCGTCACCGGCGGTGGCCGCCCCGCCGGGCTGGACCGCGGCTTCTTCGTCGAGCCCACCGTCTTCGCGAACGTCGACAACTCCTCGGTGATCGCGACCGAGGAGATCTTCGGCCCGGTGCTGGTCGTCGTCCCGGCCGAGAACGAGGACCACGCGGTGGCCCTGGCCGACGACAGCCCCTACGGGCTCAACGCCGCGGTCTTCACCACAGAGGCCGATCGCGCCTACCGCGTGGCCCGGTCCCTGCGCACCGGCACGGTGGGGCACAACGGCCCGCGCACCGACTTCTCCATCGCCTTCGGCGGTTTCAAGATGTCGGGTATCGGCAGGGAGGGCGGCTCCGAGGGCCTGCGGTCGTTCCTGGAGACCAAGACGCTGGTGCTCGACAGCGCGCCCAGCGACACCGCGGGATTCGGTAACTGATTCCCGCACAGAACTTTTCCATCGCCGAGCAAGACAACAGGAGATATATCCATGGCTGGAATCGACGGACGCTCGATCATTGTGACGGGCGGCGCGAGCGGTATCGGTGAGGCGGCCGCGCGCCTCTTCGCCGAGAACGGTGCGAAGGTCACCATCGCCGACGTCGCCACCGAAGCGGGGGAGGCGCTGGCGGAGAAGCTGACGGCCGAAGGCTACGCCGCGCAGTTCGTGACCGTCGACATCACCGACGAGGACCAGGTGAAGGCGATGGTCGATGCCGCGGTGTCGGCGTACGGCCGGCTCGACGGCGCCTTCAACAACGCCGGTGTGCCCAACAACGGCAAGAAACTGGTCGACATCAGCCGCGAGGAATTCGAGCGGGTGTTCCGGATCAATGTCACCGGTGCGTTCCTGTGCATGAAGCACGAGATCCCGGCCATGATCGAGGCCGGTGGCGGTTCGATCGTCAACACCGCTTCGGTCGGTTCGTTCATCTACATTCCGATGGCCGCCGAATACAGCGCCTCCAAGCACGCGCTGGCCGGCCTGACCAAGGCCGCGGCCGCGGAATACGGCGAGGTGGGCATCCGGGTAAACGGCATCGGCCCCTCGACAGCCAAGACCCCGATGTACCTCGAGTACCTGGAGAAGAATCCTTCCTACGCCGACACCGTCGCGGCCACACACGCCCTGCGCCGTGCCAGCGAGCCGGTCGAGCACGCCGAGGCGGCCATGTGGCTGCTGTCGGACGCGGCGTCGTTCGTCACCGGCACGACCATTCCGATCGACGGCGGGTACACGCTGTACTGAGCGAATTCCGAAAAGGCCTTCCCGATTCCGGTCGGGAGGGCCTTTCTGCTGTCCGGATCGGCTCGCGAACAGGGTGCAGCCGAAATTTCTCGACTGTCCAGAATTCTGGACAGGGAAAGTACTGCGAGCTGCCTACCGTCACATCTGGAAATGGCGTCCAGGCATTCACGCCCATTTCCTTTCCTGCGCATACCGCGCGCGTTCTATTCGGCTGGGGGCAGCGGTGCTCGCCGGTCGGTTGGAGGTAGTACAGATGTTCCGGACCACACGTCGTTCACGCCGGGCCGCCGCCGGGCTCGCAGCCGCGTTTCTCCTCGCCTCGGCGGGCTGGCTGAATACGCCCGTCTCGGGCGCCGACGCGGGTGCCAGGTTCTTGGTGATCGGCGGCGCGGGCTCGTCGAACATCAGTGTGCTCGGTCTCGATCGGGCGGGCGCCCTGTCGCGGGTGGCCGGGTCCCCGTTCCCCGCCGGGACCGGCGGCTTGTCGCTGTCGGTCACCTCCGACGGGCGGAAAGTGTATGCGACCAACACGGTTTCGGGCACCGTCGAGGGATACGCGCTCGCCGCGAACGGCACGCTCAGCCCGGTTCCCGGCGCGCACCTCGACCTCGGCGGGCCGGGCGTCGGAGTGCTGCCGTCGCCCGACGGCCGGACGCTGTTCGTCACCACCGGCACCGTGACCAACGAGATCCGCTCCTATCGCATCGCCGCATCGGGCGCCCTGGAACCGACCGGCGCCGCTCCGGCGCGGATTCCGGGAGTGAGCGGACTCAGTATGCCCGCCATCACCCCCGACGGGCGGTTCCTGTTCGCGGTCGGCTGGCTCTCGGCGACGGTGTTCAGTTTCGCGGTCGGCCCGGACGGTGCGTTGACGCTGGTGGATTCGGCAGCCGCGGGTCTCATGTCGACCATTCCCGGCGTCACCCCGGACGGCCGTTTCCTCTACACCAGCAACGAGGCCCAGGGCGACATCTCGGCCTTCGCGATCGGGGCCGACGGCCACCTGAATCCGGTTCCCGGGTCACCGTTCCGCACAGGCCTGATGCCGTTGCCGCACGGCGCGATGTTCACCTCGGACGGCAGGCGGATGTACCTGGCCGAATCCATGGCAGGTGGCATCGCGGGCTTCTCGGTCGCCGGCGACGGCGCGCTGACACCGCTGCCCGGCTCGCCCTACCCGGCGCCGATGGGGGCCATGCCCGGCCGTGTCCTGGTGGACTCGGTGTCGCAGCGGGTCTTCCTCGTCGACGCGCTCACGGTCGCGGGAACGTCTCGCGTGCACACCTATGCGATGGCCGCCGACGGACGGTTGACCTCCGCTGGAGAGTCCGTGGACACGGGCCTTATCTTCTCGGACGGTCCGTCCGCAGGCATCGCTACGCAGGGGTGATACTTCATATATTATATTTTGTCGTACCGACAGGGCTGCTGCCAAGGGAGAACCACGATGAAACCGTACCGTTCGATGCTCTTCGTTCCCGGCCACAAGGCCGCCTGGGCCGACAAGGGGGTCGCCTCCGGCGCCGACGCGCTGATCCTCGATCTCGAGGACTCGGTGCCCGCCGCCGACAAGGCCGAGGCCCGCGGCATCGTCGCCGCCACCATCGATCGCCTCACGGCCGAAGGGGTGCGCCCGGATCTGTGGGTCCGAGCCAACCCGGAGGTCAGCGGGCTGCTCGGCGCCGATCTTGAAGCGATCGTGCGTCCGGGCCTGACCGGCTTGTTCCTGGCCAAGGTGTTCACCGCCGCCGAGATCGTGCGCCTGGACGCGGTGCTCGGGCACATCGAGCAACGCGAGGGCATCGAGGTCGGCACCGTCCGGCTGATCGTGTCCTACGAGACGGCGGTCTCGATGGCGCACTGCGAGGAGATCGCCGCGGCAAGTCCGCGGGTTGCGTCGCTGCTGGGCGCCACCGGGCCGAATGCCGACGTGGGTCGTGAACTCGGCTTCGAGTTCACCCCGGCCGGGCTCGAGACCCTGTATCTGCGCAGCCGGATCGTCCTGGCCGCGCGGTCCAACGGGTTGCACCACCCGTTGGCGGGCGTGTGGCAGGACATCAAGGATCTCGACGGCGCCCGCCGGTTCTGCCTCGACAACCGGCAGCTGGGCTACCGCGGGCTGGTCGCCATCCATCCGTCCCACGTGGCGATCGCCAACGAGGTGTTCTCCCCGTCGCCCGACACCGTCGACTTCTACCGGCGCATGATCGAGGCTTTCCGGACGGCCGAAGCGGCCGGTAGCGCGGCCGTCGACTTCGAGGGCCAGCACATCGATCTCGCGCACGTCAAGACGGCGGAGGGCGTCATCGCCCTGGCCGATGCGCTGGCCGCCCATCGCTGAGCGGGCTCGGGTGGGTGTCCAGAAATCTGGACATCCGCCCGGCGGATATCCGCGCAGCATGGGTGGCGCAGGACGCCTGCATACGTCAGGACAGAAAGGCAACGTTCACCGATGAGCAGCACACCGGACCAGGCCACCAGGGATCTCGCCGAGAACTGGGTCAAGGCCCTCACCGACATCGATCTCTTCATCGAGATCAGCCACGACGACTGCCTCGTCTGGCACAGCGCCGACGACAAGTGGGTCACCGTCCGCGAAGCCGTCGCCGCGGTGTACGAGCGCTCCGGTGACGGTGCGGTGCCGACCTTCGTGCCCGGCGGTATCACCTTCACCGAGCACGGCTTCTTCAACGAGTGCACGACGGAGGTCACCATCGGCGGTCAGGAGATGAAGCTGCACCTGCTGCAGATCGTCGACGTCCGCGACGGCAAGGCCGCCCGGGTGCGGGAGTACATCGGTCCGGAGATGGGCGTCCAGCCCTGATCCCGGCTCTGCCGGTCCATCGCTGTACCGCCCGGGAGCCGGGCACACAACCATCCGAAAGGTTCACCATGAGCGACCTGCTCGCCCTCGTCGAGACGCACTACGAGGGACTGGAGGCCGGCGATCTCGAGCGCGCCGCGAGCCCGTTCACCGACGATGTCGCGGCCGAGTTCCCGTCCGGCCCCATGTCCGGCATCGAAGCGCTGCGCGGCCTCATCGGCGCCTTCATCACAGCATTCCCCGGGATGAAGATCGAGCGCCGCAACATCTGGACCGACGGCGACACCGCCATCGCCGAACTCGTGTTCACCGGTGTCCAGACCGGGCCGCTCGCGACCGCCGAGGGCGAGGTCCCGCCATCGGGCCGCACGGTCACCTTCCCGCTCATCGACACCTTCACCGTGCGCGACGGCAAGGTCGCCGAGCACCGGGTGTACTGGGACAACGTCAGCTTTCTGACCCAGCTGGGCCTGATGCCCGCCCAAGCCGACGCCTGAGCGCCGCGCCGAGACCCGAACCCCTCCGGCCCGTGGCCGGAGGGGTTCGTGCTGTCTGCCGAGTTGCCGGAGGGGCTGCCCGGTGTGCAAATTGCTGGACATCCGCGCAGAGCGGGAAACCATAGCCTCCCAGACATGACCTTTGATTCGACGTCGACAGGTGGTCGGGGAGTGTGGCGCAGGCGGGTTCTGATTCCCGCACTCGCCGCGATCGTGCTGCCCGGCTTCACAGCGACAGCGCCGCCCGCCGCAGCTGACACCGCCGGCTATCACCTCTACGCTCACGGTTTCCTCAGCGCGGGGCTCGCCGGCTACAACGCGGCCGACTCCGGGCAGCCGACTCCCATTGCGGGCCGCCCGATACCCGGCGCACTGAACTGGCCGCAGGCGGCCACCCCAGACGGTCGCTTCCTGTTCGCCGCTCCGGGCAGCGATCCGCGTCTGATCCCGTACGCGATCGGCGCCGACGGTGAGCTCACACCGGGGACGGCGCTGCCGCTGCCGGACGTGCCTGTCGACATCGCCTTGGCCCCGAACGGCAGGGACGGTTACGTATTGGTCGGGCTGCACAACGCGCGGGTCGTCGCCGTGCGAATCGGCGCCGACGGCACGCCGGTCGCGAACGGTGCGCCCGTCCCGTTCGGTGACGCCGCCGACGGCGTCGCCTCGGGCGCCGTCTCTCCGGACGGCCGCCAGCTCTACGTCGCCAGCCTGCTGTTGCGCCAGGTGCTGGTGTTCGACATCGGCGCCGACGGTTCCGTGTCGCCGGTGCGGCAGCGGGTCGGCACCGGCCTGAACCCGATCTTCCCGCGGGTGTCCCCGGACGGCAGGCACGTCTACGTGGTCAACGAGATCAGTGGTTCGGTCTCCGGCTACGCCCGCGCCGAGGACGGTACCCTCACCGAGATCGCCGGGTCGCCGTTCCCCACGGGTCTGCTGCCGCATGTCACCAGCATGACCCCCGACGGCCGGTTCCTGTACGTGCCGAATATGGGTTCGGGACACATCAGTTCGTTCGCGGTACAGCCCGACGGGGTCCTGATTCCCCTGCCCGATGCCGATTTCGCGCCCGGCAAGCCGGGGACGTGCGCCGAGGCCACGGTGCTCTCGCCCAGTGGCACGACGTTGTGGGCGCTCGGCACCGACCCTCTGCGCGGTGGTGAGGAGATCCTGCACCGCTTCCGGATCGGTCCCGACGGCGTCCTCGACCTGGACGAGTCGGTGGACAGCTACACCGGCACCTATGTCGCCGACGGCCGCACGCTGTCGCTGGCCGCTACTCGCTGACCGACGCGCACCGGCCCGCCGGGATCGATCGATCCCGGCGGGCCGGTGGTCGTCCGGTCATCGACGAGACGCGCGGCGGCCTTTCCACGTTCGTCCTGGCTGCCTGCCGATGACACGTCCGCCCCATGCTCGGTGAAGGTCGGCGACTTCGCCGGTCGGCAGGTTCACAGCGGCCACTGCAGGTGCTTGACTTCGAAGAACTCGCGGAAGCCTTCTTCGCCGCCTTCTCTGCCGATGCCGCTGTGGCCGGGACCGCCCCAGGGGGCGTCGGCCCGCATGCCGCCGCCACCGTTGATGGTGACGGTGCCCGACCGCAGTCGCCGGGCGAACTCGATGGCCTCGGGGGTCGGCCCCCAGACATTGGCGTTGAGTGCGTATTTGACGTCGTTGGCGATGCGGACGGCATCATCGAGGTCCGTGTAGGGCATGATCACACCCACCGGTGCGAACAGTTCCTCCTGGGCGATCTCGGCTTCGTTGGGCACACCGGTCACCAGGGTCGCCTCGAGGAAGAATCCGTTGTCGAGGCCCGCAGGCCGGCCACCACCGACCGGTATGTCGGCGCCCGCGTCGCGGGCTCGGGCGAGGAAGCCCTCGACGTCGGCGCGGTGTTCGCCGGTGATGAGCGGCCCCAGGACGGTGTCCGGCGCGAGCGGGTCACCGACGGTGAGGCTGCGCAGGAACGCGCCCGAACGTTCGACATATTCGTCGAAGTCTCTCTGCGGCACCAAGCTTCGCGTCGTCGCGCCGCACGCCTGGCCGCTGTTGCGAGTGAATCGCAACGCCGAGGCGGGAACGGCGCGTTCCAGATCGGTACCGGGCAGCACGATGTTGGGTGACTTGCCGCCGAGTTCGAGGACCACCTTCTTCAACGACGGCGCGGCCAGAGTGAGGATTCTGCTGCCGACGGCGGGGGAGCCGGTGAAGGTGACCATGTCGACTTCACCTGCGGTGACGACCTGTTCGGTGACCGCGGGCGGGCCGAACACGAAATTGACCGCGCCCGCCGGGAATCCGGCTTCCTCGATCAGCTCGACGAACGCGGTGGTGAGCAGCACGGCCTTGGGCGAGGTGACCAGTATTGCCGAACAGCCTGCGGCGAGTGCCGCGCCGAGTTTGTAGGCGCTCATCATGATCGGCACGTTGTAGGCGACGATCGCCGCGACCACGCCCGCGGGTTGGCGCAGCAGCAGGCTGCTGGTGGTGATCGGATCGTGGTCGAGCGGCATCGGCTGTTCGTAGCCGTCGCGTGGTCCGCGAACGGCGGCGTCGGCGAACCAGCGGAAGAATTTGGCGGGCAGGTCGACGTGGAGGGTGGCGCCGCTGCCGACCGGGGTGCCGATCTCGGTGGCGGCGAGCCGGACCAGTGCTTCCCGGTTCGCCTGGAGGAGGTCGGCGAGGCGGTGCAGCAGAGCACCGCGTTCGGCGGGGCGGAGCCGGCTCCATGCCCCGTCGTCGAACGCGCGTCGAGCCGCCGACAGCGCCGCGGCCACCTGGACGGGACCGGTGGCGGGAGTGAGCGCCACCTGGAGACCGGTCGCGGGGTTGATCGTGGCGATCGGGTCGCCGTCGCCGCCGGTCCAGCGACCGTCGATGTAGCTGGACGCCGCACGGATCGGAGTAGTCATGCGCGAATCCTTCGCGGGTAGAGATCGGATGGGGGAGAGCGCTCAGCCGACGCGGGAAGCGGGCCAGTCCCTGGCGGGAGAGCGCCAGGCGGGCCAATGGTCCTCGGGCTCCGGGCGGGTCACCGACACGTGGTGGAAGCACTGCTGGCATTTCACGACCATGCGCGGGCAGAGGAAGTTGGCGACGGGATAGCGGGCCAGCTTCGCCACACCGCAGGCCGGGCACGCGCCGTCCACGGGCACCCGTTCGACGTAGACACGCTCGGTATCGGGGCGGGGGAACAGGAGTCGATCGACTGACATGGGTTCGGTCCTCGTCTTCAGAGTGTCCAGGTGCGGGGAGTGGCGACCGGCACCTGCCAGCGCTCTTCGGCGCGCTCGCTCGCCAGGCGCGCGCGCAGTGCCGTCGTGGCCGCTTCGTCCACTTCGCCGTCGTTGAGCACGACGCCGTAACCGGCGGCGGCGAATTCGGTGCTCACCAGTCCCGCGCGCACGTCGGCCGCGACCCGGTCGGCCTCACGCTCGAGCGGATCGCCCCAGCCGCCGCCACCACCGATGACGAACCGCAGGGCGTCGCCGGCTCGCAGGAGCAGACCGGAGAACTTACCCGTCCGATAGCGCGCGCCCCGCCCGAATTCGCCGTGGTTCGGGTCGGGCCTGCCGTCGGCGTCGAACATGCCGAACAACGGCTCGATGCCGCGCAGATCCAGCGGATCGGCGTGCCGAGCGAGATCGAAATCCTCGATGTACCAACCGAATGCGGGAGCGCCCGCGCCGCCTCCGTTCGAGCCCGGCGCCCCGACGCGGATCCGGTCGGCGGTGACGGTGACCATCGTGTCGGACTCGGCGTAGATCGAATACACCGAGCCCGCGCCACCGCGATACCGACCGGCGCCTGCCGTATCGACCACCATTTCGTGCTGGACGACGACCAGCGGGCTCTCGATCTCGAGATGCTCCTGCACGGAGGTGCGGCAGTTGCCGATCGGGATCACGCAGAACGAGACACCGTCTTCCTTCCAGGTGCCGCCCCAGCCGCCGCCGGCGAGCGCGAACGCGCCCCACGGTGTTCCCTCGCGCCCGGCCCGGGTGTCGATGCCGCCGAGGCTGACGACCACCGCGGTGCCGGTGTCGCAGGCGAAGGCCTCGTCGGTGGCCCGGCTGAGCGCCTGGGTCACCACATTGATGCCGCGTGCGCCGATATCGGCGTGGTTGGAGCAACTCGACGGTGGCAGGACCTGCACCACGCTGCCGGACGGCAGGATCGTCTCGATCGGACGCAAGGTGCCGCTGTTGACCGGCGTGGACGGGTCGACCATCAGCTTGACCGCCTCGATGCAGCGGGTGGCCTCGCACCAGGCGGTGCCGCAGTTGCCCAGCGGCTGACGGCCGGAACCGGAGAAGTCGATCTCCATCGAATCCCCGCGGACCTTCACCGTGACGTGCACGGGGATCGTTTCGCCGCTCACGCCGTCCTCGTCGAGGAAGTCCTCGGCGGTGTAATCGCCGTCCGGAATGCTCGCGATACCGCGGCGCATGCTCGCCTCCGTCGACTCGATGGCATATCGCCCAGCGGCCCGGATCTTGTCCAAACCGCTACGGGCGACGAGTTCCCGCAACTGCCGTTCGCCGACGACCAGGCAGCCGTGTAGTGCGCGCAGATCGCCGAGCACGAGCTGCGGCACCCGGTTGTTCTCCAGGAGGAAGTTGAAGGTCGGACGCACCGGAACGTCGTTGGCGTACAACAATGTCGGCGGCAGCTTGAGCTGTTCCTCGAAGTGCGTCTGCGTGCCGTTGGAGAAGCCGCCGGGGATCGCGCCGCCGAGGTCGACCAGGTGCGAGGTCGAGTGCAGCAGGAACTCCACCCGGCCGTTCACGAACACCGGACGCAGCAGGTTCACGTCGGACTGGTGGATGGTGCCACGCCACGGGTCGTTGACGAAGATGACGTCGCCGGGCTGCATCGTGTCGATGTCCCAGTCGTCCATCACGAAATTCGCGATGTGCGGCGCGGTGAAGGCGTGCTGCATGCAACCCTCCCACAGCGCGACCGTCTCCCAGCCGTCGTCGGTGCGCATGTGGATGGCGCTGGTGCAGTCGAGGATGTCGCGGCAGACCGGCGAGAAGGCGCTGCGCATCAGGGAATCCAGCATCTCGCGGGCGACTTCGATGAGGCCGTAGCGCAGGATGTCGAGCTCGACGTCGACCGCGGGGCCAGGGGTATCGGTGGTGCTGGTCATGGTTGCTCCTCAGGCCTGCGGCTCGATGATGAGATTGGTGTCGTCGTCCACGTGGGCGGCGCGGCCGGGCAGCACCAGGGTGGTCGCGAACTTCTCGGCGATCAGGGCGGGCCCCGGCACCGGGCGATGCGGCGCGAGACGTTCACGGACGTGGATCGGCGCCTCGACGGGTTCGGTGGTGCCCGGCACGGTCAGCCGGGTGGTACGCAGGAAGGACCCGCCCTCGTCCGGTGTGCGGTCGGCGGCGCGGAGTTCGCGCGGGATCACCGCGGTCACCTCGACGGTGGACACGACCACGGGGATCTCGGGGGCCGCGAAACCGTAGGAGTCCTGGTAGAACTCGTGGAATCGAGGGATCAGCTCGCCGACCCGCTCGGGTGTGAGCGCGGCCGCCTCGATCGGCAGCCGGTTGTCCCAGGTCTGGCCCCGGTACATCGCGAACACGGCGCGTTCGAAGCGCAGGCGCGACACATCGATGCCCTGATCCCGCAGATCGGTCCTGATGCTGTCCTGCAACGCCGTGAACGCGGCTTCCACCGCCTCGGCGTGGTCGGGCGCCAGCGGAATCATGATGGATCGCGCGCGCGTCACCATGAGGTCGCTGCGCAGCAGACCGAGAGCGGAGAACTGGCCGGGACTGCGCGGCACGATCACCTTGTCCACGCCGAGGATCTGACCGACCCGGTCGGCGAGCATCGGCCCCGCCGACCCGGACGGTTGCAGAGCGAACTCACGGATATCGAGGCCGCGGTACACCGAGATGCTGCGCACCTTCGCCGCGATGTCCTGGCAGGCGATTTCGTAAGCGGCCGAGGCGAGTTCGAGTGCCGACATGCCCCACTGCTTGCCGGTTGCGCGCAGCGCCTCGACCGCGGCGTCCACGTCGAGCCGGATGGCGCCGTTGGCGAAGAGGTCGGGCGCCAGGATGCCGAGCGCGGCACAGGCGTCGGTCAGTGTGGGCGCCACGCCGCCACGCTGGTAGCAGACCGGGCCGGGATTCGATCCGGCCGAGGCCGGGCCGACGGCGACGGTGCCGAGCGCGCTGGGGCGGATCAAGCTGCCCGCGCCGGAACCGATGCTTTCGACGTCGACCAGCGGCATGGTCAGCGTCAGCCCGGTCTCGAGGGTCCAGGTGTCGGTGAGTGGAGTTCTGCCGCCGCGGATCGCGGCCACGTCGGTGCTGGTGCCGCCCACATCGATGGTGAGCAGGTTCGGCACGCCGCTCTCGTCGGCGAGCTTGACGCTGCCGCTCACCCCGCCGACCGGGCCGGAGACGAGCTGGAACACCGGAGCCCGCCCGGCGTCGGCGAAGGTCGCCACCCCGCCGTTCATCATCATGATCCACAAGGTGCCCCGGTAGTCCTGTTCGGCGAGCCGGGCCATCAAGCGCTGGAGATAACCGACGACGGCCGGACCCACATAGGCGTCCAGGGCCACGGTGGTGGTGCGCTCGTGCTCGCGCGTCACCGGATACAACGCCGAGGTCTGGATATAGGCGCCGGGCAGTTCCTCGGCGACGATCTCGGCGGTACGCTGCTCATGGGCGGGGTCGATGTAGGAATTCATCAGGCAGACCGCCACCGAGCGGGCGCCCTGTGCACCGAGTTCTCTGGCAGCGCGGCGCACGGCGTCCTCGTCGAGGGCGAGTATTTCGCTGCCGTCGTAGCGCAGCCGGCCGGGTACGCCGAAGCGCGACTCGCGCCGCACGATCGGACGTTCCTGGTGGGGCCGCAGCCACGTCGGATCGTAGAAGCGGTCACCGAATTCCCGGTGCATGCGCCCGATGTCGAGCAGATCGCGATGGCCGCCGGTGGCGATCAGCCCGGTGTGCGCGCCCGTCCGGCTCAGCAGCGCGTTGATCCCAACGGTGTGTCCGTGCACGATCTCGGCGACCTCGGGCACGGCGACATCGATCGCCGCCAGCGACCGGAGGACGCCGATCTCCTGTTCCGTGGTGGACAGGACCTTGCCGTCGCGGACCTCGCCGGTGGCTTGGTTCAGCCCGATGATGTCGGTGAACGTGCCACCGACGTCGATGCCGACGATCCAGTCGGCCTTCCGTTCACTCTGTGTCATACCGCGCCTCCGGGCCCGTGTGCAGCGGCGATGGTGCCGCTCTATGTCGCAGGTCACTTTTCCGCTCGGCGGGCGCGAGGACATCCACCGCGGGTGAGAGATTCGTACGACCTTCGGCCGGTCCGATCGGATCAGGCGCGGATCGTCGTCGGGTCCGCGTTGCGCAACCAGATCGAAACGGCTTCGGCGCGATTGGCGGCGCCGAGTTTGCGCAGCACGCGGGTGATGTGGGTTTTGACGGTGCCCTCGGAGATGGTGAGCTTGCGGGCGATGCGCGCGTTGGAGTCGCCCGCGGCGAGCAGCCGGACGATCTGCACTTCACGGCGGGTGAGAATCGCGTCGTCGTATCGGCTCGCCGCGATCGATGCGGTGACAGTCGGTCGCGGTGCGGACCAGCGGCCCAACCCGTCGAGCTGAGCGCGCATCGCCGAGACGCCCTCGAGCACGGACACTTTCGCCAGCTGCTGGCTCAACCCCTGAGCGAAGGCGGACAGAAGCAGCTGATCGACCTCGTCGAGCGCCCGCTGCTGGTGGTAGCAATCGCCGTGCACGAGGCCGACCACGGCGCCGTCGACCACGAGGGGTGCGATCCCATAGGAGGAGGATTTGGTGATCGCCGCCAACGGGCGGTTGACCCGGGGGTTGTCCTGCACCTCGTGCACCAGCACGGCGCGCGCGTCGACCACCGTGTCATTTTCGACCAAGCCGTTGTCGAGGATCGGTGGGTTCTCCCGTCCGACCGCGACGATGTCGGCCGCCCACTGGGGATCGCGGACGACGAACATCGTGTGCAGACGCCACGCCCCGTCGACGGTGGAGACCAACGCCCGATCGAAACCGAGACTGCACGCCGCTTCCGGGACCCGGGTCAGCAGCGAGTCCACGGCGGTCTCGCCACTCACCTCGGCGAGTGCCGCGTGCACCCTGCTCAGCCGCCGCGTCCGGTTCGCGAGCTGGATCTGCGCCTGCATGGATTCCGCCGCCCTGATCCGGTCGAGCACACCGATCAATGCGGCCAGCCGGGTGGGAGAGGGCGCGCCCGCGTCCGCTTCGCGCAAGGCGTGGGAGGTGACCATGTCCCAGAGTTCGCCCAGGTTCCATTCGTCGGTGGCGGCTCGATGTTCGGCCGGATCGCGATCGACCACGGCGTGTGCCTGCGCGGCGATCTCGGCGATGGTGGCGTTCAGCTCAGCGACACTGCGCTGTCTCGATGAACTGGACATGCGCGACTCCTGTATCCGCTGTCTTCGACACGATCTGGTGGGCCACGAGCCGAGGGCCGGACCACCGATGGATTCCCAACTGTCGCCGGGAGCCGTGCGGGCCGGTCGACACTGCCTCATGGTGCGGAGGTGACATCGCCGCCAGCGCGACCGGCGGTCTCCGAGGGCAGTTCGCCGAACCGTTCGCGGTACTGATGCGCGAAGCGGCCGAGGTGGAAGAAGCCCCATTTCATCGCCGTATCACTCACCGAAGTGGCTCGGCCGGAGGCCAATTCGGCACGTACCCGGTCGAGTCGCACCGAGCGGACGTAGGCGCTCGGTGACATGCCCACAGCGTCGCGGAAGCCTAGCTGCAGCGCCCGGGCGGTGACTCCTGCGCGGGCGGCGAGTTCGGCGGTCGAGACGTCGGCGTCGGGGTTGGCGTGGATATAGGCGACGGCGTCCCGTACCCGAGCGTGGCCGATGTCCGGTGACGAGCCGGTCAGCCTCGGGGTGAGCTGGCTCGGCGCGGTGAGCAGGATCTGTGTCATCAGTGTCGACTCGAGTTCGCGGCAGGCCAGCGGCATCGTCGACACCCCGCCTTCGCGGGCCAATTCGTCGTAGACGAATCGGGTCGAGGCCAAAAGGGCACGGCCGGTGGGGGAGTCGATGGGGAAGGTGAGGTCGAACAGGACCGGTTCGGTCTCCCGGTGGCCGAGCAGCCTGGCCGCGTGACGTTCGAAGGCACCTCGGCGCAGATTGATGTGATAGTGCGCCGCGTCGGCGCTCCAGCGGATCGATACCGGAGCGTCGTGGACGAACGCCACTCCGGCCTCACCCGCGCCGAACGAGCGGCGCGTGCCGTGCTGCGCCACCGTGCTCTGTCCCGCGACGGCCAGATTCACGTGATAGCACGTCTGCATCGCCGGGCCGTCGATGCGCGCGGCGGTGCCGTAGGCCATTCGGCCGACGGTCAGGCTCTCCGACCGCACCGTCTCCAGGGTGAAGTCGACGCCGCCACGCTCGTCGAGGGCGAGTTCGTGGTGGGCGAAGGTGGCGGCCACGTGGTCGTGGGCCGCGGCCGGATCTTCCGTGCGAAAGGCGCTCACGCACGCCGCGGGTGCTGACGGCAACGGCAGACCCTCCTTCCAGGCGTGAGGGGTGTCACATAGTCAATATAATATATCGTCCACCGACGACATGACGGTTCGTTCGAAGGACAACGCGCCTTCGTCAGGCGGATTGTGACCCAGATCTCTCGATCCTACGGTCGTCCTCACGGCGCTCGCCGAACAAAACCATTGCCGTAGGAGGACCCGTCATGCCCGACGCACCGACACCGCTCGAGGTGACCCGCGAACCCCGCGACGGCACCTGCCCACGATGCGGCGCCGCCGAACTGCGCGCGTATCCCGTGGTCGCCGAGCGGGGCTGGGTGCGGGTGGTCAAGTGCCAGCACTGCCTGCATTCCGTGACGCGGGAGCCCTGGCACCGCCTCGGTCCCATCCAGCTGCTCGCCGACTTCGTCTGAGCACCGAACCACGACAGGAGACACCATGATCGCAGTCGATGTGGGCGGCACGTTCACCGACGTCGTCGCCTGGCGCGACGGGCGGATCCACACCGCCAAGATCTCCACCGATTACGCCGAGGTCGCGGGGCCCGTATTGCGTGGCGCCGAGATCCTCGGCGTAGCGGACGCGGCGGTGTTCAACCACGCCAGCACGCACGGTCTCAACGCCGTGATCACCCGCCAGCTGCCCAAGATCGGCTTCCTGACCACCGAGGGGCACCGCGACATCCTCGACATGGGCCGTGTCTGGCGTCCGGCCGAGGCCATCCTCGACCCGCACTGGCGGCGCAGCTTCGGTGACGCGTCCAGGCCGCTGGTGCAGCGCTACCTGCGGCGCGGCATCCGCGAACGGATCACCGCCGACGGCGCGGTGCTCTTCGGGCTCGACGAGGATCAGGCCAGGACCGAGCTCGAGGTGCTGCGCCGGTGCGAGGTCGCCGGTGTCGCGATCTGCTTGCTCAACGCCTATGTCGAGCCCGCGCACGAGCTGCGGCTGCGCGAGCTGGTCGGCGAGGTGCTCGGCGACGTGCCGTGCTCCATCTCGAGCGAGGTGTCCCCGCTGGCGAAGGAATACGCGCGTGCCTCCACCACCGTGATCGACACGCTGATGAAGATCATCTACACCGACTACACGGCGAGCCTCGAGAAAGGGCTGAGCGAACTGGGTTTCGCCGGTCAGCTCAACTTCGCCGATTGCGCTGCGACCCTGGTGCCGTCGGCGCAGGCGATGGAGCAGCCGTTTCGGATCGTGTTCTCCGGTCCCGCCGCCGGAACCGTCGCCTGCGCCCACTTCGGCGCGCTGATCGACGAGAACGACCTGCTGTGTGCCGACGTAGGCGGCACGTCCTGTGACATCAGCGTGGTCAGCGCCGGGGAACCCTTCGTCGACACCACCTTCGAACTCGAGCACGACCTCGTGGTCAACGCCCTCGCCAACGACATCTCCAGCATCGGCGCGGGCGGCGGCAGCATCGTGTCCCTCGGTGCCGCCGGAGAAATCCAGGTCGGGCCCGACAGCGCCAAGGCGCAGCCAGGCCCGGCGTGTTACGGCCGCGGTGGCACCCAACCGACGACGACCGACACCTGCCTGCTGATCGGGATCCTGGGCACCGGCGACTTCGCCGGTGGGGAACTGCGACTCGACGCCGACGCGGCACGGCGGGCGTTCGAGTCTCTCGACACCGAACTCGACCTGGCCCATCGGGTGCGCTACGCCTACGAGATGGCGGTGAACAACATGGCCGAAGGCGTGTTCAACGTCGCCATCAAGAACGGCGTCGATCCCCGCGACTACAGCCTGGTCGCCTTCGGCGCCGCGGGCCCGATGCTGCTGCCGGCGGTCCTCGATACGGTGCAGTGCAAGCAGGTCATCGTGCCACCGAACCCGGGCCTGTTCTCCGCCGTCGGCCTGCTGTCCACCGACCAGGTGTTCACGGTCGACCGCAGTGCGTATCTCATGCTCACCAGTGAGGCCGCTCCCGCGATCGATGCGTTGTTCGCCGATATGGAGGAAAGGCTGCGGGCGCGGACCGGCGGCGGATCGGTGCGGATGCTGCGCAGCATGGACGCGCACCTGGCCGGACAGAGCTGGGAGACCCCGTTCGTGCCCGTGCCGAGCGGCACGATCGACGAAGCGGCGGTGGCCACCATGGTGTCCGCTTTCCACGACACCTACGAAGCACGCTCGGGCAACCGGTTCGAGACCATGCCTGTCGAGGGTGTGACGTTCCGGGTGCGCGCCGTGCTCGACACCCCGAAGGTCGAGTACGCCGAACTCGCGGCCCGTTCCGCCGCGGACGGGCCGCTCACTCCGATCCGCACGGTGACGCTGCGCTATCTAGGTGACCTGGACGCGGATGGCGTCGGCGCCCAGCAGGCCCACGTCTACGACCGCGTGAGCTTGCGAGCCGGTGACGTGCTCGACGGCCCGGCGGTGGTCGAGGAAGAACTGTCCACCACCCATGTCGGCGCGGGGCAGCAGGCCACCGTCGGCCGGTACGGCGAAATCGTGATCCAGAGGAAGTGACATGTCCAGTCCCCCCATCCCCGCCGCCGCCCCTCGGCTCCGAGACCTCTCCGCGGCGCAGTTCCACGATCGATACGGGTGCGACCGGTTCAGCGCGACCGTGATCACCAACCGGCTGCGCTACGCGGTCGAGCACATGTCCACCGGTTTCATGCGCGAGGCGTTCTCGCCCATCATCCGCGACTGGTACGACTTCGCCTGCACTATCAGCGGTCCCGCCGGCAAAGGCTATCCGATGGCCGTGGTCAGCAACAGCCTGGTCGTCTTCCTCGGCACCATGGGCGACGCCGTCCGAAACGCCGTGGAGGAGTACGGGTCCGAGAACCTGCGTCCCGGTGACGTGCTGATCTGCAACGACCCCTATCGCGGTGGCAGGCATGTCAACGATGTGGCGTTCACCCGTCCGGTGTTCGTCGACGGTGAGATCGTTTCCTTCGTCACCATGTGCGCGCATCAGCTCGACATGGGCGGCACAGTGCCCGGTGGTTTCTCGGCAACCAAGAGCAACGTCTTCGAGAACGGGCTGGTGATCCCGCCCATGTTGCTGTGGTCGCAGGACGAACCGGTGCGCTCCACCTTCAGCCTGATCTTCGACAACACCCGGTGGGGCGGCATGTTGCTGCCCGACCTTAAGAGCATCTTCCAGCAGTTGAAGCTGGGGGAGCGACTGGTACTGGAGAACATCGATCGGTACGGCCTCGCGGCGTACCTCGGCACGCTCGACTATGCCTGTGACACCTCCGCCGAACGGATGCGCGATGCGATCGCGCTGATACCCGACGGCGACTACGAGGGTTCGGCGCTGATCGACGCCGACGGTCTCGACGACACGATCGACTACACCGTGCGGGTGCTCGTGCGCAAACGCGGCGAGAACATGGAGATCGACCTGTCCGGCACCTCGCCCCAGGCGCGGACCTGCATCAACTGTGGTGTGCTCGACGCCAAAACCGCTGTGGGAGTGGCCCTCACGATGCTGCTGGATCCGAAGGTGCCGTTCACCTCGGGCACCTGGCGCAACGTCGACATCGCGGTGCCGCCGGGCACCATCGTCTCCTCTCTGCCGCCGGACGGCGGGATCATGATGTTCTGGGAGGCTTCCGGCGCCGTCGCGTCGGCGATCTTCGACGCGCTCAATCCCGTACTGGGCCGGTACGGCGTGGGTGGCGACTACGGCTCGACCAATACGCACAACGCGTCGGGACTGCGGGCCGACGGCACCGCGTGGACCTCGGCCACCCAATGCGGCGGCGAGCACGGCCCCTGGGGCGCCACTCACGTCGGCGACGGCGACAGCTACACGGTTCTGTTCACGCTCAACAACCTCGATCCCGCGACCGAGACGATCGAACGCGATTCGCCCGTGGTGCTGTTGCGCAAGGAACACGCCATCGACACCGGCGGTGCGGGAACGTTCCGCGGCGGCGCGGCCAATCTCAAGGACGCGCTGTGGCTCACCGCCGGAGCGCACTACCTGTCGCCGTTCCGCACCAAACAGCCGTCCGGTGTGGGCGCGAACGGCGGACAGGCCGGGCCAACCGGAGCGATGTGGCTGTTCCCGCCACGTGACGACAGCGCGACCCCGGGAATTCTGGGCACCGGCACGCAGGTCTACGCCGACAGCGTTCCCGTCGCCGGCGTGCTCGATCCCGAGACCAAGGCGCTGGACCCGATCGACGGCCGGTACCACTACTTCGCCGCCGAACAGGTGTGGGCCACCGAGCCGAACACCATCCTGCGTTGCCTCACCAATGGCGGTGGGGGCTGGGGCGATCCGTTGCGTCGTGATCCCGAGCGGGTGCTCGCCGACGTTCGCAACGAGTACGTGAGCATCGCGGGCGCAGAGCGCGACTACGGCGTGGTCGTTCATGGCGACCCGCGTCTGGCTCCCGAGGGACTGCGCATCGATCGCGAGGCGACGGCGCGTCTGCGCGACGCCCGTCGGTCCGATCGCCCGCAAGAGACAGGAGATAACTGATGAAGGGGATCGTGTTCCCGGGAGACGGGACGACGGTGTTGAAGGACTTCCCCGAGCCCGAACCGGGATCCGGAGAGGTCGTGGTGAAGGTCCGCGCCTCGGGGATGTGTGGCTCGGATCTGCACTTCTACCACGGCGCTTTCGATTTCGACCACTCGGTGATCCAGGGTCACGAACCGTGTGGCGAGGTGTACGCGCTCGGCGACGGCGTCGACCCGGCCCGGTTCGCCGTCGGCGACCGCGTGATGATCCACCACTACTTCGGCTGCGGCACCTGCCGCCGCTGTCGCGCGGGCTGGCCGCAGATGTGTGAGACCGCGCCGGGTAAGACCATGGCGGTTCATGTCGACGGTGGCCACGCGCCGTTCGCCCTGGTGCCGGCAGCGGCGCTGCTGCCGATGCCGGAGGGACTGTCGTTCGAGGCAGGTGCAGCCATCGGGTGCGGCACCGGGACGGCGTGGGGCGCGATCAAGCGGCTCGGCGGTGTCTCGGATACGACCACGGTGGTGATCGGACAGGGCCCCGTGGGGCTTTCGGCGACGATGTTCGCGGCATCGATGGGCGCGCGGGTGATCGCGGTCGATGTCGATGACCGCAGGCTGGCCGAGAGTCGCCGGTTCGGTGCCGATCTGGTGGTGAACTCTCGCGAGCGGGACATCGCGGCGGCGGTCGCCGAGTACACCGGTGGGCGGATGGCCGATGTCGTCATGGAGACCTCGGGGCGCGCCGGTGACGACGCGCTCGCTGTACTCGGCACCTTCGGCCGGGCCGTGTTCATCGGCCTGCCCGGTCACGTCCAGTTCACGACCCAGGCGGTCTACAAGAAGCAATGGACGCTGATGACGTCCTGGACCATGTCTTCGATCGAGCAGGCGCGATGCGCAGATTACGTTGTCGCGCACAACCTTCCGGTCGATGACTTGTACTCGCACACCTGGACCATCGAGCAGGCCGACGAGGCCTACCGATGGTTCGACAAGCAGGACGCGGGCAAGGGCGTCTTCCTGTTCGGCTGACCGCCGCGCCTTTGTTGATTCGGAGACAACTATGACCATTACCGCTACCCATCCCGTGCCCGCGTTCGTCGGCAACGCGCAGCGCAACCTGATCGGCGGGCGCTGGGTGCCCGCCGCGTCGGGCGAGACCATCGACGTCGTGAATCCGGCCACGGGCGGCACCCTCGGCACCATCGCCGCGAGCGGCGCCGCCGACGTGGACGCCGCCGTCGCGGCCGCGCGCGCGGCCTTCGAAGGCCCTTGGCGCCGCTGGACGCCCCACCAGCGTCGCTCGCTGATCCTGCGCGTCCACGACCTGGTCCTCGACAATTTCGAGGAACTCGCCACCATCGAGACCCTCGATATGGGCGCCCCGCTGGCCCGGACCCGGGGCCTGCGGGAGTGGACCTCGCAGGTGCTGCAATTCTTCGCCTCGCAGGTCGACGCGGGCACGGCCACCACGCCGCCGAACTCGCTGCCCGGCGACTTCGTGACTTTGCGCTATCGCGAGCCGGTCGGCGTGGTCGGCGGGATCATTCCCTGGAACGGCCCGCTCATCGGCCTGTGGTGGATCTTCGGCCCGGCGCTGGCGACCGGTTGCACCGCCGTCCTCAAACCAGCGGAAGACGCATCGCTGTCGGTGCTGCGAGTGGCCGAGTTGCTCACCGAAGCCGGGGTGCCCGACGGCGTCGTCAACGTGGTCACCGGGTTCGGCAGAGATGCCGGCGCCGCGCTCGCCGAGCACCCCGGCGTCGACCGGATCGCGTTCACCGGCTCGGTCGGTACCGCGCGGACGATCGTGCGCGCCTCGGCCGGAAACATCAAACGGCTCCAGCTCGAACTCGGCGGCAAATCACCCGACATCGTCTTCGCCGACGCCGACTTGGACAAGGCAGTCCCCGGCGCGGCGATGGGCGTGTACACCAACAGCGGTCAGGTCTGTGTGGCCGGCACGCGGATCTTCGTCCAGCGCTCGATCCACGACGAATTCGTCTCGCGCATGGCGGAATTCACCAAGACGATTCGGGTGGGCGACGGTCTCGACCCGGACAGCCAGCTCGGCCCGCTGATCTCGCGACGTCAACTCGAACGGGTGCTGAACTACATCGACATCGGGAACAAGGAGGCCGAACTGGTCAGTGGCGGCAGGAGGCTGGACGGCGACCGGGCTTCGGGATTCTTCGTCGAACCCACGGTGTTCGCCTCCGCGACGAACGAGATGACCATCGCGCAGGAGGAGATCTTCGGCCCCGTGGCGACGGTGATCCCGTTCGACGACGCGGACGAGGCACTGCGCCTGGCCAACGCGACCCCCTACGGCTTGGCGGGCGGTGTCTGGACCAGAGATCTCGGCACCGCGCACCGGGTGTCGCGGGGCCTCACCGCGGGCACCGTCTGGGTCAACTGCTACGGCGTACTCGACCCGTCGGTGGGCTTCGGCGGAACGAAGATGAGCGGATACGGCTGGAAGGGCGGCCGCGAGCACGTGGAGAGCTACCTCTACCCGAAGGCGGTCTATATGAATCTGGGCTGAAGCGCAGAGCGGCTATCTTGTCTTCACCATGACCGGGCCGTCGGAAACGATGGTTCCGGTGTCGACCGTGGGCAGCGAGGAGGGGACCAGGCTGCCGTCGTCACGGACGTCATAGATGTGCACCTTGGTGGTGATTCCGGTGGTGAGGACATCGGCGGCATAGAGATGCTTCTGATCGTCGCTGAGCACGACCCAGCCGGGGCCCGAACCGAGCGGAGTGCTGTACGGGGAGCCGGGTAGGGGCGACAACGCACCGTCGGCACCGATGGCGAAACCGTTGACCTTGCCCGCGGCGACCGACGGGATGTAGACGCGGCGCCCGTCGGCGCTGACCTCGGCATTGTGCGGCATCGCCGGGACCGCGTAGGGCGAGCCAGGAGTGGGTGTGAGCCGGCCGTCTGCGCCGATCGCGTATCCCGAGACCGCGCCGCCCTGTTCGTGGCTGATGTAGACGAATCGTCCGTCCGGTGTGTACCCGGGATTGACCGGCAGCAGGCCGACCTGTGTCGAATCGCCGAGTGCGGCCAGGGACCCGTCGGCGTGAATGGCGAAACCGGCGACGTTGCCGTCGATCGCGCTCGCGAATCGCAGGAAGCGCCCGTCGGGGTCGATGGTCACCATGGGCAGCACGCCCGCGCCCGCGCCGGGCACGGGGATCGAGCCGGCCGGTGTCAACGCACCGGCGGCCGATACCGCGAACGCGTCGATGCGACCGGGGAACCCTCCGACCCCGACGAACAACCACTTGCCGTCCGGGGTGATCGCCGAGGTGATGGGCAGTCCGCCGTCGATCACCGCCTCGCCGCCCGCCACCGGCCGTAGCGCGCCTTGGTCGTCGACGTGATAGCCGGTGACCTTCTGGGAGGCCGCCTGCGTGGCATAGACGGTCCGGCCCTCGGGCGCGAGCGCCACCGAGAACAGGCCGAGATCCACATCGAACGGAGTGTCGGCGACCTTGGTCAGCGAACCGTCGGCGTTCATCCGCAGTACCGCGATACTGCCACTCGCGGTGCCGCCGACCAGCATGAACTGCGGCGACGGCGTGGCGGCGGCCTGCGGTGCGGAGGAGAGTGTCCAGCTCGCCGAGCTGAGCAGGACCGTGGCGACCGCGACGGCCGCCTTGTGGAATCCACGGCGGCTGAAACCGGATCGGCGGGAGGGAGATGTCGTCATCGACGTACCTTTCGCAAACAGAGCATCGGCGCTCCTTGTTCGTCCGCCCCTGGCCGCTCCGTATTTCGGCGGCCGCTGCGATGCGGGCGAAGTGAGCTAGACGGTAGGCAATCTCCGGTTCCGGAACTGTCCAGATATTCGGACACGATCACGGGTGTCCGGTGTGAAAGGGCAATGGTGCCAACCGATTCGACACGCAGCTTGTCGGCGCCACCGCACCGCTTCTGCGACCGATCCGGAAAGTGTCCGAATCACGGGCAGTCGTGCCGCGGACCGCGCCCTACGATCCCCTTCATGGCCTCTGATTCGAAGACGACAGGTGGGGCGTTGGGCACCGACCCCAGCCGAGGTGGCGAGGAGGTCCTGCGCCGATTCGCGATCGGCTCCGACGGAGTGCCCGACCTCGACGACCATCTACCTCGCCGCTGATTTACGCGCGCGGGACACGTGGATTCGGAAAGATCAGGCTGACAGAAAGGCCGCCGCGAGATCGGCGGATACGGCGGAACCGAGCATGAAGGTGTCCTCAGGAATCGGTGGGAAGACCGAGGGCGTCGGTGGTCTCCGCAGCGGACGTTGCGAGCAGGTGTTCGACGAGAAGCTCGGTGGATGGACCGAGTTCGCGGCCTCGCGGCGTGGCCAGGTGGATCCGGCGCTCGGCCCACGGCTCATCGAGATCGAGGACGGCCACCCGGCCGGACCACTCGTGCCCGACCAGGCATTCGGGCTGCACGGTGACGCCGAGGCCGGCGTGCACGAGACTGATCGCCGTGCCGCCGCTGCGCAGGACGTGCGTGGGCTTGTACTCCTCGCCGGCCCGCTGGGCGGCGGCACGCAGCGCGGCGACGAGCGCCTGCGGCGCGATGAGGTTCTCCGGCAGCAGGTCCAGGATGGTGACCGCGCCACGCTCGGCGAGGTGGTGGCCGCGCGGGGTGACCACGACCAGCCGGTCACGGCGGTACGGGGTGACATCGACACCGTCGAGGTCGAGGCCGTAGGCGGAGGCGAAGACGCCGAGATCGGCTTCGCCGCGGGCGATCTCCTTCACGATGTCGGAGTTCTCCACCTCGTGCACGATCAGGTCCACCAGCGGGAACTCCCGGCTGAACTCGCCGAGCTCGTGGGCGAGGAACGGCACGATCACCGAGCGGGCCGACACGACCCGTAGCTCGCCCCGCACGCCCTCTGTGAGCGAGGCGAACTCCGATCGCATGTCCTCAAGGCTGTCGAAGATCCTGCGGGCGTGGCGGGCCAGGATCGTGCCGGCGGCGCTGGGTACCACGCCCTTCGGGGTCCGGACGAGCAGTTCGACCCCGGCGATATTCTCCAGCACTTGGATTCGTTTGGTGGCGGTGGACGCGGCGATGTTCTCGCGGATCGCGGCCAGCCCGATCTGCCGCTCTTCGATGGCCGAGAGGAACAGGCGCAGCGTGAACAGGTCGATCTGGCGGATCAGGTGCAGGCGGTTGAAAGTGGTCATCTCACCTTCGTGATCATGCAGCGGTCAGTGACCCTATCATACCGTAGTATATATTTTATAAAACTAGGGCGCGTGTCTTCGCTGGTCGGATCAGATGCGTTCGATCAATGCCACCTTCACGTGGTCGGGACGCTTCAGCGTTCCGTCGGGAACCAGGTCGACGATCGTTTTGACGTTGAGCGCCGAGCGCACCCGCTGTTCGATCGTGGTGCGCAGCTCGTCGCGCTGCTGCTGGCTCAGTTGCCGTCCGTACTCGACCACGAGCGGCAGCGGCTTCTGTGTGGAGTGACCCTCGAAGTCCGGCCGGATCCGCATCTCACCGGTCGTCGCGGGCGCGAGTTCCAGGACGAGTTCCTTGACCGCCGAGGGGAACAGGTTGATCCCGCGCACGATGAGCATGTCGTCGGTGCGGCCCACGCAGCGCACCTTGTAACCGGTTCGGCCGCAGGCGCAGTCGGTGCCGGTGACCACCACGTGGTCGCGGGTGCGGAAACGCAGCAGGGGGGAGGCCTGCCTGCGCAGCGCGGTGTAGACGAGTTCGCCCTGCGCGCCGGCGACCGGATCGACCTGCTCGCCGGTCTCCGGGTCGATCAGCTCGGCGATCATCAGGTCGGGAGAGAGGAAGTGCATGCCTTCACCCGCCTCGCACTCGCCCCAATAGGTGCAGGCGATATCGGTGCCGCCCAGCATCTCCCGTGACGTAGCGCCCCACAGTGCTTCGAGCTTCCCGCGGACGGCGGGCAGGCCGCCGCCGGGCTCGCCGCCGACGCTAATCGAGCGCACACCCAGCTCGTCGGCGGCGCGGCCGACGATGCGCGGTGCCTGCTCGGCCAGGTGGGTCAAGAAGTACGGCGTGCCGATGAGCCCCTCGGGCCGCTGATCGGCCTGCACCCGCAGCAGCCGCTCTGCGCCGGCCTCGGCGCCGATGGGGATGTCGACCACACCCATGTACTGCAGGATCTGGATGATCGGCAGTCCGCCCACGAAACCCTTGCTCATGCCGAAGCCGTGCAGCACGCGATCGCCGGGCCGGAAACCATTGGCATAGAGGGCGCGTGCGCCCAGCTCGCACCAGGTGCGGATGTCGGGCTCGGTCAGTCCGACATATGACGGCGAGCCGGTCGTTCCCGAGGACGCCTGCACCTGGACGATGTCGGCCCCGTCGGCCGCGACGTGTGCGCCCAGCGGCGGATGGGCGGCGAGACTGTCGCGCAGTTCCTGCTTCTCGGTGAACGGCAGCCCCGCAAGGTCGGCGGTCGTGGCGACCCGGCTCACGTCGACCCCCTGCTCGGCGAACTTGGCCTGGTAGAACGCGCTGTTCCCGGCCAGGTAGGCGAGCTGCTCGCGCAGTCGTTCGTCCTGCACGCGACGGGCGTCCTCGGTGGGCAGGGACTCGACCGCGCTCCAGTGCCGCGCCGAGAACGGAATATTCCTCATCATCACTCCTGAATGGCCGATTCGCCGTCGCCGGGATAAATTGACGGTCCGGCGGAATTCTGTTCCGACCATAGATCGGTGATTCCGGCGGTTCAATTCGCAATCGGTGAAACGGCACTTCACGATTCATCACTTGCTATCGGCCGCGCCGTGGTGCAGCCTCGGAATATCGCCGGTAATCCCGTCTCGGGAATCCGGAATCGTGCGACGTCACCGCAGTGTTCCTTGCGCACCGCGCCCGACATCGGCATGCGGTCGTCGGGCCGACCGCCCCAGGCTCGGTACCTGCTATCCGCCGAATCGCGCGAAAACAATCGCATCGCACAACGGAGTAAGAGAATGAATTCCAATTTTCTGGACGAGTCGCAGGCGGCCTGGCTCGACGTCGTGAACAAATTCATGGACGAGGAGATCACCGTCGAATACGTCCGGCACTGCGATGTGAACCGGGAGTACCCCTACGAGGCGTACGAGAAGATCGCCGCGCAGGGCTGGCTGGGCATCCTCATCGACGAAGCGGACGGCGGCTCGGGTGGCGACATCTTCGACTACTCGCTGATGGCCGAGGGCCTGGGCAAGTTCGGCTTCGACTTCGCCTGCTCAGTGCTGGTGCCCACCTTCACCGCGATGAACATCCTGAAGTACGGCACCGCCGAGCAGAAGGCGCGCTACGTCAAGCCGTTCATCGACGGTTCCCTCCGCTTCTCGGTGTCGATCTCCGAGCCCGACGCCGGTTCGGACGCGTCCAACACCAAGACCCGTGCCCGCCGCGACGAGAACGGCGACTGGGTCGTCTCCGGCCAGAAACTGTGGTGCTCGGGCGCCGCCGCCAAGGACACCGTCATCGCCATGCTCGTGCGCACCGACACCGAGGACAAGCACGGTGGCCTGTCGGTCCTGCTGATCCCCAACGACACTCCGGGCGTGGACATCCGCAAGCTGCCGACCCTGTCGCGGCACGCCACCGGCACCACCGAGATCTTCCTCGACGAGGTACGGGTCCCCGCCGACGCGCTGCTCGGCGAGGTCGGCCAGGGCTGGAAGATCATCACCGACCACCTCGAGCTGGAGCGCTGCGCGGTGGCCGCCGCCTACGTGGGCAACGCCCAGCAGGCGGTGCACGCGGCCAACAAGTACGCCCACGAGCGCATCCAGTTCGGCAAGCCGATCTACGAGTTCCAGGTGCTCAAGCACATGCTGGCCGAGAACCAGACGCGCGTGGACGCCGCCCGCCTGCTCTGCTACCGCGCCGCGAAGATGAAGGCCGCCGGCCTGCCCGCTCCGCGGGAGACCTCCATGGCCAAGCTGTACGGCTCGGAGACCCTCAAGCAGTGTGCCCTCGACGGCATGCAGATCCTCGGTGGCTACGCCAACCTGCCCGAGGCCGACATGGAGCGCTACCTGCGCGAGAGCGTGCAGTCCACCATCGGCGGCGGCACCTCGCAGATCCAGCGCACCATCATCGCCAAGTCGATGCGCCTGCCGTCCGGCGCGTAAGCCGCAGTCCCGCAGAAACTTCCAGGAGGAACACCGATGGCCACCATCAACAATCGCATCGATATGCCGCTCGACGAGATCGAGGTCGGCACCGTGTTCCGCTCCGGCGGGCGCACCATCACCGAAGCCGATGTGGTGAACTACTGCGCGCTGACCGGCAACTGGATCGAGATCCACTCCAACATCCACTACGCCGCGCGGACCCGCTTCGGCGAGCGCTTGGTGCAGGGCTCGCTGACCTACTCGCTGATGACCGGTCTGATCCAGTTCGGCCCGTCCATCCAGGCCAACTACGGCATCGACAACCTGCGCTATCTGAAGCCGGTGCTCATCAACGACACCATCTACGTCACCGCCGAGGTGACCGGCAAGAAGGACAAGGACGACAAGTTCGGCGTCGTCACCTTCCTGATGAAGGCGCTCAACCAGCACGGTGACGTGGTCCAGCGCAGCGAGTGGAGCCTGCTCATGCTGCGTAAGCGCTCCGATCTCGACGCCCTCGTCGGCGCATCGCTGCCGACCGAAAACGCGCGGGGCTGAGTCCATGACCGCCCAACCTGTCGCCGCGATCGTGGGCATGGGCGATGCCT
The DNA here is from genome assembly GCF_042733915.1 of Nocardia sp. NPDC059691. Taxonomy (NCBI): domain Bacteria; kingdom Bacillati; phylum Actinomycetota; class Actinomycetes; order Mycobacteriales; family Nocardiaceae; genus Nocardia; species Nocardia sp. NPDC059691. The sequence goes on along the minus strand of NZ_JBHWFB010000004.1, from coordinate 39,199 downwards.
ATGCCACCCGCGCCGACCGCAAGGACCCGCTGCAACTGGCGGCCGAGGCCACCGTCGCCGCGCTGGCCGACGCGGGCATCACCAAGCACCAGGTGGATGCCCTGTTCACCGGTCGCTCGCCGTGGGCCGACAAGCGGTCGCAGTGGAGCAACATCTTCGCCTCCCACATGCAGATGCCCTTGACGTTCACCAGTGAGCTGACCCTGCACGGCGCCGGCCTCACCGCCACGCTCGCGCAGGCCTCGCAAATGATCGCCGCGGGCAAAGCCGAGTACGTGCTCTGCCTGCAGAGCGACGCGACGGAGTTGTTCGTCGACGCCGTGGCCATGGGCGCCGAGGCCGACGCGGATCCGCAGTACGAAGTGATCTACGGACCCACGATCCCGTCCCTCTACGCCCAGGCCGCGCGCCGGTACTTCCATGAATTCGGCATCACCGAAACCGATCTCGCCGAAGTCGCCGTCGCCAACCAGCGCTGGGGCGCGCACCACCCGCACGCGGCCAAGGCCCGCCACGGCGAGATCGATGTCGCCACGGTGCTCGCCTCCCCGTATGTGGCCACCCCGCTGCGCCGGTGGATGTGTTCCACCTGGGGCGGCGGCACCGGTGGCGCCCTCGTCGTCACCGCGCCCGACAACGTGCGCCCGCACCAGAGTCCGGTCTACCTGCACGGCTACGGATCGGCCACCACCCACGAGTACCTGACCGACCGGATGAACATGCGCCAGTGCAAGTTCCCCGGCTTCGGCACCCTGCCCAACCTGACCCACACCGCGACCATCGAGGCCGCACGCCAGGCCTACGCCATGGCCGACCTCGGCCCGTCCGACATCGACATGGTGCAACTGTCGGTCAACTTCGCCCACATGGGCCCGATCCTCCTGGAGGACCTGGGCTTCGCGAAGAAGGGCCACGGCATCGACGTCTACCGCGAAGGCCGCACCGGCATCGACGGTGACCTGCCCACCGACACCAACGGTGGCTGGCTGTCCTTCGGCCAGCCCGGCATCTCCTGCAACATGGACACCCTCGTCGAGGCCGTGCGCCAGCTGCGGGGCACGGCACACGGACTGGCGCCTGCCGTGCGGCCGGAAACGGCGCTGGTCCAGGGGGCGGGCGGCATGCTCGCGGCGGGCAGCGTCCTCGTACTGGCCTCGGCGGCCTGAGCGGATCGGAGACATCATGAGCGAGACCACCGCATCCGGCGGCTGGCCCCAGCCCTACCGGCTGCTCGACGCCGGCCCGTACTGGGCGGCACTCGACGATCAGCGCCTGACCTTCCAGCGTTGCGCCGACTGCACCGAGCCAGTGTGGCCTGCGCACTCGTACTGCCCGTACTGCAGCTCGGACCGGCTGGCCTGGGAGCAGTCCAGCGGCAACGGCACCCTCTACTCGTTCAGTACGGTCATGCGCGGCCCCACGCCCGTGTGGGCCTCGATCACTCCCTACACCGTGGGATTCGTCGAGATGGCCGAGGGCTACATGATCTTCGGCCAGATCGAGGGCGATCCGGAATCCCTCGCCATCGACGCACCCGTCACCGTCCGGTTCGTCGAACGCGGCGCGCAGACGGTTCCCGTCTTCACCACCGCGACCACCAAGTAGAGGTGCACGATGACAGAACACTATCGGTCAGGAGCGGGCGATGCAGAATGAACTCCCCCTGGCGGGGATCGTGGTGGTGGAGCTGGGCGACAGCGCCTCGGCGCCGTTCGCCGGCAAGATCCTGGCAGAACTCGGCGCCGAGGTCTGGAAGGTCGAACGGCCGACCGGTGACTCCGCGCGCGGCTGGGGACCGAGCATGTGGAAGGGCAGCGGCGCCGCCTTCCATGCGCTCAACCGGGGCAAACGGTGCGTCAGCATCGACATCAAGGACCGCGACCAGCTCGCCGAACTGCACCGGCTCATCGCCGAGCGCGCCGATGTCTTCCTGCACAATCTGCGTCCCGGCTCGGCCGCGAAGTACGGGCTCGACGCCGAGAGCCTGCGGGTGACCAAACCCGAGCTCGTGCACTGCGCGGTCGGCGCGTTCGGGCACACCGGGCCGATGAACGCCCTGCCCGGTTACGACCCGCTCATGCAGGCCTTCTCCGGGATCATGAGTATCACCGGCGAACCCGACCGACCGCCGGTGCGCGCCGGTGTCTCGATCATCGACTTCGGCACCGGCATGTGGGCCGCCATCGGAATCCTCGCCGCGCTGTACCGGCGGCAGTCCAAGCTGGACGGCGCAGCGGTGGACGCGTCGCTGCTCGAGACCGCCATCGCCTGGATGTCGATCGGCGTGGCCGGCTACAACACCGACGGCGCGCCCGGCGAACGGCGCGGATCGGGCGTGGCGTTCATCGTCCCGCACCGGGCATTCTCTGCCGCCGACGACGATCTCATCGTGAGCTGCGGCAACGACGGGTTGTTCGCGCGCTTGAGTGCGGCACTGGACCGGCCGGAATGGGCCACCGACGAACGCTTCGCGACCAACCAGGCGCGGCTGGTGAACCGTGCCGAGATCGATCGCCTGATCGGCGAGCGGCTGGCAGGCGACACGCGCGAGTTCTGGCAGAACCGCTTGCGGGACTTCGGGGTTCCGTTCGCGCCGGTGCAGACCACCGCCGAGATGATCGCCCACGAGCAGACCAGCGCACTGGGTATCATCGGCGCACCCAGTGCCGACGAGATCGGGGTCGTCGGGCTGCCGCTGTCCTTCGACGGCAAGCGGCCGCCGCCGTTGGCCGCCGCCGAGGACATCGGCGCGAGTAACGGATTGCTGGCCCGATGAGCGGCCCGCTGTCGGGGGTGCGGGTGCTGGAGCTGGGCGGGGTCGGGCCGACCCCCTTCGCCGCCATGCTGCTGGCCGACCTCGGCGCCGACGTCCTGCGCCTGGACCGGCCACCCGGCTACGACGGCGGCGCCCCGGTCGACGCTCGCTTCGATCTGCTCAACCGGGGCAGGCGCAGCGCGGTGTTCGACCTGAAGAAGCCCTCGGCGGTCGCCGCGGTCTTGGCCCTGGCGCGCAGCGCCGACATCCTCATCGAGGGGTTCCGGCCCGGTGTCGCGGAGAAGCTGGGCGTGGGACCCGACGACTGTCTGGCGGTCAACCCGGCACTGGTCTACGGCCGGATGACCGGCTGGGGCCAGCACGGCCCACTGGCGTCGGCCCCCGGCCACGACATCAACTACATCTCACTCACCGGCGTCCTGCACTCGGTCGGCCGGGCCGGAGAACCGCCGGTCATCCCGCTGAATCTAGCGGGCGATTTCGGCGGTGGTTCGCTGTATCTGGCGTTCGGCGTCGTCTCGGCCCTGCTGGAGAGCCGCACCTCGGGCCGCGGCCAGGTTGTCGACGCGGCGATGGTCGACGGTTCGGCCTCGCTCATGACCCTGTTCTACGGGCTGCTCGCCGCCGGCTACTGGCACGACGAACGCGGCGTGAACCGCCTGGACTCGGGCGCGCCCTGGTACAACGTCTACCAGACCGCCGATGGCGGTTGGATCAGTGTGGGCGCCAACGAATCCCGGTTCTGGCGGAATCTGCTGGATGTGCTCGGCCTCGACGAGTCCGAACTTCCGGATCAGCACGACCGGAGCGGCTGGCCGCGGATGCGCGAGCGGCTGGCCGAGGTCTTCCGCACCAGGACCCGCGACGAATGGTGCGCCATGGCCGACGGCCGGGAGGCCTGCCTGTCCCCGGTCCTGTCGCTGACCGAGGCGCCCACGCACCCGCACTTGCGGGACCGCGGCACTTTCGTCGAGATCGAGGGCGTGGTCCAGCCCGCCCCCGCGCCGCGGTTCAGCCGCACCCCGGCGCGATTCAGCGACCGCCGACCGAACCCGGCAGGCACACCGACGAAGTGCTGACGGACTGGGGCTTCACCGACAGTGATCTGTCGGCGCTGCGTGAAGCGGGCGCCATCGGATGACGACCGGCCCGGTGCGCTGCGCACCGGACCGGCCCCACCGCCGTCTGCGGTGATCAGAGGTGCTCGGCGAAGAACGGTTCGATCTTCTCGAACGCTTGGTCCACGTACTGCTTCTGATCGTGAGAACGGTCCGTGGGGTGCGTCGAAAGCCGCCGACGGTGACAGCTGCTCGTGCAACTACCTGCTCAACATCATGTCCCCGTCGACCGAATCGCTCGAAGTCCCTCGCCCGCCGCGCCGCCGCCCGATCGGCGGGCTGACCTCCTGTTGTCGTCACGACCGCCGGGCGAGTGTTTCCGGAGTGTAGGCGGCGCTGTCGGCGACCAGCCGGTCGATCTCGTCGCCGGCGAACCCGTACTCGCGCAGCACCTGCACCGAGTTCTCCCCGAGCCGCGGTGCGGGACAACGGAATTCGGGCGTGTCCTCACTCCACCGCTGGGGTATGCCCAGTGATCGCAGCAGTCCCTCGGTCGGGTGCTCTTCCTCGATGAAGAACCCGACATCCTTCATGTGCGGATCGTCGAGCAGCGTTTCGGGGGTGTTCATCTCGATGGCGGGGATGTCGGCTTCGTTGAGGAGCTGCACCCATTCCGCCGTCGTCCTGGTCTCGAGCACCTCGGCGAGGAAACCGTAGAGCAGGCCGATGTTCTCGGTGCGGCCGCCGATGTCGGCGAAGCGGGGATCTTCCGACATCTCGGGCCGGCCGGCGAGGGCGAAGAAGCGGTGCCAGTGCTTGTCGGTGTAGACGTTCACGCCCAGGTAGCCGTCGCGGGTGCGGTAGGGGCGGCGATCGGAGTTCATCATCCGGGCGTAGCCGGAGGTGCCGATCGAGGGGATGAAGGTGTGGCCGTAGAGATGGTCACCCAGAGCGAACTGGGCGAAGGTCTCGAACATCGGCACCTGCACCTCCTGCCCGTGACCGGTGCGCTCCCGGCGATACAGCGCGGTGGTGATGGCGTTGGCGGCCGCCATGCCCACCACCCGGTCGGCGATGGCGGTGGCGATATAGGTGGGCGGCCCCGATTTGCGGCTCTGCAGGACGGGCATGCCGACCGCCGCCTGGATCAGGTCGTCGTAGGCGGGGCGGTCGGCATACGGGCCGTTCTGGCCGAAACCGAAAGCGCCGCAGTAGATCAGCCGCGGATTGCGCTCATGGACCCGCTCGTAGGCCAGGCCGAGGCGCGCCATGCTCTTGGGACGCAGGCTGTAGAGCAGGACATCGGCCGAGCCGAGCATCCGCTGGAGTGCCGCATTGCCCTGCTCCGATTTCAGGTCGAGCACCAGACTGCGCTTGTTACGGTTGAGGTGCAGGAAGATCGCGCCCATGCCGGGGTTGCGCCGCGGACCCACTCCCCGGGTGGTGTCGCCCGCGGTGGATTCGACCTTCACCACATCGGCACCCATGTCGGCGAGCAATAATGTCGCGAACGGGCCCATGAAATTGGAGGTCAGGTCGAGAATACGCACGCCGTCGAGCGGTCCGGTCATGAATACATCCTTTTCGAATCATGCTGTATCGAGCGTAATTCCTTTCCGGAACGGAACCCAGTGACGAGTCGTCAAGCGCCGATTCGCCGGAGTTGAAGTGACCGCGGTCACCGGCGAGTTGTGATTGTTCCCGGTCGGAGGCGTTCCAGACGCTGTCGGTGAAGAGTTCCGCCGATCACCGGTTCCTGTACGTGATCACGGTGACCCCGGTCGCCGCGATCCGCGCCTACGCGATCGGTGGCGACGGTGCCCTGACCCCGGTGCCCGGATCGCCCGTACCGGTGCCGGAGGCGCCGTTGGGCATGAACCTCTCACCCGATGGCAAGCATCTGGTGCTGACGACGGGTCCGAGCACCGACGGTGGCGCGCACTTGCGGGCCTACTCGATCGGACCCGACGGTGCACCGTCGCCGGGCGGTGAGGCCGTCGGTATCGGGCCGGCAGGCACGCTGTCCGGCGGGGGATCGGACTCAGCCCCGACGGCCACTACCTCTACACACCCAATGCCATGACCAACGATGTCAGTGGCTTCGAGGTCCTGCCCGGCGGCGCGCTGCGAACCCTGCCCGGTTCGCCGTATGTCGGCGGTGCGGCCGGGACGATGCCCGGTCAGGTGCTCGTCTCCGGCGACGGGCGCAGGCTCTACGCCGTCGACCTGTTCGGCGCCGAGCCGATCCCGGCGGTGACCCTGCGCAGCTGCCGCATCGCGCCCGACGGTGTCCTGACTCCGGACGGGTCGACGCCGCTCGGAACCGGACTGCTGTTCTCGGCCGCGTCATTGCTTGTCTCGGGCCGCTGACGTGTCCGATGGAAGTGTCCGAAATTTGGACACTCCTGTGGTCTGGGTCTCTCTACTGTCGAAGACTGGCCACATTCCATTCCCCCGCCCTCGCCGTTGTCACGGCGAATTCCCGAGAAATATCGAGGTGAAAAAATGACTGCCGTTCTGCCCGAAACTCCCGCTGTCGACCGTGACGGTGTGCCGCATTACCGGTTGTTCATCGACGGTGCGTGGGTCGATACCGACACCAGCATTCCGGTGGTGAATCCGGCGACCGGGGAGACCGTGGTGACGGTGGCTGTCGCCGCTCCCGAACAGGTCGACGCGGCGGTCGCGGCCGCCAAGCGGACGCACGAGTCCGGCGTGTGGCGCAACACCCCGCCCGCCGAGCGCGCGGCGGTCATCGACCGGGTGATCGCGGCGCTGAGCGTGCGCATGGAGGAGCTCGCTGCCCTGAGCGCCCGGGAGACCGGTATGCCGGTGCGGCTGGCCGGCGCGATCGGGGTCGGCTTCCCGCTGATGCACCTGGGCCACTACGCCGAACTGACCCGCACCTACGAATGGGAGCGTTCCGGCCCGGTGACCGGCCAGGTGCTCTCGGCGAGTTTCATCCGCAAGGAGCCGGTCGGTGTGTGCGCGGGCATCGTCCCGTGGAACTTCCCGGCCGTCATCGCGGTGTGGAAGTCGATCCCGGCGCTGGCCGCGGGCAACACCGTCGTCCTCAAGACCGACGAGAAGACCCCCATCTTCGCCCTGGAACTCGGCGCGCTGCTCCGTGACGCCGGGCTGCCCGACGGCGCCTTCAACGTCGTTGTCGGCGACGGCCCGAACATCGGCGGCCGCCTGGTGAAGCACCCGGATGTGCGGCTGGTGTCGTTCACCGGTTCCACCGCGACCGGCCGTCAGGTGATGGCCGACGCGGCGGGCACGGTCAAGAAGGTACTGCTCGAGCTCGGCGGCAAGGGCCCGAACATCGTCCTGGACGACGCCGATCTGGATGCGGCCGTGGACGGTTCGATCTACGCCTTCCTGCTGCACGCCGGCCAGGCCTGCGAGTCCGGCACCCGGCTGCTGCTGCCGTCGTCCATCCACGACGAGTTCGTTGCCCGGCTGGTGAAGCGGCTGCAGACCCTCAAGCAGGGCAATCCGCTCGACCCGGCCACCGACATCGGCGCGGTCATGAACAAGACCCAGCAGGAGCGCATTCTCGGCTACATCGAGAAGGGCAAGGCCGAGGGCGCGACCGTCGTCATCGGCGGCGGCGTGCCGACCGGTCCGGAGTTCGAGCGTGGCTACTGGGTCGAGCCGACCGTGTTCACCAACGTCACCAACGACATGACCATCGCGCGCGAGGAGATCTTCGGCCCGGTGCTGGCGGTGCTGAAATACGAGTCCGAGGACGAGGCGATCAAGATCGCCAACGACACCGAATACGGCCTGTCCGCGGCCGTGTGGAGCCGCGACAACCAGCGCGCGCTCGAGGTCGCCCGGCAGCTCGAGGCGGGTTCGGTGTGGATCAACGACTTCCACAACATCTCCCAGTACCTGCCGTTCGGCGGCTTCAAGCAGTCCGGCACCGGTCGTGAGCTCGGCCCGGACGCGCTCGACGAGTTCACTCAGGACAAGGGCGTCACCATCGACCTGTCCGGTGATGTGAGCCGCCGCGCCTACGGCCTGGTCCTCGGCACCCCGCGCTCGGCCGAATAGTGCCCTCGCACACCCTCTCTCGCATAACGAAGTACTCGGAGAAGATCGATGATCAAAGGTGAGTTCACCAACTTCAAGCTGATCGTCCGCGACCTGGAACGGTCCCTGGCGTTCTACGCACTGTTCGATCAGAAGCCCGGTGCCGTCCTCGAATTCGTTGACCCCGAGATCACCGAGGTGATGCTGGAGGACTCTGCGGGCGTGCGCACCCTGGTGCTGCTCAACGGTGACATCATGCCCGCTCCCGCACCGGTTCCCGGCTACGCGCCGCTGGTACTGGTCGTCGAGGACGTGCACACCGCTGCGGCGGAGATCAAGGCCGCGGGCTATCGGATGAAGGTGGAACCGACCGACTTCGGGCCGGTCAGCCTGGCCATGGTCGCCGACCCGGACGGCTACCTGGTCGAACTGGTCGCCGGTGATCCGGACGCGGTGCAGAGCCCGCCCGCGGGCACCAAGATCCCGCATCCGGTTCCCTACATCCACGAGCACGCGTGAGTGTCGCGGTGACCTCCGTGGAGGCGGTGGTGGGGCGGCTGCTCATCGATGGTGAGTGGGTCCCCGCCGCCGGGGGTGGCGTGTTCAAGGTGCTCGATCCGGGTACCGAAGAGGTGATCGGACAGATCGCCGACGCCTCGTCCGCCGACGTCGACAGCGCGGTCCTGGCCGCGCGGCAGGCATTCGACGACGAGCGCTGGCTGGGACTGTCGGGCGCCCAGCGGGGCGTGGTGCTCTGGCGGGCGGCCGATCTGCTGGCCGCCCGTGCGGAGGAGTTCGCCCGGCTGGAGAGCCGCGATGTCGGCATGCCGGTCTCGCAGGCGGCGCTCATGGTGGCCGAGGCGGTCAACCAGTTCCGGTACTACGCCGGCTGGGCCGACAAGATCCACGGCAGCACCACCGATCTCGGTCCGGCCGAACGGCGGATGCTCGGCGCCACCTACAAGGAACCGGTCGGCGTGGTGGCGATGATCGTGCCGTGGAACGCGCCGCTCATCGCCATGTCCATGAAGATCGCGCCCGCGCTGGCGGCGGGTTGCACCTGTGTGCTCAAGCCGTCGGAGGAAGCGCCGCTCAGTGCCCTCGCGCTGGCCGCGCTGCTGCTGGAGGCCGGGGTGCCCGCCGGAGTGGTCAACGTCGTCACCGGGTTCGGTCCCACGGGGGCGGCGCTGGCCGAGCACCCCGCGGTCGACAAGATCAGCTTCACCGGTTCGACCGCGGTGGGTCGCAAGATCGTCGCCGCCGCGACCGGAAACCTGAAGCGGGTATCGCTCGAACTCGGGGGCAAGTCCCCGGTGATCGTGCTGCCCGACGCCGACATCGCCGCCGCGGCAGCCGGTATCGCGCTCGGTATCTTCTGGAACTCCGGACAGATCTGCACGTCGGGCACGCGGCTCTTCGCGCACGAGTCGATCCACGACGAACTGGTGGCCGCGATCGCCGAACAGGGCAGGGCCATGAAGGTCGGTTACGGCACCGATCCCGACGCCGTGCTCGGACCGCTCGTCTCGGCCCGGCAGCTCGAACGCGTCGCCGGATTCGTCGAGCGGGGGCGCGCCGCCGGGGCTCGGGTGGTGTCCGGCGGAGAACGGCTGGGCGAGCGTGGTTTCTACTACGCGCCCACCGTCGTCGCCGACGTCACCCCGGACATGGAGATCGTCCGTGAGGAGATCTTCGGACCGGTCTTGGCCGTGATGTCCTTCACCGACCTCCACGCGGCGATCGCCGCCGCCAACGACACCGAATACGGGCTCGCGGGCAGCGTGTGGACTCGCGACGTCGCCCTGGCACACCGTGTGGCCCGGCGGCTGCGGGCCGGCCGGATCGGCGTGAACATCCACCGCGCGGGCGGTGTGCAGATGCCCGTCGGCGGCTACAAGCAGTCGGGCTGGGGTCGGGAGAACGGGCCCGACGCCATCGAGGAATACCTCGAGACCAAATCGGTCGTCACCGTGCTCGACCGCTGACCCACACAATCGAACAGAACAGGACGAAAACATGGACGCAGTGTCCGCAGCATCGATGGCGGTCGTGGACCGGCACATCGCCGCGATGGCCAGCCAGGACATCGACACCATCGCCGCCGACTACTCCGAGGACACCGTGATCATCACGACTCTCGCCCCGGCACCGCTGGTCGGCAAGCCCGCGATGAAGGAATTCCTGGCCACGATCCTGGCGGCCACCCCGGAGGGCATCGACACCGCCGCGACGCCGACCTTCACCCGGAAGGAAGCGGTCGGCGAATACGTCTACTTGGCCTTCGACCTCGGCAACGGACGCTCCGGCACCGAGACCGACCACGTGCGCGACGGCCTCGTGGTCTTCGAGACCGCCACCTTCTAGGCGACGGGCGATTCCAGAAAGGGACAGCGCATGACGAACGTAGCGCCCGATCTCGCCACGCGGACCCAGTGGCTGGTCGACATCGAGGAGATCAAGACGCTGATGGCGAAGTACTGCCACGGCATCGACAAGAAGGATCCCGACACCTTCCTGAGCATCTGGGCGGCCGACGCCGACTATCTGCTGCCCCGGGGCGAAGGTCACGGCATCGACGGTGTCCGCGAACTGGTGGAGAAGGTCTGGCGGCAGGTCCCGCAGTGCCACCATCACATCACCAACCCGGTGATCGAGGTGCAGGGTCGGAGCGCCACCGCGAAAACCGATGTCTTCTATTTCCGGCTGACCGCCGACGGCAGTCACCAATTGCTCTCGGGCGGTTACGACTTCGAATTCGTGGTCGAGGACGGGGCCTGGAAGATCCGGAAACTGGAATTCACCGGATTCGTCTCGGCCAGTCCGGTTTTCGCGGAGAACGCCACGATCTGACCCGGCACCCGTCAGGGTCCGCGAAACAAGGCGGTGAGGTATGCGAGTGGCAACACGTGTATCGGAGTATTCCCGGTTCTCGGACACGATCGCGACTGCGTGGCGGCGATCGCGCCTGTACGGCGTGCGCGACGACGTGCCAGTCATCGTCGGGACACCGCCTGATCCGGAGGTGAGTCTGGCCAGAGCCGCATTCCTGGTCCTGGACCGGGCCATCGCGGATCTGGACGGGGCGCCCGTGGTGATGGCGCTTGCGGACCGCACGGCCCAGCTGATCGACGTCCGCAGCGCCGAGCCCGGACTGTGGGGTCCACTCACCGACCTCGGTGTCGTTCCCGGCGCGCGACTGAGCGAGGAACTCGTCGGCGTCAACGCGGTCGGAACACCGCTGGAGGCGCGCGTGCCGGTGCTCGTCCGCGGCGACGAGCACTACAACCGGGCGCTGCAGGGATTCACCTGCTACGGGCAGCCGATTCTGCACCCGGTCACCGGACGGGTGATAGGTGTGCTGGACGTGGGTGGTGCGGCCGATTCCGACCATCGGCTCTACCCCCAGCTCGGGCGCCGCCTGGTCCGCGAGATCGAACAGCGGCTGAACGGCGACTCCCGGCCCGGGCAGGCGGCGTTGTTCGAGGCGTTCCAGCGCGCGTCTCGCCGCCGCGGGCGGGCAGTGATCGCCCTGGCCGGAGAGGTCGTGCTCGCGACACCCGCCGCGCTGAGCCTGCTGGACTCCACCGACCACACGGTCCTGCGCACCTACGCCGAACTGCACCGCGCCGACCCCGAACCCGGCCGGTTGACCCTGAGTTCCGGCCGCACGGTCGAGGTTCGATGTTCGCCCATCGACGGCGCCGACGGCGTCCTGGTCGACCTCGTTCCCGCCGACCGCTCCGGCCACGCGAACGCTACGGACACGGTCGCCTTCCCGTACCTCGTTATCGGTGAGCCCGGGTCCGGACGCACCACCGAAGCGCGGGAAGGACGCTGTGATCCTCGACGCTGCCGATGTCCTGGTGCAGGGCACCCGGACCTGGACGGCGGAGGCCGCGAGCATTTTCGAATCGGCGGGTCCGCCGGTCATCGTCGAACACGCGCACCTGGTGTCCGAGCCGGTGACGACGCTGCTGTCACGCTGGCTGCGCCGGACACCACGCTCGGTAGTCCTCACCTGCGTGCCCGGCACGGAGCCCGCGCGGGTACCCACCCTGCTCGACGCCCTGTGCGCGAGCCGGCGCGAGCTGCTGCCCCTGCGGCGCAGGCGCGAGGACATCCCGGTGCTGGCCCGCCGCATCCTCGACACCACCGCCGTAGCGGGCCGGGTCCGGCTCGCCCCCGACACCTTGCGTGTGCTGGCGGATCAGCCGTGGCCGGGCAACCTCACCGAACTCGACCGCATCGTCCGGGCGGTCGCCCAGCGGCGCTCGGCCGGAGACATCACCCCCGCCGACCTGCCCGCCTCACACCGGGCTCCCCGCAGGCGGGAGACCCCGCTGCGCAGCGCCGAGCGCGAGATCATCGTCCGCGCGCTCGAGGCGGCGGGCGGGAACCGGATGCAGGCCGCCCGCGCGATCGGCGTCAGCCGGTCGACCCTCTACAACCGGATGCGGGCACTGCGGATCGAGTGAACCCAGGAGCGTCCCGCGCGGGCCCCCGATTCAGTCGCACACCCGGCGCGATCCAGCGCCCACCCGCGCCGCCGGGCGAGCAGACCGACGAGGTGCTCGGCGACTGGGGATTCAGTGCCGAGGCCATGGCCGAGCTGCGCGCAGACGGCGCGATCGCCTGAATACGCTCGAGGTCGTCGACGCGCCCCCGATCCGCCTGCATATTGCGGTATATCGTGTGGCCCGGCAGAACGAACGTAACCTCGGCGACGCCGAAAGCCAATGGGCGATCGGGAAAGACGCGCTTCGGTGCGAATGAAGTGGTGGCGGCCGTCTCCGACGTTAGTGTCCAAGATGTTGGACACTGCTGTGCCCCACGTCTCTCTACTGTCGAATCCAGGCACGCGCCTCACGTGAATCCGCCGATGTCCGGAACCGCCTGCCCGATCTTTTCGCCGTGCCTGCGGCGAATTCTCGAAATCGAACCGAAGGAATCGTCATGGGAACACTCGACGGCAAAGTCGTCTTCATCACCGGAGCCGCACGCGGACAGGGCCGTTCGCACGCGGTGACCGCCGCGCGTGAGGGCGCCGACGTCGTCCTGTTCGACATCGCCGCACCGGTCCCCGGTGTCAAGTACCCGCTGGCGACCGAAGACGATCTGGACAAGACCAGGAAACTCGTCGAGGAGCAGGGCCGCCGGGCGCTCACCGTGGTCGGGGACGTGCGCAGCCAGGACGACCTGGACTCGGCGGTGGCCCAGGCCGTGGACACCCTCGGCGGTATCGACGGTGTGGTCGCCAACGCCGGTGTCTGGGACCTCGGCCCCGCGGGCTGGCAGACCGGTGAGCAAGAGTTCCAGGTTGTCGTCGACACCGTCCTCGGCGGCGTGTTCCGCACGATCAAAGCGGTCGCGCCGCACTTCGTCGAGCGCAGGGCCGGAGCCATCGTGGCGATCGCGTCGGTGGGTGGCCTCGAGGCGACGGCCGGCTACACCTCCTACATCGCCGCCAAGCACGGCGTGATCGGCCTGCTCAAGAACACCGCCCTGGAGCTCGGCCCGCACAACGTACGCGCCAACACGGTGTGCCCGGGCGCGATCGACACCAAGATCTGGGACAACTCCATGGGCCACAAGCTGTTCGTCGCCCCGGGTGAACCGGTCGACCGCAAGATCGCCCTCGACGCCATCTACGGCTATGCCCCTCTTGCCGGCCGCACCGCGCTGCCGTCACAGGCCGTGAGCAACGCGGTGGTCTTCCTGCTCTCGGACCTGGCCGAGCAGATCACCGGTGTCGCGCTGCCCGTCGACGCGGGCCACCTGCTCCTGCCGGGTGCCAACTTCGCGCCGATCACGTCCGGCCCCGAGGCCGAGCGCCACCGCCCACCGGCTGTGTCGCCCGACGATCTGTAACCACACGCGGCCGCGATGGCCGACCCGGCGAAACGGACCGGCCATCGCGTTCAAGGGCACGGGTGTGCGGAGAAGAACGGCTCGATCCCGCACACGACGAGCAGCCGCTGGGTCAGCAGTCGCTCGGCCGGATGAAACGCGTCGAAGCCGAATGCGGCGGCCGATCCGGAGGAGCGCAGGGTGCGTAACGGTCAGCCCTCGTGAATGATGATGCCGCGCAGATTACGGCCCGCCTTCATGTCCTCGAAGCCCTGATTGACGTCCTCGAGCGCGTAGCGGGTGGTGACGAGTTCTTCGAGTTTCAGGGTGCCCTGCTGGTACATCGCCAGTTGGGCGGGGATGTCGGCGGTCGGCGCGCAGGCGCCGAAAAGCGAGCCCTGCAACCGCTTCTGGAACAGGATGAGCTGGTGCAGGTCGATGTCGCCGTCCTTGACGAAGGTGTCGCCAAGGCCGACGGCGACGCAGGTGCCCGCCTTGCGCACCGCCTGCAGCGCCTGGCCGATGTGCTTGCCGGTGGTCACGCCGACGCTGACGATCGCCGAGTCCGCGCCTTGGCCGTTGGTCATGGAGCGGGCGAGTTCCTCGGCCTCCTCGATGGAGGAGACAGCATGGGTGGCACCGAGTTTCCGCGCCGACTCGCGCTTGAAAGCGACGGGGTCGACCGCGATCACCGCGCTCGCGCCCGCCTGGGCGGCGCCCTGGACCGCGTTGATCCCGATGCCGCCGACACCCATCACGATGGTGACGTCTCCCGGGCGCACCTGCGCGGAGTTGACGGCCGCGCCCCACCCGGTGCCGACACCGCAGCCGGCGAGCACCGCGACATCCAGGGGGATCGAGGGATCGATGCGGATGGCCGAGGACACCGACACGGTGACGTACTCGCAGAACGTGCCCAGCCCGGCGAGTTGCCCGACCGGCGCACCGCCCAGCGACAGCCGGAACGAGGTCGGGTCGTCGAAGCGGGCGCCGGTGGCCAGGAACGCGCCGAGGTCGCACAGGTTCTGTAACCCTTTCGCGCACCACCGGCAGCGGCCGCATACCGGCAGGAAGGAGAACACCACGTGATCGCCCTCGGCGAAGCCGGTCGTCCCTGGCCCGACCGCCTCCACGATGCCGGCGCCCTCGTGCCCGCCCGCGATAGGCAGTATGCCGGGAGTCTGGTCGCCGGTGGCGAAATGATCGTCGGAATGACACAGGCCGCTGGCCACCATCCTGACCCGGATTTCCCCGCGTCGCGGATCGTCGAGTTCCATTTCGACGATTTCGTAGATTCCCGGTGATTCGCGCAGCACCGCGCCCCGTGTCAACATCGATGACTCCCTCGGAGAATTCGCCCGGGCCAACCGGGTGACCCCTTGTGATACCTGATAAACGCATGCTCGCACCGGCTGCCGCAGCGGTCAATTCACGATTTTCGAACCCGGAATTCGGAAATATTCACTTGGTCCCGGTTGCGCGCGCCGATAGTCTCCGATTCGCCGTGAAAGGTGTCACATTCATTGACGACTGCGGGTTAGCGGGCCCGGAAGGCGAAGTTCCCGGCCCGGCATGCCGGGACGAGCACTCGAATCGCCGTCACAACACGCAGCGGCCCGGTCGCGAGATCGGCCTTCGGTGACGACGCCAGTGTGGGTCGGGCCATCCATCGGGTCTCGCCTGCAACCGATTTCGGTGGGCAGTGCTCGGGTGGGCCCGCCGAGCGCGGCCTGATTGCCGACGCTGACGAAGCAGCTGATGCCGGTGCCACGTTCCCATGCCTGTTCAAGACGGGCGGCTTTCTGGGCGCCGACTGTGGCGGGAAGAAAAGATGGCGACGCTCCGTGATCAGCGCCGACTACTACACCAGGCCGAAGCAGGGCGTTGCACGGCGTCGCAGTCGGTGCTCGACGCTCTGTCGCAGTTCGGCGGCAGGAATGCACGACGGTCGA
The DNA here is from genome assembly GCF_042733915.1 of Nocardia sp. NPDC059691. Lineage (NCBI taxonomy): Bacteria > Bacillati > Actinomycetota > Actinomycetes > Mycobacteriales > Nocardiaceae > Nocardia > Nocardia sp. NPDC059691. The sequence goes on along the minus strand of NZ_JBHWFB010000004.1, from coordinate 23,528 downwards.
TGCTCCACCCGCCAGATCGGAGCATCGACCCCCGGCTTCGGCAGGGCCGATCACTTCCCCGGCAGCGGTGAATTCACGGTAGACAGATATTGAATGACGGCGACGGCGGCGATGGGCGCCGTGACGAACAATTGTCCGGCGATGGTGCCCAGCGCGCCGACGGCGACGATCCCGCCGAGGCAGCCGACCGCGGCGGCGGGAATGAACGGGCCGAAGAGGCCGGCGATCGTGGCCGCGGCGATCGTCGCGCCGGCGATTCCGCCGAGCACACAGCCCACAGCGCCGCCGCCGAGGCCGCCGATGAGGGTGCCGAGCGTGGCGCCCATGGTGATGGTGCTGGTCATGCGGCTCCAAGCGGCCTGTTCACGGTCGTACTCGTTCTTCCACGGCGCTTTGTCCTCGTACGGCAGGGCGACCGGTGCGTACACCGCGTGCTCGAGATCGAACCGGGGTGTCAAGGTGGCGGTGCGACCGGCGACCTCCGCGCTGATGGGAAATTCGAACTCGTCGACCCGGAATCGCAACGACGTCGCGGCGAGGACGGTTCCGTCGGCGGCCTTGACTTCGAACATGTCGTTGTCCACCGCAAGCGAGCCCGCGTCGGTCTCGATGACGCTTCGGTCGCCCACGACGGTCGCTGTGAAACCGACGGCGTCCGGGCTGTCCGGAGTGGCGCCGGCGCTTCCGGCGACGGCGGTGAATGCGGCGGCCACGGTGGTGGCGACGACGGTGCTGATCCTCATCTGAACTTCCTTGTTCTTTCGGGTGGATGTTTCAGCGAACGGACCCCTGATGTCGGTCCGCTGCTGCTGTTCGAGTTCGACCTGCCTTTCTGGCTACGATGTGATCGAGAACACTATGTTTTATATATTATGTTGTCAACCAGAGTCGGTGGGCTGGGTCACAGCCCGCAGGCGCTGCTCGGGTGAGGGCATCGGCGCGGTTTCCGCGCCACCACGGCGATCGGCGCGATCAGCGCATTCGATACCTGGGAAGGATTCTTCCTATGCGCCGTTCCACCCTGCCCGAGCTGCGGAAACGCTCATAGATTCGTCTTTGTAGCGTCGAGAGCAGGAGAGGAATCATGGCAGAAAACATCAACACCGTGCCGGTCAAGGGCTGGGCCTGGGACATCGCGACCGATATCTACTTCCCACCGGGTTTCGACGAGTCGAAGGTGTATCCCACAATCGTCTCCGCCCACCCGACCGGCAGCTGCAAGGCGCAGACTTCGGGCAACGTCTACGGCAAGGCGCTGGCCGAGGCGGGCTTCGTGGTGGCCGCCTTCGATGCGAGCTTCCAGGGTGAAAGCGGTGGCGATCCGCGGTCGGTCGAGGATCCCGGTTTCCGGACCAGCGACTTCAGCTTTGTGATCGACTACCTCGTCGCCCTGCCCTACGTCGACGCGGACAACATCGGTGTGCTCGCGATCTGCGGCGGAGCGGGTTACGCCGTGGCAGCCACCAAGATCGACCGCCGGATCAAGGCACTGGGCACCGTCGTCGGCAGCAACGTCGGCCGGCTGATGCGAGAGGGCTTCTCGGAGTACAACCCGATGGGCATGCTCGAGGCCATCGCCGCGCAGCGCACCGCGGAGGCTCGCGGACAGGCCCAGGTGATCAACGATCTGCTGCCTCCGTCGGTCGACGCGGCGAAGCAGGCGGGTATCACGGATGTCGACGTCGTCGAGGCCACGGAGTACTACAAAACCGATCGCGGTCAAGCCCCTGGTGGTAAGACCAGCTTCAACTTCGGTCGTCAGGCTGCCTTGGCCGACTGGGATGCGTACGACCGCGTCGAGGTCTTCCTGACCCAGCCGCTGTGCGTCGTGATCGGCGACAAGGTCGGCGCCTTCGGTTCGCAGCGGCTCAGCATGGAGCTGTACGGTCGCGCCGCGTCGAAGGACAAGCAACTCGTCGTGGTCGAGGGCGCGTCGCACTACGACCTGTACGACAAGCCGGGCCCGACCGGTGTCGCGCTGGAGAACCTGGTGCCGTTCTTCCGCAAGCACCTGAGCTGATCGGCTCGGAACACGGAGCGAGGCGCCGCGGGCCCGCTCATCACCGCCGCGAGTATCGCTGCCATGCGAGCGGGCGGGCGGCGCGGTGTGCTTCCTGGCCGAAGCGGCGGTGCTTGTGCCGGCCCGGTAGACCGAACGAACGGTTTGTTCCGCGGTCGCGGGTGGTATCCGCTCCACGTATCGGTTCGACCGCGCGGTCGTGTTTTCCGGCCGATAAGCCGCTGCGGACACGCCGGGAGGTGAGTACACCCGCCATGGCAAGCACATCCGGCGTGCGAAGCTGCGAAGGCAGCTTGCCGCTGGAGTTGACCAGTTTCGTCGGTCGGCGCACCGAGGTGTCCGAGGTGCGAAATCTGCTGACGACGTCGCGGCTGGTGACGTTGACCGGAAGCGGGGGCGTCGGAAAGACGAGGCTGGCCCTGCGCGCCGCCTCGAGTGCGCGGCGCGACTTCCGTGACGGGGTGTGGTCGGTCGAACTAGCCGACGTTTCCGATCCCGGATTGCTGGTCGAAGTGGTGGCGGCGAGCCTGAATGTGCGGGACGATTCGGCGGAGGCGCTGCTCGAGACGCTTGTCGGGTCTCTGCGTTCGCGGGAGCTGCTCCTGATATTGGACAACTGCGAGCAGCTGGTGGATGCGGTCGCCCAGCTGACCGAGACGTTCTTGCGCGCCTGTCCGGACCTGCGGATCCTGGTGACCAGCCGCGAGCCGCTGAATGCCGAGGGCGAGGCTGTGCTACGGGTGTCTCCGCTGACGGTTCCCGATCCGGACCGGGAACCGTCGCTGCGGGGGTTGCCGCGCTTCGACGCGGTGACGTTGTTCGCCGATCGCGCCGCCGCGGCGCTGCCCGGCTTCGAACTCGATGAGGACAACAAAACCGCGGTGGCCACAATCTGTGCCCGGCTCGAGGGATTGCCGCTGGCGATCGAGTTGGCTGCGGCCCGGATACGCACGATGTCGCCGCAGCAGATCTTGCAACGGCTCGACGACCGCTACGCGTTTCTCACCCGGGGCAGCCGCACCGCACCGGCCCGGCAGCAGACGCTGCGCTGGTGTGTCGACTGGAGCTACGGGCTGTGCACCGCGGCGGAGCGGCGTTTCTGGGCGCGGCTGTCGGTGTTCGCGGGCACCTGTGAACTCGACGCCGCCGAGGGGATATGCGGCTTCGACTTCGCGCCGCACACCGTCTTGGACGTGCTGTCGTCCCTGGTAGACAAGTCGATCCTGATCCGCGAGGAGTTCGACACCGTCGTGCGCTTCCGGATGCTCGAGACCTTGCGCGACTACGGCCGGGAGAAACTGCAGGTGTCCGGCGAGGAGGAGAACCTGCGCCGCAGGCACCGCCAGTGGTATCGGCAGTTGGCGCTGGACTGGGACGCGGAGTGGGTCGGCGCACGCGCGCCGGACTGGGTCGCCCGGCTCGACCGCGAACAACCGAACATGCGTGAAGCGCTCGAATCGTTTCTCTCCGATGAGACCGGCGCGGCCGGAGACGGCGGGATGACTATGGCCGCGGCGATGTTCGATTTCTGGAACTTCCGCGGCATGTACGGGGAAGGCCGGTCCTGGCTGGACCGAGCCCTGGCCCACCCACGCGCCTCATCAGTACCCGATCGCGTCAACGCACTGCGTGCCGACAGCCAGTTGGCCGCTGCACAAGGTGATTTCCAGGCGGCGACCGTTCTGTTGGAGGAGGGGCGGGTGCTCGCCGAGCGATCGCCGAGCCCGTTGACCCTGGCGCGCATCGCTTATTCCGAGGGGGCACTCGCACTCGCCCGGGGCGACGCCGCCGACGCGACGTCCGCCTTCGAGCGGTCGTTGCGGTCGCTCGGGCCGGGCAGCACCGAGAACCTGCGGCTCCACGCCCTGGCGTTGCTCGGCTGGGCATACGAGCTGGGCGGCGACTTCGCCAAGGCAACAGATTGTTACCGGCAGATCCTCGCCGTGACGGAGTCCTCCGGCGAACTACTCCATCGCTCGGCCGCATTGCGCGGTCTCGCAGTCGTCGCCTGGCAAGAAGGCGACCATCACCGCGCACGGGCATTGCTGGAGGACTCGCTGCGCGTCAACCAGCGCCTGGGCAACCCTTTCGTGGCCGCGTTCGCCCTCGAGACACTGGCGTGGACTGTCGATTCGGGCGACGCGGAGCGCGCGGCCGTTCTGCTGGGAGCCGCCGAAAGCGTGTGGCCGACCGGAAGCAGTGCCACGAGTGTCTTCCCGAATATGTTGCGCTTCCACCGCGAATGCGAGCAGCGAACGCGGCGAGCGCTCGGGGAACGCCGATTCGACGCGGCCCGTCGGCGGGGGTTGGCGATGGAGATGGACGCCGCAGCGGCTTATGCACTGGGTGAACAGCCCGCTGTCACGACCTCCGCCTCGGGAGCCGCGGAATTGACCAAACGCGAGCGTCAGGTCGCCGATCTCGTCTCCCGAGGCCTCACCAACAGGCAGATCGCCACCGCACTGGTCATCTCCCAGCGGACCGCGCAAGGCCACGTCGAGCACATCCTGACCAAACTCGGGTTCACCTCCCGCGCCCAGATCGCTGCCTGGGTGGTGGAGGACGCCAAGGAAGAGAGCTCTTGATCGCGAGCGTTCGCCACCACCCGGCCGGTGCTGCGGGGGCGTGCTTCTACTTCATGTGCGAGTCGAACCAATCCAGCATCACTTCGGGGCGCTCGCCGAAATAGTTGTATCCGCGGAAGCGCTGGTCGGTCCCTTCGATCCAGTGCAGTTTCTTGTCGCGGGCGGCGATGTTGTCGTAGATCGCCTGCACATCGGACGGATAAGTCAACGTGTCGTCCCGTACCTGCGCCACCAGCGTCGGCATACGCACCGACGCGGCGCGTGGAATCGGCGATTGCTCGTCGACGTGGAAGCCGGTACGGGCGTGCAACGCCTGGTCGAACAGCTCGACGCCGTTGTCGATGCCTGCGCCTTCGACGATAGTGCGCTCGACGAACGCGCGAGCCGAGATGGGTTGCAACGCGATCATCGCCTTGATGTGGGTGAATTCGCCGGGATGCTTGTCGATCGCCACGAAGGTCGAATCCGCCCCCAGACACACGCTCAGCAATCCGGTGGTCATGTTCGCGGTGTCGGGCCGGGACTTCGCGTAGCGGATCGAGCCGATCACATCACGGTATTCGAGCAGGCCGATACCGACGGTGCGGCCGTGGCCGTCGGGGCTGAGGCCGTGATTACGGAGGTCGTAGCACAGGATGTTGTAACCGGCATCGTGCAGAGCCTTGTACTCGGGCAAGAAACTCACCTCGAACCCGCCGAAGTCCTGTAAACCGTCGAGGTGGCCCGCGTAGCCATAGCGGTTGCCCGGCAGGAAGTGATTGTGGATGATCAACCGGTCGGAGTCGGCGGGGATGAACCAGCCCTCCAACGTCAGGCCGTCCATGGCGGGGAAGAACACGTCCTCGTATGCCAACCCCACCTCGTCAGGACGCCGATATACGGGAGTCCGTTTGCCGTGCGCCCAGAGTTCGACCATCGGTTCGATGATCTTCTTCGGCGCCACGGCCCCTATGGCCTTCGTGGCGACATCGGTCAGTGCGTCCTTCGCCTTGGCCGTCGTGTCCGTCATGCCGGTACGCCTCCTTTGTCAGTCGGATCTGTCTCCCCATGAGACCTACCCGGCGACGGGCATCTGAAGCGGATTCAGCGCACAAAATTGGAAAGGTTACGTATCAAGTATTATGCATAATGTTTGCGGAGGGCCACTTCGCGGAGTTGTCGCGGTAGCTCGGGTCCGGTGGGCGTTTCGCGGCGGACCCGCTTCGGAGCGGCAGCACGGTGCCTACGGGCGATCAAAGCCGATCGCAGATACCACAGCCCGGATGACTGGGTTGCGTCCAAGCCGATGATCTGGGCTATTCGTTTGAGCCGGTTGTCGACGGTGTTCGGATGCAGGTACAGTATCTGGGCGGTTCGTCTTCGATTCATACCGTTGGCGACGTGACACCGCAGGGTCTCGAGCAGTTCGGGCTCCTCGTCGAGGGGGTCGAGCAGGGCGCTGAGCCATTCGAGTCCAGGACCAGGACGCGTGAGCTGGTATTCCAGTGCCAGATCGGCGAAGCGGTGCAGCCCGTCTCGCAATCCGAGCCGGTGGACCAAGTCGAGCAGTTCATGGGCTTGGGCGGCGCAGGAGGGAATATCCGGCGTCGCCGCGCGGATGAGCGTCGCGGTGACCGGAACTCCGGCGATGCGTGCGATGGCGGCGATCCACTCGTCCAGTGTGCTGTCGTCGGCGAGTGCGGTGGGCAGCAGGATGGTGCCGCCGGTGGGCGAGAGGATCGACAGCGCGGCCCCCTGGGAACGGTGGGCGAGTTCGGCTCGGATGCGCCGGAGTGGACGTTCGGTGCGGACACGTGACTTGGCTGCGGCGCTGGCGGGACGGGGGACGGCGACGGCCAGGATCCAGTACTCGTCGGCGATCTCGATGCCGTTGTGGCGCGCCAATGTCGAGGTCGGCTGTCCCTCGAGCAGTGCGGAGGCAAGGGCGCGCGTGGCGGTGTGGTGCTGATGGGCCGCGGTGTGCAACTGCCGTGTGTAGCCGCGGGCGACGGCGGCGGTGACGGTGCCGAGCAACCCCAGCACCCGGTCCGTATCGACGGCGCCGAGCTGGCCGGCCTCGGTCGACGCCCGGTCGCCGGCCAGTTCGATGCCGAGCCGGACGCCATCGTGGACGACGCGCAGGATGGTGACGATCGGGATGTCCGCGCATGCCCACCGCGCAGCCTCCTCTTCGAGCCTGCGGAGCTGCTCGGGCTGTGCGGGCCCGTCGAGCAGGCAGATCGATACTTCGAGACAATCCCGCACGGCGGCCAGCAAGTATCCGCTGGCCTGCGCGGTGTCCTCCACCGCGGACACCGGATAATCGATGGTGAGACCGGCCTGTGCCGGATAGCCCTTCGGCAACTCTCGCTCCCTGTCCTCGTGGCGCTTCGCCGAATAACGAGTGCTCTCGACACTAAAGGGAGTCCCGAGGCGGGAGTGTGCAAGAACTTGGACACGGTGTGGGTCGACATCGCCCCTCTGAACTCGGTCGTGGCGGCTCGCGGAGGCGATAGCCGGCCACTACGACCGCCGGCGCCCTGTTCAGCCGGTGGGCCGGGGCGCTGTTCCGGCCGCCGAATCGACGGGTAGGCGGGACAGGCCCAGTCGGGCGGAATGCCGTGCCAGCGGTGCGAGCGTCTGCTCCGCTTCCTCGGACCGGCCGGTGAGCCGCAGCGCTACGCCGAGCAGGAAACCGGCGCGCAGTGCGGCGAGCGGTCTGCTCACCGCGTCGATGCCGGAGGTGAGGGTGCGCGCTCGCTCGACCGCCTCGCTACGGCGTTCGGCGTTCGGGTCGGCGAGCAGCAGCCGGATGGCGGAGTCTTCGTCGCATTCATCGATGAAAGTCGCTATCCCGTCCCTGCGCTGGGGCGCGCGTCGGCGCAGGATCGCCTCCGGTTCGCCGTGCTCGAGCTCGAACCCCAGTCGGACCCGCTCATTGCGCACCCGTGCGGCCAGGCGCGGCAGTGCCAGGCGTTCGGCGTGCGCCATGCCCTCGTCCAACAGTCCCCGCGCGGTGTCTTGGTCACCCAGCAGCGCCCGGACTCGCGCGCCCGTCGCGTAGGTGGCCATCATGAAGTCGACACCGCCTCCGCCTTCGGTCGCCAGCCCCCTGCTCTCTTCGAGCAGCTCGGCGGCTTCCTCGAGATCACCTGTCTCGTAACGTAAGTCGCCGAGCAGGGCGCTTGCGAGACGGGCCGCGTGCGAGGTGTTCCCCATGGTGGCGCGGGCGGTGTCGAGCGCTGTTCGGAACATCTCCTCGGCGGCCGGGAGGTCGAGCTGTTCCCTGGCTGCCATTCCGCCGAAGCAGCAGCCGTAGACCCTGGGAAACGGACCGGTCGCCTCGTGATACGGGGTGGCCCACTGCTGCCAGCGGCGGGCGGCGTCGAAATCGAAGCGCTGGATCGCGGCGTAGGTGGCGATATTGCCCGCCGCTCCCGCCACGAACGGCGAGAAGGTCTCCGGCCGCGCCAGCGCGTCGCCGATCAGCCGGTCCAGGTCGGCAACCCGGTCGGCGAACATCTCGCCGACGCTCGTCAGGACGTCGGCCTCGGTCCGCATCTGCGCGCGTTCACTCTGGGGCGGGGCCGCCTCGTCGAGGGCGGCATCGAATCGGGCCAGGGCCGCCGTGGTTGGTCCTGGTCGGCGCAGGACGAGGTTCACCCAGGCCGCGAGCAGCTGGAGCCGGGGTCGCGCGCGGCTGGCACGCACGGGAAGCTTGGCGAGAATGCCCTGCAGCAGCGATATCCGCGATCGCTCCAGCAGGTATTGGCCATCTCGCTCGACGAGGTCGGCGGCTCGGTCCTCGTCCCCGGCCGCGAGCGCCTGATCGACCGCTTCATTGAGCAGGTGGTGCTCTGCGAACCAAGCCGACGCTCGAAGCCGCAGGGCCGGGATCTCGTCCGGACGCTGGGAGACCAACCGTCGCCGCAAGTACCCGGCGAACAGCTGGTGATAGCGGAACCATCGCCTCTCTGGGTCGGCCCGCTGCAGGAACATGCCTCGGTCTTCGATGTCCTCGAGCAGTTCCTGGGCGTGATCGTTTCCGGTGAGCGCGGCGGCGAGGTCGCCGCAGACGCGCTCACAGAGCGAGGTGAGCATGAGGAATTCGAGGGTGCCGGGGTCGAGCGCGCGGAGCACGTTCTCGGCCAGGAACTCGCCGATGTCGGGGTGCTCGGCGAGCCGTTCGAGCAGACGCGCGGGATCCTCGCCTGCGCGCAGCGACAGTACGGCCAGCTGAAGCGCGGCGATCCAGCCGTCGGTGACGCGCGCGAGGGTGTCGATATCGGCCCGGGTCAGCCGCAATCCACCCGCTTCCGTGAGAAACTCGCGCACTTCGTCGCTATCGAATCGCAACGCCGTCGCGTCGATCTCCACCAGCTCGCCGTGCATGCGCAGTCTGCTCAACGGCAATCCGGATCTGGACGTGCTCGTCACCATGATCGGCAGATGATGGCAGCCGTGTTCGAGGAGGAATCGGACCGCGGCGACCGATGCCGGGGCGTTCACCCGTTGCCAGTCGTCGAGCACCAGGGTGAGCCGATCCTGCCGGGTGTGCAGTGCGTCAACGAGTGCGGTCAGCATCGCGCGGGCGGGGTCGGGATGCGCGTCGAGAACATCGGCGAGTTCATCGGCGAGCCGAGGATAGGCCGAGCGGAGCGCTTCCACCACGTGTGCGAGGAACCAGGCGACATTGTTGTCGTCCTCGTCGACGGTGAGCCAGGCTACCGCCGCGCCCTTACGTAGCAGCTCGTCGCGCCATTGCGCGGCCAGCGTCGTCTTGCCGAATCCGCTCGGCGCGTGGATCCAGGTGAGCCGGGTGTGTTCGTTCGACCGAAGCTGATCCAGCAGCCACTTCCTGGGGAGAGGCGTCCGTGGGAGGCCGGGCGGACGGTACTTCGTCGCGGGAGTCGGTGGGACAGCGTCTCTTTCCCGCCGACTGGACGACACCTCAGCGGGCGCGACCGACGACCGGTGTGTGGGCGGCAGAACCAAGGAATCGACCGGACCGCCGGTACGCTCCTGGACCCGGCGCAGTTCCTGGCCGAGGCTCGCCGCGCCCGCGGGCCGGTCCGCAGGCTCCGTGGCCATCGCGTGTTCGATGGCCGCACGCACCTCTTCTGGCACATCCCGTTCCCCGAAATCCGGGACGGGCTGCTCGGAGACCCGGAAGAACTGCGTCATCACCTGCTCGCCGACACGACGTTCGTAGGCCACGTGCCCGGTGAGGGAGCAGAACAGAGTGGCGCCCAGGCTGTACACGTCCGAGACCGGCGTCGGCGGCGAGCCGCGCAGTACCTCCGGCGCGGTGAACGCCGGGGAGGCGGTGATGATTCCGCTGGTCGTGCGGAAGCCTCCCGGTATTCGCGCGATGCCGAAATCCGTCAATTCCGGCTCCCCGTATTCGGTCAGCAAGATGTTGCCCGGTTTCACGTCGCGATGGAGGATCCCGGCGCGATGCGCGGTTTCCAGCGCGCCCGAGATCTTGACCCCGAGCCGCAGGACCGTGGCCCACCCGAGCGGTCCGTCGTCCCGGATGCGCTGCTCGAGCGAGCCGTGCGCGTGGTAAGGCATCACCAGGTAGGGGTGTCCGCCGCGCGTGGTGCCGACCTGGAACACCGCCACGATGTGGGGGTGCCCGGACAAGCGGCCCATGGCTTGCTGCTCGCGGACGAAACGCTGGAGTCCGTCCGGGTCGAGTTCCGCGGTGAGGACCTTCACCGCGACGACCCGATCCAGGTCGGGTTGCGTGCAGCGATACACCACGCCGAAGCCCCCGCGGCCGATCTCCTCGGCATCGTCGAAGCCTTCGGCGCTCAACTCCGCGACGATGCCCGAGGAGGGGCTGCGCTGGGTCGGCGGGATATCGCCCATCGTCGGCCTCGATTCGGGACGAACTCGCGGACGATCCGGCGGTGGGGTCGTCCTTCCCGAGGATAACTCCGTGCCTCGAGCAGCAGCTGTGGCCTGCCCTAGGGGCTCGCGGTGCTCGCCACCTGTAGGTCGGCGGGGGCGGGCGCGGTGATGGCTGTGACGGTCGACGAGCCGAAGGCGCCGAGCCGGTCGTAGAGCACGGCAGTGCCCACCGAGATGCCGTCGTCTTCCTGTCGATCCGTCGCGGAGATTCCCATTTCGCCGCCGATGGGGAGGCGGCTGAACGCCACGGTGACGTCGGCGTTGATGTACTCGAGCCCATGGGTACCGAGGTTGGCGACGAGGTTGGAGACATCGGCGACGCCGCAGGCGAACTGGAACGGTGACGGTTCCTCCCCGGTGACAATGTCGATAGGCCCGTGCCACAAGCGGTTGCGGCTCCTGTTGTGGTGCTGGGCGGGATCGGCATCCCAGCCGGCGTCGTCGCTGTAATAGACGCGGGCACGGTCTTCGCTCCGTCGCCATGAGGCGGGCGGTGGCGGGAGTGCCTTGCCCGCCGACCAGCAGTCACCGGCTGGATTCGAGCCCGCTGCGAGGAACAGCGCCCTGGCCGCGGCTACGGGCTGCCCATCCTGGAGGAGGTGCGCGTCCACCAGACGCAGCCGCTTGCCCGCCCGCACGATCTCGGTCTCGACCGAACAGGGGCGCATGGCGACGGGGTGGAAGAGGTCCACAGTCCAGCGGGCGGGCCGAAGCCGGTCTGGACCGAGGTCGGCCAGGCGGCGCTCGACCCCGCGAGCAAGTACGGCGCTGACCGCCACCCCCCGCATCTGACCGCCGTTCCAGCCACTGCCGGCCGTGGGCAGAGGGGACAGGATCCGGTCGTCGGAGTCGGTGTCGAAGAACGCGGAGCGTCGCATCGAATTCCTTTCAGGGAACACTATTTCGCCAGGTGGGCAACGTGTCGGCGCGGGAGGGGTCGTCGAACACCGGAAGCGCACGTCGCATGGCAGGCCGAGCCTTGGGAGCGAGCTACCCGGCGATCGCACACGACGCGAGCCCCAGTCGACTCTTCGGTATCGCACCTGAAGCATTATGTATTATATATGAGGGCCGCTGTGCATCGTACGGCGCAGGTGGAGGAGATGGATCGCCGACGCTGTCGGACACCGCATCGCGGCCCGACAGCTCGCGGCGCGGGCGGGAAATAGGTATGCCCCCGGTCGATCGACCGTCGCCGCAACGCCCTGATCCGGAGACGCTGGAGCGGAACCAGCCGGCACCATCCCGCGGAGGCCTGTATGCACGCGCACAATCCGAGGCACACATCGAACGGCATCAGCGCCCGCGATGCGCGTCGTGTAGGTGACGCGTTGATGATTTGCCGTTGCGCGGACTGTGACATGCTGCTCGCGCCGATGACCGCTGGATGTTCAGCCTGCGGATCCGATGATCTCGAGTGGATGCCGTCGTCGGGCGTGGGTTCGATCGTGTCTTGGCGCTCGATAGATCGCGCTCCGACGGATAGACGGGGTGGGCTGGTCCCGCTGACGATCGCCATCGTCGAACTCGATGAAGGTCCATGGGTCTACACATCCATCGAAGGGATAGTCCCCTCGCTTCCGCGCCGACCGGTACGCGTGCAGTTCCAGCCGCGTCCCTGGCACGACAGGTTTCCGGTCTTCGCGGTCAGCGCCGATCAGTGAAACACAGCCGGGGCGGCGGCAGGAGGCAGCGGCTACATCGCCCAGGGTGAGGGCGGAGATGGCCGAAGGGAGTAACAGCCTGCGATGTGGAGCGCCGCCACAGGCTCTCGATTGGAGGGAATCACGTCGGTCGGGTAAGAAGCTAGCCGTTGTCGAAAATCGGGTGGACGCTTGTGAGTGGGTCGGTGGTTGGCTGTGAGCAATGTGAATTTTACGCGGATTGCTCGCCGCGCCCGTGCGGCGCCACCGTCCGTGTCCGCATATGCTCCGCCTTGGTCAGGAGGCTGCCAAGGGGGCTATACGCCCGATGGAGTGGGTGACATCGAACGAGATCGGCTCTGACCTGCACATTCGATCGGCTCGAGTTGGTCTCGGCCGCTCAACTCATTGATACCTCTTTCCGTGGTTGTCCTGGCTTGAACAAGGTCGCGAAATAAATGTCAGTGTTCAAGTTCTAAATGCGATGGCGCGGACGTTGTCGTTGGATGCGGCGGAGAAGGCGCATTTGTATCGGTTGGCGGATGTGCCGACGGTGCCTTCGGTAGATTCGGGGTCGGCGTTGCCGGAGGAGTTGCAGGTGATTTCGGATCATTTGGAGCCGTTGCCGGGGGTGGTGTTGAGTGCCAGGTATGACGTGTTGGCGCACAACTCTTCGTATGAGGCGTCGTGCCCGGGGTTTCTGGCGGGGGAGCGTAATGTGGCGCGTCGGGTGTTTTTGACTCCGGAGTGCTGCAATGCGTATCGGCATAATTGGGATGATCTGCGGCGGATGGTGGGGTATTTGCGTGGGGCGTATGCGAAGAATCTGGGTGATCCGGGGTGGGAGGGGTTTATTGCGGAGTTGTGTGGGGAGAGTGAGAGTTTCGCGTCGTTGTGGGCGTTGAATGATGTGGCGGTGCCGGTGAGTCGGACGAAGGCGGTGCGGAATTTGGCGGTGGGGGAGTTGGAGATGTTTTTGACGAGTATGTCGTTGCCGTCGGTGCCGAATGCGTGGATGCAGGTGTATACGCCGACCGATGAGGTGGCGTGGGGGAAGTTGCGGGCGTTGTTGGCGATGAGTGCGGAGGAGCGGGCGCGTCCGTGGGCGGAGCATCGGGAGATGTATCACGCGGCAGCGGGGTGAGGGCTATGATTGGTTGGGTGCGGCGAGCGATGATTGCTGCGGTTGGGCGCACCGGATTGTTTCTGGCTCGCGACTGAAGATGGCGGGACTGAGCGGTCCCACGGGGTTCGGACTTGTTTTCGCCATGCTTGGTTAGAGGAAATGTGACGCCTCGAGAAGTGCGGCGGGGTTGTAACCCGGTCGCCTGAGACTTCAGGTTTCTGGCTCGTCGGTGTGAGCTGTAATGCCTATCGGCATGATTGCGATGATTTGCGCCGGATGGTGGGGTATCTGCGTAGTGCGTATACGAAGAATCTTGGTGATCCGGGATCCGCTGCTAGAACCCGGCATTCTTTCCTTGGACTCGAAGCTCGGCCCGCGGAGCTCCGAGCCAGGTCGGCGCTCAGGATAGGACGACCGCTCGGGCGCCGTTCTCGTCTGCGCAGTATTCGACCGCTTTGCCGATGTGGCCGAAATCGAAGGTCTCGGTGACCAACTGGTCCAGCAGTAGCGCGCCCCGCTGGTAGAGCTCGACGAGCTGGGGGATGTCGCGTTTGACGTGGGCCGAGCCGCACAGGCAGCCCTTGACGGTCTTGCCGGACATGACGACGTCGTTGAAGACTTCGCCCACCCCGACTCCTGGTCCCGCGCCGACGAGGACTGTGGTGCCGCCGCGGCGGGCCATGGCGACGGCTTGATCGACGGTTTCCTGTCGGCGCGCTACTGCGATGACGACGTCGGCGCCCCGGCGTCCGGTGAGCTGCTTGACCTTCTTGACCACGTCGGGTCCTGCGGTGAGGGTGTGGGTGGCGCCGAGTTCGGTGGCCAGTGCGAGCCGGTCGCTGTGGACGTCGATGGCGATGATGGTGGTGGCGCCGGCGATCCGGGCGCCTTGGACGGCGTTGAGTCCGACGCCGCCGCAGCCGATGACCGCGACCGCGTCGCCCTCCCGGACGCCGCCGGTCTTCACCGCGGCACCGAATCCGGTGACTTCGTGCCTTCGGCGCGGCACACCGTAGCCCAACTCGGTTGTGATAAGTGCGGAATGCGCGATTTCGCGAGCCGCATGGTTCAGACCACTGAATCAGTAAGGGTCGAATATCGCTTGTGGCTCTCGGGACAGCCTGCGGAGCGGAGCAGTGGCGTTCGGTCCAGGCGGATTCGGCTCGCCTTGTGTTGTAATCCCGTTGTGGCCGAACATGATATTGACCAGAACGGTCATTCAGCTCAGATTCCCCGTTGATCGAGCGCGTCCACGACGAAGTCGGCGCCATCCGCGCTATGGGTTTCGGCGAGCGCGCGCCCTGCGATCATCACGTCGCTCCAGCGCGGCGACCAGCTCGGCGTGTCCGGATGCTGTGGTCGCGGCATCGGATTCCAGCGAGGCGTAGAAGCTGTTGGGCAGCTGGTGCACGATCCCCGCCAGCAGGCGTGCCAAGCGGTCCGAGTCGGCGACGAGGTTCACGGCGCGGTGGAATTCGTGGCCGAGCGCGACGATGCGCGCGGTGTCGCCGGCGTCGCTCGCCGCCACGTGGCCCAGGGCATCGGGCCGACCTGCGCGGTTCGTGAGCGGGCCGAACAGCGCGCCGCAGCGGCGCGGCAACTCCGCGAACTGACCCTGTTCGACATCTCCGCCGCGGAGCAGTTGACGATCCCGTACAGTCCACGCCGACGGGCACATCCACTAGGCGGGTTCAATGGGTGATGAGTCCGTCGACGGCGATTCCGAGTAGCCGATCGGGCTGGCCGGCATCGCGGCTGTCCGTGGCGGCGAGGCCGATCCCGGCCACCAGTTGGATGAGATCGTCCGCGGAGGTATCGGTTCGCACGGTGCCTGCTCCTTGTGCGCGCGTCAACAGCTTCTCCGCTGTTCGCCTGATGGCTTCCCGGCACTCGAAGTTCGAACCGATGGGCCCGGTGAGTGCGGCCGCACCGAGTCCCCGGTCGTTGCGAGCGTGGAATAGCAGTGCCCGCAACCATTCTCCGAGCGCCGCGTGCGCGTCCGGTGCGGACAGCAATTCCTCGCCGCATCTGCAGAGAGCTTCGATGCGGTCCTGCAACACCGCGAGCTGCAACGATTGCCGATCCGGGAAATGGCGATACAGAGTGCCCGGCCCGACATCCGCACGGCGGGCGACCTCATTGAGCGATGCATCGGGCCCTGACTCCGCGAAGACAGCGGCTGCCGCTGCCAGTATGCGGTTGTAGTTGCGTTGTGCGTGTGACCTCATCACACCCCTTGCGAATCGGAGAGCCTCTCCATATTCTACTGAGAGCGAACCGGAGAGGCTCTCCGGTTTTGGGCGAATGGGAAGCTGCGATGACGCAACGAGAATTGGGCGCTGTGGGTCTCTGGACGTGGGCCTTCGACAGGCAGCCGGCAACGCTGGTCCGGGATGCGGCCGCGGAGATCGAAGAACTGGGTTTCGGTGCGATCTGGTTCGGCGAGGGATTCGGCCGGGACACTGTCGGACAGGCGTGGCTGCTGCTGTCGGCTACTGAGCGAATCGTTGTGGCGGCGGGTATTGCCAATATCGCGCTGCGAGATCCTCTCGCTATGGCGACTGCGGAGCGTGCGCTCGGCGAGGCCTTCCCGGGCCGTTACCTGCTGGGGCTTGGGGGTCACCGTGTTGCCGGCCGTCCGGTCGAGGCTGACGGCTATACGATTCCAGCGGGCGGTAAACCCCTGGCGCTGATGGGAGGGTACCTCGACGCAATGGACGCGGTACCGGCGCACGGCCCTGTGCCCGATCCGGCGCCACGGCGGGTGATCGGTGCCCTCGGGCCGAGGATGCTGGAACTGGCGGCGCGACGGACGTGGGGTGCGCACCCGTACTTCGTTCCGGTAGCGCATACGGCGAAAGCCAGAGAGGTGTTGGGGCACAGGCCATTTCTCGGCGTGGAGCAACCGGTGGTTCTGGACACTGATGTCAGCCGTGCTCGGGAAGTAGCACGCGCCTATGTCGCGGCATATGCGTCGGGCGCGCCGCACCAGGCCGCCAACCTGCACAGGCTCGGCTTCGGCGACGATGACATCAGCGAACCCAGCGGTCGGCTGGTCGATGCGATCATGGCCTACGGCGATCTTTCCGCGATCGAGGAACGGATAGGTCAGCACCTGGCGGCAGGGGCTGACCACGTGTGCTTGCAGGTTGTGGGCACCGATCCGACCACGCTGCCGTTGGCGGCATGGCGCGAGCTTTCAGCAATAGTGCCGACCCAATCGGCACGTCGGACCGCTGTCCGACTGTGATGGTTTCGCCGGAAGAATCCCAGTGCAGCCAGATCTCCGCCTTCGCCCGAACGCACACGTCGCCGTGGAGATGGAGGTCGCGCGCCGGCGCGCACGAGTACTCGATTGGCAAGTGCCAGGCGGCTGTTCATGTTCAGCTTGACCTCACCGTAGGCGAGCACACGGGACCAGAACAGCGGGGCCAGCCCACGTTTCGTCCTCTGCGGTCAGTTCGACGGGATAGTCGGGGTCGGCGATGATGTCCCGGACATCAGCACGTTCACATAGACCAAGGCGGCCTGGCAGATCCGCAGGCACGACAGGCCCCCAGCGTCCAGATTCGGCGGATAGAGCTCGGTGTGCGGTCACGCAGCCACGACGAAAAGCCGTTGACGATGTTCTGCGACCATTGCAAACTTGCCGGAGGCCGTGCCAGCGAACGAGGAGGTGGTACCCGTGAACGCAGTATCGACATGGGTGCTCCTCTCTGGGGTCACGGTCGGGCGATAGGTCGTCCGGGAGCGCCGTTCAAGCGCTCCCGAAAGGCACTACCGTGCAATTCATTTCCGAACATCGCCTCGACGACGGCGTCATCGAGCGCGAATTCGCCCTCGATGAGATCCCAGGCATCCTGTGGACGCCCGCCTCCGCTTCCGCCTCTTGGCGGTCCCACTATGGCGGGCGGTCCTGGACGCCATCCTCGCGCTGTCCGAAATCGGCGGACCGGTCGGGTTGTCGGGAGGGGCGTTCGCCTTCGGCATCCGCCTGGCGGCGGTCGAGCCGCGCATCGCGGCCGCCCGTCTGTTCGCCGGGACTTCCGTGCCCCGCACCATGGTCGCCGAGGCCCGTCAGATCACCATCCCGTTGCAGGTCCTACTGCAATGGGACGACGAAGGAAGCGACCGGCAGAGGGCTTTGGACCTGTTCGACGCCTTTGGTTCCAAGGAGAAGGCGCTGCACGCCAATACGGGCGGGCACAACGGCACCCCGGCGTCCGAGGCGGATGAAGGGAACCGGTTCTTCTCCCGGCACCTCGAGTGAGATCGGCCCGTCCAGGCGTCTTGGCAGGATCTGGCCGGTCACATGGTTGATGCCATGGCTGTCGAGGTCACCTGCTGCGTCCGGTATTGCCGATCACCGCGTCCTCTACGGCTGTTGCGTACCGCCGGCAGACCGTAGCTTCTAAAAGCTATGCCCGGCTCTCACCGCGACAGCGGTAACCACCGTTACGCCGATCAGCCCTGACGGCCCATGCCAGTGCAGCGCAGAGGCCGCCGAACATTATGCCTCCAGCCAGCAAGATTCCCACGCCGACAATGACGGTAGCGAGTACAGGAGTGCCGAAGCCGAAGTACACGGCGAACGGACTCGACAGCATTGCGCCGATGAAGCCCCCGATCAGGGCCACGACGAGGACCGGTCGGTCTTTCATGGATCGGACTCTAGTCTTCGAGAAGTCGTTCACTCCGTCCAGGAAAGCAGCATCACAGACATCCGCACATGCCGCTTATCGAGTTTTTCCACTGGTCGCAGCAGGTGAAGGCCGCGCTGGACACTCGGTCGCCGAGCGCCTGGTGCGGCCTGACCCTGTTGTAGATGATCCGGAATCGGTGGACCTCCATTTCCAGGCATCACCGTCGGCGATGACGCCGCGGAACAGGTGCTCGTATTTCAAGGTGCTGAAGACCCGCTCGATCACACCGTTGGTCTGTGGTGATCGGACCCGGGTGCGAACGTGCCGCAGCAGCGGGTCCGGCCCGGCGAACGCGGACTTGAACACCTCCCCCGCGGAAGCAGGGACCGTTGTCCGATACCACCGCGATCGGTATCGGTGCCATGCCGAGCAACTCCCCGGCCGGACCGATAACCTCGGCCAGTCCACGATCGGCCCGCAGATCCTGCAGCCCGAGGGTACTCTCGGCCTCGGTGACCGCGAGCTGCAGGCAGGCCAGGGGTGTCGCGCTGCGGGCGGTCGGGGTGATGGTGATGGCCAGGCAGTATTTGGTGGCATAGTCGATGACCGCGCAGATCCGCCAGATGCCACCACCAGTGGTTTCGAATTCGCTGAAGTCGGTCTGCCGGACCCGGTCGCGCCTGGTCGGTGGATCGTAAAACACCTTGCGCGGCAGCATCGCCCACGACTTACGATCCGCACGAAATCCCTGTGGCTACAGCAGTCCGCGCCGCCGCAGGGCTCGCTGCACCGTCGAGGTGGAACCTCCTCGACCGGAGGACCTGCGACACGCGCGACCCGACCATATTGTGCCGACAGGAGTGTTGCGTAGCGGCGTGCCGGATGGAACGTCGGCGGCCACCGTTCTCGGCAACGTTGGAGGTGAGGTCAGCTGCGATACAACCCGGGTTTGTTCGGTCGCGGCCCCGGTGTGGCATCGGCACGGGAGGCGGGTTCCGCAGGGCCCGGCGCGTCGGCTACGCGGCGCCGACTGTCGGCCTCGGCGGCGGCTCTGGTGTCGACCTCGCGTCGCGCGAAGGCGATATCGCGGGCGCTGCGTACGGACAATCGGCCGAGCGAGGTCGCGGCGAAGAACAGGATCAGCGCTCCGAGACCATAGAAGTAGGCCAGTTGCAGCAGGGCCCGTTTCAGGTCGGACGTGGCGACGGGTTCGCCGACATCCCCGATTTTCAGTGTGTCCGCCAGTATCGGCCCGATGACGAACCACAAGCCCGCCGCCGCTGCCAGCCACGCGCCGAAGCTCGCCACGAGCCGGTTGCGGCTGGCCAGCATGAGCAATCCACCGATGATCGCGGCGACGCCGGGCAATACCTGGAGCCACCCGCGCGCCGCCGTCCACACCCACGGGTCGTCCGGAGTGAACGCGAAGCCGAAATAGGGTCCGATGAACGGGATCAGCGCACCCCACAAGCCCAGCAGTAGCACCGCGAGCCCGCCGAGGGCTCCTCGGCTACGGGGAATTCGAAGGCGACGGCCGTGGCCTGCGTGAACAGTGTCATCGACGTCTCTCATGACGCCTCCATTCGTCGAAGTAGGTGCATATGCGGCCTACCCTTTGCGCACCGACATACGCACGCAAACGCGTGCGGGTCCGCTGCCTGCGGTGATCGGCGAATTCCAAGGTCAACGGCGGCCGCGCGGACTACTTTGCCGGCCGACCCGATCCCTTTCCATCTCGGAGAATTGCCGTGGCCAGCCGCGCTCAGGACGGCAAGTTCCGGCAGCGCCACGTTCGGCGGCGGACCGCTCGCGCCAGCCCTCGACGAGCGGGCCGCCTGTCGCCGCGACCGCGCCGCGGGTTGCCGCCTCGCCCCTGGCCTTCCTGCCCATGAGCGACCCGGTGCGCGGTATCGCATCGAGGGTCAGCAATATTCGGCCGATTCGGATCGCTCGACGACGTCTACCGCTACAACGGCATCGACACCTCGTGCGCGCTGCCCTCGACCTCACCGACCGACGGCAGCCGCTCTCGCGCCGGGGGGTCGCGCATCAATCGTAGCGGCTCGGCGCGCATGAGTTCGCCGTTCAGGAGCATCCGGTCGACCATGCCGGCGGACGGGATTCCGGCTTGGAAGCAGGCACGTGCGCCTGAGAGCTCGCCGTGGGCGAGGGCCACCTGGAGCAGGTCTCTGGAGTGATGGGCGAAGTGCCGCGCCTTGCTGCCTCCGACCTCGGCGACTTCTTCGGCTCGGGCCAGCCAGCTCTCGAAACTCGGATACGGGTAGTGCAGGATCATCGGTGCAGTCACGGTGCCGTGCACGCCGTCGAATCCGGTGAAACCGTACTCGTCCACCGGCGCGACAGCGGGGCCGAGACGGACCGCGCTGCGGTTGGCCGGGGTGTCGAGAAAGGGTGATCGACCGCTGATCCGGAACACGGTGCACTCGTGGATGGGATCGGTCACCGGCACGAGGGAAGGGACGGCTTCGTGTCCGATGAATGTCACCTGCCCGACGCCGGGAATCTGCCAGCGGCGGCGACCGTCGTCATAGAAGACCTCGTCTGGGCCGAGTGGTAGCAGCCATTGCATACCCGCCGCCTCGGCCGTTGCGGCGGCGTCGGCGATGTTGGCTACCTCGTGAGCAACCGTGTCATCGTTGGGTGTCGCGTGGTCGCGAAGGATGACGGGCCGCTCACCGCGCACTGCGCACAGCGCGGCCCGGACATCGGGGTCATCCGTATAGATGATGGTCAATTCCGCTTGCGCGGAGTGGAAGTCGAACCAGTCGGCCAGCTCGGGGCGCCACCGGTCGATGGTCACGCAGATCGCGGTGGGTTCGAGGGTTTCCGCGGGCCGGTTGGGTGCTCCGACGCCGCGGTGCACGCGTGGCGTCAAGTCGCTGATTTCGTGCGTGACCAGGTATTCGCAATACTCCGCCCACGTGTCGATCCCACTCGCCCGGGCCGCGGCGTAATTCGGCCCGCCGACCGGTCGGGTGTGCCGGACCGTTACGGCGTCGACGATGGCGATCGATGTGGAGTCGGTGATGAATCGCGGCCAGTGGAAGTCCAGACCCCAGCCGGTCTGGGTGGCGTCGAAGGTCGGCAGGCAACGGCGCAGGAATTCCCGGCTGAAACAGGGTGCCATGATTTCGACGAAGTTCGTGTGCCGGAGGTTGAATCGTCGATCGACGAGCGTGATCTCGTGGGAGTAGTAGCTGTCCTCGGTGAGCGCGGGTTGGGTCAGTGCGAGCCGGTGCTGCGCGGCGTAGCGGAACAGCTCGTTGATGCTGGAGGTGTCGGCGGCCAGGTCGTCGTCGGGGAGCCAGACGTAATCGTATCGATCGAGCACCGCAGCCAAATCGGTCGTCAGGACTTGATGCAGGGCAGGCCATTTCGGGCCTTTACGGTCGATCCTGGCCACGTCCGCCACCCGGTAGCGGTCCGGGTCGTCACCGAAATAGCTCACCACCAGATCCCAGGTACGTGGATGCGACCCGGCCAGCCACTGCTCATGCAGTGATTCGTCGCCCGCCCTCAGTACGACCAGGTTCCGGCGCCCCGATTCCGTCAGCACGGTAGGCCTCGTGTGCGCCCGCGCCAGCGTCCCGTCACACTGACCTCCTATGTCGCGTACCAGCCATCGCCCCACAGCGTGAGTAGGCGTTCGAAGTACGCCTCGTACTGTGGGGCGACGACGTCGGTGGAAAATTTCGAGATCGCGTAATCACGGATTCCGCGATAGTCGAGTTTGTGGACGGCGTCAGCGGCATCGCAGAACTCGCGCAGCGTCCGGCAGCGAAAACCCTGTACGCCGTGCTGCACGGTTTCGGTGAACACACCCCAATCGGTGGTGATCACCGGAGTCCCGCACAGCATCGCCTCGGCGTGGACGCCACCGAAAGGTTCGAGATAGAGCGTCGGCACGAAAACCGCACGAGCCCGGCTCATCAACTCGCCGCGGCGCGTCGAGTCGACTACACCGACGTATTCGACGCAGTCGGCCTCGGGGACTTCCCCCGCGCCGGCGACGATCAGATTCACGCCGAGCCGCGTGCAGGTGTCGATCGCGATCTGAATGCCTTTGGCCTCGACCATCCTGCCGATGAACAGGAAGTAGCCGTCCTTGTCCTCGGAGAACGGGAAATCCGCCACGTCATAGTAGTTCGGGATCACGGCGTCGTAGAACTGGCCGCGGGCGCTCATGACGCCGGGAACACTCGCATACGAGCCGTAGACAGCATGCATCCAGGCGTAGCTCTCGAACACCCGGTAGTTAGCGAACACCCCGCTGTAGCCGATGCCGAATTCGACGGTCATCAGCTCGGGGAAGGTATCCGCGATGGGCTTTTGACAAGTGCCACCGAGAATTCCGATGAAGTCGCGCTTGCCCTTCCGCCGGGCGATCTCGGCGACCGCGCGCTCGTTGGAGATCTGCCAATGCACATCATGGGGACTCCATGTGAGATTGATGGGGTCCTTATAGAGATCGGCACCGCCGAACCACTCGGATTGCTCGGCTCTGGTGACGATCGGGACGAATTCCGCGCACGCCGCGTCGTTCTCCTCGCCGCCGTACAGGAATACCTCGTGACCGAGCTCGGTCATCATCGAGGCGAAGCGCCGATTCTTCTGCGTGTACGCGCACGGCTGATAGTGCCGGGTGGTCTCGGTATTGGGAAAGTTCACGATATGAAAGCGCATGGCCGGGCACCTGTCTCAACGATCGATGATGGGCCGGACCGACAGTGGATCGTCGCCGACGGCTTCCTCGAGGTGCTCGGGACCGTCCAGGTAGGCGGCACGTTTGCGCTCCTGCTGTTGTTGCTGACCTTGTCCGCCCATGCCGCCGCCCATACCTCCGCCCAGTGGGTAGCCGCCCATCCCCATCGGATAGGCGGCGTTGGTTTGGGTTGCGGTGGCCGGGAGTCCAGCGCGGCCGGTGTCGGTGGGGGTACCGGTCCCGGGGGCGCCGGCGCGAGGGAACAGTTTGTCGTCCACCGGACTGGCGATCCCGGCTCCGCCGCCGGCCGATCCGCCGCCGAGGCCCGCCGGAGTGATCGACCCGGACGGACCCGCCGCGCCCCATGGGCCGGACGCGCCCCACGGGCCGGACGGGCCGAACGGGCTGGGGGAACCACTGAACATGGGACCTGAATTCAGCTGAGCCAGCATGTCCGCGAGCTTGGACAACGGCCCCGAACTGCCGAGCGGGCTGGTCGAGTTGGTCGGACCGGTCGACCCGGTCGGCGTCGGTTGGTTGCCCGTGGAGTCCAAGCCGCTTTTGGCGGGTGAAGGGGGAAGGCCGCTGGTGGGAGGGTTGGCGCCGTCGCTGCTGGGCTGGGGAGAGCTTCCGTTTGCGTTGGATTTGCCGCTGTTGTTGCCTGCGCCGCTGTTGTTGCCGCTGCCGTTGTTGTTGCCGTTGTTGTTGTCTCCGGTTCCCCCGCTACCGCCTGTTCCACCAGTGGTGGCGGGTGCCGCGGTATTCGGGTCGACGAATTCGGGGACCTGGCCGGCGAGTGCACGCATCTCGGCGACGAAACCTTTGTTGTTACTGGTGTCATCGCCCTTGTCCCACCACTGCTGAGCATAGGTTTGGGCCTGATCACCGGTCCG